>NZ_PEII01000005.1:0-459527 GCF_002750415.1 Paenibacillus sp. LK1
TTGGCTGCTGTCCGGCCTCGTTCAGGAATACCGAGATTTCTAACGGACTATCCGCCCCCACCTCACTACCTTTACTACTCTCCTCTCCGCTGCCTGAATTGCTACCTGAGCAACCTGCTAGCACAACGCTCAATGATAATAACAACGTTGCCCCCATACGGAAAAATGATTTTTTACTGTCCCCCATAAAGCACCTCCAAAGTTTGATCTCACTATATGAAAGCCCTTTCATTTGAATAATTTAATTATAAATTTACATCTTCATGGAAACTATATTCGAATTATAGCTCTTTCCGAGAAAACCTCAGGTTTTCTTAAAATATCGAAATGGGCTTCTTTGAAGATACATCGCTAGACGTTTTTCTTATATTCGTTAGGAGACATGCCCATTCGTTTCTCAAATTGTTTTAAAAAATGATGGTAATTAGCGTATCCAACCTTTTCCGAGACTTCGCTATTTTTGTACTGATTCATATGCAGCAATCGACATGCCTCTTCAACCCGCAGGTTATGAAGCAGTTCATTAAAGCCGATTCCATTTTTTCGTATCAACAGTTGTCCCAAGTAAGCTGGATGCAGGAAGAAACGCTCTGCAAGCAACTTAATGGTCAATCCCTCGCGGAAATGCGCATGAATATAATCGTTAATATCCTGTACAATACCCTGTGCTTCGAAGACGCTCTCTTTAAGCAAAATCTCAAAGCAGACTCTTCCGCACGAACGCAACATGCCAATCAAATCATCAAAGGTTAACAGTGTTTCATCCAGATCCGGAATTTCGAACAAACGGTAATTCTCTGAATCTTCTGCCATTTGCGACCTCACGTAGGCCCGAATTTCATGAAGAAGGTAAATGACAAATTTTCGAGCCTCATCCGGATGGACCCTCATCTGCCGAAACGATTGCTCCATAAACTCCACAGCGGATTGGTAATTGGCGTAATCAATGAGCTGAAGTGCTCCGAGTACTCGCTCAATCAGTTCAACCTGTTTGTTGTGTCTTTGAAAATCACGGTTCTGAAGATCAGCATAATCCATTATGCTGTTCACTTCGGCTTCATAAAAGGCGTGCAGTAACGCCTTCTCTGCTGTTATTCGGGAGTTGCTGATTCGATGAAGAGAGGATTCCGTTGAGCCAATCGCCATATATGTACGAAAGCCCGCCAGACGGCGAGCCAGTCCTTCTAATAATGTTCTTAAATCCTCGCTCGTTCTCTGCGGTCCGGAGGAAACATCGCCGAACACAATGGATACGAGATCATTTCGCATACGAATGAAATAAATGACATGCTTGCCATTCAGAACCTCTGAAGCAAGACTACTCCACTGGCCAAACTCTTTCTCGGATACCTGAACCAGACATACACACCAGGATTCAGCTGACTGAGAAAGGGACTGAATTAGTTGAGTACTTTCTGGAGATCGCACTTTGCCTAATAAAGCCTCCTTCATCGTCAGAATTTCCTGTTCTCTCCATGCAATCTGCCCAATATATAGCTGCTCTTGCTCCTTTAGCAGTTCCATGCCCATTGTACGAATCTCGGACTCCGCCTGTTCCTCATCTAATGGTTTTAACAGATAACCGGAAACTTTGAATTTAAGCGCTTTTCGTGCAAATTCAAAATCGCTGTACCCCGTAAGTATAATGAACTTGGTCGACCAGTTTCCTCTACGACGCCATTCTTCAATCATTTCCAGTCCATTCATAATGGGCATATGAATATCAACCACGACAAGATCTGGCTTTTGCTCTTCCATTCGTTGCAATCCTTCCGCACCATTGCTGCACAAAGCGCATACCTCAAAGCCAAGACTTTCCCATGGAATCCACAGCTGCAAGCCCTCTAGCGCCAATGGCTCGTCATCAATCAACAGTACTTTAAATGCCATTGTCCCTGCCTCCTTCTTTATCCTGATGCTCTAGCAGTTGCAATGGAATTTCGAAGGAAACCTCTGTCCCTTCACCTATTATGCTCACCAGGTTAAAATCCACTTTATCGTCATAATACAACTCAAGACGGCGATATACGTTACGTATGCCAATATGACTCCCTCCGCACTCCTCCTTGCTCCGCATATGGTACAGAACCTCTTGTAAGCGTTCCTTATCCATGCCCTTACCATTATCAGATACAACGACTCGCAGGCGCTCGCTCACAACTTCCGCTTTAATTTTCACATAGCCGAGTCCCTCAATAGCCTGAATACCATGTTTGCAAGCATTCTCAGCCAATTGCTGGATACTCATTTTTGGAATTCTATACTGCCTCGCCTCATCGCTAATATCAATGTAATATTCAAACTTGTCTCGGAAACGAAATTTCTCAATTCCAAGATACATGACCGTAAAACTCATTTCCTCTTCCAGCGTGACCAAATCGTCCTTCCAATTCAATAAACGGCGAAGCAGCTTGGATAAGTCCTTGATAATATCCTTGACATCCGCATAATTGTTTTTGGTGCTAACCACCAACAGCGCATTTAGTGTATTGAATAAAAAATGGGGATTCATCTGGCTCTGCAGCAAATTCAGCTCAGCACGAATGCGCTCAGCCTCCTGACTCCGCTGTTGAATTTCAAGCTTGTACACATTATTGATCAAGGAATGGATCTGAGCGGTCATCATGTTGAAATTACGTATTAGATGACCTATCTCATCCTTTCCACCATCAATGTTGATCAGATCAAATTTCTCGTTACCCACCTTTTGCATATGTCTTGAAAGGCGTTTTACTCGATAATTGTATGATCGCAGCACGACATAGATAAAGATAGAGGTAACCAAGGTAATGATACCAGCGAGCATGCCAAAATAAAGCTTCATGGAAAGCATCGCTTGTTTGACACGTGTTTCTTGAGGCACACCAATGAGTTTCCAACCTTTCACATAGCTGGCATTGCCAATTGGAACGATATGTAGATCCTTGTCCGATGCCTTGCTCATATTGAATAACGCATAATCACTATCGACCTCGCCCTGATACTTGTCATCTGTGGATACGATAATCTGATTTTTGGCGTTGACCAAATACAGATCCAGCGAACTTTTCTCTCTCGCAATAACGTCATAGAATCGATTAAGATAAAAATCAATGCGCACCAGCTTCTTGTAAGAGTTGTCCGAGTTGTAATAGTCCATTTTTTCAATTACGCTAAAATACGACGAGATCGCCGCGCGATCATTTGCTGCCTTATCGCGGTATGCAAGCACACTCAGTGACTCCCCTGACGTTTCCCATTGCCTGAACCAGGTACTGGTGTTCATTGAGCTGTCCAGATAATAATAATCCCCTCCTGAGACAATGGTTGGGTTATCCGTGTAGATGCCAATTCGCTGAATCTGATTGTTCACGGGAATATAGGAAGTCACCCGATGGCGAAGCTGTTCATCGAACGTATTGTAAAAATCCAGTTGACCATTGTATACACGATCCATGGATTCGGACAATAGCTTATCCGTGATTAATGCGTGACTGACAGCGATCCCCCCGTCAATCATGGTGTGAATGTCCTTTCTGGCTCGCTCCAGCGAGATTTGCAAATTCTGTTCTTCCCGCTCCTTGATCAGCCCAGACATACGATCCATGAACAAATAATTGCTTGCTATGATTGGAAGCAAAATACCAATAACGTATATCAGTATAAACTTGTAGTTCAAAGGAATATCGTTCACGATACCGCGAAATCGGAATTTCCTAAACATGTCTTCCATCGCCATCCTTCATTTGTTACTTGTCATATCAGACCTATGATTGTTTTCTGTAAGTAGAAGGAGCCATACCCGTCATTCGCTTGAACTGACTTACAAAATAGTCAGCATTGGGGTACCCTGAACTGACCGCAACTTCGGCTATGCTGGAACAGCTCTGACGTAATAGTCTCTTGGCCTCCTCGATCCGTTTATCATTCAGATATTCCCGAAAAGACTTGCCAGTCTGCTGTTTGAAGGCTTGCCCCAAGTAGTTGGCATTCATATGAAATTTCTGTGCAAGTTCCTGGAGCTGCAGCTTCTGCCGAAACTCATGGTTAACATACTGCACTACACGAAAAATCGTGCTGCATTCCTTTTCTTTTCGCTGCTCCTGCAGAGCTCTCAAAGCGTTGATACTTAATACCAGTGCATATTCCCGAAATGCAGGATAGGAATCAATGTCGGTTAAGCCGCCCAACATATGTTGTAGCTGCAACTTAAACCTGTCTACATCCCCATCCAGCTCCTTCAGGTGCTTGAGAACTCCCATCTCAAGGGCAAGTAATTGTACCCGAACATATTCTATATCCGACACAGGCAGTCCTGAACCTGGATTTGCAAGCAGCTCGTTTACCTCTCTCTCGATCCCGCCCTCTTCACCCGTTAAAATGATATTAAACAGGTTAGTTAGAGTCTTTTGGTTCACAGTCGCCATGATACCATTCCTTGGCAAATCTTGATCGCAAATAATGCCACTCTCTTCTTGATAACGCTTCCATTTCAAGGCAGAAAATGCTTTTTCATATGCCGGCCGCATAGCGACTACTCCACCTGAGTGATATCCAAATGCCGCTATGATTGATGCATGACCGGAGTACATCTCAAACAGGTTTCTCCCTAGCCTCTCAAGCCAACTCAGGGAATCTTCAATTTCAGCAGCAAATACACCCATTCTTCCGTCAGCATCAATAAAAAATTCGTAGTGAGGAGCGCTAGCAAAACGCTGTACGTGTGATTGTATGTCCGCATTACAAGTATCCGCCTCAATTAAAAGACAGGCCATGTTCTCATGACCCTCCATTTGCATTATACTTTCCACTTCGGCTTGCAGTTCACTGCTGTCCTCACCCTCAAACAGACGGTTGAACAAACAGTTTACATATAAATTACGCTCATGTTGATACAGCTTCTCCGAGACAAGCTCGTTCTGAATTTTACGGCTCATCTGTTCTAATACGTTTTCAATCTCAACCTCATCAATGGGCTTGAGTAAATAATCCTCAACACGCTGTTCCAGCGCTGTTTTCACATAATCGAAGCTATCGTATCCGCTTAATATGACAAAACGCGGCGGTTTGGCTAGATTTTGTATCGAACGGTCAATCAGTTCAAGTCCGCTCACTGATGGCATATGAATATCTGTAAACACCAGGTCTGGCCGAAGGTTCTCAATAATGGACCAAGCAGCGTTTCCGTTCTCTGCCTCTCCACAAATTTGAAAACCGTATTTATTCCAATTTACCATTGTTCGCAGACCTTCAAGTACCCATGGCTCATCATCCACCAACAAAACATTCATCATTCTTAGTTCCCCCCGATAATAGTGATGAATAATCTGCTTTTACCTTGGACACAAACGTGGATCATTGCACATTGGAAAATGTGTACCTATATAATTATTCAGATCTTTCAGCTCTTATACAATAGACAATACTTGATTTAGTATCCAAAACTTTACTCTTTTATAGCTTTGGGTATAGTTCTCATTTTATGATAGCCAACTTTTTTCAGCACCACACCTCAGCAGCTTTATGTACCACATTGGCGATGATTCTGGTTCAATTTTGTCATTGTACACCTTGAATTTGCGACTATTAGTTAATCATAACATCCGAGAAAAGAATGCCAATACTTCAAACCAATATACAATAATTTTTAAAGAAAGAACTTTAATTTAAACAGTAACTCTGCTTGTACACACTCTCTGACAACTGATTTAATGTATATGAGCAAGGATATTGATTAACTTACCAAATGGATCACGGACATAGAATCGACGAACTCCCCAGGGCTCATCCGTAAGATCATATTCTATTGTATAACCAGCGCTTTTCATGCGTTCGTACGCTTCATCGACATCATCGACTTCAATTGAAAGGTCAGGTGTAGATGTATTTGAGCCACCTTGTGTGGCTATACTTATTTGAACGTTCTCCTCCCCAAGTAATCCGTATGTTTCAATCCAACCATGATTCATCAATAAATCTAGTTCAAGCACATCCTGGTAAAAGTTTTTTGCTGCTGGAACGTTTTGTGTATTAATATTGGTGACAATTCGTTTTACCCTCATTTTCAAAACCTCGATTCAAATAATATATTTCCCCAATGAGGAAACCTCGCCCTTATTTCACATTATCATCTAGTACCACGTTATTCAATCGACAAAAAGGCCAACCAGAAGATTCTGGCTAGCCTGCTAATACAAAAGTGAGATGCATCCCTTATGAAATTTTAAATTTGGTTAATAATAAGAAATTATTCAGATGAAAACTTATGGGAGTGATTTGATGCTGGGGAATGTCATTTTTGGTTTGGTTATCCCCATCTTAATTGGTGGTTGGATTCTACGCAGAAACGTCAACATCCTCTTAGCTTATTATCCGCTGGGAGTAGCCACCTCTTCTTGTCTAAACGGTGTGGGTTTTAATTTCTTTTGGAATATACTTCCAAACACTCACAACCAGTCATATGCAGGCCTCCCTTTCGACTTAGGTATATACCCTATTGCCGGGTGCCTCATGATCTACGTGATTCTTGAAAAAAATACGAAGTCATGGCTAGCAATTCTAATCACATCTTTTACATTAACGCTGATCGAATGGTTGGCTAAGGAGATGGGTAGAGTTATATATTTTAATGGCTGGAACATCTATTGGACTTTCTTTTCTTACTTTCTTCCTTTAGTCGTAGTATACGGATATAGTAAAGTATTCACTATGATGTACGACGTTTCTAAAAAGAAGAGAACATAAAATTCAATTCTTGCCAACATAACAATTATTGCGATGCAAGAATATATCGATTCCATTTCTGCTGCCAGGCGACATCGTCCCAGAAAGGATGATGTGGTGCACAGTTGGAGCATAGAGTCATTCCCCAGAAGCCAAGAGCCATTCCTTTACGCAGCGCGTACTCTGCAATAAATTTCCCTATAGGCCCCTCTTCGAATCCCGCTAACAACGGCGTGTACCCAACATACCCTTCCCCAATAACGACCGGCAGGCCTGAATGAGCCGCCCATTCGTGAGCTTCCTCGAAGCGCATATCTACCTTTTGCAGCATAGCCAGCTTATGTTTACTATAATTGTCGTATAAAAAAAGATCCCATTTATCGGGCTCCACCCAGTCATGAAGATAGAGCAGTCTTAACCCTACCGGATTTCCATCCATCCTCCATTCCTGGTCACGCGGTAGCGTATACTCTTCAAATGCAGGCGCGTCCTCTCGCAGGAGCGATTGGACGAATGAGCCGGGAAAAGGCGTATGTTTATCATCAATTCCAGCCGCTTCGGTTAATTCATTCAATACCCCTTTGATATAGAGATGGAAATGTGCAACCTGTAAATTTCCCGCTACATAGGATTTGGGATAGGCTTCATTTAGTGTATAACTTGCTGTCATCAGGATATCCGGGTGGACACTTCTAAGATAACCTACGGCCTCTTCAATATAAGGCTGCATGGCTTCCACCAGTGCCGGTACATTGGACTGAGCAATGCCTTGAGCGTTTCCAATCTCGGTCAGTTGCCCGAACTCCACCTCATTATGCAACTCTGTGTAGACGATCTGTTCGTCATATCCTTCCGCTTTTATATACCGGATAAGCTGATCCATGGATCTCGCAATAGCCATAAATCGCTCCTCGGGAGCTATGGCAGCCAGTTCATCGCGCAACCCGGGAAAGGCCAGAAAGCTGGGGCTCTGCTGATATTCCCAAGAAGACAAGATGATATAACAGCCATGGGCCTTGGCCTGTCTGAACAACTCCAGTAAATGCGCATGTCCATCCAGCTCGGCGCCGCCCCGGCAGTTATACCAGCGTGTCCGCTGCCCGATCTCTCCAAGGCTGCCGAAGTGTAACGGACCCGGCCGCTTGCCTTCCGCCGTGAACAATAAAAAGGGCATCGCACAGATTCGGATCGTATTATAGCCCCTCTCCACCGCTTCCTTAAATCTCGCCTCAAGGTCGCTATAGTGTTCTCCCGGTAAGGTCATGGTGTACCAGGAAAAATCCCACATCGTGATGGTCAGTTTGCGCGGCAACTCCCTACGCCCTACATCCATTATCATTACACCCTCCTTTTTGTTTTTAGCAATACAGGTTTATTCTTTGTAATACAGTCAATGAACAATATCTCTACATCTCTTTGATGATGGAGCATTAAGGTTGACATCCTTCGCGCAGTCGCCGGGAATACCGTCTATGAACCATTGCCCCTTGATGATTAGGCTCCATTTCCAGAGCCAACTCAAGTTCGGTTCCGGCTTCTTTGTCACGGCCTAGCCCCAGAAGTCCTAACCCCCTCATGTACCGGCAATGGATTACATTGCGCCGGTTCAGATCATCATCAAATACCAGGAAATCTGGCAAAGATACCGCAAAATAATCCATTTTGATATCGTCAAAAATATGCTTTTCAGCATAATCGATCAGTTTATTAAAACGACGCTTAGCTTCCTTCACGTTACGGAGCTTCAACCAGGCCAACCCTTGGTAAAAAATCATTTCTGGCGGCTGATCGTTGTAGAACAACGCACTTGTCGGCTCAGCTAGACCCTGTGAAGCTATGGTGTAACTAGCGATGGCTTCTGATTCCCGCTGCAGACCTTCGTAGGCCATGCCGAGATAATAATAAATATTATTCTCCTGAGTTCCTTCCAACTTACCTTCTCCCAGATTCAACGGATAGACTAATGCTTGTTGTAAATGCTGAGCTGCTGCTTCATAATGACCGTTTTGCAGCGCTTGTTTACCAAGCTCGGTATGAGCCAACTTATATTGCCCGGGCACTTTCCCCTCTCCACCTTCCCACGGATGGAAATTGCGCCGAGACAAGGCAGCGCTTGCCTCTTGATAACGTTCAAGATTGTTTAACAGGGTTACGTATTCCACATACAGATCATCCCGCTTCTCAACCAGATCTCGCCTCTCTTCAAGAATATGGAGGCGTTTGTCTATTGACCACGCGAGTTTCTTACGCAGCTGATCCAGTTCAAAGAAAATACGACCATCATCCGGTGCACAAGCAAAGGCCTGTTCAAGCGAAGCTAGGGCCGCTTGCGGATTGTTGTGTTTATTATAATAGGCCAACCCCAAGTTTCGGTGTACCGTCGGAAAATCATCCCGCAGTTCGCGGGACTTCTCCCAGCTCGCAATCGCCTCGATAGGCCGTTTTTTGTCATAATAAAAGTTTCCGAGATAGTAATGAGCCTTGTCGTCCTTCGGATTAGCATGAACTGCACTTACCAGCAGCTCAAGTTCATACAAGGTGTTCGGGAAACAATAGGTTGGGTTGGCCAATTGTCCCTTACGACGAGCTTCTTGAGCATGTTCATGTTGTCCGGTACGTTCATATAATTCAGCTAGTGCATAATGCAGCATCGGGTAGACTGAATTCTCCATGTCCACTATGCTTTTCCCTACTCCAATGGCTTCTTCATAGAAACCGCTGTCCATATAGTCTGCGATGACATTCAGATAGTTGTGGGCGTCATTTCTCATCAATTGCTGCAATTCAATCAGAATACCTTGTGCAGCATCCTTGTCTCCCATAGCTGTATGAGCCAAAGCCAACTCATTATAAGCTCCAAAATCCGCAACATCCAATTCAAGGGTTTCAAACGCACAGGCCTTTGCATTATCAATCAGACCAAGCTTGCGCAGCAAGGCGGCTTTCAGATTACGTGCTTTATAGTTTCGTGAATTGCGGATGAGTGAACGATCAACATGCTCCAGAGCCTCAGTGTACTGGCCTTTCAAGCTGGAAATCTGAGCAAGGGAGAAGTACCCTGCATCCTGCCACGCTGCCGACCATACCGATTTGTGAAAAGCAGTAAAAGCCTCCTCCAAACGGCCTTGACCACGAAGTGCTACTCCCAGCTGATAGTAGGCCTCGCTGTCATATGGGTTCGGATTTCGCCAGTTCAACCGCTCAATCGCTTTGCGGAAATACTGTTCGCTGTCTATATATAATCCACGACGAAGCAGTAAAGTTCCATAAGCTACATTCAACCGGATATCACCGTTATCCCGCTTCAATCCTTCCAGATAGTACGCTTCAGGCTCAAACGTAGCATGCCGATATTGCTCCAGATGCTGGCCTGCCAGATACAGTTCTTCGGTCGAACGCAGTTCTTCTGGTGCTGCCAGTGGTTTAGCAGCTTCAGGAATCTGTTCAATATCCGGACGTTTCGGTTGATAGGAAATCAGGACTCTGCCTTCCCTATTTCGAACCAAAAGCTTCAAATCATGCTCCTGCTCCCCACTCTCCAGCGGAATTACCTTTTGATATACATCTACAGGGGACAATTCAACCGTTTCCTGCAAATACCGGGTTGCCGCCCCACTCAACTCCACAACGGCATGTTCGAGTTTAGATGTTGCATATACCTTGATCACTGCCTCTCCGGCTTCAGCATCAACTTCCAGATTGATGGCTGCTTCAATGGAGGCATTTTTTACGACACCGATGTTTTTGTATGGCATGAAATACTGGGTAAAGGTCTTCTCCTCGTAGGGTTGTAGCCAAGTGAAGTCAGGCTGATTGTCTGTGTACACTCCAGTCATGAGTTCAATATACGGTCCATCTTCATCGGTCAATTGACGGTCCCACGCCTGACCGAACTCCCCATTCCCCCACGTCCATTGCTTCTTGCCGGGAGAAATATGATGATTCGCCACATGCAGCAATCCGGCTTCTACGCCGTGATCGTATGCGCCGACGAAATTATAATCGGATTTATAAGCCATGTACGAAGTCGGAACCGGGATGTTTTTATACCGGGAAATATCAACGCCTTCCGAGTAATCCTGTTTGTAATAAGTTCCGGTAGCGATAGGAAAACGCGAGACATCCCTTTTGCCATGATCAAATACAGCCGTTACGTCTGGAGGAAACACGGATTGCGTATATTCATTAACCGCTACGGCCGGATTTGCCCACCACAGAAAGGTCTGCGGCTCAGGTGTCCGGTTGTATAATTGAGCTTGGATCTCCACATAGGCCTTATCCGAATAGAGTTTGAAGGCTGCAGTGACTTTTGTACCGTACATCCGGTCGATCTCACTAACCCAGACTGTAGCACTGCCATCACCAGTTGCTTCGTATTTGTATTCAACCGGACCAAATGTATTAGGACGGTGATGCTGTGGCCAGTTAAATTCAATTCCTCCGGATATCCAAGGACCAGCAAGGCCCACCAGTGCAGGCTTAATGACGCGGTTATAATAGACAAAATCATAATTGTTCGTTTTATCAAGCGCACGATAGATTCTACCGCCGATTTCCGGCATGATCTCAATACGGATATACTGATTCTCCAGGATAACCAATTTGTAATTTTTATCATGCTTCACATCCGAGATACTCTCGATCACTGGATGCGGATACACACGGCCGGTGCTTCCCTGATAGATTCTTTTCTCCAGAAACATAGGATTTGGGTCAGCTTCACCCGCCTCATATGTAGGTATCAACACGTTTGTCTCCCACACTTGTACCTGACTGGATCCGGTTGGATCCGCCTTCAGCTTGTGATCCACAGCCTCATGCTTCATGTTAGAACTGCCTCCCTTGTCTTGATAGTTATACTGTATATTCTGTCAAGGAAGGTTCCAATTGACGAAATGCGGGAAGTGATGGATTATATTCTTATTCGGATTATGAATTATGGGGGTAACTGGAATGAGTCCTGACCACATACGCAAGCGTGAAGGATTTCTAGAGGAGAAGCTATATGTACTTCCAGAATACTGGATGAAAGAATTGGAACAAGAGGAACTAACCTCTACCTTATTTATTACGGACATCGGCTATTTCTCTAACGCTCAATATCATTTCAGGGAGCGCCTGGAAGGTAGCCCCTCGCATATTTTCATCTTTTGCGAAGCGGGAGAAGGATGGGTTGAGTTGAATCATGGAGAACGAATACTCATGCAGCAAGGAGATATGATAATAATTCCACCCGAAACTGCACATCGTTACGGGGCAATGCAGGAAAATCCATGGAGTATCTTCTGGTTTCATTTCAAAGGCAGCCATGCGAATAAATTGGTGAAGATGTTTGGTTTGTCTAACGCATCACTCGCTTTATCCCCAAGCGGCAAAGCCCGTTTAATGGAATGGTTCGCACCCACCTATGAAATACTGGCCGAGCGGACATATGCCCTGACTACCCATGTACATGTGGCCCAAACTACAAGACAGTTGCTCTCTGGAATTGGTTTAAATGCCGTCAAATCGGCACAAGAGAAGAAACGTGAAACTTATCTGGAACAGGCGATTCAATACATGAATGCTCATATGAGTGGCTCTATTTCTCTTACGGAGTTGGCTAATCATGTCGGGGTGTCGAAACAGCATCTGATCTTTCTGTTTAATTCTGAAACGGGAGTCGCTCCAATTGAATATTTCCTACGGCTCAAAATTCAGCGGGCAGGTCATCTTCTGGATCTTACCGAAATGAGCATCAAGGAAGTCAGCTCTACAGTGGGCATCAGCGATCCCTATTATTTCTCCCGACTCTTTAAGAAGATTTCGGGATTCTCCCCTTCCAGCTACCGGAAGATCCCGAAAGGCTAGACTTTCAAAAGTTTCTTTGCCGTCTTTCCATTACCACAATATAAAAAACCGTTGATTCTTTAAATTTAAAGTTCAACGGTTTTTTATATCTAATAGAATCAATCCCTCATATTCTCAATTAAAAGTTAGAATCAGACTGAGCATGTTGAGGTGTGTGATGCGATATTTTTTTAACGAGTAGGAAGTACGTAAGAATCGCAACGAGACTGGTCATTAATAAAGTGAGTCCAAGTGGGACGGCAGTGTCTTCACCTGCGATACCAACCAGAGGAGCAACCAGGGCGCCCAAAAGAAAAGGAACCACGCCGAGCAGTGCTGCTGCACTTCCAGCCATCTTGGCTTGGCTCTCCATCGCAAGTGGAAATGCCGCAGTAGACGTAATACCGATGGAGCAAACAAAGAAGAACAATGGAATGACCAATGCGAACAGCGGGCCATGAACTAAGGTTACCACCAAAGCTGCAACACTTGCCGCTAAAGCAAGCCAGAGTCCAGATAATAGAAGAGTCTGCTCAGGTATACGTTGTGCTAACCGACCCACAATTTGGGAACCGATGATTAAGCTGATCCCGTTCGAAGCAAACAATATAGCAAATACAGTTGGTGTGACTCCATAAATATTTTGGTATATAAATGGTGTTCCTGCTACATATGCAAATACCCCAGCCGTCATGATTCCCTGTGCAAGCATATAGCCAACAAACTTGCGGTCACGTAGTAGCGTTCTGTAATTGCCCAACTGTTGTTTGAAGTTGGGAGCCATGCGTCGTTCAGGCGGGTTGGACTCCTTCAAACCCCATTTGGTCATTATTAATAAGAAAATGCCCAAAAATGAGAGTGAAATAAAGACACCAATCCATGTCGTGAATGAAAGAATGCCACTTCCAGCGATCGGTGCTGCCAAAGGCCCCAAATTCCCTACAAGCAACAGCAAAGAGAAAAATTTAGTGAGTTCATGTCCACTATAAAGGTCCCTAGCTATCGCACGAGAAATGACAATTCCTGCTGAAGCCGCAAATCCTTGAGTGAAACGAAACAAAATCAATAGTCCGATATTAGGAGCAAAAGCGCACGCCAAGGAGCAAATAATATAGGCTGCCATGGAGATTAACAACGGTTTACGTCTACCGTGAGCATCACTCAAAGGACCCATAACGAGCTGCCCCACACCTAGACCTAATAAACAAGCAGTAAGACTAAACTGAACAAGTGATGCACTTGTATTGAAATTCTTTGCAATCTCAGGAAAAGCCGGTAAGTACATATCAATCGTAAATGGACCTAACGTTGAAAATAAACCCAGCAACAATGCCAGGCCAAATACATTCCAATTTTTACTCTTTATCATTGTTGATTAAATCTCCAATTCATTACGTAATTTAGTTTATTTGAATCGTCATTACAACCCATTATGCATTACCTATCCCCCGTCCACACCCCACATCTATTGATCCTAACAAATTGTAACTGCCCTACTCCAGAAAAGCCACTTATTTTTCTTTCCTATTCGGAGTATAAGACATAGAGTTAACTGTAAGTCAAATCATTTATCTTAAAAAAGAGTTGGGCTTAACCACTAGATTCTCTTATTCACTTCATGTTGGAAACCAAAGTTCGCTTAAAAACAAAAATAAGACCCCCTACTAGAGCAAATTACAGTTTTGCTTTAGGTAGGAGGTTATTATTTTATGTGCAGGATATCCCTTAAGATGAGCTAACTCTTAGTAGATCCCCGCAGGGCCGTCATCTATGAGAATCATATAGTCGAATTTCGTACACTTCTGCCCGATCGCCACCGTGCGTTTCCTTGATGATGACCCTAATCCGTTTTGAGTGTATCGGATTCTCAAGACGATGAATCTTTTTGCGAGTAAGGTTATGGCTATCACCAGCAAAACGTTCCCATTCCTCATTAATATATGCCTGCAACTCATAGCTCTTAACCAACTCCGGAATGATCAGAAACGGTGTCTCGTGATGATGCAAATTGATCAAATCCTCATTAACATCGTCATTAAAGGTAAGGTGAATTTCCCGAATATCCACTGGCTCTGGAAGGTTGACTTCAACCCATTCTTCACGGCCATTAGCGATGGGTTCTGATACCCACAGCTGTGGACCGCCAAACGGACGGACATAGCCGTTGATGACTTTATCAGGTGAATACGCGCCAGTCTCAACTGCAAAACAGAATGGCTTTCGGACAAGGCGCTTCATCGACCATTCGATAACGGGCTGATTCGGCTGATGATCCTCCAGATCAGAGCTGACTATTGGCTTGACTCCCCGCTCAAACGCAAGGACACCGCTGATCGGGACAACTGATGTGTAGAGACTGACTGCTTCATTCGCACGAACAATGACAAATACATTACAAGGATCGCCTCCAAACATTGCACTGTCTGCAGGCACATCCAACCATTGTTTTTCACCTACATCGACTTGGATGTCCACAGCTTGCTTGAAGTTTGCCGGTACATAATTCTCATGGCGACCTGTATCCCATAGTTCTATAGTCAGACTTGTCGCTTCCCGGGCAGAGACCAACAGAGTAAATCCTTCAATTCCACCCTCGGTCGGGAACAGCCATCCAACGTCAGCGACCAGCCGGTACTCCTCGGAAGGTTCGTTGATCAAAATTCGACTCATCGTGCTTGAAGCCGTGATGGTTCCCCTTCTCGCAAGGTCAGCAGAATCCATATTTCTCAGTCCTATAATTGAGGCATCGGTCCGCAACATCGTTTGTTGCAATTCGGTCAAATGCTGCTCTCGCAGTTCACGAGGCGTGATGCCTTTGATTACCGACAAGGCAGCGCCTGCACCTGCTGCTTCTCCCATTACCGCACAAGTTGCCATGACGCGGGTTGTTCCGAATGCAACATGCGATGCACTGATATTACGTCCCGCAAACAGCAGATTGCTGACATTTCGGGAGTACAGGCACCCAAACGGAATATGATAAGTGCCATCTGCATGCAGATGCTTGGAGCCGCTCTCGCTTGCATACATCCCTTGTGGGGGATGCAGGTCGATGGACCAACCGCCAAAGGCGACGCGGT
Organism: Paenibacillus sp. LK1; assembly: GCF_002750415.1. Lineage (NCBI taxonomy): Bacteria > Bacillati > Bacillota > Bacilli > Caryophanales > Paenibacillaceae > Paenibacillus > Paenibacillus sp. LK1. The sequence goes on from NZ_PEII01000005.1 coordinate 15,612, forward strand.
CTTCAAATGGACGCTGAGAGATAACATCATTTTGCGTCAGGATCGTATCACCAAGGAAGCGGCGGTATTCGCGTTTGCCTGGAATCGAGCCTACCCATTCCAGCGTCATCTCCTCGGCCTGAAACTTGCCGGAGTTCTTAATATAATCCCAGACACCATAAATAACAGACCATAACTCATCCCGAATCTGCTCATTCTCATGTACCGTATCCAGCTCTCCGCCCCATTCAATCCACCAGTAGTGACAGCCGGAATCTCCACTGCGTATCACACGCTTTAGCGGAATTGGGGTTGTCGTAATGTCTTTAGCAAACGATGGGGCTACAAACCGTACCGGTTTCCCGGTATCTTTCGTATAGAACAGCAGTGTGCTGCCAAGCGTAATATCATCAGCAACTTCCGGTGCCCATTCTTCCCCGAACTCATGACGGGCTTCACGGCCAATCCGGTATGCTGCTCCAGCGAGAAATCCGACGAGTCCGTCACCAGTACAGTCAAGGAACATCTCACTTTCAAACGTAATCTCACGCTCGGAGCCCATCATCCAGCCTTTCACGCTACGAATTATCCTTGCATCCTTCTCACCGTCTGCTTCTACTTCTCTAACATCTGTATTCATAAACAAAGTGAGATTAGGCTCGGCTCTTACTGCCTCCAGCAAAGTAACGTCCCACAAATAGGGGTTACCTTCCGGATTCCGTTGTTGATTCTGAATGAACAATTCCCCCATAATGCCGGTCTCCCGTGCATAACGATTCACGCCATGCCCCGTTGCACCGCATACCCATACACGTACCTCGGAGCTGGAATTGCCGCCAAGTACAGGACGATTATGCACGAGTGCAACCTTTTGACCTAATCTTGCCGCTGCAATAGCGGCACAAATCCCGGAAAGTCCTCCGCCAATGACCGTAACATCGAATAATAGTTTTTCGCGTCTCATGATATAAACCTCCTTTGAATTAGCCTTTTACAGCTGAACTGGATACACCTTGAATAATATATTTCTGACCAAGCAGAAAGATTAAAATCATAGGGATAATCGCTGCCGAAGAAGCTGCCATCATGCCGTTATAATCAACGTTGTTTTCCAAAACGAAATTTTGTAGACCAAGCGGAATCGTATAAAGCTTTGGACTCTGCAGGAAAACCAGAGCATTCTCATAATCATTCCACTGCCAGGAAAAATCGATAATCGCAAACGTTGCAAGCGCTGGTTTCGCTAACGGTAACACCAGCTTGAAGAAAATTCGAAAATGACCCGCACCATCGAGTAATGCAGATTCTGTAATCTCGTTCGGTATACTGAGAAAGAATTGACGGAGCATAAATACACCAAATATCGAGAACATGGCTGGCAGAATTAATGCCCAATGTGTGTTATATATATGAAGCCAGTTAAACAGGATAAACTTCGGAACAAAAACAACTTGTGGAGGTATCATCATCATGGATAGATACACGATGAAGAGGGTATTACGTCCTTTAAATTCCGTACGGGCGAAGCCATAAGCAGCAAAGGCCGACAAAAAAACGGCACCAGCTGTACCAATCACGGCAATCTTAATTGAGTTCAAATAATAAGGGAGAAAATTATAGTTTCCCGTCCAGATTCGCTTATGGCTGGTCCAGTCCAGCTTCGAAGGAAGCCATTGGCGGAATACTTCACTCGGGGTCTGGAAGGAAGTACTGAGCATCCATAAAAAAGGAACAATCATAAACAACCCTGCAATTAACATAAGGATCGTTACAGAAAGCTTAACCGAGCGTGTCTTCGTTGTTCTAAACATTGGGTCAGCTCCTCTCTAGTAATGGACCCAGCGTTTTTGGCCGACCCATTGGATGATGGTAATGACAAGAATAACCGCAAACAGGAACCAGGAAATGGTTGATGCATAGCCCATCTCATAATAGCTAAATGCCGTTTTGTAGACGAACAACGACAGAATCGTGGTGCTTCCGCTTGGGCCGCCGCCCGTAATCGCTTGGATGAGAGAGAAGGATTTGACCGTCATAATCAGCCCCGTAATCAATAGCATAAATGTCGTTGGACTAACAAGCGGCCATACAATCCTCCATGTAATGGTTGCTTTCCCTGCACCGTCAATACGTGCCGCTTCAAGTTGCTCAGTCGAAATCTCCTGCAGGGCTGCCAGATAGATAATCATGTTGTAGCCTAACATAAACCATATTTGCACGACGTCAATGGCATACATCGCCGAACTCGAATCAGCGAACCAGCCCGGAGGCGATACAATGCCGATAAAGCGAAGCACTTCATTAATCGGCCCCTGGGACGGCTGGAACAGCAGCATCCATACAAAAGCAACAGCAACACCGCTAGAGATATATGGCAGGAAGAACATACCTCTAAGCAATCCTTTCAAATACACGCTCCGGTTAAGCACAAGAGCAACGAGAAATGCAATTGCCAATGAGACCGGAACGGACATCAGGAATATGATCGTGTATTTGATTGAAGCATAGAACTGATCATCACCAAAAAGGCGTTTGATATTATCTAATCCGGTGAACGTCCAATTCGGATTGGCGAATTGATAGTCCGTGAACATCATAAAGAAGGAGTACAAGGCTGGCAGAATAAAAAATGCGAGGATACCGAGCATATTAGGCAAAATAAATACGTAGCCAACCCAGCCTTGTTTCCGAATCCAGCTGTTCCTTTTCACAGAAAACGCCGCCTTTCTTCTCGTATGGAACTTTTAAATACAGCAAAGAGAGAAGACGGAAGCGAAGAATCCTTCTTCTCTCTTAGGGATATTGTCAATGTTCGATTATTTGATTATTTGATTATTTGATTATTTGATATATTCCTGATGGCGTTTGGCCATATTCTTAAGCGTTGTATCGATATCCTGCTCATTCAGGAAGTATTTCTCGTATTCTTCCTTGCGGGCATCCAGCGCTTGCTGCGGTACATTTAGCTGGAATGATGGGAACTCTCCGAACACAACGCTATTCATCGACTCTGTATCGTATTTGTCTTCAACACCTTTGAGCAGCAGGTCCATTGCCTGCTTGTTATCAACGCTCTTCGAGGATGGAAGGCGTCCTCCGCTTGCCATCGGCAACATTCCGCCGTCCGCATACCACTTTGCGAATTTCCATGCCGCATCCTGATGCTTGGATTTTGCATTAACGGAGAGCATATCACCTAAACCGCCAGCATATTTATAATCCTTTTGATCGGCAGATACTTTCGGAATTGTAGCGAATGCGATTTTGAAGTCATGAGGAAATTCCTTCAGGTTATTGGCGTTGCGGAAAATAAATTCTCCTGCGGCTAACATAGCTGCCTCTCCTTTGAGAAACATTGTGTCTACTGGCATCTTGCTTGTTACTTGTTCTCCATATTCGGGTGTCGATTTGTCCACAAACATCATGTCATGCACGATTTGAAGCTGCTTTTTCCAAAGATCATTATTGAAGTTAGATGTGCCTTCCGGCGTGGTTACGCCAAGGCCCGCAATGGTACCGTCAATTGCAGCGGTAAAGGCAGCATCATGCTGCATAAGACCGTACACATTCGATTTTGTTAGCGCTTTCGAATATTCTCTCAAGTCATCCCACGTCCAATCAACGGGAGGAATCGGAAGACCGGCTTCATCCAGCATGCTTTTGTTAAGCCAGATGAATAACATGTTTTTCTTTGTCGGAATACCATAATACTTATCCCCGATTTTCCATTGAGCGGCGTCTACCCCCATTTGCTCGTCGATGTTGTAATCTGTTCTGCTGCTCAGATCCAAAGCAACTCCTGCATCAACACGTTTCTGTAAACGATTAATCGTGTAGTTGACGAACAAGTCTGCGTCCTGACCCGTCATGAGCGCCGTATCCAGCTTCAGGTTGCCGGGGTCATCATTTACATAACGGAAGTACTCGACCTGAATGTCAGGATTTTCTTTGTTCCAGCTGTCAATCACTTCTTGAGGTCCAGCCTCAGCAGGAACAGCTCCCCAAAGCGTGAGATTAATGGTCTCACCGGCATTTTGATTCGCCGATCCTGCACTCGCTCCCTCGTTGTTAGCCCCTCCGCATGCGCTGAGCATCGAAGCTGTCAAAGTCGTAATCAAAGCAACCTTTAACCAATTTCTATATTTCATTTACAGTCCCCCTTATCAAGTTGATAAGCTGCTTACTACGTCTTTAACTTTATCACCAGCCTGACATTGGGGGTATGAACGGTGTTTGGATATTCATAGAACGATTTTTTGTTCTTTTCGGTATTCGTTCGGGGTCAACCCGCACCACCGCTTGAATATTTTAATGAAATAATTGTCGTTCTCAAAGCCTACCAACCTGCCTATTTCACTCACCGTTTTCTCCGTCTCTGTCAGCAGCATTTTCGCTGCTTGAACGCGGCGGTTCTGAATAAAATGCGTGATCGTGATCCCCATCTTTTTCTTAAATAAGTCACTGACATAACTGGCATCCATGCGAACATATTCAGCCAATCTCTTTAATGTCACATCCTCGGCGAAATGCTCCTCAATGTAGGTAATCATTCGGTTCAGCTCTGGATGATCTGTTGGTTCTAGGGCAGTCTTGTCTGGGAACCATTTATCTGCCAGGCGAAGCTTATCCATTCTCGTCAGCTCTCCGGCTACTTTGTCCATGGTTTGCTTCAGTTCCTTCAAATCCAGAGAAAGTTTCATCAAATAACCTGAAGCCCCGTATTCCAATGCTTGTCTGGCATACTCGAATTCACTTACTGCCGTCAACATAACGAATCGGCATTCATGTCCTTCCTTTCTCGTGAGCTGGAGTAAACGGATGCCATCCATTAACGGCATGAAAATGTCGGAAATGACAACATCGGGCTGCAGTTCCCGAATCAACTGCAAACCTTCCTCGCCATTTACCGCCTCACCGACAATTTCAAACGGGATATTCGCCTTTGTAAACAATTTGCGCAAGCTTGCTCTTGCGTACTGTTCATCTTCAACGATCAATGTGCGCCACAATGGTGCTCCCCTCCTTCAAATATGGTTTGGATAACAATAATGGGAAATGCATGATGACCTGCGTTCCTTCCTCCGTCGACTCTATCCGAAGTCCTGTTGGCTGGTTCTTAAACATAAGCTCCAAGCTCTCGCGAAGGTTCTGTACGCCAATGCTTTTTCTTTTCCGGTAGGACTGATTCGCCTGGGATTTTTTGATTCCTATACCATTGTCCGCAACCTCCAAAATAAGCAGCGAATGGTGGATTGATGCACGAATGTCGATCCGCCCCTCAAGCTGTGATTGTCCAAACCCGTGAATCAACGAATTTTCTACCAGCGGCTGCAGACAAAATTTCGGAATCAGTGCATACTCCAGATCCCTGGAAACTTCATAGTGGAGCTCGATGCCATGTCCAAATCGTTTCCGTTGGATATCCATGTAGGATTCGATTAGCACAATCTCCTCCTTCAGAAGAATAAGATCAACCTCCAAATTCAGCGTAGTTTCTAATATTTTTCCTAGCGATACACAAATCTCATAAATCTCATCATCATCCTTATCCAGTGCAATGCTCTTGATTGTATTCAGCGTATTCAGCAAAAAATGAGGATTCATCTGACCAAGTAACACCTGAAATCGGACAAACTGCTTTTGCCGCTCCTCAAGCTTTAACTGTTCCAACAGATTATTGATGTCTGCGATCATGAAATTGAAGCTTCGGGTTAGCGCCAGCAATTCACCTCTTCCTTGTTCCGGCAGCTTTGTCTTCAAATTCAATTTTACGGTTGTCTCCATCTTTCGTTGAAGATGCTTTAAAGGACCGGTAACGGTTGAAGAAATGAAGTAAGTCAGCAGCACAAACAGCAGTAGGATGGCCCCATATACGGTATAGAACCTTAGCTTCTGTTTGTTCACTTCTTCAAATAACAAGGACAGGGGTATCTTTTTCACAAGATAACCGTCAAGCTCTTGAATTTTGCTATAGGTATACATCATATAGTTGTTCACAATGGATTGGGAGGAGGTATCCTGTCCCTGTCCCTGTCCCAGTCCCTGACTCTGACTTGCTGCTGTAATGGCAGATGACACGGTAGAGGGTACATTGTCTCCCGACTTGGATTGAAGCATAATATTCCCATATCCATCCATTAGAAAATAGACTCCTTCCCTATCGCTGCCGAATGTGTTTTCCTCTGTTTTTTCCTGAAACCATGCTTCATAATCGATACTAAAACGTCCATAAGCGAATGGTTTTAGTCCGTCGTCACGCAGCACTTCGTAAAGGCTCAGCATCCGATTTCCTTTTCTCTCACGAACGCCGGTCGTCAAATCATTGGATTTCCATACGTACCGTTGTCCCTCAGTCCTCTTCAGTTCCTGTACCCAGGGCTCGGAACTGATGTGGGCATAATTCAGAGAATTCTCTGGCGTATAGGAAGTGTAAGCGTTTCCTTTTAAATCGATCAATGTGTAGAATACGGTAGCTCCCGTAAGGAAAAAGCTGTTTTCAATACTAGCGAATTTATTTTCCACAATTCGCTTTCGATGGATGGCATCATATAATTCCGGCTTCTGCATCACTTCGCGGAGGACAGAATCCTGATCCAACAGCATCCCAGTCTTCATCACAAGACTCATCAAATCAATAAGATCGGCTTTGATGCCTTCGAGTTGCTTGACGTTAATGTCAGAAGCATCCCGCTGGAGCATAATTTCCGTTTCTCGGAAGTTGTAGAGAACTAATATGGCTATAGGCGTCAGGAGGAATAACAGAAACGAAAATAGTATTCGGTGTTTAAACGTGCCTGGCGTTATTCGTCGCAGCCATCTGGTCAACATGATTATTGCTCAGCCCTCCCATCGGTGTATACCTCCCAATTTACTGAACATTAAGGCTGATCGCAACAGTAAATTGTAAGCGCTCATATGAGGAGTTGAGAGTCTCCTCTTCCCCTATGGATAAAAAAACGACAGCCAAATAATTGACTGTCGTTAGGTTGAATACTATGTCCGAATTGACTTGAAGGACTCCGTCTGCTGTGTAATGCCTTTCTCTGCCGCAAAGCGCTCGATGCTGGATGCGCCGAAGAATCCATCGATGCCCTTCGTTCTCTCAATGACATAGGCCGCATCCTCCGGCTCTGCAATGGGTCCACCGTGGCAAATAATCATGATCTCTGGGTTCACAGCCCGCCCTGCTTCAATAATAGCCTCAATTCGTTGTACACAGTCGTCCAGGGTCAGTGCTGTTTTTGCACCAATGGAGCCCTTGGTCGTCAACCCCATGTGCGCAACCAAAATGTCAGCCCCCGCCTCCGCCATAGCTTTTGCCTGAGCAGGATCAAAAACATACGGCGTAGTCAGCAAATCCAATTCATGGGCGATACGGATCATTTCAACCTCCAGGTCGTACCCCATACCGGTTTCCTCCAGGTTTTGTCTGAACACCCCATCAATCAAACCAACGGTTGGGAAGTTTTGAACTCCGCTGAAGCCCTGCTCCTTCAACTGCTTCAGGTAAACCTCCATTATTCGGAAAGGATCGGTGCCGCACACCCCTGCCAGAACAGGCGTATGTTTGACGACGGGCAGCACCTCGGCTCCCATCTCAACGACGATTTGATTGGCATCTCCATAGGAGAGCAAGCCCGCCAGCGAGCCACGGCCAGCCATTCTGTACCGACCGGAATTGTATACGATTAACATATCTGCTCCGCCCGCTTCACTGCTCTTGGCCGTAATCCCTGTGCCTGCCCCGACACCTAGTAGAATTTTACCCTGCTTTACCTCTTCCTTAAATTTGTCCATAATTTCTGATCTGTTCAGCTTATTCATTTCGTTATCCTCCTTATTGGATTGGTTAGGAATTTGATGTCATGAGAGCGATCAGCTTTTGTGCTGCGGCCTCTGCAAAGGCTGGATCGTTGATGGCGCAATCCATTTCAATCACTTCAACAATTGTGCGATCGATATGCTGGCGCAGGGTATCAAACAACATCCGGTCCTCCTGCGGTCCGTAGAAAGGCTCCCCCTCCACATCAATTGCGGATACGCCTCTAAGCGGTAGCATTAGCACGGTGCGTTCCTTTGCCATGTTCAGCTTCTCCGCAAACTTCCTGCCGATCTGCTCATTCTCTTCCACTGTGGTTCTCATCAGGGTTACCGTCGGATTATGCTGATAAAACTTATGATCCTTGAATTTCTCCGGCACAGTATCGCTCGGCCCAAAATTGCACATATCTAAAGCGCCCACTGAGACTACCTGCGGAATGCGATTTTGGCCTGCAGCCTCTAAGCGATTCGGCCCCGCATTTAAAACACCGCCGATGATTTCATCCGCCCACTCCGTCGTCGTCAAGTCCAATACCCCTTCAATAAAGCCTGCTTCAATCAACGCCTCCATCGACTGCCCTCCGATGCCCGTGGCGTGGAACACAAGCACCTCGTAGCCCCGCTCCTCCAAATATTTTCTTGCCGCTGTTACACATGGTGTTGTCACTCCAAACATCGTAGCTGCAACCAGCGGCTTCTTATCCAGTTTGTGCGTATGCTCAAACTTGAGCATGCCCGCAATCGCAAATAATGCATTTGTAAATATTTTCGTAGAAATGGAGTTCAACCCGGCTACATCCACCACCGACGGAATCATGACAATATCACTCGTGCCTACGTATGGAGCTGTGTTTCCAGAAGCAACGGTTGATACCATCACCTTAGGGACTCCAATCGGCAGAGCTCTCATGGCAGGTGTGACCAGTGAGGTCCCACCAGTGCCACCAAAGGAAATGATTCCGTCAAATTTACCTTGTTTGTACAACTGTGGCACCAGCTTCTTCAATCCTATGGACAAAACCTCTGTAGCCAAAGCCCGATCCTTCTTTGCCGCAAGTTCTTCTATGGCCATGCCTGCGGCGTGGGCGACTTCCTGATTGGACACATCCGGAACAAAGGAAGATTCGAATACACCTGTATGAATCATCAATGTCCCCAACCCAAGCTCCTCTGCAATGCTTTTAATGTAAAGGTATTCATCGCCCTTCGTATCAAACGTTCCAATGATTGCGACGGTCTTCATTCCACGGCCTCCTCGTATGACTCTTTAGAAACCAAGCTCGATCGCAGGTAGCATGCTGATTTTTTCGCTAACAGAAAAACCAGTACGATCGCTATAACTTCATCATACTGGTCCTGTTTATTTATGAAAACGCTTTTATGTTCTGTGTTTTTGTGTTTAGGTTAGATCTGTACTTTTTGGGAGAGCAGCCTTTGAGCTTTTTAAACATTTTGCTAAATTGTGCGTAATTGGGATACCCAACCATCCCAGCCACTTCGGATAATTGAAGCTGCGGCGCATGAAGAAGCGTGACGGCTTTATTGATGCGGAAGCTCACCAGATAGGTCTGAAAGCTGCAGCCAACCTCCTTTTTAAACAAACTGCTCAAATAGCTGCGGGAAACATGAGCAACTTTGGCAAGATCCGAAAAAACAATTTCACTACTATAGTTTTGCGCCACATACTCTTTGACAAACTCAACGTAATCATAATGCTGGGTAATGCCTTTCAGCATTTTGACCATAAAATCGTCCTCATCCAGTTTACCCAGGCGTTTAAAATCGCGAGTAATTGCCGTAATCGACTTCTCGGAAGGAATTCGTTCAAAAGCAGACCCGCCAATATACCCCATAATGTCTGTGTTGTCGCTATACATGTACTGGACATCGACCGGCGTCTTTACCGGACCGCCATAAATCATCTTGATCAAATCCGGCTTAAGCTGATTGCAGGTATCAAAAATACGCAATGCCTTTGATTTGGCGGCCTCCAAGGATACAACCTTCCGTGCACCCAATAACCCGCCTTCGGTCAGACCGAGATGAGCACAGATTACATCTGCTCCCGCTTCAATCATCTGGGCCGCCTGAAGCTCATCAAATACGAACGCCACCGTAAACAAATCCTGTCGATGGGCCAGGCGTATGGCCTCAACCTCGATGTCATAACTAATCCCGTCTTCCTCCAGAGCCTCTCTGAACAATCCGTCGATCAGGCCAACTGTAGGATAGTTGTTGACTCCCGAAAAACCTCTCCTCTTGATTACCTCTATATAATCAGCCATTTCTATGGTTGGATCATTCGCATTCAGTCCAAAGAGTACGGGAGAATGCCTCACCAGCGGCACTATTTCTCTTGATGCAAAATCCATCACCATATCATTACTGTTGCAAAACGGCAAAAAGCCGGCTAGAGAGCTCCTCCCCATCTGGCGAAACTTGCCGGAGTTCAGCATTAATATAAAATCCGCTCCACTCTGAGCTGCATACTTCGCTGTAATCCCCGTGCCAGTCGAGACACCGATGATGTGATTTCCCTCGCACAGCTGTGATTGAAGACGCTCCAGTATGACTGTTCTGTTCAAACTCATCCGCTCCTCAACACAATTTAACAATTGTAGTTTTTGTTCCTCAATATTATTATTGTACATCATTCCGTATAGCTCATTCCCTCCTTCCTCGAACCGTTTTGTTAAGGGGCATCAAAAAAAAGCCGATTTCCCACTTGGGAAATCGACCTTAGACAATGGTCTTGATATTATTGTGTGACAATGATCGGACCATTTTTAGTAAGGATAATCGTATGTTCCACTTGAGCTACATAGCTTTTTTCTGTAGCAAAGGTCCATTCGTCTTCTTTTTGATACACTTGTTCTTCTAAAGTTGAGATAAATGGTTCAAATGCAATAACCATGCCTTCTTTTAATAACTCATCATCCGATGTATCGTTATAATTATAAATATGGTCAGGTGCTTCGTGTATGTTACGTCCAACACCATGTCCTGTAAGGTTTTTAATAACGGTTAATCCATGCTGTTTTGCTGTTAAGAATACCGCTTTTCCGATGCCGCTTTTTTTGGAACCAGGTTTTGCTTTCTTAAGACCTGCTTCAAATGCTAGTTTAGCAACGTCGCATATTTTCGTTAACACTTCTTCTCCTTCGCCTACTACAAACGAGATTCCTGTATCAGCGAAATAGCCGTTCTTCGAGCCAGAGACATCTATATTGACTAGATCTCCTTCTTGAATAACCCGTTGCCCCGGAATACCATGTGCCACTTCTTCATTAACACTAATGCAAGTATAGCCAGGGAAATTATATGCACTTTTTGGAGCTGAGACTGCGCCTTCTTTCTCAAAAAGCTCTCCAGCTATATCATCAAGTTCCTTCGTCGTTATGCCAGGAACAGTTCTTTGTACCAATTCATCTCTAATAAAGGCAACAATTCTGCCAATTTCCTTCAAACCATTAAAGTCTTCTTCTGTTTTTGCAATCATTGTTTTCTGACCTCACTATCTTTTATCATCAATTAAATGTATAAGCTGAAACAACCAATTAGATAATCATATCCAAATGGTCAAAGCTTCGCAACTTTTTTTGAAAACTCGATTTATCAATAACACCTTGACACTAAAAAAAGAAAAGCCCCTTCCGTCTTCAAAGGGGCTGAATATCGCATTATACCTCTTCTTCTTCGGCCTGACTAGGCGGAGCCATCAGACCTTTGACGGCACCCATAAATGGATGGATAGATTTGATCATGCCGTAGCCCATTTTCATGACAGGCATGAATTGCTGGATCATGCCAAACAGCCGCATGCCGCCGCCAAGTATACCTCCAGCCGAAGCCGCACCACCAAGCCCGCCAAACAGCGAGCCCATCATCGGTAGAAAGGACGAAACCTGCGCACGTGACACTGCGCGCGAGCGGGTAGACGGCTTGCGTGTACCATTTACCCGTTTCCGATTCGGAGAACGACCGTTTTTGCTGCGTGAAGCGACCTTTCTATTGGTACGCTGGGAAATGTCCCCTGTGGTCGCCGTGCGCGATATTTTTCCTCCCCCGGTAAGCACCACGCCTCCGTTATTCACGTCAGAAATGTAACCGATGTACGTTTCACCATTATGAAGAGTCACGCAGACGGGCCGGGCCTTATACCGCTTTGCCTTTAGGCGTATTTCGTTGGTTTTAGCCATGGATTTTCACCTCGCTCTACTGAATCTACTTCAGTTTACGCGAGAAGTGGACTACTTGCCTGTGCGAATGAGACATACGTGCGGTATTCGCTATAGGTCAATTCATCAATTTAAATGATCCCAATGGAAATATAACTACATATCTCACGGAGCCTACCACCAACAAAAGCAAAGAGCTAAGCAGGACATATGCCGCTTAGCTCCTTGGTCTCTTTAAATTATAACTCTACTTATTCAGCAAGGCATTGGCCTTCTTCGCCGCTTCAGCTACAGCGTCCTCTGCTGAAACGGAAGAATCCACAACCGCACGCAGAATCTCATTCTTGATCATCTCACCAATCTCTGGATAAACCTTCTGCATTGGACGTGGACCCGCATATTCCAGTTGGTCTACCGCCACCTTGAACAGCGGCTTTTCCTCATAAAGCTTCTTCATTTCATCGCTCTCCACTGCACTGATTCGGCTAGGCAAATAGCCCGTGAAGGAGCTTGCATAAATCGTTTGTTCTTTGGAGGTCATCCACTTGATAAACTTCCACGCCGCTTCCTGTTTTTCGGGCGACAGGCCAGAAGTCATAACCAAATTGGCACCGCCTGTCGGCACTCCATACGTATCATTTGCAGGCATAAATGTTGTTCCGAGTTCAAAGCCTTGCTCTTCTGCAACCTTCATATTATTGGTCAGATCCGCAGTTGAGGAGAACAGCATCGCTGAACGCTGATTGTGGAAATCCGTTTTGGCTTGCGTACCTGCATCATCGGTCGTACCGATGCTCATAATGCCTTCATCCTTCATCTTAAGCCACAGCTTCACAGGTTCAATGCCGGTTTCATTATCAAATGCCGCACTTTTTCCGTCCTCGCTGATCATCGTGCCTCCACTCTGTCTCACAAAAGCTTCATAAAGCCAAATATCGACAGGCATCGAGATGCCGTAGCGCTGATCCTTAATCGTTAGCTTGCGTGCATAATCTTCAAACTCTGTCCAATTCTTAGGTCCAGCAGGATCAAGGCCCGCCTCCTTCAGCATCGTACGATTAAAGTACAGGATCGGGGTACTGCGTAAATAAGGAAGAGCATACAGTTTATCATTCACATAGGAATTCCCCATGAGCCCTTGAATAAAATCTTCCATATTCAGCTGATCCTTCTCCACAAAAGAAGTCAACTCCTGCGTCATGCCTGATTCCGCAAACACACCCACTGAAGCAATTTCATTTTGCCATACTTCGGGGGCATTGCCCGCTGCAAAAGCAGCTTGTGCCTTAGAATGCTGATCTGCATACGTCCCTTGATATTCCGCCTTCACGATCACTTCATCTTGGGAATCATTAAACATCTTTACCAAGTTCTCATTGTTCTCAGCGATCTTGTCTCCCCAAGAGTACCAATATGTAATCTCTATTGGTTTATTGGCCGTATCATTGGAATTGCTCCCGGAAGCAGCTCCGGTTGAACCATCAGAATTAGAAGCACCACAAGCAGTCATCGTAAGAGCAAGCGTTGCCGCTAACAAAACAGATCCAAATTTTTTCATGAATAAACCCTCCTGTTAATCTGATTATTTAACACCCGAATAGACAAATGCTTTAATAATTTGACGTTGTCCAAATAAGAAAACAATAAGAATCGGAACGACCAAAATCATGTTTCCAGCCATCAAAATATGCCAGGCAGCTCCTCCGTCAACCTCGCGCAGCTTAGAAATCCCGATCGGAAGCGTTCTTGCTGCATCGGAGGTTGTCATCACGAGCGGCCAGAAATAATCATTCCAGTGTGCAATGAAGCTGAACAATGCAAATGTTACTAACGTAGGACGCGCCATTGGTACCATAATCTTAAGAATGATCTTCCATTCCGGCGCCTGGTCAAGTCGCGCCGCTTCAATAAGCTCTTCCTGTACTTGCTTGAAGGACTGCCTGAGCATGAATATGCCAAAGGCGCTGGAAGAGAAGGGCAAAATGAGTGCCAGCAAATTGTTAATGAGTCCCCACTTGCTCATCAACAAATACACAGGTAGGAAAATGAGCTGACCAGGAATCATCAAGGTCACCATCGTTATCCCGAATAATAGCTTGTCTCCTTTGAAGGAGTATCTTGCAAAAGCATAGGCTGCCAATATTATTGTCGTGAATTGAAGAACGAGTATGCTGACCGATACAACAACGCTGTTCATTAGATATTTCAAAAAAGGCCCCGATTCCCACGCCGCTTGAAAATTGCTCCACATCACTTTGGAGGGAATCCACTTGGGTGGAAAAATCACCGTCTCCGGGTAAGACTTCAAAGATGTTGAAATCATCCATAGAAAAGGGATAGCAAAAATCGCAACCAATGCTATTGTGGCAGTAATATTGAGCGTACGCAGCAATGACTTCCTTGCCATAAAAATCCCTTCTCCTCTCTATTGGTAGTGAACCTTGCGGCTCAGCAATTTGAAGTAAACTAGCGTAAGCAGACCAACGACAACGAGCAGTATAACTCCTGCTGCCGATGCATAACCGATCTTGAAGTAGCGGAATCCATACTCGTAGATGTAAAAGACGAGCGTATTGGTTGAATTGATCGGACCCCCGTTGGTCATAATGGCAATAGTCTCAAACACCTGGAATGAACTGATCAGATTGATGATTATTAAGAAAAATAGTGTCGGCGAAAGCATGGGAAGCGTAATTTTGTAGAATTTGCGCCACCAATTGGCCTCGTCCAGAGCTGAAGCTTCATACACATCCCTGGGAATGCTTTGGAGGCCCGCGATGAAGATGAGGGCGTTATAGCCTACGCCTTTCCAGACCGATACAAGCACAAGCGACAGCAATGAACTGTCTGGACTACTCAGCCATGCCAGCTTAGGCAAGCCAACCATATCAAGCAAACCGTTAAGCAAACCGAATTTGGGATCCATCAGCCACATCCACACCAAGGATACCGATACAAGTGAAACAATATGCGGACTGAAAAGTGCCCCTTGAACAAACCCGTACCATGCCCCTTCCCGATTCAGCCAGATCGCAAGCAAAAGCGAGATCACAATGGATAAGGATACGGAAAGAAGCGTATAGTTCAAGGAATTGCTTAACACCTGAAGAAATGCACTATCCTTAAATAGTTCAACAAAGTTGTTGAAGCCCACGAACTCCTTGACCGGATTAATAAAATCCCAGTTGTAAAAGCTTAAGAAGATCATATAGAAGATCGGATAAAGGAAAAAAATAGAGAATATTGTGATGGAGGGTGCCACCAACACATAGGGACGGAGCTTGGACCAGACGGTCATGAATATCCTCCTCCCAGGACAATCAGCTCTCCCGCTTCGACCAGCTCATGCTGACGAGCACGTTCACCCTTCCGATCAAAATAGTACAGGTCCTGCATAGACACGTTGATGTTTACCTCAAAGGCTGACTCCAACGGTTTCAAGAAGCTCTTCACGGCGATAAGTCCAAGCGCGGAATCCAGTTGATAGATGATCTCTGCTCCCAGTGTCTCGCGTGTCATGATATGAGCCGAGAACTGAATATGCCCGGTCTGCGGTCTGTTCTCAAGCGTCATCGTTGCTTTCTCTGGTCGAAAGCCAATATGGCCAATATCATCATGAAGCTGTCCATTCAACAAAGGCAGGATACGTTCACGATCTATCACATTCATCGGCGGTGTACCAATAAACTGCGCTGTGAAAACATTATCCGGATCATTGTAGATTTTCATTGGACTGTCTGCTTGTTGAATACGCCCTTTATTCATGATGACGATGCGATCTCCCATCGACATGGCCTCAACCTGATCATGAGTTACAAAAACAAAGGTTGCGCCCAGCCGTTTGTGAAGCTGAATCAGTTCCGTGCGCATCTGATGGCGTAGCTTGGCATCCAGATTCGACAATGGCTCGTCCATCAGGAAGACTGCGGGACTTTTAACCATGGCCCGAGCCAAGGCAACCCGCTGACGTTGACCTCCGGACAGAGCCTGCGGCTTCTTATGCAAATACTCTGCCAGGCCGACGACCTCAGTGATCTCCTTTATAAGACGCTCACGTTCGGGCCGAGGCACCTTGCGATTTACTAATCCGAATTCAATATTCTCCTTGACTGTCATCATTGGATACAATGCATAGTTTTGAAATACCATCGCCACATTACGCTTGCCTGGCTCTACTCCATTGACACGATGGTCCCCAATCCAAATTTCACCGCCTGTTTCTTTCTCAAGTCCTGCGATCATCCGGAGTGTCGTCGATTTTCCACAGCCAGACGGACCGACCAATACCGTAAAGGAACCATCCTCAATGGTCAGATCGAGACCTTCGATAACTTTATCCTGCTTGAAGCTTTTTTCGATCTGCTTTAACACAATTTGAGCCATGACATTCCCTCCTTTTTCTTCACATTATTGTGCGGCCGATGTTATTCGAACGGATAAGATAAGGTCGCTTTCTTCACCCTCTGCATTAGCGACGGGTCCAAAGCCCGGCGTATCATGACAAAAGCTCTGAATATCATTCATGAGATCAGCATCCAGCATTCGTTGGTGAGCAACGACTACTTCGCCCTCATGAACTTCAATAACGCGGTATGCTGGTACATCGAGACAAGCTGCAGTTTGTACATAATGCCATTCTTCTTGCTTAACGATGGAGTTCATGTGGTTATGCCCGCAAAAATAGATGCCTCCACCTGGCCGACTATTGAATATACCCCTCAGTTCATTCTGCGGACGGATGTAAAGCTTATCTAGTGTTGAGCGCGCAGTTGTATCGAATACCGGATGATGCCCGAAGACGAGCACTTGCTTTTCATGTGAATTGGCAAGTTGGCCTTTAATCCATGTCAGCTGCTCTTCGTCCAGCTCTCCTCCCCAATCCTCTCGATTCATTTCCTGGGTAGTATCCAGAAAAATCAGCCTGACGTGAGGTGTATCAATAGCCCGGTAGCGCTCCTGTCCTGATAGCGTGTAAATTTCATGCTTTGGCAGTGAATACGTATCATGATTACCCAGCACATGAATGAATTTCCGTTCACTTTTTGTAAGCATGGAGAAAATGGATCGAAGTTCCTCAGCTGTCCCTTCATGCGTTAAATCACCAATTGAGATATGATAGTCCGCATCCTCCTTCAGAAAAGCCTTGAGCATATGCTCGTATGCCCGGAATCTTGCAGCCCTCATTTCTTCCGTCCCGTGACTCATGCATGAATAGTGAAGATCACCAAGTAATGCCAGACGCATAAACGCCACCTCCATCTTTATTTTGGATACCTAGCGGTTCAAGCCTTCTCCACCTGCAACACATTTGAAGGCTTTGGATGGGCCTGCTGCTCCATGATGAATTCGCTGAATGAAGGCCATATATAATCCGGAACGATATCTGTCTTTCCGATATCCTCTCTTGAAGAGATCCCCGTAAGCACGAGCGCAGTCTTCATTCCATTTTGCTGTCCAAATAAAATATCTGTTTCGAGCCTGTCACCTATCATGAGGCATCTGCTGCGATCCACGTCCAATAGCTGAAGCGCCTTCTCTGCATAATAGCGGGAAGGCTTGCCAATCACGACCGATGCTTTCTGCTGGCTGGCCGCCTCAATCGAACTTAGAATGGCTCCGGTATCCGGAATGATATCCCCTTGAACGGGACAACAGCTGTCCGGATTAGTTGCGAGCAAAGCCGCTCCGTGGCGCACTGCTTTTGCCGCCAGATGGAGCTTATCATAGTTAAATTTCCGATCCATTCCGACTAATACATGTGTTGATTGATATGGATCCTCGGTAATGGCTATCCCAAGTGCCCGAAGTTCCCTTCGTAAAGCCATCTCACCTACAACCAGCACCTTGGCGTCCGGCGCATGCTCTGCAAAATACATTCCCGAAAGGTAACCTGCAGTCAGAATTTCATCAGGCTGGCACGAAATGCCCAAACTCAGCAGCCGTTGGTAGCAATCTTCCTTGGTATGAACGGGAGTATTGGTAAGGAACAACAGGCGCTTGCCTCGTGAACGCAAGTTGTTTATAAAGCTATTCACGCCAGGGAGTCTCATCTGGCCAATATAGATGGTCCCGTCTAGATCAAAGCAATAAGCATCGTAAGCATATACATCTTCCATGACATTACTCCTGCCCGCTCACAGTGAGCTGGACAACTCCAATACATCTATGAAGATTTCCAGTTCGTCAGTGCAGACCCATACGGACGGATACTCCTGAAATTTTTTCATGACGGAAGTCTCGTTGACTGTCCAAGCCATCAATTGGATTCCTAATTCTTTGCATTGATGAATGTAATGCTCGGTCACAAAAGCATGGTGTATGGACAAGAACGTCGCACCCATTTCTAATGACCAGTCCAGAATAGCTTTCGAACAGCCGAAAGTAATGAGACCAATGCGTACATCGCCAGATCGTTCCCTGATCTTCTCCAGGGCATCGAAATCAAAAGACGTAATTACCACCTGATTCAGCATGCTCAATTCCTCGATAACTTCAAGTACCCTTTCCTCCAGATGAGGGTAATAGCTTCCCATCTGCTTGAGCTCAATGTTAAGTTGAATCTTACCCTTCAAAGCACGCAGTACCTCTTCAAGGGTTGGAATATGTTCACCTTGCCTGATTTCTAAAGATTGCAGCTCCGAAGCAGTATAATCAGCCACTCTGCCTGTTCCATTTGTCATGCGGTCAAGCGTATGGTCATGAATCACCACTGGAATTCCATCCTTGCTGAGATGAACATCTAGTTCGAGATGTGTGAACCCAAGCTCTACCGCCTTTAAAAAGGAAGAAATCGTATTTTCAGGATACTTACTTGGATAGCCGCGATGCGCAACTGCTTGAATGATCATGTTCTGTTACCTCCTGTTATATATTTTTGGACAACACAAAAAACCCAGCAGCAAATCACCCTCCTTCAACATCAAGGTTGTATTGATTTACTTACCACCGGGTTTTCTCGTCGTCTCCACCCAAGGATAAATGTATGAAATTAATTAATTCCAGAACTTCTCATGGCCTACTGAAACAAAATCTGCCCCGCTCTTTAATGCTTGTTGTATTTCTTCCTCATACCGGATAAGGCCACCCACAATCAAAGGCTGCGAGATGCGTTCTTTCAGTTCTTGTATAACTCGAGGCATTAACCCCGGCATCAGTTCAACCTCATCAGGCTTATAGCTCATAATCATACGAACCGCAGTCGTAATTGCTGCTGTATCAATGGCGAATATGCGCTGAATGCTTAATATGCCCGCTTGCTTGGCCGCAGAAACTGCGTTGCTCTTTGTCGTCACGATCCCGTCGATTTTGAACACATCTGCAAGATATTGAATTGCTGAGGCATCTCGTCCAATCCCGGATACCATCTCGGTATGCACATAAGCTTTTTTGCCACTTTGATGCAAACTCTCTATGATTGAACCCAGATTGGTAATGTTGCCTGTCATCAGAATAACTCGCTGCACATCGCTTGCTATCGCTTGTGAAATTTGTTCATCTGTCGTGATGGAGGCTATGATCGGATAATTCTTCATGTGTGAGTCCTCGTTCCTTTGTTTGTCATCTTAAATGTTAAAGCTAAAGTATTCGTTATGTATCATTGTGATGTAAACGGGTTGTTAATTTTCAACTTTGCCAAATAGAGAAAGTACTGATCCTGTTTTCAATCAAAAAAAAGAAAAGTGCTCCCTATAAAGGAGCACTTCAGCTTTTTGGAACTCGTCTAAATCTTCGCCTTTTCCTCTTCCGCCATCGACCGGATGTAGAAAGCACCCAGCACCGAGCAGAGCAGGAATGAGAAGAAAGCAATCGCTGCGGCTTGTTCACGCTCCTGAAAAACGCTGAATACCTGCTGCATGGAGACACCAAGCATCTGCGGAGAGTTGGCTCCGATCAGATAGGGCGCAGTGAACGAGCCGATGACCCCCATGAAGACAAAGGTCAGGGCAACAAGAAATGTCTTATACGACAGAGGGAAAATAAACCGGGTAAACAGCGTCAGCCTGCCTACACCCACGTCCTTTGCACTCTCAATGATCGATGAAGGAATACCCGAAAGTGCGGAACTGAGCAGCATCGTCGTAAATGGAATGTTGAACCACAGGTTGGCGATGATGATTCCTTTCTCGTCAAAGATGATGCGTGGCAGCGTAATCCCGACCACCTCAAGCATACGGGCCAGCCAGCCATGGTTGCCAAGCAAGTTGATCAGACCGTATGTTGCAATGACTCCAGGGATGAACAGCGGGATCATGTACGTTTTACGAATCAGATTGACGATCGGCCCCTGGTTGAAGCGCATATAGATCGCCAGGGTGTAGCTGACCAAGATCACGGCAACGCACGTAATGGCAGTCACCCGAAGCGTAAATACGATATTGCTGCGCATCCCCTTATCTGTGAACAGATAGGTATAGCGGCTCAGATCGTATCCACCCGAGCCGTTGCTCAGGCTCATGATGAAGGATTGAACAATCGGGATAATGACAACGATCAACAGGATGGCGAAGGAGGGGAGCACCATCGCCAGGCCTGTGATCGACTGTCTGGCTTCCTTACTCATTTCGCGGCAACGTCGCTCTGCCAGCGTTTGTTAATTTCCGTGCCCAGATCCCCGATGTTGAACGTGCGGAAGCCTTCGGCCACACCGTCGAATTTATTCTGCATTTCCTGTGACATGTTGGAGAGCTCAATGCCCGGGAAACCATTCATTTTGTCAACGATCACTTCCTGCGCTTCAGGGGACAGGACAAAGTTCAAGAATTCATTGATCGCTTCCTTCTTGTCCGACTCCTGGTTGACCATCAGGTACGTTGGTCCGCCGTTGAAACCCGGCGTGATCTGCTGCATCTTAATTGTATCCGGCAACAAGCCTTCGTTCAGCTGCTGCAACACCATGTCGGACCAGGCCGGAATTAAAGACACTTCCCCATTCATCAACAGATCCAGCGTGCCCTGGTTTTTCTTCGGATAGATGCCCTGCCCGTAGACATACGGTCCGATTTCTTTGAGCGTGTCGAAACCACCGTCCCACTTCTCCATGATCGCCGGATCAGAGTTGTGGATGTCTTCTTCCGGCAGGTCCTTGTAGACAATCGTCTGCACGAACGAGCTGCCGGAACCACCCGTTGACGGATCATTGTAGGCGAACTGCTCAGGATTGGCTTTGATCCACTGCAACAGCTCGTCCAGCGTAGTTGGCGGATTGGAGATTTTGCTGCTGTCATAGGCCAGAACCACGGCGGACGAACGATACGGAACTGCGAAGTTGTCCACATCCTTCATCGTGTCCGTGTTAACTTTGCTCAGGTTAGGAATGTCCTTCTCGTTCAGCTGCTCCCAAACACCATCCTTGGTGCCCTGCGCGACGGAGGTGATTCCGTCCTCGTACAGGTCAATGTCTCCTGAGCCCTTACCCGCTTTCTTGGCAGCCACGATCCGGTCGTAGGTCGGCTCAGCACCAGTACCGGACGGGATATAGACCAGATTCACGTCGATATCCGGATGCTGCTTCTCAAACATTGGCTCCAGCGAATCCCACAGATCCTTGACGTTCTGAGAGCCCGTAAAGTAGAAGTTAAATTTCACCTGATCGCTCGATGCAGCAGCGCTCCCCTCGGTGGTGGTTGTACTTTTTATCTCACTTCCGTTTCCACACCCGGCCAGCAATGACACTGATAATCCCACAACAGTCAACAATGATAAAAATGGCTTTTTCATACGCATATCATTCATCCTCCTCAGTTCGATTCATCGACCGGGAATCCGGTCATTTTCGAGATCGAGACGCCGACGTCTTTTCCTACCTGCAGCTGCTCAACGAATTCCTTGTTCAGAAAAGCACGTATAATGCCGAATTCTACCAGTTCCACGGTAACTTCGGCGTAATGTCCAAGAATCATGACCTGCTTGACCTTACCCGCCAAAGCACCTTCTCCCATCGTAGTACTGCTCACCTGTACGTCTTCTGGTCGGACCGCAGCCGTCACCTGTCCATTTAATCCCTTCTCGTTCGGCAGGCGAAGATGTCCAATCCGGATGCTCTCCCCTTCCGCCACCCCCTTAAGGAAATTCATTTTGCCTATAAAACCGGCGACATATAATGAAGCGGGCTCATCGTAAATCTGCTGCGGATGAGCAATCTGCTCGATGCGCCCGTGATTCATGACGATAATACGGTCGGACAACGACAGTGCTTCTTCCTGATCATGCGTGACAAAGACCATTGTCAGCCCGGTCTTCATTTGGATCTCACGCAGCTCCTCACGCATTTCGTGCCGCAACTTGGCGTCCAGCGCCGAGAAAGGCTCGTCCAACAGCAGTACTGCCGGATTCAGTAGCAGAGACCGCGCAAGCGCAACCCGCTGCTGCTGTCCACCCGAAAGCTCTGCCGGATATTTCTTCTCGAAACCCGACAGTCGGACCAGTTTGAGCGCATCCTCGACCGCTGTGCGGATCTCTTCCTTCGGCATTTTGCGGATCTTCAGGCCGAAGGCCAGATTGTCATATACCGACATATGCGACCACAGGTTATAGCTCTGGAACACCATCGAGGTCGGCCGTTTCTCCGGTGGCAGTTGAATGACACTCTTGCCCTCGATCAGGATGTCACCGGAGTCCGGTTCGAGAAACCCGCCGATGCTTCGGAGTACAGTAGTTTTCCCGCACCCGGAGGGACCAAGAAGGGTGACCAGCTCGCCTTTTTTGATATCGATGTTGATGCCGCTGACCCCGTCACCCGTTTTGTAGCGTTTGGCTAACTCTCGTACAGACAACTGCATACTTCTGCCTCCCTTTGCTTCGGTATATCGACCGAAACATTTTTATTTCATTTGAAAACCGCTCGCCAGCACGTCCGCGCTCACCAGCCGCTGGGCTGCCACCAGCAGAATAATAGTCGGCAGCGTCAGGATGATCGAGAATACGGCTCCCGCGCTGCTCGGAAAGTCGGAAATAATGGAGTACATGACGATTGGCATTGTTTTGTAATCGGGAATACCGACCAGGAACGTGCCCTGTGCTTCGTCTAGTGAATTGAGGAACGTGAAGATCGAAGCGACCATGATGCCGGGCATCGCCATTGGCAGGGTGATGCTGCGGAACACTTTGAACGGGCTTGCCCCAACGTCCCGCGCCGATTCTTCCTGCGCCCGGTGAACGTTGCGAAAGGCGGAGGTCGGAATCCAGGTCATGAACATCAACACATTGATCATATGGATCAGCACAACGCCGAGCAGCGTATTCATCAGTCCAATCCGGTAGAAAAGAACTGCGATGGAAACATACAACCCCATTTTCGGAAAAGCGTGCGTCAGCAGGAACGAGAACAGGAACATCCGCTTCAGCGGAAACTGGAGTCTTGCGAAGGCATACGCTGCTGGGATGCAGACGACGATGGACAGCAGGGTCACCAGAGTAGCAATAAGGAACGACAGTGAGATCGACGAGACAATATCGTCCTTTGCCAGTACGAACTCCCACCATTTGAAGCCCCATACTTGGGGCAGAATATCCGGATAATTCCACTTTTCACTAAAGGCAAGCACTAGCAGGTTGACCAGCGGACCTGCGAAAAAAATGGCGAACACGGTCAGCAACACAAATTCGATTATTCTTCTCGGACCTACGTGTTTCCAGTACCAAGACATGTTCCGTCCTCCCTTCCATTCGTCGATTGACGAACAATTACTTCGCTTTCGTATTCAATCAGGCGCGGTACGCTCCCCTCGCCGCTAATCAGGCGATCCAGAATCGATACCGCGTCTCGGCCAATACTAGATGCATCCACGCTGACGGTAGTCAGCGATGGATGGTACATGCCGGCCACTTCGGTATTGTCGTAGCCCATAACGGATACTTCCTCCGGAACGCGGACTACGCGCTCCATCAGCACCTTCATCGCACCCAGTGCAAGCATGTCATTTGTACTGAACAGAGCGCTGTATCGTCCCTCCCGGAACGCCACATAATGCTCCTCCATCAACTTCCGACCGGAGTCGAAGCTCGATTCCGATGACTCGACAACGGTAAATCCGTCCTGTTCAGAACTAACGCCGAGGGATTCCAGCCGTTTTCGGAAGCCCTCCAATCGCAGCGAGTGGCTCCGATGTTCGCCCGGTCCGGCGATGATAAAGAATTTGCGGTGTCCACAGTCATATAAGTGCTGTGCCGCCCGTTCTCCACCGGCTTCATCGTTGCTCACGAGATGCACGACGTCCGGATCTTCCGTCGATCCATTCACCATCAGATAAGGGATATTGAAGTTTTTGACGTAATCGATGACGTTCTTCTGCAGCCGGCTGACCAGGATGAGTCCATCCACCCGCTGTTCCAGCATATAATCGGTGGAGCGCAGCGACATTTCCCTATCGGTCTTCAGAAAAATTGAGTATCCCATCTCTTCAGCGGACATCAGTATCTCGTCAATGATTCTGCCATACAGCGTGTGAGACACGATCGGAAGCCGGTCACGGAAAACGATGACTCCGATGTTGTACGTGCGCTTGGCAACCATCGCCCGGGCGACGGCGCTCGGCTTGTAGCGAAGCTGCTCTACCGCCT
This sequence comes from Paenibacillus sp. LK1, assembly GCF_002750415.1. NCBI lineage: Bacteria > Bacillati > Bacillota > Bacilli > Caryophanales > Paenibacillaceae > Paenibacillus > Paenibacillus sp. LK1. Next base: position 40,148 of record NZ_PEII01000005.1, read on the forward strand.
TGAGAACGCGATCCCGGACTTCAGGACTTGCATATCCATTCCCGGAGATAACCCGAGAAGCAGTCGATTTCGATACACCAGCCAGTTGGGCCAGCTCCCGCAAACTATGATTCAGCTTATTGTCCAATCCCTATTCTCCTTTGCAAAATCCGTCTCTTCCCGGACGGCAATCAGCTTCGCCGGATCACGGGTTGTTATCGAGTCGACGCCCAACTGTGCAAGTCGCCGCATATCGTCCGCCTCCGAAACTGTCCAGACGTAGATAGCCAGACCGCTCCGCTGCACAGCTTCCATAAGTTCTGGCTGAACGACCTGATACGGCACGTTAATCCCAAAGCAGCCGGCTTCGCGAGCATTTTCACACGCCTGCAACACTGCCTCGCCGTAACTCAGACTCCCGAAGCTTTGCTTGTTCACATTAAGAAGCCTGCGTATGCTTGGAGCGTAACGACTTGCTTTAACCGCTGACCCGTAATCGCAGCCACTGAGAAACACCCTCTCCGCCATACCCATCCGATTCACCAGAGTGGAGACCGGCTCCAGAGCGCTATCTGTTTTGATATCAAGATTCATCATTTTGCCGGCTGCGCGTATCTGCTCAAGCACATCCTGAAGCGTCGGAATGGGCGCTAGTCTAGCGGTGTTCAACTCCTTCAGTGTCATTTCTGCAAGACTGCTGCAGCTTCCATCTGCCAAAGTGATGTCGTCATCGTGGGCGAGCACCGGCACGCCGTCCTGAGTCGAACGGATATCGTCTTCGTAAATATCTACGCCAAGTGTTAGGGCTGCCTGAAGTGACTCGAAAGAATGATCGGGATGGCCCATGCAGCCAGTATGGGCCGTGATCAGCGGGAATTTGTTCATCGCGGGTATCCTCCTTCTTCGAAATAGATCGCGTTGGTAAAGGCGATCAGTACATGGACGCCTCGTACAGTTCCCCACAGCTCGGCGCGAATCCACCTGCGGGGGACATCTGAAGTGGACTCCCTCAGTTGGGCTTCAAATTGCATCATCTGTTCGTCCGACGAAGACGGAACTTCAAGATTAAGCTCCTCGCCCAGATTGGAACACAACTTCAATCTGTAAACCTGCTTAGGTAGCGACCACAGTCCGGCACGGGCCGAGAAGTCCAGCATCAAGTTCGCCCGGATCGGCTCCTCTGCAGCTTCCCTTCTCTCGACTACCGTTGGAACGGTAGAGCCAATTGCATAGAATGCACCTCCAGCTTCCAGCGTCAGGGTCAGCAGAGGACCTATCGTTACGGACGCACGCCCTTCCCGCAGCGCTTGGATAAGCGTTTCTTCATGGAGCCAAAGAGCTGTCGAGTCCCCGTTCCCCGTCACTGCGTCGTCCTCGATGCCGAGGTAAGTAACAGAGATCGGATCGTCTGTCTCGCCCTGCGCATGCCAGTCCCTGCCTGAAGTGGCTGCAATCCGATATCCTTCATTCAGCTTGTGAGTCCACAGATCAAAAGCACGCCGATTGTTCGTCTGAATGGAAGGGAACGTGCCGGACCAGACTTCGATGTAATCTACAGCGGACCAGTTCCCAATCTCGTATTCCCAGAAGCAACCGGTACAGGCCGGACTGCCGATTCGGAAGGGATGAGCAAGCCCAGCGATTCCACCGAGGCGATGCACATTCTCGATTCCCTCATCGATTCCATCCCGATTCGCTTGACGCCAGTCGGCAAAAGCGCTCAGTCCTATTGTCACCATATGGCCGTAAAAAGTTGTCCACTCCATACCGGGGATGATTCGTAGTCCGTACCTCTGCTCGATTTCCGCTTTGCCGCTCAAGCCGGACATCGTGTTGTGATCGGTCAGTGCGATGGCATCGAAGCCCAGATTGGCTGCTCCCGCTGCCAGTTCTCCCAGTGTCTGACTGCCATCGCTGTGCAGCGTATGTGTATGTAGTTCACAGGCGAACCACTTCATATCGAATCCTCCTCTGTCGTCCAGACTTCCAGCCGATAAGCGCATGTATCCGTCACGATACAATGCAGGCTTAATGTGACGCTCCAGGGCCCCGGAACCAGCTCGCCCGCCATAAGGCCGGGAGAAGCTTCTCGATCCGATACGTATAGATCCTGCACCTCGTCTTGGCGGTGGCACGCCCCTCGGTATCCCCGCGCATCGTCCAGCGAGAGTGTGATCAGATTTTTCAGGGGGAGATGCTGGTCAGCATTGGCAATTGCGTATTCCCGATTTTCCGGCAAAATGTATAGATCGTAGCTGTCCTTGAGCAGCCGTAGCGCCTTCTCCCGATTCTCGAGCGTCTTCGGCATATATTGTAATCGCAGGTTCAGCATCACGCAGCCCTCATCCAACTCAAAAGGAATGCGGATATGTGTTTTGGAATCCTCCGGAGATGCGTATCCTTGTAGATCCAGCAGCTTCATTGCGCCGCACCACCTTTCATTAATCCGTTATCTTCATGACTTACGTTATGAACGTTTTGCTTAATGTGGGACCGTTCCCACATCTAATACTTATGTTACGCGGAAAAAATCAGATCCGTATCTGCATCGTGTTAATATTCTGTAAATGCAAAAAAGACCGAGCTTCTATTAAAAGAAGACCGGTCTTTTTATCTTTTTATCGCTAGATTGTTTTCGGACTGCATGCGAGTGGCAGCACATAAATTTTCTCTTGAATGGATTCTTAAAATCGATTAATTGAAAATGGAGAAATATTATGTTCCGTTTTCCCTGATATAATCAAATCACTTAAAATCTGTCCAACTACACTACTGAATTTAAAGCCATGTCCTGAGAAACCTGATGCAATGGCAACGTTAGGATAGTTAGGATGTGTATCGATAATGAAATCTTCGTCAGGAGTCATTGTATACATACACGTTTTACCGAACTTCAATTCTTGTGCAAAGGGCATATAGTGTTGTAAAAATTGTTTTAAATCTGTCGTGTCTTCCTCTAGTTCACCAAATCCCAGGATGGCTTCATCTGGATCGATTGTATCTCCTCCATCATGTCGGCCTAATTTTAATCCGGAACCATCGATGCTTGGGAAACCATAATAATGCCCGTGAGATGTTTCAAACGAAAAGGCTGGAAACTCCTTATGATCATATAAATCATCTTTAGTATCAAACCAGGCAAATGTTTTTCTAATAGGATTAAGAGGAAGATTTAGATCCAACATGGAAAGGAGACTTCCTGACCAGGCCCCTGCTGAAACTACTAACGCATTAGCACTAAAAGTATGATCTTCGGTCTTGATGGTAACTCTTTTATCATCATGAACCATGATTTCTATTACTTTACTATTGGTTATGATGGTAGCTCCGTTTTGCTCTGCGAGTTCTCGATATGCTTCAATGCATTCCTCACATTTCAGCACTCCTGAGGTTGGTTCGTAGCAACCAATGTAATTGTTCGGTAAATTGATGCCAGGCCAGCGCTTATTTACTTCAATGGAATCTAAAATCTCCAGTGGCAATGAATAGGTTTTTGAGCTTGAAATAATATTTTGGATAAAATCTGTTTTCTCATAACCCACGTTTATAACCCCGGTAGGAAGAAATAATTGTTTTCCCGACACTTTCTCTAAGTCATTCCATAATTCTTGAGCCTTGAGCGCTAACGGAACATAATTTTCACCTTCACCATACGCATGTCGAATAATTCTTGTCTCTCCGTGATGACTGCCTTTGTTATGGGGCGGGTTAAAGGAATCGATTAATACTGTACTCTTCCCACTCTTGGATAAAAAATAACCCGCCGCCATCCCCATTGATCCTGCTCCTATTACAATTACGTCATAATGCATTGCAAGTTGCCTCCTTGTAAGAAATCCCCATGTAACTTAAGTATTAAGTATGGCTAGTATTCTTCTATATTACTAATGATATTAACACTTAACAATTGCGCTATCCTGGACATGATACCCAAGTCATAATAAAAAAACCGCATAACAACGCGGTTTTCTTAGTTTCGTAAATTTACTATTACTGAGCCGTTAAAATCAGCGGTCCATTCGACGTGATTGCGATCGTATGCTCATATTGTGCCGACAACTTGCCGTCGGCCGTTCTCGCCGTCCACTGATCGTCGTCGATCGTGATACGGAACGTTCCTTCGTTGATCATCGGTTCAATCGTAAACACCATGCCTTCTTTTAATCGAATGCCTTTGCCGGCTACGCCGATATGCTCATAGGTCGGTTCCTCATGCAGGCTCCGCCCGATCCCGTGTGCCAACAGATCACGTACCACCGAGTACCCATGCGCTTCCGCATGCTTTTGAATCGCCGAGGTTATGTCGCCGAGCCGGCCTCCGGGTATAGCCCGAGCAATTCCCAGATCCAAGCATTCCTTTGTCACCTTCATTAATTTTTGCACTTCCGGCCGAATATTGCCTACCGCATAGCTCACACACGAATCGCCGAACCATCCCCCGTATTCCACGACGATGTCGAGTTTTAGCAAGTCTCCGTCCATGATTACCCGTTTCGAAGGAATGCCGTGGGCCACCACATCGTTGATCGAAATGCAAGTTTCGGCGGGGAAACCATTATAGCCTTTCGTAAACTGCTTGCCACCCAGCTTAGTGATGTGCCTGGCAACAAAATCATTGATTTCTAGCGTGGTAATGCCGGGCTCGATTAGTTTGGTCACCTCGCGGTAGCAGTCCGCAACGATTTGGCTCGCCGGCTTCATTTCTTCAATTTCCTTAGGTGATTTTATAATGATCATCTTGTGTTTATTCACTCCTTAGGCATCCTATAATTTTAAGAACCGGACGATATCCCTTGCCTCTTCGTACAGCTTTTCGCGACGCATCGATAGCGAGGCGCAGCCAACCAAGGCAGCCAGCAGCATTTCCGCGCGCTGCAGCCGATAGGGCTGCTCCGCCACATTTCCGCCGGAAGCGGCATCCTCGTCCGCCGCATGCTCGGTGTCCATAAGCGCAGCAAACGGAGCGAGCACCTCATCCTGAAAAGCAGCCGTGAGCTTGGTCGAGCGTGCTTCAGGTAGCGAGGTAAAGCCCTCAAGAGCCAGCTTATACAGCAGGTATAGGGCGTGGTCCTCCGCCCAGAGCTGCAGCAACCGCACGCAGGCCGCCGCGACGGGGCCAAGTTCTGCGGAAGCGGTCGTTTCGTGGCTTCCGCTTTGGAAATCCGCGACAGCTAAGTTCCTAGTATCTACCGCAGAAGCAAAGGCGAGGGGCCCATTCGCTGGCTCCTCCCCCGAAGTCGAAGTGTGCGGGGCTACTGGTGCTCCCCCGACCCGCTCCAATGCGTCCCACAGCAGATCATGGAGCAAATCGCCTTTATTGCTGTAATAATGGTATACCGTGCCATATCCGAGTCCCGCCTCAATGGCCACATCTCTGATTTCGAGTAAAGACCCTTTATTCAAAAACACATCGGCAGCGGCTTTACGGATTTGCGCCAGACGCCGCAGCCGGATCTCTTCGTTTTGTTCTTTCGTGCGTGGAGTCATCTCTTCGGCTCACCTCTTTTGTTTTTGACCTACTCTTATGTCAATATAAAACATTAGCTTGCAAATAACAAGAATTAGCTGGAGGATTACGGAAAAACAGACATACTAAGCGGGTGCCCCGGCTTAATATGTCTGTTACTTAACAAGTATATAGCTTTACCACAACATAATGACAAAGCATTCTAACACTTAGTTCTTGTCCTTCCAAATTAACTCGAACCATTTCACTCCTTGATTAGCCGTTGAATGTTACTCTAACCAAAATACATTTGGATACCATTGTTTTGAAGATGTGGATTACCAGGCATACACACCTTGCTCATTCAAGAATTCGCCGTTATGATGTTTGCCATCTGTCGCATAACCCACGATAATTGCAGCAGCTGCCTCTTTTGATTTACCGCCTTCAGCATTTCCGTTAAGATCTGTTGATGTGAATCCAGGCGTTACCGCAAATACTTGAGCCCTGCTGCTTTTAAGTTCATAAGCCATCGAAACAGTCATAGCATTGTTGGCCGTTTTGGATGAGTTATAATCGAAAGCATTTAAAGCAAATCCAGCATTTTGCATATGATCCAGAGAAGCCATGTCGGTCGATACATTAACGATTGTGCCTTCATTATCTTTGATTAACGGGAACAAACGCTGGTTCAGACGAAAGGTTCCAAAAAAGTTGACTTCAAAAGCGTTCCTTAGATTCTCCTCTTTGGTATCCGTAAATGAACCCGAGAAATCACCCGGCATACCCGCATTATTGATCAAAAGTGTTAAGTCTGGATAATCCTTAGTAATTGTAGTAGCTGCCCGTTCGATACTTTTCAAGTCACTCATGTCGATTTGCACAAATTCTATGTCTAACCCCTCGGAAGTTAACTCGGAAACAGCCGCTTCGCCCCGTTCAGCGCTACGTGAACCAAGGAGGACTTTCCAGCCGGCTTGACCTAATTGCTTAACAATTTCGAATCCGATACCTTTATTTGCTCCAGTTACAAAAGCGGTCTTCTTCATGTGAATCCTCTTTTCTCTAATTTGATTTCATTAACAATGTATAAGTTACTATGCTACACTTAGTGTAGGTCAACCATAAATTTCGATAAATGAGGGTTAGCATGTTAACGATTGGAGAAGTAGCGAAGAAAGTCGGTATCAATATTGGCGCGATACGCTTTTACGAAAGAAAGGGACTGTTGACGCCTGCTGCGCGAAGCGAGCAGAATAACCGTCTTTACTCCGAAGATGATCTGAACTGGCTGGTTTTTATCAAATGTCTTCGCGAAACCGGGATGAGTGTGGAGGATATCAAAACGTATTATGACAAAGTAAATGAAGGAACCTCGACTCTGCCGGAAAGAACCAAACTGATTCAAGATCAAAGGCAAAAGTTGCTGGAAGATATCGAGGAGAAAAAAGCGCAGCTCGTTCATTTGGACCATAAACTGGAGCGCTATTATCGGGGAGAAAATTATTAAGATAAGTCTTTTCCTAAAGACAAAACTTTTGAATTTCATGTAATTAGAATGTTGAACCCAAAGAAGGCAGACGATCACGTTTGATCGTCTGCCTTCTTCATTTTATTTAGCTATAGTTCGCATAAGCTAAAGTTTCAACATGGATCTCCCTTTATATTTGCTATTAGTCATTATCTTACTAAAGATTAACATATACCATCTATCCACAAATGAGAAATTCACCTGCTCGTTAGCTTAATCAAACTATTGTTTAAATAGGTTGACAATGAGAATTGTTATCAATAATGTGAAGTGAGATACTATCGAAATGAGGTACACAACGTGAAAATAGACGTGAATCAGTTAGCACAACATTTTGCACATATTCCTTTTCAAGTAGAAGGAATATATCGATATGCTACAAATCCAGGAGTGACTCACGCTGACTATACCGATTCCTTTCCTGGATTTGTATTTCCCCTTACAGGAAAGATACAATTTCAATTTAATGATACCCCTTATATCCTTTCGCCAGGAAAAGTGGTGCATGGTGGGGCAAAAATGAAATTGGATGAAAAAACGTTTGATAACTCCAATTGGGAATATATCCTTGTTTTATACCGAATATGCAGCTCAGAATTAGAAGAGTCAAGCTTTTCCCATCAGCATTTTGAATTATCAACGGGACAATCCCCTCGTCTTATCGAACTAATTATGCAGCTTTGGCATGTGTACAATCAGGGTGGCGGCATTTCAATGTTTCAGACTGAAATGCTTTTTCGCGATGTGCTGAACGAAGCCTTAATAAGTGTGGCAAATAGACAAATGAGTAGTGAATCACAGGCTTTATTCGAACGGGTATCTAATTATATTCATGAATACTACTATCATGGCCTTACCATAACATCACTCGCAGAACAATATAACGTTAATCGAAATCGACTTTCTTACATATTTAGAAAACATGCAGGCATGGGACCGGCAGAATATCTATTAAAACACCGTCTCAACAGGGCGCAAAATATGCTATTTACAAGTGATGTACCAATACAGCAAATTGCACAAACCGTTGGAATTGTTGACCCCTTTTATTTTAGTAAAGTGTTCAAGAAACAATTTGGCTTTTCGCCTAGTGAATATCGACAAAAGTTCATCAATAATCCATGTTAACTTCAACAGGCATCCATTTTAAAGCCAAAATTAAATCAGTATACTTTTGGCAGACCAAGGAAAACATCATCATGGCTTGAGTTGCGTATACAGCATTATATCGAAGGTGAAAAATAAGGAGGGCTTACTATCCATTATCAAGCGATTAAACTAAGCGAAGAACTATCTAAAATAAAAGATAATTGGTCACCCCAACTAATTGGTGAATTGAATGACCATGAATTTAAGATCGTTAAAATTGACGGGGATTATGAATGGCATGTTCATCCCGAAACCGATAAGTTATTCTTCGTGATTGAGGGTGAGATGATCATTGATTTTCGTGATGGTCAGGTGAGGATTTCCAAGGATGAGATGTTTATTGTCCCGAAGGGACTCGAGATCAAACCCTCCGCCGAAAAGGAATGTCATATCATGTTGATGGAACCTAAGAGTGAAGTAGATGCTGGCGGGACTGAGTCCGCATAAATAGCCAACTACGTTTCATCGAACGGACATTGTAATAAATGAAACTAAGCCCCTTCAGCAATGAAGGGACTTTTGCTTTTTAAGATAACACATGTGACTGAACAGTTGAATGGTTTACTAACAAACCGATTTATATAAACAGATTATGATTTGCATGAGCTGCCTGCCCCAGATAGTAACCCACTCCACCGATGTTAACCGAATCCATTAATTCTTCACGCTGAATCCCCATTAAATCCATGGACATCTGGCAAGCGACAAACTCAACTCCCTGCTCAGTTGCGGTCTGCATCAGTTCTTCCAAAGAAGCAACATTGTTATTCTTCATAACGCCGCGGATAATCTTTGGTCCAACTCCGAGCATATTCATTTTGGACATGCCAAGCTTGTGGCTGCCGCGCGGTAACATCATGTCAAACATGCGGCCGATCATTGTTTTGGATACAGGCTGTGGCTGATGCTTACGAATAATATTTAATCCCCAGAAAGTGAAGAACATGGTTACTTTACGTCCACTTGCTGCTGCCCCATTTGCAATAATCAGAGAAGCAATCGCTTTATCTAGATCACCACTGAAGACAACCATCGTGCTCGCAGGCTCCTCTTTAGGAGTTTCCATAGCTGAAGATACGGTCTGCGCAGCATTCTTGGCAATTACCGCTTCAATAGTACCGCCTTTGGATCGTTCCAAGTGTAGAAGTGAGGAACCAGACATCGTTGTCCATGCTTTCACATCTTCATAAAATCCTGGATCGGAAGCTTTCACCCGCAGGGTCTCTCCATTCGATAGTTGATCCATTTTCTGCTTGAGTTGTATCAGCGGACCGGGACAACTTAAACCGCACACGTTCAACTCATTATCGATACGTTGTGGCTGTGCAGAGATTGGATTGGAGAGCTCTGTTTCCTTTACAGCATGTATCGGATTATTGTTCTGATCCTGCCCGTCATTATTTTCATCGTTTCTCATAGGAATTGGAGCAGGCTGAAATTGTGCTTGGCGGTATGTCTTATAACCTCCGCTCAGATTTTTCACATTAAAGCCATGCTGACGCAAAATCTGCGAAGCTGTATATCCTCGTAAACCAACCTGGCAGTATACCCAAATATCTTTGGTTGGGTCTAATTCATCTAACCGCTGACGAAGCTCATCCACTGAAATATTTATGGAGTCCGGAATATTCCCATTGCGATGCTCCAGCTCACTGCGTACATCCAACAATATCGATTGCTCCAGCTGGCGATCAGATAGCTGATCATAGGTGAACGTTTCAACACGTCCAGCCGTAATATTTTCAGCTGCATAACCAGCCATATTAACTGGATCTTTCGCAGAAGAATACGGTGGCGCGTAACTCAACTCGAGCTCTGTCAAATCACTGATGTGGCCCCCAAAATGAATGGCTACAGCAATGTCATCAATCCGTTTATCCACACCGTCATAACCAACTGCTTGTGCGCCTAAAATTTTACCTGTCGGTGTAAACAGTAGTTTAAGAGTAATCGCGCTGGAACCCGGATAATACGATGCATGAGATGCAGGATGCACGACTACAGTTCGATAATCGATGCCGAGACGTTTTAGTGTTTTCTCATTACTGCCTGTAGCTGCCCCGGTCATTCCAAACACTTTAATAATGGCTGTCCCTTGTGTTCCTTTGTAGATGGAACTTAGTCCAGCAATTCGATCTGCAACAATGCGTCCCTGTTTGTTGGCAGGTCCAGCAAGCGGAATAGCTGTCTTTGTGCCATGAATGGTTTCAGTTACTTCGATTGCATCGCCAACAGCATAAATATGTGGCACACTGCTTTCGAGTGCTTCGTTGACCATAATATGTCCACGTGTTCCTAGGGAAACTCCGCTATTTCTCAGAAAAGCTGTATCTGGAGTTACTCCTATCGCAAGAATAACCAGGTCAGCTGTCAGAATACGACCATCTGCAAGCTCAACACCAATTCCCTGCTCAAGTTCCTGAAAGCCCTGTACACGTTGGGAAAACAGCAGCTTTACCCCATTTTGCTCCATTTCCTGTGCCAATGCTGCGGCCAGTTCAGCATCAAATGGAGTGAGTAGCTGACCATTACCCTCTACTAACGTTACATTCAATCCGGCTTCCTTCAAATTTTCTGCCATTTCAACACCAATAAACCCTCCACCAATAACAATTGATGATGCGTTGTTAGATGAATTTATTTGCTTCTTGATCCGATCAATATCTGGAATGCTGCGCACTGTATAAATCAGTGGATTATCCGTACCCGGCAGATCTGGAATGATTGGCTTGGCACCCGGTGACAAAATTAATTCGTCATAGCTTTCTTCATATTGACCGCGCTCCTGGCTTTGTACCTGAACTGTACGAGTATGCGGATCAATAGCGATGATCTCACTTTGAGTACGTACATCAATATTAAATCGATCGACCATACCTTTGGGAGTTTGTACCAGCAAACGCTCTCGATCCTCGATCGAGCCACCAATATAATAAGGTAAGCCGCAATTGGCAAACGATATATAGGGTCCTTTTTCAAATATGATAATTTCGGCATGTTCATCCAGACGGCGCAGACGGGCAGCTGCTGATGCACCACCCGCTACTCCGCCCACAATCAGTACTTTTTTACTCATGATTCACAATCTTCCTCTCCAAACAAAATAGGTATTATTTGTTCAATCCGTTGGTCGGCAAGCACGTAATTTACTTCAAGGCCATTGCGCTCAGTCGCTACAATACCTGCACTACGCAGCTTCTGCAAATGCTGAGACACTGTTGATTGGGGAAGGTCCAGACACTCCTGCATATATGAAACGTTACATTTCTTTTTTCGCATCAACCCGCGCACAATGCACAGGCGAATTGGATGAGATAAAGCTTTCAATAAATTAGCAGGTTCATCGAACTGTATTAAATTAGTGCTATCAAAAGCTTCTGTATTCAAAAATATCCCTCCTGAATCGTTATATCGTAATATTACGATATTTAAATTGAGATGTCAAAATATTTTCATTCCCCTGTTTAACTTCCACTTAGAATCAGTAGAATGTCGTATCAAATACTATTAGATCCAGTACTATCAAGACATTTACAAAAAACCGATAAACACACAGTAGATGTGGTGTTTATCGGTTTTTTTAACTGCCCTTATATCATGAATGAATAATTCCCGTTCTGGGGAATCAATATAAAATTAAAGACCTGATAAGAAAGAACATACACAGAACTCCCAGCAATAGAAACATCATTGCTGACTGACGTTCACTCTTCCACAATCGAAATGTATTAGCAATACTCAAAATTGCCAATGCAAGCATATTAATTCTAGTATTCATTTCAAAAAAATTAATACACAGTAGAATAAATACCACGATCCCGACAAAAAGAAACCATATCGGTATATTCTTAGTAATCCGTTTATTCATTTCATTCCCCTTTTAAAATTTATATTCTATCTCTAATAGGGTATTCTTCAAATTTATTGAAATACCTTCATAATTTCAGAAAAGTAGGAATCGTAGGCGTCCACGCTAGTCACGAAAATGCGTGCTTTAATCCCCACTCGTAGCCGTTAACTCATACTCCTGCTTAATAGGGGAATAGCCGATTATTGCGGTGTTTCTACTTCCAAGGTTGAATTTTTATACGAAACATCGGATTCCGAGCCCATGCATCATGAGGTGCCTTTTCAACATATGACACGGTGTCATTTTATTGTTGACGTATGACATTGGTGTCATATATAATTCATTAATCAGCAATTGTGACACGGTGTCACTTATTAAGATTGGAGGATCATATTTGCCAAAAAAAACATTTTTCCACTTATCGAAAGATAAACAGGACACGTTAATTCAATGTGCCAAAAGGGAATTTTCTCGAGTTCCATTACACGAAGCATCCATTGCCAATATCATCAAAGACGCGGGGATCTCTAGAGGAAGTTTTTATCAATACTTCGAGGAAAAAGAGGACCTATATTATTATCTGTTGAACCAATCCTCACAAAAAAATAGTGACCGATTTATTGCAGCTTTAAAGGAGAAAAACGGAGATGTATTCGAAGCTTTTATTGATTCATTTCAATTTATGATTCAGAATCACACCAATCAAGAACACAAAAACTTTTTTAGAAATGCCTTTTTAAATATGAATTATAAAACGGAAAAAACATTTACGAAGAACATCTATGAAGAAAATCGGGATAACCATCTTTTACCTATCATTGGGTTAATGAATACGGAAACTTTGAATATACAAGGGGAACGAGAATTGCAGCATATTTTAAAAATCATTATAGCTGTAACCTTTGATAACCTGATTCAAGTGTTCGTAAAGGATTTAACCTATGAAGAAGCTTCAAAAAATTATGGTGAGCAAATGGAACTGCTAAAAAGAGGATTTAAAAAAATTTAATAGATAGAAATATTTATACACATATATTTAAACGAGCTAAGGGATTAAATGAAGTGTCAAAAAAGGAGAAAAGACATATATGGATTCAGCTTTACACGAAAAAAAACCACCCTATTTAATGATTGCGATTCTTTTTATCGGTGCATTTGTTTCATTTCTAAATAACTCGCTCTTAAATGTAGCACTGCCATCCATCATGGTGGATTTGAACATTAAAGATTATTCCACGATCCAGTGGTTGTCTACTGGCTATATGCTGGTCAGTGGTATATTAATTCCGGCGTCAGCATTTTTATTAACACGTTTCTCCAATAGAAGTTTGTTTATTACTTCCATGACCATTTTCACTTTAGGTACGGCCATAGCAGCCGTTGCCCCAAACTTTGGTTTATTGCTTACAGGAAGAATGGTTCAAGCAGCAGGCTCTTCAGTAATGGGACCACTGTTAATGAATATTATGCTGGTAAGTTTCCCACGAGAAAAACGCGGAACAGCAATGGGTATTTTCGGGTTAGTTATGATTACCGCCCCGGCAATCGGGCCAACATTATCAGGTTTCATTGTAGAATATTATGACTGGCGTTTACTTTTCGAAATGATTTTACCGTTAGCCGTTATTAGTTTACTGTTAGGGATTTGGAAATCCAAAAATGTAATGCAGCAAAACAAAAATGCAACACTGGACTATTTCTCGATCATATTATCTTCCATCGGTTTTGGTGGTTTGTTATATGGGTTCAGCTCTGCAAGTTCAGATGGCTGGACAGATCAAGTTGTCTTAATCACTTTAATCGTCGGAGCTATTGCCCTGATCACCTTCGTTGTCCGTCAATTGAAAATGGAAACACCATTATTGGATTTACGAGTTTACAAGTATCCGATGTTTGCCCTTGGCTCTGTTATTGCGATTGTAAACGCAGTAGCGATGTTTTCCGGAATGATTTTAACACCGGCATACGTACAAAACGTAAGAGGTATTACACCACTTGATTCAGGTTTAATGATGTTGCCAGGTGCGATAATCATGGGGATTATGTCACCTATTACAGGTAAACTGTTTGATAAATATGGCCCACGTGTTCTTGGAATAATCGGGCTTACAATTACAGCGATCTCAACGTACATGTTGGCAAACCTGCAAATCGACTCGACTCACACTTATATTATCCTTGTGTACACTCTACGTATGTTTGGTATGGCAATGGTGATGATGCCTATTATGACTAACGGCCTGAATCAATTACCAACACGCTTAAATCCACATGGTACAGCTGTCAACAATACAGCTCAGCAAGTGTCCGGTTCAATTGGTACGGCCATTCTGATTACGATTATGAATTCGGTGACAAAAACAAAAGCTGAAGATTTAATGACTGGTGTTGATCCAACAACTTTGACAGCAGCCAATAAAGCTTTATTAACCCAAGAAGCGTTATTAGCCGGAATCCAATATTCATTCTATATCGCTCTTGGCATTAATATTGTCGCATTAATATTAGTTTTCTTCATTAAACGAGCGGAAGTCAAAGATGAACCTGTCGAGGCTTTAAAAAATCAGCAGGGTAAATCTAAAACAAAACCCGCAGTAAATTAATTAAAAGCAATTGATCAAAACAGAACGCAGCCAAAATAAGAAACTAAATTAAAGAATATATAATAAAAATGGAGCCTACTATCGTTAAGATAGCAGGCTCCATTTTTTCTCTCCTCTAAACTTACATGTTATGTATGTTTTCAATCTAATCGACCGGGTATATATTCATCAATGATCTGTTCACTTGGGAGGCTAGGTAATCACCCGATTTGTAAAATTCGGCTATGTAGCAGAAGGACGGGTTGCTCTTTTAATTGATAATGGAGAGGTAAATCAGAGCTTGCTCAAGAAATATGATATTGAGTATAAACAATTACTCTCCATGCTTCGAAAGCAGAGTGTTTTTTCGCTTCAAGAGGTCAAACATGCCGTTTTAGAAATAGATGGGTCTCTGTCCGTCCTTCGCAAACCTGAATATGAACCACCATCTGCCCAAGATTTGGGACTCGAAACACCTTCCGATAATTTTGCTATTACAGTGATTGATAAAGGGGAATTGCTGAAGATGTCGATGAAAGGAAAGGAAATGGATACGGATAAGGTAAGAATCGAGATGCAAAAGCAGGGATATGACAATATTAAAGATATAGCTTACGCGGAATATGGTGAGGATGGAACACTTTATATCATACCGAGAAAGAGGAAGAAAAACCGAACAATCATTAGAAATATGACATAAAACTTTAACTTTACTCCGTAGAATATCCGTTTGAGTGATTCGCATATTGAGTAGATCCATAGTATTTTCATTTCAATTATTCCTTTCAAACACAAAAAGCCGGGAAAAGTTACTCCCGGCTTTTCGTGTTATTTTCCAGTTTCAGCAAATGTCTGTATCCGTTCCCCAATCTGGTCACGAACCCTTTGGAATACAGCCCATTTCTCTTCTTCTGTACCTTGCGCTTTCGCGGGATCATCGAATCCCCAGTGTTCTCGCTTCACTTGTGGAGGGGTCATTGGACATTTATCTGCCGCATCCCCGCATAATGTGACGACGAAATCTGCACTTTTCAGTAGCTCGGAGTCAATGATGTCCGAAGTTTGGCTCGAAATATCAATACCTACTTCGTTCATCGCTTCCACTGCTTTTGGATTCAAACCGTGTGCTTCGATTCCTGCGCTATAAATGTTCCAGTCCTCACTCAGGCACTTTTTAGCCCAACCTTCAGCCATTTGGCTCCGACACGAATTGCCTGTGCATAGGAAATAAAGTATTTTTTTGCTCATGTTCATCATCTTCTCCTTGTGGTTTGAATTTATAGAATGCTTAACCACAGATATAGACCCACTAGCGTAATGAGTAAAGTCGGAACTGTGATAATGATACCTGTCTTAAAGTAGGTGCCCCATGAAATCTTGACGCCTTTGGTGCTGAGCACATGAAGCCAGAGCAGTGTTGCCAGTGAACCAATCGGTGTAATCTTGGGACCTAGATCGGAACCAATAATATTGGCGTAGATCAATGCCTCCCGAACGGTTCCCGTAGCCGTTGTTGCGTCAATGGCGAGTGCGTCAATTAAAACCGTAGGCATATTGTTCATCAGAGATGAAATGATCGCAGCAATAAAGCCCATACCAACCGTTGCGACAAACAATCCTTGATCTGCCACGGCCTGGATGGCTACGGCCAGCAGATCCGTCAGACCCACGTTACGCAAGCCATAGACCACGACATACATACCAATAGAGAAGAATACGATTGCCCAAGGCGCTTCCTTAACGACTACTTTAGTCGGTACAGCAGAGCTTCGAGAAGCCATAATCAGGAAGAATATAGCCACGACTCCTGCGACAATAGATACAGGCACACCAACAAATTCACTGCCAAAGTAACCGACCAGCAGGATACCAAGTACAATCCATGACAACCGGAACATCTTCAGATCTTTGATCGCTGTTACAGGCGCTTTCAGTTCACTGGCATCAAACCGTTTGGGAATGCTTTTCCTGAAAAAGAGATACAATACACCGATACTTGCAGCCAGTGAAAACAGATTCGGAATAAACATTCTGCCTACATACTCCATGAACGTAATACCGAAGAAATCGGCAGATACGATGTTTACCAGGTTACTTACAACCAGTGGTAATGAAGTTGTATCCGCAATAAATCCGCTGGCAATAATGAAGGGAAACACTTTTTTCTCATCAAAATTCAGTGCGCGGACCATTGCCAGAACAATTGGGGTCAGAATCAGTGCTCCCCCGTCATTGGCAAAGAAAGCAGAAACTACAGCTCCTAAGATGGAGACATATACAAACATCCGAACCCCTCTGCCATGAGCTGCCTTCGCCATATGTAAAGCTGCCCATTCAAAGAAACCGATACGATCCAAAATCAATGAGATGATAATAATGGCCACAAAAGCAAGCGTGGCGTTCCATACCATTTGCGTAACATCCCAAACATCATGGAAATGAACTACGCCTACAAGCAACGCCAGAATGGCTCCGCCGCAAGCAGACCACCCTATGGACAGGTTTTTAGGCTGCCAGATGACGAGCACTAACGTGATCAAAAAGATGAAGCAAGCAAGAAAAGTAGAAAACAAACATATACGCCTCCGATCAAATTAGTTCCATTTGTATAATCATATAACAATATACTTATATATTGCTCAAAAATTAATTACATACGGATGAAATGTTCTCTTTATTTAAAGACTTAAGAATGGCTGCAGAATCTGGCATAAATTCCAACACAGATTTAATATAAGGTTTATCCTCTACATTCAAAGAGTAGTATACCCATTGTCCACGTTTATTCTCTTTGACCAAGCCTTGATCCTTTAACTTGCGTAAATGCTGACTGACCCCAGGTTGTGACATGTCCAGAATGTCTACAAACTCACACACACACCATTCACGTTCTTGGAGGAGTGTAAGTATCGTCAGACGAGTCTTATCCCCCAGCAATTTCAACTTTTCCGATGCTTCTTGAATAGAATCCATATCACTTACCCCTTCTCTATATAAGCACATGCTTATATTATAATGCAAAAGTGTTATTGTCAATTTTAAATTCCAAATGAACCTGAAAGTATTGGTTATAGTTAAACCAACACTTTCAGGTTAATCAGACCTATTCTATATTAATTGGAACAAGATGAACTACAATCAATTGTTTGCTCGGCTACCTGTACTTTTGGACGATTTAGACTGCACACACCCGTTTCAGGTAGATCCAGTTCTACTTTTGTAGCTGCATCCAGGTCACCTGCTAGAAAAGCTACCACCGAACGAACTTGTTCATATCCGGTAGCCATCAGGAAGGTTGGCGCACGTCCATAACTTTTCATCCCAACAATATACAATCCTTGTTCCATATGACGCAATTCCTTCTCCCCATGAGGACGAACAGTACCGCAACTATGAACATTCGGATCAATTAACGGAGCAAGGGTTGCCACACTTTCTGTGGTCGGGTCGATACTCAGCCGTAGCTCCCTGAGGAAGGACAAGTCAGGCCGACTTCCGGCATTCACGATGATCTCATCAATATGTGCTATCACCTGTACCACACCATGTTGCTCTCCGCTTATGGTAATCTGCTTCCCTTCCTGCTTCAGTTCCTGAATATGGAACGGTGTAACAACAGTTATTTTTCCGGAATCCACCAGTTCATGAATACGACGTCCCAGTTCTCCTCGCGCTTCGAGCTGATCACTCGCTTCTCCGCCATATGCTTCCTCCACTTGATCTTTTCTCATGATCCAGGTCAGTGTCATACCGGAATTTAATTCTTGAAGCTTGGCAAGATCAAGTAATGTATTCAAGGCCGAGTGTCCGCTTCCTACTACTGCGATATGTCTATCTGTGTAGCGCTCTCGATCTATTCCAAACACATCCGGAATGCCATAAAATATATGGTTACGAAGAGCTTGTTCTCCAGGGGTCAACACGCCGCTGGCGAGTACAGGGTTAGCATGCCCCCAAGTTCCTGAAGCATCAATGATAGCCCTCGCCTCATACCGCTTAGCCTCACCCTCTTCTTCAACGTAGATCATAAAGGGTTGTTTTTCTCGGCTTGCTGTTTTCATTTTGTCTGTATTTTTGCGACTAATCCCCACAACACGAGAATTTAAATGAAGATTGGACTGAATCTCCGGAAGTTCTGCGAGCGGGAGCAAATACAGATCCCGAAGTTCATGCCCTGTTGGTAAATCATCTGGAGCAGGGGCAATCCATCCCTTCTTGGATAACAATCGTCCAGCCGCTTTATTTACGTTATACTGCCATGGTGAGAACAGACGAACATGGCCCCATTGGGAGATATTCTCACCTACTTTAGTCCCCGCCTCAAGAATAATAAACGATTGGCCTGCTTCAATCAGATGAGCTGCTGCAGCCAAACCAATAGGTCCTGCACCAATGATAACAACAGGTAAATGGGTTAACTCTCCTTGGTTTAAAGATTCCAAAGGGGAAACCTTCTTTTTCTCTAAAGTGGGAGCACAGCAAGAATCAACTTGTTTGAATTCAACGTTTTTCATATCAATGTACCTCCAGTATGTTTAAATATACTTGCATTTTGCAAGTGTTTGAGTAATGTAACGGGGTAATGAAGCCCATTACCCCAGCGGCGTACAACACATTTTCGATTTTAGCATGCTCTCATTGAGCAGTTTAATGGATTGAATGACGGTCTCCTTTTCTGTATCCGTCATGAAAGAAAAAACCTCATCCAGATGAGTATTCATCCGATGATCTATAGCCGTTGTTACAAATTCTCCTTCGTCTGTCAAACTGAGAATGTATACTCTGCGATCCTCAGGCAGTGGTGTTTTTTGAACCAAATTTTTCTTAATCAGGGTCTGTACTTGACGACTGAAGGTTGTGATATCCATGGCGAGCGTTTCAGCAATTTGTTGCATGGACGGCTCATGTTGATGGTTAATTTCGTATAGAATATGGCTCTGAACCAGCGATATTTCATGCTCTCCAACCGTGCAACAATTTTTATCCAGTAAGCCGAAACGACGGACCATAATTTGTAGTGGCTCTCTGGGATTCTCAATATCTGACAACATAATCACCTCCGGTCATCATTATATACAAATTACTTGCAGTTTGCAAATATAAAATCAAAAGAGCATCAAATAATGTCTAATTTAAATTTTAAAGTCTAAAATTTTAACTATAAATTTATTTTTAGAAAGGGGTAGCAGCAAAATGTCAAATTTTCTTCATACTATTACGGCAAACCATTGACTTGTCTGTGACAATAGTCACGCCGTTATGATAATTCTGATATATTAATACATGAGATGAATGATCTTGATCGTAATGTCAATGAGTAGATAACTACACATCATTACTGTATGGATATTAGGAGGAATAAGATTGTGTTATTAGCGCTATTAAGTATAGTTATGGTCGTACTGTTTACAGCATTCATTGTTCTTAAAACGTATAAGCGAAAAGAAAAACTTACAGGTATGCCTGGCATGATGATCGCTATGACCATTGGCATGATGTCCAGCCTTGTACTCGGTGTACAATTAGGCATTGTATTTCCTCGGGATTTAACAGTCCCATCCATTGCCGCCATATTGTTTGGCTTAGGAGCCGGATACTTCACAGGCAAACCTATCAGTATATTGGCAACTTTGGATGGTATGTTGGCAGGAATTATGGGCGGCATGATGGGAGCAATGCTCGGGGTAATGATTGGTCCTTCCTATCTCATGATGATATTTGTTGACATCCTATTCATTTTTATTATGAGCGTTGCTCTTCAATTGTCGAATCAAGAAACGGATACTAGCGATAAAACAAATAAAAGTGGGATTGGTATGCCGTTTATTGGAGGTATACTTACTGTAGCTTTTGGAATTATAGCTGTAGGTGCAACGTTATTTTACCAATATCAACCGAATGATACATCGGCAATTAAATCACAAGAATCACAGAGTGAGCAAGCTACTTCTCTTCAAGAAAATTCAGAATATCAGATTGTTTCCGTCGATGTAAAATCAGATGGTTTTAGTCAAGAAAATATTGAAGTAAAAGCTGGCGTTCCAACAAAAATAAATTTTATAAAACATTCAGGTTATACATGTATAAGAAGTGTTCAGTCTAAAGATTTAGGAATAGATGTGTATCTCGAAAAAGGAGATAACTTCATTACCTTAAAAGATCTGAAACCTGGAACGTACAACTTCAATTGTGGCATGTACATGTATTATGGAACGATCACCGTAGTATAAGCGAGAAATGTAGGATCATAATAGGGAACTTTATGTCAGTTACTCATGACACAAAGTTCCCTATTTAAAATTGTTTTTATGGACTTTTATATAACAAAAAACCGCCAGCAAAAGCTAGCGGAAATTCATAAGCTAGTATTAAACCAAGAAAGCTTTGGAGATGATAACCAACAAAATAAACAATACCAGAATTGCACCAACGGACGTGAAGCCACCGTATCCTCCACCAAGTCCGCCTACATTCCCATATCCAACTTCGCTCATGTTTCTTCCCCCTCTTTTGTGGTATGTGTTAGATTATTCAGGATTTGTTAATTTGACAAGGCTAAAAATAAAAATAGGCTAGGTCTGTGGGACATGCATGTCCATCTGGAAGATAACTATAAAAATGCTTTTCCGCTCTTTCTGGCTAATGGTGTAACCGGAGTAAGGGAGATGGGCGCGGCGCTGACAAACGTCGATATATGGAAAACGAGGATTCAAGCCGGGATGCCTACACCACGTCTTATCTATGCAGGTTCAACTCTAAATGGAGGTCCTGCTGACGAGGCACCCTTCCCTTCCCGAATTTGAAGCGGAAGGGCTTTTCGTGTCCGTATCTACTCAACAAAAAGACCGCTTCCGAGTCCATGTAATGGCTCAGAAAACAGTCTTTTTCCTCTTTATTCAGCTTGCCAAATATCGTTCAGCTTCCAATATGTCAACCCATTTACTTGAGTCTTTCCACCCTCAGTGATAAGTTCAATACCTGAGAGCTTCCCACTCGGATAGATACGACTTGTCATCGTAGCTTGCCCTTCATTTGCGAACATTTCAATGGATGAACGATCCAGAAATACATGTAATGTCAGCTGTCCCTCAGCATTTAAACCTGCACGACGAACGCCATCCGTCTTCTTGCCTGATTTGGAACAATCAAGTATAAGCTTCTGATCCGGAATGGAATAAGTGATCACCGTTTCCTCATGACCTGTACCGCGAAGCTTCAAGCCCACCAGATCCGCACTTGTCTTCGTCAGGTCAAACACGACTTTCACTTCAAGCAGATCCGCTTCAACTTCTGTCAAGGAGCTTCCAGAAATCACATGATCCTGATACACAACATGTTCACTTTGGCGAAGCAGCTTCATTTCGTCAACCGGATTCATCAGAACTTTGTCATTCTCACCCAATGTAAGCACACGTGGGATGGTGAGTGCACCGCACCAACCGTCTGCTTTTGTTGGCATATCGGCTTCCCACATATCCATCCAGCCAATCGCAATCCGGCGACCTTGATCATCTAAGAAAGTTTGAACCGCGTAGAAATCATGACCATGATCAAGCTCAATAAACTCTTCATGCTTGTATTCATTTTTTTCATAATCATATTCCCCAACATAGTACCCAGTCTGAAATAAGTTATTGTACTGATCTCCTTGCGCATCAATACCTTGAGGAGAGAACATAAATACATGCTTGCCGCCTAGTTCAAAGAAATCCGGGCACTCCCACATGAATCCCATATCCTTGTCTCCCTGCAAAAGCACACCATGATAGATCCATGATCTAAGATCCGCAGATGTATACAGAATAACACGCGGTACATCTTCTTTCGTACTGTTACCCAGGATCATGTACCATGTATCCTCGTGCTTCCATACCTTCGGATCACGGAAATGCTGGGAGCTATCAGCCGGAGGCTCAGCAATCACGGGATCCTGTTGTAATTTTGTGAAATGAATGCCGTCTGTGCTTACTGCCACGTTTTGATTTTGGAAGAAAATATTGTTCGGTTGATCAATGTAATGATGTCCAGTATAGATCAATGTCAATTCGCCGTTATTATCTACTGCGCTGCCTGAGAAGCAGCCATCCAGATCACACGCATCTCCTGGAGCTAATGCAATCGGACAATGCTCCCAATGCACAAGATCTTTACTTTTGACGTGACCCCAATGCATGGGTCCCCAGTTCTCATCATACGGATGATGTTGATAGAAAGCGTGATATTCGCCTTTATACTGAATTAATCCATTTGGATCGTTAATCCAGTTTGCAGGTGCCATAATATGATACCCCAAGCGATAACGCTTGTTCATTTTTCCTTCTGCCTTTTTCAAAGCTTCCTCAGCTTGCTTCGTATTGTTGTGATAAGTGTTCATCATGTTTTCCTCCTATGCTGGTTCAATATGCGATTTAGGTTTAGGATCCAGCTTATTCAAGTTTTTCGGATCTCTCTTTAAGGTAAAGATTGAGATTGTCGTAAAGGCAAATACGAATATACCCATAAGCACGTAAGTATTCGAGAAACCTCTGATGTCATAAAGCGTACCGGCGATGGGTGAAAAGATCGAAGCTCCTACCTGACTCGTAAACTGGAAACCAACCAGATACAAGATCGATGACAGACGCGTGTCGAAATTAGCAGCCAAGTATTTGAATACGGAGATTAGCATAATGGGCAGTTCCAGTGCATGAATCAATTTCATAGCGGATATACCGTAAGGTCCGATAACGAGGCCGGAGCCCATAATACGGAATGCCATTAAGAATCCTGCCAATATCAGGCCCTTCTTAGCTCCAGTTTTGTTTACGATAAACGGTGCTAAGAACATCATGCCTGCTTCCAGGAACACTTGGAAAGAATTTAAGTAACCGTATACTTGATTGCCTAATGCAGTGCTCGAGAATGTCGATGAGAAGTAAATCGGGAATTGCTGGTCATACACATTGTATATACACGTAACTCCGAGCACATATAAAATGAAGAACCAAAAATGCTTCTTCGCAAACAAATTACCAACTTGCTTAAAGTTAATAGATTCAGCCCGTTCCATCTCGGATTCTGTCATCTCTACCTTGATTGTCATCATGATGATGAACAGAACGATAGCAGATACAGATGCAATCCAGAAGTTAATGTTAGGGTTGATATTAAAGAACTGACCGGCAAAGAATGTTGCTGCCGCCCAACCAAGCGAGCCCCACATCCGAGATTTACCATATTCAAATTCATATTTACGGCTGACTTTCTCTACATACGATTCAATAGCTCCAATCCCGGCCAAGAACGAAACACCCAAGTATAGTCCACCTACCACTGCGCCAAGAAATACATTGTATTGGAGTAAAGGTCCGTAGATATAGATATAGAATGGACCAACAAGTAAGAGCAAACCGCTGATTAGAAATAAAATATGCTTTTTCAATCCGATCTTATCGGAGATATAGCCATAAAGCGGTTGCATACATAATGCAAAGATAGCGTTTACAGTAAAGATAATGCCAGTCTCAGCACCATTCAGACTGATTTCTTGCCCCAGCCAGATGGAGAACAATGAATAACTTGCTGACCATGTAAAAAAGAAAAAGAAGAAATAGGCGCTTAGTTTCCAGTACATGCTCTTTGAATGTCTCATATCGAACGCTCCTCTAAGTTGAACATTTAATGTGAATGTAAGCACTTTAATGCGCTTGCAAAATCGATTATATGTCAAGCGGTTTCATATGTCAACCGCTTGACATATTTTCGAAAGAAAAAGGAGCTTCCCTTAATCCCAGCACCCTAAGGTTAGCTCCATTCGTCTTGTCTTCAAAAAATTTGTAGTAGATATGAAAATTAAATTACACTGTACCCGCTTCAATAAGTTTCACAGGCAGATACGTTTCTCGCGGGACCTCACTGAATTCACCTTCAATTTCTTTAATGACTAGCTCTACGGCAGATCTCGCAATTTCCTGTATAGGTTGCTGAATCGTCGTTAATTCAGGAAGCAAGTTACGAGTTGTTTCGGTTCCGTCATAACCAATTACACGAATATCTTCAGGAACACGTTTGCCACGTTGTTTTGCTTTAGCAATGAATGACGCTGCCACCAAGTCATTACTCGCAAACAATCCATCTACTTCGGGATGTTCATCAAGCAAACGCCCAATCGGTTCATCATGATTCTGTTGATGGAATGGATCATATACTTCATAAGTGATCGCTTCGCGACCATGTTGCTCCATGACATCTTCATATGCTTTTCTTCTTAAGCTTGCCGGAGTTTCCAATTCGACAGGTCCATTAATATGCAAGATGTGCTTGCATCCCTTGTCAATCAGCAGCTCAGAAGCCATTTTTCCGCCCATGTAGTTATCCGATCCTACGACAGGAATCGTATCCGATAAGAAGCGATCAATCGCAACAACCGCAATATTTTTCTGATCATAATTAACAATGCCTCGGTTATGTGTCCCTACGATAATGCCGTCAACTTGATTACGCATGAGCATATCCACATATGATTCTTCTTTATCCAGCTGATTCAAGCTATTACAAATCAGTAGTTTATAACCTGATGACGCACAAATATTTTCAATATGAAAAGTCAACTCACCAAAAAAGGGGTTGCTTGTTGTGGGTATGATTAATCCAATGAGATTGGTTCGTTTACTAAATAATGACCGAGCTACATCATTTGGAAAATAGTTCAGCTGCTGCATCGCGTCATGGACTCGATTCTTCGTTTCCTCACTGATATAGCCTCGATTATTGAGCACCCGAGAAACCGTCGTCGGTGAAACTCCTGCTAAATCTGCAACATCATTAAGTTTAGGTTTCATTGATTGCTCCCTGCCTTCTTTCCATACCATATGTACAATTATCCCTCCATTTTAACATGGTTAAACGTGAAAGGACATGCTCCAGCCTATATTGAATCTAGGCTCAAATTAAAACGACAGCCCAGTAAATTACTGTTCTGCCGTTAAAATAAACATGATATTAATTGCATGCATGGTGATCAAGCGAGCGCATCTACTCTTACAAGTTCAGATCATCTGCGAGTGCTTCAACTCCTGTGAAGATAGAATCGCCATACCCCCAGAAGTTGTTGAAATCAATAACGTAAATTTTCTTGTTCTTAATTGCATTAACACTTTGCAATTGCTTGTTGGCTAGCAGCTTTTCAATCGTTTGTTCTGGATCAATACCGCCGGCATATTTCGAAATAATCATAGCATCTGGATTGATCTCGATTAGCTTCTCCAAACTAAGCGTGCCTTCCTCGTTAATGAGCATATTATGCATATTGATTAATGACATTGCACTTTCAATAAATGTGTCTCCATTTCCGTTGTACACTCCAATGGTTCCATCACCATTATCAAAGAAAGATGCATAGTTGATCGTTTCAGCGCTTGCTCGAGCCGATAACGCTTTCTCACGTGCTTTGAGCTGTTCGATATATGCCGCTGCATTCGCTTGTACGTTAAATATTTTACCCAGCTCAGTGATATCCTGATATAAATTATCTAATTTTGCATCAGTAACGCTGGTACTTTGTACAAATGTTTTGATATTCATCTGATTCAGACTATTTACAGTACCAACACCCCAATCAGCATCTTCAAACAATCCCCCACGCCCCATAACCAGATCAGGTGAAGCACCTATAGTTACTTCCTTGCCTACATAACCTTCAGATAACACAGGAATTTTTTTAAAATCTTCAGCAATATCATTAGGTACATTGCCAAATAACGCCGCTACGCCAACAATCTTGTCAGTCAAGCCAAGACGAATCAATAACTCCGCTGCACCTTGTGTATTGGCAACCACTCGTTCAGGTGCCTTATCAAAGGTTTGTTCCTTTGCCACCCAAGTGCCGTTTTCAGTTGTAAAGTTTGAAACAACGATTGGGTATGTTGTTTGAGCTGCGCCTGTAGCATCCGCATCCGTTTCTTGCTCATCTGTTGAAGCATTCGTAGCGCTATCCGTCACGGCTTCCTGTGAGCTAGTGTTTGCATCTTTGCTGCTATCATTACCACTGGAGCAAGCTGCAAGCACAAAAACAAGTGCAGTAATTAAACAAAGGATTGCTCCTTTTTTTACTCGTAAAAACATTCAAAATCTCTCCCTTTTCCTTTTTCTTTTTGGCCAATATGTATCATAGTCATTGTCAGTATACAGCAAATGTCGAATTACGTAAATGAGAATGATAACTATTATCACAATAAGAAATTCCGATTTATCCGTTTCTAGTAACAAATCCGGGTAAAACAAAAAAGCCGCTATAATAGCGACTTTCAATGTGCCATAACCGATTGTGCCAGTCAAAACGTGCCGTCTTCGAACCTTCTACTCATCCGTTCGTAACATTGCCCCTGATATTAAGCATTAGTTATATTGACGAATATCAGGTGGTACATAAGTACTTATAAAAGTGTTAATTTCGTCTAAAGAATCTGTAACAAACCGATTATAGACTCGGTTGAACTGAGGCTAATCTATGTTATCAAAAAAAGAAGGAGCAGGCTATATTGTTATGGAAAAGAATACTAAAAGTAGATTAACTACACCAACTGCTTACATTACATTGACCATATTCATTATCCCCCACAGCCACCACCGTGCCGTCTGATTTAATGCCAAGAGTATGAGCACAACCCGCCGCTACCGCCACAATATCGCACCAGTCACCTACATTGCATTGGCCGTGCTTATTCCAACCCACGGCAACCACCGTACCGTCCGATTGAAGACCGATGGTATGATTACTGCCTGCCGCGATCGCCACCATTGCACGCCAATCGCTTACTTCGCATTGCCCATGTTTATTCCCACCTACGGCAACCGCAGTACCAGCCGATGTAAGCCCCACCGTATGAAGGTACCCTGCCGCTACTTCCACGATATCGCTCCAACCGCTTACTTCACATTGGCCATACTGATTATTGCCCACAATCGTCACAGTACCATCTGATCTAAGCCCAACGGTGTGCCAGTCACCCGCCGCTACCGCCACCATATCACGCCAGTTGCTTACAGCGCATTGGCCTTCATTATTTCGTCCCACAGCAATCACCGTGCCATCCGATTTAAGACCAACGGTACGACGCCACCCCGCAGCAATTGCTACAATATCGTGCCAGTCGTATACTTCGCATTGATCATGTATATTCCAACCCACAGCCACTACAGTGCCCTGAGACGTTAGACCGATGGTATGCGCATTACCCGTGTTCGTCGCCATATGAACATTACCAGCAGCTACCGCCACCATATCGCGCCAACCGTTTACATCACATTGTCCAACTTTATTATCCCCCACTGCCGTCACCGTTCCGTCCAATCTAAGACCAATGGTATGACGTCGCCCCGCCGCTATGGCGGTATATCTAGGGCGCTTCACCTTTAATGCCGCTTCAATCGACGAAGTGTAATCCATGTTCCACCTCCCTGAAATAAATTCCCTGATCCCCGAGATGCAGTTTCGATATCATAATTTTTTTACATCTTACTCTACAATAAATAGTAAACACAAGGAATTAGACAGGTCAAAAAACCGTTAACTCTACTCAGAATTAACGGTTTGAAATCGTATCCTATTTTAATTTAGCCGGCGGAATACTTTGCGGGTTATTAAATACATTTTTCGGATCGTATTTCGCTTTTACTTTTCTCAATCTGGCGTAGTTCTTCCCATAATAGGTCGGCCCTGGATTTTTAATACCTTGGTCTGGTACGTTAATGTAGGACCCTACAATATAAGGCTGCAATTTCTTTCTTGTGTTCCGAGTCAAAGCAATATTTTTAGCTGCACGCGATGGCTTCACCCATGAGCTGTTCCATTCCACATAAAATTCAGCTTTTCGCCAGTAAAACGCAGTGGCTTGAGGAGCGACTCGACTTACAGCACCGCCCCAGTTAAGGAAATAGAACCCGGCTGGTGTGCCTTCCTCTGCATTTTCCAGAAACTCACGCATGACTTTGAAGGCTTTATCCGGGAATGGCTGTCTGCCAAAGCCACTGGAAAACTGGTTGCTGTACCTTTGAGTGAGCACAGGATCTGGGGCTAGCAAAAACTTCGTTGCTGCCCTGTATGGCAGGTACAGAATGCTTTTTTTAGTAGGCGTTCCTACGCTAAGAATGGGTTCCAAC
This sequence comes from Paenibacillus sp. LK1, assembly GCF_002750415.1. NCBI lineage: Bacteria > Bacillati > Bacillota > Bacilli > Caryophanales > Paenibacillaceae > Paenibacillus > Paenibacillus sp. LK1. Next base: position 68,824 of record NZ_PEII01000005.1, read on the forward strand.
TGACGGAGGGCTTCACTCTTCGAACCGAGGTATACCCCTAGCATGCTAACATTTCCGCCTTTTTTGGGACCAACACTTAATTCACTTCCCAGCTTGTTACTAGCCTTAGGCGCCCATACTTGCCATTTCTTCACGACTTTTTCGAACTGTTCCCATGGCCATGTGATACTAAATACAGTAGCTTTGGCTGGAGCGCGCCGCACTTTGAATTTATATTTAGTATTTACACCGAAGTTACCGCCTCCGCCGCCACGTGTAGCCCATAGAAGATCGGAATTTTGTTTTTTGTTCGCCCGAATAATCCGCCCTTTAGCGTCAACCATTTCGAGTTCAATTAGATTATCACAGATGAGACCCGTTGTCCTTTGCAGTGGACCAATTCCGCCACCAGGTGTTATTCCACCAATCCCAACCGTTGGACTGTCACCAAATGGGGCCATAAAACCTTGTCGAGCCAACGTATCCACGATTCTTCCTACGCGATTACCTGTCTCAACAACGGCCGTTCCGCTTTTTTTGTTTAACTTGATTCTCTTCATTTCGCTAACGTCGATGACAATGCCACCATTAACTTGTGATAGGTTGGACTCTAAAGCGTGCCTCCCACTTCTCGGACGAATAGGGACCTTATTTTGACGCGCCCATCTTATAGCGTTGGCTACATCCTTTGTTTTTTGAGCAAATACAAAAACTTTAGGGAATCTGTCCGTATGCGGATCCCAGTTCTTCCGAGCCACTTCATAACCAGGGTCACCTTTAAACACCACTCGCCCTGTAAGCTTAACTTTTGAAATCACGTATCTATCCAACTCCTTAGTTATGAGAACACATAATTTTCATTAACAAATTAGTCTAATTCCATATAGCCTATGAAGGAGAATCATGTTGTGTTTGGGCGTAAACAAAAAGAAAAATATCGGATCACGAGCAACCTACGCTCAGAACCCGATATTTTCGAATGAAATCATTTTTCCTTATGCAATCACTTTAGTTGAATCTTGAAAACATCTCCCGCTTCACCACCAAAGACGATAAAACCACCTTTGGGAAGCAGCGTTGATTGTTGATTCGTTGCTTTTGAAAATTGAAGCACTTCACCTTTATCGTTATATACCGCATAACCTCCGCTCTCCGAAGAATCCACCGTTAACGTTTTGTTCGCTGAGCGGGAATCGATGGCATACCACCGAGCTTGACCGTTGGACGGGATGGTGGTGATGCCTGTTTTCCCACCGAAGATTGGTGTAATGGCTTCCTCCGCAATATACTCCTGTCCATCCTGAGTTAAGTACTCCGCTTCGTTCTTCGTACGGAAATGCAGATCAAAAGCATCTCTTCCGTTCATCACTGGAATCTGTGCGACATTCTCTGCATTGTCAGGATCAACAATTTGTGTGCCATTCGCATAACCGTTCTCCACATCTACGGTCAGGTTTTTGATCAGCATCGATGGAACCAGATAGAAGATCGACGTTATCTTTTCATCCAGCGCGTAATATTTCGAGCCATTTCTAGCCTTCCATTTCTCTTTCGATGCTGTATCTAGTAAATTATTTTCCAATTTTTGATAATCATATGTGTTCATGACCGTTTGGCCTAATCCAGGCAGGGTGATATTCGCTTGAACTTTAAAATATACCTTGTCGTTGCTTTCTTTCTCGAAGCTGACCTTCACACTTCCATCGTTACTCGTAAATTTCCCTTCACCCGTGTACACGTAATTCTGCTCCGGGATAAGTCCTCCTTGCATAGCCGGAAGTGCGAGTTCTCCATTCTTAACCTCTATATCAAGGGTTGAACCTACCGTACCATAGAGGCCGGAATACGCCTTTAATTCCGATGGCATCGTTGTTTTGACAGGTGGTGAGAATGTTTGTTCAGGCTCTATTTCGTCGATGATGCCCTGATCCTGAAGAACCTCCAACAGAACTTTAGTGGCAAACATCTGATTATAGATAGAAGACCCGCCCGAAGATAGGACCGCCATTGATATATCATGTTCCGGTATAGTGATTAACGAGGCGTGATACAACATGGTGTCTCCACCTTTGGCAAGTGCAGTAATGCCATAATCGCTGAACGGTGCAAGTGCTACAGCATCCCATCCAAGACCATAGTTGAAGGTATTTCTCTCTTCGGACACCCATATTCCCCGACGATATTCATGATTTTGCATGGACTCTGCTGCTGATTTGGACAGAATGTCCGGTTTGTTTCCTATCAACACTTCAGCGAATTGGCTTAATTCTTCTGCAGTCGAGTAGATTCCACCTGTACCGAGGATATTAGCATTTTCGACAGGCAGTTTCGTTTCAATTGTAGGCCAATACGTCTCGGATAATCGTTCTCTATCAAAAGAATCAAGTGGTGTCTTGGTTGCTTGCAGCTGTAACGGCTCACTAATGAACTTGGCAATAAATTCGCTGTAGCTCAATCCACTCACACGTTCAACCAATATCTCAAGCAACTGAAAGCCATCATTGCTATAGACGGAATAGGCTCCCGGGTTTGATTTCAATTTCTCTGACTTTAATTTGAGTAGTAATTCATCATGATTGCGGGTATCGGTATCGTCAAATAACATACTGTTTCCATAATGGGTACCATAAAGCCCAGAGGAATGGTTCATGAGCATTCGCGGGGTTATTTGGGTATACCGTGCATCTGCCATTTCAAAATCTTTAATATAGGAAGTGAGGGGCTGATCCAGATCCACTTTACCGGAATCCACCAGCATCATGGTGGCAGCCGTGACAACCATTTTGCTAACGGAACCTATTCCAAACATGGTATCCTTGTCGACTGGTGTTTTGGATGCTTTGTCCTGGAATCCAACACTGTCGGACAAAATGATCTTCCCTTCATCCATGATCGCATATTGTAAACCTGTGACACCATAATTCTGCACCATCTCTGTGGCGAGTCGCCCAGCCTGATCTTCAATCGCTCCCATCTTATTCGTCTCTGCACTGACATCTGTCATCGGAATGACTACAAGTACAGCCGTACATAGCATACTGATTAGTTTCTTCATTATAATAACTTCCTCCCTTATGATACTGCTCATATAATTACATTCATCATATCGGAGAAGAAGCAAATAGAACGATAACGAACCCTGAATGGAAAAAAACAATCCCCGAACGGTATGTTCAGAGACTGTTCATGTCAAAAGGAAGAACGACCATGTTATTAAATGTCCGATGATGATTCTCGATACTCATATGTCCGCCATACTTGTCGCACATTCTCGATATATTGGTTAAGCCGATCCCATGGAACTCGGGATTGGGCTTCTCACTCTTAAAGTGAGTCAATTTTTGCTCCACATGATTTAGAATCTGGATTACAAGTGCAGACGCCGTGGAGTGAATTGCAACCAGGATATACCTGTCTTCAGCATGTCTAACTTTCTTGGAAGCTTCGATGGCATTATCCAACATATTGCCGAGCACAACGCACAGATCATAACGATCGATATGGAGATGTTGTGAATGGAGTTGAATACGGGTGTCGACTTTGATCCCATTTGCCTGCCCCACGGCGATGGTATTTGTAACAAGGGCATCGATAACAAGATTGCCGGAGTTCACCCGCTGGTACGCTCCTTCAATCTTATTCAATGTGAGTTGAATATGCTCACCTGCGGCATCAAGCTTGTTTTGCTTGATACACTCTTCAATGTACAGGAACTGCTGATTGGTATCATGGATGATGCTTTTCACGTTTTTGAAACTGTGCACTGTTTTCTCATAGTTGGCATCCTGATAGTCCATCTGACGCTGTAGTTGAACATTTTCATGTGCGAGCTGAACCTTTTCTACCATATTATCGAATAGATAAACAATGAACACATTAAGAAAAAGGGAGCCTAATACGGAAACGACATAATATATGTTTTTTTCACTATACGTTGAGGCCACATTGATCTGATAGATCGTAATGGTAGGTACGATCAGAAACAAGAAATAATAACGATAATGCATAGCGAAACTTCTCCGTTTGGCAATCAAACGCACAATCTGGATCACAATGAACATGATACCGCAACCAAGCAGCATCACTTTGGAGAACACCCAGTGATAATCCACGTTGAAATGATCCCATATGCTGTAATCCGTGGAATCAATCGCACTCATAATATATACGGCAATGTAATTTACCGTTGTGAGCAGTACTGCATAGAGGATGGTAAATGCAATTTTTTTGATGAATTCCACCTCATAGGATTGTGCCAGGCTGAAGATGAATAACAATGCAAAAGCGGACGAAACGACAGGTGAAAATGAAGATACCAAATAGAAATACCCCAGTACAACAAATACAATGAAATAGATCGCTCTGTATGGTTTCCGTTTGGACTTGCCCAGCACGGAATTGAAATAAAAATTCACCTGGAATGCCATAAGTAAAGGAACGACGAAGACGGACAAGATTACATACATATCCATATCACTGAATCCTCATGATCATATATTTGGTATAAGCATCCTTGACTTCCTTGACTTTGGAGCGGCCTATCGGCAACTCCGTACCATTTAACATGACAACTTGGGTACCCGCAAACTTCTGAACATGCATCAGGTTGATGATAATCGAGCGATGAATTTGCAAGAAACCATGATCTTTCAAGGCGGTGGCATAACCGGATAAGATGCCTTTGCTCTCATGCGAATTTTCCTGAGTCACAAATTTTAATTTGTTCTTGATCGTCAAACTCTTCATGACCTCAATCCAGAGAATATCATCGTATTTCAATAGAAGCTCTTCATAATCTGACTTAATCAGTACATACTTTTTGTCCAGCGCTTTAAAATATTGGCACAGCTTAATCATCTTCTCCTCGAAGATATCCGGCAGGATTGGTTTGATCAGATATTGAAAAGTAACCACATCAAAACTATCAACCATATACTCGGGGTAGCTGGTCAGAAACATGATTTGCACATCCAGATACTTCATATTTCTGATTTCTTGGGCTGTCTGGATTCCGTTCATTCCGCTCATTTCCACATCCATAATGAGGATATGAAACGTGTCTCCCACGTTTTTATAATGTGAGACGAGCTGCTCTCCGGATGCAAATAATGTAATTTGAAAATCAATATTCGTTTTTAGAGATAAGGAGATAAGCATCGTTTTCACAAGTTCTCTTTGTTTCTCCTCGTCATCACAGACTGCAACTTTGAACATGCTTGAACATCCGCCTTTCATCGACATCGACGCTGAATTTCACTCTCAAATATACTATTTTATCACAGGTTCAAGGGCGAAATTAAGATGAAACGCATGATTGAGACCCTAAAGCGCAACAAAGCCGATCAATTTTTCTCATTGATCGGCTTTTCTTGATATCTATTCCTACCCCATTCAAGCTCAATGCTTAAATACAGCGTTGTGTAAAATCATAACAATACTTTAAAATTAATGTTCTATTTAAGCTTACCAACCGCGGTTGGACATACGCTCTTCTGGAGCCAATTTAGAAATTTCAATGCCTTTCATTGGGGCACCCAAGTTTTTGGATACTTCGGCAATCAGTTTGTAATCCGTGTAATGTGTTGTAGCTTCAACGATTGCACGAGCGAATTTCTCAGGGCTATCTGATTTGAAAATACCTGATCCTACAAACACACCGTCTGCTCCCAGATGCATCATTAATGCTGCGTCTGCCGGAGTAGCTACTCCGCCTGCTGCAAAGTTAACGACAGGAAGTTTTCCATTTTCATGAACATCGCGCAGTAATTCATAAGCTACGCCCAGATTTTTTGCTTCAGCGTACAACTCATCCTTGGACATGTTTTTCACTTTGCGGATCTGGCTGTTAATCAGACGCATATGACGAACTGCCTCAACGATGTTACCCGTTCCAGGCTCGCCTTTTGTACGAATCATCGATGCACCCTCACCAATACGGCGAAGAGCTTCTCCCAAATCTTTGGCTCCACATACAAATGGTACAGTGAACTCATGTTTATCAATATGGAACACTTCGTCTGCAGGCGTAAGAACTTCACTTTCATCAAGATAGTCCACACCTAGAGATTCAAGCACTTTGGCTTCTATGTAATGACCGATTCGCGCCTTGGCCATAACTGGAATAGATACAACCTTCATAACCTCTTCCACGATGGTTGGATCTGCCATACGAGCTACACCGCCAGCTGCGCGAATATCGGAAGGTACCCGCTCAAGAGCCATAACAGCTGTTGCCCCTGCCGCTTCAGCGATTTTAGCTTGCTCTGCATTCATGACGTCCATGATGACGCCGCCTTTTTGCATCTCAGCCATTCCTCTTTTTACACGATCTGTACCTGTTTGCATGATTGTATTCCTCCTAAATTAATTTATTGTTTCACTTCAACCTATGAATTAGTATAAAATGAGAATGGACAACTAAAAAGATCCAATAATTTCGGTTTTTATTGTACCACTTCTAAATTAACCTCTGGAGGGCATATGCAATTTCATGTAGCTTACAGTTCATATTTGAACCGAAAATATACCAAGATGAAGGCTCTCTATCAAGCAATTCGTGATGCTATTCAAGAAGGTAACCTGGTGCATGGCGAGAAGTTACCATCTACACGAGAGTTAGCTGCGACGTATCACATTTCCCGCGGAACAGTGAATCAGGTGTATGATACGTTGACTGCTCAAGGTTATATTCATTCCGAGCATGGGAGAGGAACCTTTGTTGCTTATCAGTTGGATTTAAGCAATGATGCGTCCACCGAGAAAGCATGCACTCATCACTTATCAGCCTGGGGGAATCGTATTCAGCAGTTTGAACAGCACACAACTCAAAGGAATTCACATACCAATGCACAAACAAGTAATTCCAGAATAGAAAGCGACGAAGTTATTGATTTTAGCAAATACCAGCCTGATTTCTCCAAGTTCCCTTACGATGAATGGAACAATCGATTGTATGCTGAGATACGGCATCGGGAGCATCACATAGAAACAACCTCTGCTCTTGTTAGTTCAACAGGGGAGCCGAAATTGCGAGAAGCCATTGCTGCCTACCTTCGGCGGATGCGGGGGATTCAAGTCGATGCAGATCACATTGCAGTCACTGCCGGTTCTATGCAAGCTATAGCTCTACTCACTCAATTACTTGCAGATCCTGGGGATCATGTAGTGACGGAAAGTCCTTGTTATATCGGAATTTCACAAGCCATTCTGGCTGCGGGTGCAAATTTGATTGAAGCCAGTCTCGATGGTCAAGGCGTTGTACCCCAAAACTGGGATGCACGTATGTTGTTTGTCACGCCATCACGACAATTTCCAACCGGCGAAATGCTCAGCCTTGAACGCAGACAAACTTTGCTGGATTGGGCACATCGTCATGATGCTATGATTGTGGAGGATGATTATGATAGTGAATTCCGATATCGCGGAATGCATGTTGAACCGCTAAAAACATTGGATAAAGCGGGACGCGTAATCTACCTTGGCAGCTTCACGAAAACCTTGCCTTTGGAAGTACGGCTTGGTTATGTGGTTCTCCCCCCCACTTTGGCAGACACCTTTCGAAAAGCACAGGCATTATACGAGCCAAGACCCGTCAATCTGATCGAGCAGCGGGCATTAGCAGCATTTATGACAAGCGGACAATATGAGCGTCATCTGCGTAGGATGAATCGTTTATATAGTCGCAAATTTCATTTGCTACTTAAACTTTTGAACCAGCAACTCTCTACATGGTTTGATTGGGTGGAAAATGAAGCAGGTCTGCACGTGTTTGGCTGGTGGCGAGGTGATGCGTCCACTTATGAAGTCTTTCGGGCATCGGCTAGATCAGAAGGGGTTGTATACTCAGAGGTCAGCAGTTCAACGTCTGACGGTACGAAGTATGGTATCTATTTATCATTTGCACATTTGTCAGATGTTCAATTACAGGAAGGCGTATGTAAATTAAAAAATGCCGTCACAGCTCCATTGTGAGGAACCTCGTTTCAAAAATGCAGTACAAGAAGATCATCATTTGTTAGAAGGAGCATTGTCGAGCTTTTCAAGTTTTCCGAATTGGAGAGGCAACTGCCAAAAGGACCTCTGCCCCTCCCTCCAACTTCAGCTAGTCGGGCATGAGCTCACTATGTTATAATCATTGCCCTCCTAGCTGAATACAAAAGATGCCCTCAAATGGTTTACTGTTCTTTTCGTATAAAACACATCTTTCCAACTAAAAGTCCCATACCAGATGAACATATAAGATATCCAAAGAACAAGAAAAGTAAATAAACACCATGAAGATCTTCAGGAATCTGTTATAAGCCTTCAAACCAAGCAAAACGAAAAGAATATAGGATTGCTACCCAAATGATCAGCAATAATAGAAGAAAATTAATTATTTTTAGCACAATAAAGATCCTTTCAAGTCCGAGTGGTAACAGTCGGATGTATACGCTGCATCTTTCATTTCGTATATCTTAACGCTGCCCGCACTATAATAGTTAGCTTATGTATTAGACTCGCTACATTCTGAATGTGCAAAATGTGTGGTTCACGTGCGGTCAAGATGTCAGAAATCTACGGAAGCTGAGACACTATATCGGGATGTATCGCCTTTTAGAGCGTTGTTGAGACATATTTTAGGGTTCATGCTTTGGTCGATGATTGCTGCGGGCACAAAGGTACCCTCCTTTTAACAGAAAGGCCTTCTTTGTGCATTTGTAGCAACGTTTTATGCTCAGTGCACTCTAGGAGCACTATCTTGCAAATTCGTGTTCGATCTTTTCTTCTTTCTTGGCTGTCCTTTCCAAGATAGATATGTCCAGATCCGAAGGAGATACTCGACTGGCCCACTGCTAAATTTCTTAAGATATAACGGACTGAGCCATAATTGAGTACCATAGACAGCAAGTGCAATAATTGCTCCAATGATTACACCAGCACGCCCAAACAGACCTAGACCGTAACCATAAAAAATAGTCGTACAGATGACACTCTGCATCAGGTAATTCGTCAGTGAGAGACGGCCGACCGCCTCAAACCTGCGCATCAGGCTATAACGGCGACTTCTTGCGTATAACATTGCAAATGCGTAAATATATCCGAGTGCAAGCAACATTCCCCCGAGCGTCCCGCCGATTCCGATTCCGGGCCATCCTTCCGCACCAAATTGTGGCGCCAACACACCGTATGCTTTGAGTATCAAACCAACTGGAATCAAGAACGAAGCACGACGTAAATACATATGCCTCATTGCCTGAGGATCGCTAAACGTGCCCATTCTGGCAGCGTGCATACCAAGCAAAAACATCGGTACCGTCATTAGCGGGGCTAATACTAGGGCCAACAAGGCAAATGACACATCCAAATCCCCACCGAATGGATCGCCGTTATTGCTGAAATCCCTGATCTCCTCGTAATTGCCATTACCGTATACATCCTGACTTTGGATGATGTAGTTCTCCATATGAGTGGATTCAATAGATAGCGGATTCATTGGATTGGATGCCGGCAAACCTAGCAGCCCTGCTCCGACAAGTAGCAGTACCGCCCAAATGAGCAGCGTTTTTGGCTTTCGATTCAGGAACATCAGCAGAAAGAAACCGAGTACACCGTAAAACGATAGAATGTCCCCTTCCCAAAGATAGGTTATGTGCAGCAATCCGATACCAAACAGTAGTAGAAAACGCCGGGCAAGATGACACTTTGGTCGTAAATCTCGCGATTGAAGGCTTTCTGACAGTTTGATCATACCGAAGCCGAACATGAAGGCAAAGATCGGCATAAAACTACCTACCACAGTGATCTGCAGAAACGAGAGAAATGCCTGGTCTACACCACCGATCCCGAATAGTTGGGGTTTACTCTGGCCAAACATTCCGTATTGGAAAGCCAACATATTCGCCAGCACGATACCGGCCAGACTGAATCCGCGCAGTCCATCAATTAATTGGATTCGCTTTTTTGATGTGCTCAATCAATCACCTCTGTCTATAGCATAAAGATCAATCCTAAATATACGTTAAATCTTTCCAAAATTTCAACTATAACTCTGTCACGAACTCCAGTACTTTGGATTCGAAGCCATCCCAGTTTGTACCATGTCCTCCATTTGATTTCCCTCTAATTACACCTCATCTTCTAAACTAAAAAAGCCGCTAAAATAGCGACTTTTAATGTGTTATATTTTCTTCATTATTTATTGAAAGTAACCTTCTCTGTACCGCTCTCCAAAATGATGGACATATCTCGAGGTTTTGTTTCCGCGATTTTGCGGCCACCTCTATACGAGTACAGTACACCAGCCTGTTTGCGAACAGCCTCGTATTCGTTCTCTGCTTCAAGAACGATGAAGTTGGCGGGTTTTCCTACTTCAATTCCGTATGCATCCTCAATATGCAACGTTCTTGCGCTGTTTTTCGTAATGAGGTCGACCGAATTTACGATTTGATCATAGCCCAGCAACTGCGAAGCATGAATACCCATGTGTAGTACTTGGAGCATGTTGCCCGTTCCTAGCGGATACCATGGATCGAAAATATCATCATGACCGAAACATACGTTAAGACCAGCTTCCTGCAGCTCTTTGACGCGAGTCAGACCTCTTCTTTTTGGATACGTGTCGAAGCGTCCTTGCAGGTGAATGTTGACCAACGGATTGGAGACGAAATTGAGGTCAGCCATCTTCAGCAATCTGAACAATTTGTACGTATATGCATCATTGTATGACCCCATCGCCGTCGTGTGGCTTGCCGTTGTGCGAGAGCCCAGTCCACGTTCGTAGGCTTCCTTGGCAACAACTTCCACAAAGCGGGATTGCTCGTCATCGATCTCGTCGCAATGGATGTCGATCAGACGGTCGTATTTTTCGGCAAGGTCAAAAGCAACCTTCATCGAATCAACGCCGTATTCTCTCGTGAATTCGAAGTGCGGAATGCCGCCGACCACGTCAACGCCCATTTTCAGTGACTCTTCCAGCAGTTCTGCACCGTTCGGATATGAATGAATACCTTCCTGTGGGAAAGCCACAAGCTGGATATCGATGTATGGTGCCATCTCTTCTTTTACTTCAAGCATCGCTTTGACTGCCGTCAAGCTTGGATCTGTAACGTCCACATGTGTCCGAACATGTTGGATCCCCTGCGCCATCTGCCATTTCAGTGCTGTTTTGGAGCGGGTTTTAACATCTTCATGTGTCAAGAATGCTTTGCGTTCCGACCAACGTTGGATGCCTTCAAATAGCGTTCCGCTCAAATTCCATTCCGGCTCGCCAGCCGTTAACGTTGTATCCAGATGGATATGAGGCTCAATGAAGGGTGGCAGTACAAGTGAACCGTTGACGTCAAGTATTTCCTCATTTGCAGTGGCTTGCAGCTCCTGCGTAATTTGTTCGAACTTCCCTTCCTTGACAACGATATTCCATAGACCTTCTTTACCCCGCAATTTTGCGTTCTGTATAATCATTTATTTTCCCCTTTTCTTTGTTGGATTCTTTGTTAGGAACGATCAGCATCAACACGATGTAGGCTACCGCCGTACCGAGCAGTGCATTCAGTGGTGTTACTCCTGGAGCCAGCTGAGCAAACGCAACGCCGATGGCCCAAGCCACCATCGCTACCCAGTTTACAGTTTTGAAACTCATCTCGGCAAACGGTTTATAGTTTCTGCGCTTCACAAAGAAGTAGTCCGCGATGATAATGGCCCCAATGGACGGTACCGCCGCGCCCAGCACATTCAGGAAGCTGACGAAATTGTTGTACATCCACATGGCAAATACTGTACCCACAATGCCGTTTACGATGACGAAGAACTTTTTCGAAATTTTAGTGATGTTGGCAAAACCCAATCCGGAGGCGTACAAGGCGTTATCGTTGGTTGTCCAGATATTGAGTCCAAGAACGATGATCGCAGGAATGAGCAAGCCTTGCAGGAACATGACCTCCGAGATATCAGCCAGGTTATATGCCATTGCACCAACTGCCCCGAACAGGAACATAAGCGAGTTACCAAGGAAGAAGGCAATAACCGTTGCGGTAACCGCCTGCTTGGACGTACGGGAAAACCGGGCAAAATCGGGCGTCAGCGTTCCGCCACTAATGAATGAACCGATACAAATGGTCAATGCTGCAGCTGCGGTGAGTGTCTCTGTCGGCGTGTAATCGAGCAATCCTTGCAGACCTCCCAGCGATCCTGCACCTTTGAACATGGAGTAACCGCCGAGAATGGCAATAGCCGGAACCGCGATATAACCCAAGATGACGAGCGACTTCATACCGAAGATGGCAGATGCCGTCATAGCAAGACCAAACAGCAAGATTAACAGGTACACGTTCCAATCCATCGCTTTGGCAACCGGAATTGCGAACATGGCCACGCCTACCCCGAACCATCCGACCTGTGTAAAGCCAAGCAGGAACGATGGCAGGTACGATCCTTTCGCACCAAACGCATATTTAGCAAGTAAATGTGTGGAAAGACCCGTCTTGGCAGCGATATGTGCCAGTGCCCCTGTATAGATACCGAGCACCAAATTGCCAGCAAGCACGATGCCAATGAACTCCATAAACGTCAAACTGACTCCAAGCGTACCCCCTGCCAACATACTCGCCGAGAAGAAGGTGAAACCCAACATGACGGATAACGTCTTCCAAAAATGATTTCTCTGCGTTTTTGGCACCTCTTGCCATGAAAACTCTTGATCTTGTTTGCTCATCAGAATACCTCCAGCTTAAAGTGTATCTGATACCAAAAAAAAGCAGAAAAAAGAGGCTACTCGTCAAGTTACACACTGACAAGTAGCCTCTTTTTGCATCATAATCCGCGCGAAGACGCAGAGCATCCCTGTGGGGATATGCCCTGATTCACGCGTGATTATAAAATCCGCTGCCCTTGCCAGCCTCTCTGGACTGAATTAAAGGTACCAGTATTCAATTACATTTATTATTTTAGAAAACGCCACAGATGTCAATGTCATTATTATCCAATGGTCATAAATCCCTTCTAAGATAAGCTATTTTTATACCTATTTAACTTTTCAAATGAACTAAAATTTATTAATAAAATCAAAGACCACGTAGTTTCCTTCAGAAGGTCAACGTGATCTTTTATCATTATCTATACCTTAGGTATACTGCAGTCTGTCCTTGTACCAGACGTCGGGAATCATATCACGCTCCAGTTCCAACAATTCATGAATGATCTTGTCCGCGTCACTGATGGAATTCACAAGCGGATCGGTGAGCATCGCCCTTCTCAGCTTCTCGTAGCTCTGCTCCAGAACAGCTTCGACCGTCAGCTCATGTGTATCCAGTACAAGTTCTTGCATTCCTCTTACTCCACGCGGCATCTCGCCTACATGAACTGGCTTAACTCCATCCATTCCCACATCGCACAGCACTTCCAGGAACGAATCGGCATTCATATTGGTTACCGCGCCTTGATTAAGCGTATTGATGAAAAACTTCTTCCCCAAATTCCCTACCATGTTCTCAATGATATCAGTCGCATGGTCTGGGCCAAAGGTGCTCATGTAATCGGTAATCGGGATGTTCCCCTCAAGAAAGTCATCAACCTGACGCCACATTTCGTCGTGACGCTGATACCTGTCCTCTGTCTCCCAGATGGATAATGGCGGAATTGCGTCTGTAGTCTTGCCGAGACCTTGCCAATATCGAACGTATTCCTTCGTATGCGCCGTGCAAGTGGGGATGATTCCGAAAATATCATACAGTTCGTAGGTAATCGCATCGTTAAAAATAGCTTTTGCTCCGCGATCACCGCCGTTGTTCTCATCACCTGCCATTTTGCGCATGGCTTCCGGGATTAGGGGCATCACATTTTTCCCTTCGAATTCCGCTTTAAGCAGCCAAGTGAAATGATTGACGCCAGCGATGCGGAAATCGAATTTCTGATCGATTTCATTGGTGAACTCGTCTGTCTTTTCGATGATTCCAGCTCTTACAGCGTAATAGGCTTTCTTATGCGGCATATGATGACTATCGCACAGGGCAAACGATTTTAGCTTCGGCGCATAGCGATGTAGTGCGATGCCATGAACGGTAGACGGATTAATATAATTAATTACCCAGGCATCAGGACATAGCTCTTCAATGTCTCCGGCGCATTCCATAATAACCGGAAGCTCTCTCATTGCCCTAAAGATTCCACCCGGGCCAATCGTATCGCCAGAACACATGCGAATGCCGTATTTTAGAGAGACTTGGCAGTCAATTCCCCGGTATTTGACTGATTGCTCTGCAAAGCTAAGCACAACGAAGTCCGCTCCCGGCAGCACTTGTCTTCGGTCTACCGAGCCCTCAATCTTTAAGGATACATTGTTCTCCTGGGCGACCCTCTCTGCAAGTGTTACCATTTTCGAGAGCCGCTCCTCGTCCGTATCCACTAAAGTCAAAGTTCCCTGGTTCAAGTATGGTGAGTGAACCATCTGCCAGATGGATTGACGACCGAAAAACAGGCTGCCCGCCCCAATAACAACTACCTTTGGATGCTGTGTGTTTGTAGCATTCATCAATAACCCTCCTCGTAACGATATAAGTTCATTATAGGTGAGTGGGCTAGAATCGGAATGTGTGATAGTTTTCAAAACATGTCATATGGTACGATAGATAACAAGAGATAAATCCTTTGCTACATTATTAAAAAAATGAAGGATGTCATAAAGTGGAGGGGTGATGAGTTGGATCAGACGCATGCAGGGATAGTAAATATGAGTATAATGGACGAACTTTCGGAGTATATCACACTTCGCATGAGCTCCTATTTGGAACAAACTCACGACAGCAATTGGATGGAGCACAAGTCTCATTCCGATTATGATCTGTGGTTTATTACAGCAGGCTCCGTCCAGATCACCATCGATGGGATCGAACATATGGCGGACCCGGGTGACATTGTATTTTTTTATCCGGATATGCCCTATCTGGCTTCCACGACTGGAGAGCTGTGCCGATTCATATACATGCACTTTGATTTCAGCATTGCTGAGCAAAAGCGAATTCTGGGCGAGTTTCAACTGCCAGGCATCGTACCTGGCAACCTGGTTAGGGAGGAATCAACATTGTTCACCTCGTCCTATCTAAGGTTCAAGCAGGACAGCGGCGCTTCCGGAAGTCCACTCTATTTGAAAGCTTCTCTGCTTCTCGTCATTGCAAAAATATTGGAGCTGCACGGGCAAGGTCTGTATAATGGTGAATTTCTAAAAGACCGAAAATCGAGGAAAACGGAAGGAAGTCTGGAGGTTCTGCAGAACGTATTCCCTTACGTGGATTCGAATCTGCATCGTGCCATCCGAGTTAACGAGCTTGCAGCCATTGCCGGTGTCTCTGAGAAATATTTTATTTCTTTGTTCAAGAAAATTCTGGGTATTACACCGGGACAGTACATCAATCAAATCAAGATGAACCGGGCACGGGACTATCTGTATGAGAAAAAATATACGGTCCAGCAAATTGCCGGATTTCTGGGCTATCCCGATCCCTTCACCTTCTCCAAAGCATTTAAAAAATTTTACAACGTGCCTCCTTCCAAATTTGAATAGAGTGCCATAGCTAAACAAAGAGGCAACCGGTCTATGCCGGCTGCCTCCACATTTGGTTAGTCACTGGTTATTCATGCTTCAGGTGTAAGTCACTTCAGCGTTTCTCATAACGTAAAGGGTGCTTCACTCGAATATATGTCATGGAAAAATCCCCTGTACGGTATATCCTCTTCCAGACATTTAATGAGATACAACACTTCTTCGTTATCTTCCGGTTCTTCACCAGTATGCTGCATTTCCTCCAATTGACCTAGGATATTCTCCAAAAGGGTAACTTGAATAAATAAAGGCAGCATCTCCAACATCGAATCTTCGATCTTGGTTTCGGAAGTATAACCAGCGAGGGCAGTTTCAAAATAATCATGCATGAACGCTTTGCGTTTACCGGCGTCAGGTTCGAATTGTATCCAGCCCACACCGTGTGTCCATAGATCTGCCAGATCATACATATACCAACCGAAGCAGGAATTATCAAAATCATACACCGTGATTTGACCGGTATCAAAATCGATTGAGTAATTCCCATCATTATAATCGAAATGGATCATCCCGAATGTTTCCTGGTTTGTATCCAAACCTTTTAAAGTATTCAGCAGTTCGACCATCTTCTCCTTAAGCAGCGAGAATGATTCAGGTATCAAGTTATTGATATATTCACCTTTGTAATTATCAAAAAAATGATGCCGGCGATGAACGGGTACATAGCTTTTGGATAGCTGATGCATTTTGCCCAAAACTTTGCCGCTATTATAATAGTATTCGGTAAGTGGAACACCTTCTCGGTACTGATAATTATTTTCTACCAGCAACTTTCCCTTGGCCTTGTTAAACAGGCTGACAAAAAACGTATGATGATTATAAGTGATTTCTTCTAACAGATGGCCCTTTTTCGAGTTGACTACATTCGAGACACTTGCCCCGTGTTCAAATAAATAACGGACATACTCCAGTTCGGCAATGTAATCTTCCCGCTTTCTGTCAGGCAAAAAAGACACTCGGAGTATGAGCGATTCACGCCCCTCTTGCTCACAGGTATAAACGACATTCCGCCCACCCTCATGAGGTGGAATAAGCTGAATGTTGTAACCCTCCAGATAAAACAGCTCGCATACCAATTCCAGTACGTGCGTATTGCTGATGTTAACAGCTTCGTTAAAGTTAATAATGATCTCCTCCAGTAAACATTGTCGGGATGATCTCCCGCACTGCAATGTCCACAAAAGGAATCTTTGTTACGCAAATATCCTTCTGTGAACCTAAAGCACAATCACCTTGTTAGTCATTTGAAATTCGCTCCTTTTTGTTCAGATGCATATATCTTATCCTATAATTCCAAATTATTCTATTACTTTTGTTAGCACTGCTTCCACGTAATAATACCGAATCAAAATATCTGGGTCGTCGTCATTGAACCATGAGTAAAAAAAGATTTGATGAAAAGTAAAAAAATGTGTCTATGTAAATGAAAAAAGATAATTCAGAGGAGATGTCACTTGGGATTGAATGCAGAACAATTTAATTATATTTCAGAGACAGAACGGTTAATAATAAGACCTTTAAAGAAAGACGACTATGAAACTTCCCATCCTTATTCCAATTCAGGTCTGGTTACTATCGATTTGGATTTCATATGATCGGGGTTATAACAGTAATTTGAGTATCTACCCCTCCATCAAGCACCATTCCCTCAAAATACTTACCGGTCACATTCCCTGTAAATGTAATCATGACAACAGAATCATCCACGCTGTAATTCGAATGATTTCCAATGTTCACATGTACCGTGAACATTTCTTCTAATCTCACGCGTTACCACCTCCAGATTAAGTTAATTATAACTCTACTCCTTATTTTGTAGGTAGCGAGGAATTACATGAGGGATAGCATGACCGGCGGAACCAAAGATCAAAATACCAAAAAGACTGATCCATATTTGGAATCAGTCTTTTTCAACATCATTAATAATGTTTTAATCCGTTCTCACCGGTAACTTGCCCTCAGCTTTCCGTTGGCCAACCAGCACTTTGATCCCTGCTGTCGTATTGGGCTCCTGCTTTCCATAGACGGCAAGCCCTGAACGCACATTCTGCAAATAAATCATCTCGTACGGGTTACCAAGCGACAATAGGGAGTAACGCTGATTACGCCTGTTCATCGTATCAATCAAGGTTTGATAATCGGACCAACCGAACTCACTGGCCACGTTACGGAACTGGTAAGAAGCGAGAATGACGTAGTCGGCCTGTCCAATCGCCTGGAGAGCTTCATTCGTCTTCCCTTGTCCAATAAGAGAAATTTCTGTCTTCAGGGATAGGTTACTTGCAGCTTGTTTCAGTTGCTTTTCAAGCTGCTTTGCCTGTTCCTGTTCGGCTGCGAGAATAACGACCCGGTCGCCTTGTTGAATTTGATCCGGAAGTACACCCTCACGGCTGGCCAGTACGGTGACCGCTCGCTCGGCAATTTCCTGCTCCACCGCACGATGCTGCTTCGATCCAATGACACCGTTAAGCTCGGTTAACTTTTGGGCTAGAGTCTGGCTGCGTTCAAACAAACCATATTTGGCTTTCAGCTCCAGAATTCGCTTCACTGAAGCATGAATGGTTTTGTCCGGGATCTTCCCGCTCTTCACTGCGTTCACGAGCGTTTGATGTGCAACTGCCGGATCTTTTGGCATAAGGATGATATCAACACCTGCGGAAACAGCACGTTCCACGGCTTTATTCTCCCCAAAATGCTCCGCAATCGCATTCATGGTAAAAGCGTCAGATATGATCAGACCTTCGTATCCCAGCTCCCCCCGAAGCAGTCCGGTCAGCACCTTTTTGGATAAGGTGGCAGGTATGGGCACACTCTTTCCGTCTTTGAGTGAAGTGACATGCTCGTTATCAATGGCCGGGAAAGCAATGTGTGCAGTCATGATCATCTCGACCCCGTTCTCAATCGCATCCCGAAATGGTTTTAATTCTACCGCATCAAGCCGTGCGCGGTTATGTGTTAGCACAGGCATACCGAGATGTGAGTCTACGGTCGTATCCCCATGCCCTGGGAAATGCTTGACTGCCGCGATCACCCCGGATTGCTGTAGACCCTTTATCGTTGCGAGACCAAGCCGCGTCACCAAATCCGCGTCTGAGCCAAACGATCGTATGCCAATGATTGGGTTGTCTGGATTGCTGTTAATGTCTAGCACTGGCGCAAAGTTGATCTGTATCCCCAGTGCCTTCAACTCCTCTCCTGTCAACTGACCAGCCGCTTCAGCTAGAGATGTATCTCCCGTTGCGCCAAGCGCCATTTGCCCCGGCAGATTCGTCCCGCCCGGTATCCGCTTAACGACGCCTCCTTCTTGGTCGATGCTAAGAAATAAAGGAATGTCGCCGGCTTCCCTTTGCATGTCATGTGTGAATGTTGTAAGCTGCCTGATATCTACAATATTTTTGTCGAAAAGAATAAGCCCGCCCAAATCTTGATCATGAATGCTGCGTTTCAGCCCTTCATGAACGGTCGTAGTCACTTTACCGTTCCATTGCCTAATGTCAGGCATAAGCATCTGGCCGACTTGCTCGCTTACGGTCATATAGGATATCAGCTTGTCCCAATCTTGTGTACGAATGGCTGCTTCACGTTCGAACCGAATCACTCGTGACATAAATACAGCATATTCCGCTCGCGTGACCGTTTGATTCGGACGATAAGTACCATCCGAATATCCGCCGACCAAGCCGTTGGAGCTCAAGATCAGAATAGGCGCTTCAGCCCAATGTTGTTTTGTATCTGACCAATTAGCTGGTTGCTTGCCTTCCAAGAGTGAATACGCACGCGTAAGAAATGCTGCAGTTTCGGCACGGCTAAGCGGTGCATCCGGACGGAAGGAGCCGCCAGGAAATCCGCTGGCAAGTCCGTTTTTTGATGCTAACGCGATTTCCCGATAAAAGGGGTGAGTTGTCGGAACATCCGAATAAGTCGTTGTACCTTCCACTGGTTTCTCCAGCTCTTGAGGATAAAGCTCTCGCACCATAAACGTGACGGCTTGCGCCCTTGTTACCAGCCCTTGGGGCTTAAATATTCCATTTCCATATCCTGCGACCGTTCCTCGTTCGGCCATATACTCGATACCGTCTTCTGCCCACTTCGAATGCTGAAGATCGGTAAAACGTTCTTCCGCATCTGCACTTCCTGCCCATATGAGCATAGAGCCGAGAACAGCACCGAATATCGCCATCATTTTTAGTTGCATCTATTTCACTCCTGTTGATGTTCTTTGTAAGAAGAATAGACGCTATTGATGTATGTTTTGTTGCGTTGGGTCGCTGCTATTATCGCTTGGGTACATGATTAACACCTATGAACACTTGACTGTTATCTCACCATCTAAGATAATTACAGTTTGACTAAAAAATTCCTACAGGAGGATCTTTCATTTGGAAGGGGGGCGCTCGTTATTAACTGGTTAAATGATCTCTATAAGATAAATAAACGGGAATCAAAAAAGGAAATCGAACGATCTTTGGTTAACGCCATCTTCCGAATCTATGATCGGTTCCCTCGAATTGGTCTTAGAGAGCGAATCGGGCAGCAAGAAATGTCTCTCGATATAGCCGATGCTTATATCCACGGGCATAACGCCATGATTGAAGCTGGTGTCGGAATCGGCAAGTCTTTTGGCTACCTGATACCGAGCCTGCTCATGAATCAAATGTCGCAGAAACCGGTCATTATAGCTACATCCTCCATTCAGCTTTCGGAACAGATACATAAAGATTTAAGAGTCATTGGTAGCAGGTTGGGCTTCACAACAGTTCGCTCTGTCGTTGGGAAAGGTATGGGGCAGTATGCGTGCCGAAGTAGGGCCGCGGAATGGAGCAGGCCTGATAATCCGAACTCCTCACTGTCTACCCTTGCCCAGCGCATTTTAGATTTTGAAATTGATGAAAGAGCGGATATTAAAGCTGGAATTAGTGATGCCGAATGGTCCAACTTTTCCGTAAATGATTGCAAATTTGAACGTTGCCATCATAAAAATGCGTGCTTGTTTTACGATATGAGAGCTAAATTAAATGCAAAGGCTCATGAGATTGATTTTATTATTGTGAACCAGGACCTGCTCATACGGGATTTGATGAAGAAAAAAGAAGGAACCAAGAGTATCATCTCAGAACAGCCGGCTCTGATCGTCATTGATGAAGCGCATAATCTGGAAGCAAAAGTTCGAGATGCCAGAACGCTTGAGTTTACTTATCGGGGAATCAGCCGCATTCTGGATAATACTGTACAGCTTCTAACGAAGCAGTCCGGGGATAAAAGTCTCTTCTCACAATCCAAGTTTATAAAAAAATGTGTTGAACGAATCTTCCAACAGATAAACGCGGATCTGCTCCACCATGCGAAGCAGGATAGCGACCGTATAAAAGTGTCGGAAATAAAAGGTATACCGTTAAACCAAGTCTCGAACGATTTGAAAGATCTTAGTCTTCGCCTTTCCATTTTGACCTCCCGTCACGAACGGGAGATTGATGACACTTTTGAAGCTATAAACGGGCTTATTACCCTCATCCATGTTTTGGCTGAAATAGAGGATAACTATCTCATATGGGCAAGCAGTCCCTTGGGAGTAGCCACAATCAGCATCTGTCCCAAAGATATAAGCCAATTTCTGAAGTATGCTTTATTTAATGGCAAAGCGCCTGTTATCCTAACGTCGGCAACGCTGTGCCAAGGCGGGGATACGCTGGAGGAACAATACTCTTATTTGACGCAGTCCCTCGGTTATAAGGGTGATTTTATGGATCGAAAATCCTCCCCTTTTGATTACACCAACCATACCATGATGTACATCTCCAACAAAGTTCCATATTACCACCATGACCAGCGCGAAAACTATCTTGAAGCAGCCTACAACGAATTGGTTCAACTCTGTAATTTAACACAAGGAAGAACAATCGTCCTTTTTTCAGCAAAGGAAGACATGAAATACATTCATAAGAAGCTAATTTCAAGGCCTGATGAATATAAAGGGGCAGTTCATGTTCAAAAAGAAGGATCTTCCCAGGACAGTGTCATCGCCGAATTCAGGAAAAGCAAAGGTGTCCTCCTGGGTACCGGTGTATTCTGGGAAGGCGTGAATATCGAGGGTTCTGACCTGTCACAGGTCATTATTTTCCGGCTGCCCTTCCCTGTTCCTTCAGACCCTATTTATGAATATAAGGCATCTGTAACGAAGAATTCGTTCATGGAGGTGTTTGTACCGGATATGCTTCTCCGGTTAAGGCAAGGAACGGGACGCTTGATTCGCAGTGAAACGGATCTTGGCATACTCAGCATACTCGACTCCCGTCTCAGCGCAGCGGCAAAAAAGAGTTACCGGGAACAGGTGCTGGATACGCTGCCATTCAAAGAAGTGACTGAGGATTTTTCGACTTTGGAGAAATTTGTTCAACAAAAAGGGATACGACGTACGGATTGATCGTGGAACAACCCAACCATATAACTTTGCAAATCACATGAAATAGGCCCTTCCACCCATAAAGTAGAGGGGCCTATTCAATGCTTGAAGTAAGATATATGCTACAATATATTCCAGATCTAAGAATCCCAAAGGAGGCATTTACATGGTTGAAAGACCGACTACAGAGGAGTATGCAGCTTTTTATGAAGGGTACATCCAGCTTGTTCCTGAAGGGAACATCATCGAACAGTTAGAGCAGCAGGCCAACATCGTACAAACTTTGCTTTCTTCATTAACAGAGGAGCAAGCAAACTATCGTTACGCCGAAGGCAAATGGAGCGTGAAGGAGGTCATTGGCCACCTTTTGGATAACGAACGCATCATGAGCAGTCGATTGCTTCGCATCGCCAGAGGTGACAAAGCGAATCATCCTGGCTACGATCAGGACGTGCTTATGCAGAGCCAACCTTTTAACGCGTATACCGTAGCCGATTTGAACGAAGAATATGTCGTCACACGCCGCTCTACCATTCTTATGCTCCGTCACCTCACGCCGGAAGCTTGGCTCTGTAGAGGGATCGTCAGTGATAATCCTGCTTCAGCTCGATCGATCGCCTATATTTTGGTTGGACATGAGCTTCACCATTTATCAGTACTTCGCGATCGTTATTCGCTGGATGTGAAATTATAATCCCAACTAAATTATATTTCTGGCTTCTTCTACAATTTGATTGATAATATCGCCTGCAGATTGGTTATCTGTTAACATTCTCGTTCCCTGACCTGCCCAAAGGGCCATATACTCGGGATTATTTTGCTTAGCTGAAGCATTTCTAATCTCGCGAGTTAATGTATTTTGGGTAGGAAAGGTTAGCGGCTTAATACTGGATGCTTCCCAATGTTGTATAAAGTCGTTCTTGATGCCACGCGCCGGCCGGCCAGAAAAGGCATTTGTAATTACGGTGCTTTCCTCTGTGCTATCAAGCAATGCACGTTTATATACCTTATGTGCGCCAGACTCAACTGATGTTAAGAAACGAGTTCCCATTTGTACACCTTGAGCTCCTAAAGCGAGTGAAGCCACCAGTCCTCTGCCATCCATAATTCCGCCAGCAGCAATGACTGGAATATGAACGTGATCTACAATTTGTGGGACTAGTGCCATGGTTCCGATATTTGCTCCACTAGGCTGAGATGATACATCAAAAGTTCCTCGATGCCCTCCTGCTTCACTACCTTGTGCAACGATGACATCACATCCGCGCTTCTCCGCTTGAATAGCTTCCTCTACCGTGGTGACCTTACTCATAATTTTGATCCCTAACGATTTTGCCTTCTGCATATGATGCTCGGAAAATAATCCAAACGTTGTACTAATAATCGGGACTTTTTCGTCCAGCAAGATAGCAAACTGTTCTTCAAAATGATTGGGTGTACGTATTTCATCTTGAGCACGCTGCTTCACACCCAAGGATTCTCGAATTGGGGTCAACTCTTCGTTTACCGCCTCAAAATTCGTATAGTGATCCGGTCCAACATGAGCAAAAATATTTATGGCAAACGGTGCTTGCGTCCGTTTTTTAACCTCGTGTATCGCGCCTCTTAGTTCCTCAGGACTCATATAGGCAGCGCCTAACGTCCCTAACCCACCTGCATTAGAAACCGCAGCGACTAGGGGTGCCATGTTTGCAATACCCGCCATCCCCGCAAGAACGATTGGATAACGAATATTGAAGCTTTCACAGAACTTACTGTTTAATTGAATAGACATCGAGGTTCCCTCCTCATCAATTCGGATTCCATTCTTTATAGTTTACATCGAGTTTATCCATCTTGTATAATCCGTAAATCAGATGTTATATATCATGATTTCAGATAGATTGTTTTCTAAAGGAGGGTCAACTTGGATATTCACTTGCTGGAGATTTTCATTCAAACCGCTCATGAAGGAAGTATTTCCAAAACAGCTAAAAGCCTAAATTATGCTCAATCCAATGTTACACACAAAATTCAACAGTTAGAGGCCGATCTTCAAACCGTCTTATTCTATCGCCACAAAAAGGGAGTTACACTTACTCCTTCTGGACAAGTTTTAGTAGGTTATGCCGAAAAGATACTAAATACCATTAACGAAGCCAAAGCCGCAGTAGGAAGCAGCTCCATTCCTTCAGGTCCTCTCAGTATCGGTTCTATGGAAACAACTGCAGCGGTTCGGCTGCCTTCCGTTTTCGCGCAATATCATTTGAAATATCCGAATGTAGATTTTTCTTTAGTTACAGGGCCAACAGAAAGGCTGCTTCATGGAGTCCTACATTATGAACTGCATGGAGCTTTTGTTTCCGGTCCGATAGAACACCCAGATCTCACGCAAGATAAAGTCATTGAAGAGAGGCTTGTTCTTGTTACTTCACCCAAGCATCCCCGGATACAATCGATTCATGAGTTACAAAATCATACGATGCTGGTTTTTCCCAAAGGATGTTCATACCGAGCCAAGCTTAACACTCTCTTACAAGAAGAAGGATTATTGCCTGTGAAATTAATGGAATTTGGAACCCTCGAAACGATAATTGCTTGTGTTAGTGCAGGTATGGGTATTACTTTACTTCCTTATTCCATCATTGCGGATTATGAAGTACGTGACAAGGTAACCTGCCACTCCTTACCGGAGAAGTATTCTTCAGTAACGACCATGTTTGTTAAACGAAAAGACACCCTCATTACACCGGCGCTATCTGCTTTTTTAGATGAAACTAAGAAAGAAATTCTCCAAAGCTAGCTGCACCGATAAAGCAAAAAAAGCCGCTAAACCAGCGACTTTCAATGGGGCTATGCTCTGCTTTACCCACATGCGCTTTTGCCCACTTCAATACTCTCTCTTGATTACAAAAAATGAGCCCCGAATGGTTCCAGCTAACTTAGATTTCTGTCTGGCAAACTTAAACTTGCCTTCCAACTCCGCTGGAACTTCCATCCCCTCAGAAAGCTTAAAACCCACGGCCCGCTTCTTAGGGTCATCCACCGTATACATGACATTGAGTCCAAGACCATCTTCATAAAAGACGTAGGAAAATCGAATGTTTTCTACTTGAAAAGCCGACGTTTCTAAAGGCTTGGCTGCAAACTCAATATCACGTTCTTCCTTCAAAATTCGTGTTACATAGTCAAGGGTGTCCTGACTTTCGCTAGCAGGAACAACCGTAAATTCATGCTTATATTTGTTCATAAAATAACGGGCCTCATTCGCACGCAAACCTGCAAGCGCTGCTGCTACTGGTGACGACTCTAATCCGACCGTAGACACATTTTTAAAATCAACGATATACGACGACATTCCGATCTCTCCTTCAAGTTTATTTCTTAATAACAGGAATCCATATTTCACCAAATAACAAGCCGTTTCGTTGTCCCATCTCAACCGTAGTATTTGGCCCACCGACATAAGCATAATTCGTTTCCGTTGGAAGGACTTGACCAAAAGCAACGCCAGTAAGGTTATTACTTAACTCATCAGATGTTGCCCCCTCCCCTTTAACGACAAGGTACTCACCTTTAGGGAATTGGATCACTCTGGTTGCTTCTGGCAGTGTTTCTTCTGTCATGACGCCAGCATAATGCATCATCTTGTTATTCACCGCTTCGTTCACGGCAAAAATATAGTCATTTGTCGCTATTGCTTTTAAAGAGTCCAGACTTCCATCTTCTTTCACAGCCGACCAAAAATCAGCCTTTTCTTTGTTAATACCAGCATAGTCTGTGTAGTTGCTCTTAAGCTCCGTTCCAATACCCAAAACGATAAAGCTGTCTTTTTCTTCAAAATTATAATTACTCATTCGTAACACCATCCTCTTTAAATTTATCAAAGCATTTGTCTTTTCACTTGATGGGTTTATAATAACCTTAAATCATGTCAAATTATGATACTGTTTAGGAGGACCCCATGAAAAAAGTTGAACGGATTAATATCATCATGAGATATATTAACAACCGTGCTCACTTTACCATTTCTGAAATCATGCGGGAATTTAACATCTCTCGTTCGACTGCTATTCGAGATATCCGAGAAATTGAAGCTATGGGTATGCCACTTGTCGCTGAAGTTGGGAGAGATGGGGGTTATTTTGTCATGAACAACTCTGTCTTGCCTACGGTCCGCTTTACGGATAATGAAATTAAAGCTCTTTTCCTCGCCTTTATGGCAACCCGAAATCAACAACTCCCTTATCTAAAGAGCCGTCAGTCTTTAACCGAAAAGTTACTGGGCCTCATCTCCAAAAATCAGCAAGATGACCTTGTTCTTTTAAATCAAATATTGCTTTTTGAAGGGACAAACCCCCATAATCCCGACTTGCTTGATCTGTCAGACCTGCCCCACCCTATGTTGGAAAAACTCATCCAGCTTCTTCTAATAGAAAGCTCTTTGTTGGTTACCGTCCAGGAAGAAAGGGAAATAAAGTCGTATCCCATTTATCTTCTACACCTTTATCGCGAAAAAAGCCTATGGATCATTGAAGGCTTCGACTTAGAGGAAGAAAAGAGACGGATTTTATCTGTCGACAATCTCACCCATATAGAAACCTTTCCTGCGAAGAAAAAGGTAAGTAAGAAAAAAATTTTAGAAAAATTAAGTAAGCAGGAAGAAATGATCAACCTTGTCCTTGAACTAGGTCCAAAGGCGATTGCACAGTTCAAGAAATATCACCCTTTAAAGCTTTCACTTTCTTATACGAACCCTTACCAAACTACAGCCATTATAAAGACGTTTATCAATGTTCATCATGCAGAAGAATTAACCGAAATAACCAATTGGTTGCTTTTCTTAGGTGGAGATATCCAGGTTAAGGAGATGCCAGAAGAAATTTTAGCAGGTGTACAAGAGAGATTAAGCTTATTTTGCCCATAAGTAGTAGTGGATAGTTAAAACCAGACTTTGAACTTAATCGTGCTTTTTATTATCTGCTGTTTCTACTGAGATCTACTATGGGACATTATCCCAATTGCCCTAAGCTTTAAGGAAACGTTTAGCAATTAAAAAAACGCATTGAGGAATGATTTCCTCAACACGTTTTCTGGCGATCTACAAATCGCTTATATCATCTGTTATTGTTAAGCTCTTCAAAGCACTTAATATTAGTCTCGAAATCAGGCACAGTTTGAGATTCTTCAGCTTGTTTAACTAATCTTACAACCATATCATTATAAGGTGTTGAGATTTGTTTGCCTGAAGCTGACCGTGGAACTACTCCATTGATATAATCAATTTCGGTCTGTCGTTGCTTTTCGAGATCCTGTAGCATACTTGCTTTTAACAGTCTGGAGGACTCCATGAGAATCCGAAGTGTTTCAATTCGTTTCGGGATATCCTTATCACTTTGTATTTCCAAAGATTCAATATCAAAGCCACCCATCGTGGCAAATTTCACACCATTTGCGTGTCCAACTTTGATTGTTTCATCGGCAATACGGACGGCACTTACAATACTAATATCATGATCAAGCACAACGCCATACTCCACGTTTAGTGCTGCAGATAGACCGCTAAATGCATTGTTAATAAGCAATTTAGACCACTTCGTGCCCACCAGGTTATCGGAAATATGTGTTCCACCCACAAGGTCTAGTATAGATTTGATCTGTTGAATTCTTTCGGTTGTTTCACCATTTAATTCACCAATTTGAAAAGCGTACTGCTTAAAGCGATTGAACTCTGTTGTAAGTCTCGATACTCCCGGTTCAATAAACGTAGCACCAAATTCAACAGATCCGGCAATGACCCGTTCTCGGCCAACAATGGAAGCCACCTTTTCTTCAGGGATACCGTTTTGCAAGGAAAGCACAACACTTTGGTCATCTAAATACGGCAACAGATCTTTTAGAACGGACTCGTTATATAGCTGTTTAGTTAGAAGCAAGACTAGATCATAAGTTCCTGACATGTCGTCAGGAGTAATGGCCTTCACCTTTGCCTGAAAATCCGTAGTGCCAGTAATTTGGGCCCCTGTCTGGTTTAATGCGTCCACATGTGCTTGATAGACATCGATCAACTCTACATCTTGTCCGCCGGCAGCAATATATGCAC
The DNA here is from genome assembly GCF_002750415.1 of Paenibacillus sp. LK1. Taxonomy (NCBI): domain Bacteria; kingdom Bacillati; phylum Bacillota; class Bacilli; order Caryophanales; family Paenibacillaceae; genus Paenibacillus; species Paenibacillus sp. LK1. Next base: position 96,859 of record NZ_PEII01000005.1, read on the forward strand.
CAGCAATGGTTCCTAAGGAACCTGCTCCTAAAATTGCAATTCTCATATGAATTCCCCTACCTTTTCTTTTTGATTGCTTTTAATGACGTTTATTTTTCATCAGCTAAATAATCATATATAACTGTTGGAGAAGGCAGTGAAAGCTCTGTGATGATATGGGAAGCCGAAACAACCTCAAGTACAGGCAAATCTGCCATCGGCGCAAGAGCATGAGCGAATAGCTCCAGTCTTGCAGGGCCTGACCAGGCACCTTGTATTTTAATATCCGTAATTTGGCTTCGGACCAATTCACAGATTCTTGGATATCCGTCATAACCAGGCATCTTTTTCAGCATATAATTTGGTTTAACAATCTCTTGTAGCGCCTCCGAATGATCAAGTGGAGAATGCTTATATCCCATGGTCGCGGTAGCCACTCTCAAAGAGCCATAATCCATAAGTCCAACCAATGTGTCGGAATCTACATACAAACTGGGGTTGCCCATTTTTTTAGGATAGGCACCTATCTCCCTGCCTGATGCGATTGCAGGAAAACTGTCTACGTACATGGCGTGGAGATAATCTCCTTCCTCCCCTTCAAAGCTCACAGGTATCACCTGACCACACTCTGTATAGGAACCAAGGCCTGTTACATCCGGCATTTTCATAATCTCAAACCTTACAAGCGGAGAGGTAACCTCCAATGGCTCCGGAACGATTTTTCTTATGCTTTCCAGATCAGTCCTATATAAAATGTTCAGATATTCGCGATTATAAAAACGATATGGCCCCAAAGGAAATGCCCCTGCATCCAGCGGAGTTGTAAATTGCTTAACCACTTCTTCCTTTCTCATCTGAACGACACCTTCCGATCTCTAATTTCTTCATTCTGTTGTCTGATTTCTCTATCGAAATGATGATTACAAAACCCATTTTACATCTCAATTTACATTTAATCTAATACATGATAATATATAAACTCATTTATTATAATAAATATAAGAGGTGCACTATAGTGGAGCTGCTTCAGTTGAAATATTTTCAGACCGTCGCTTATACAGAACATATTTCTAAGGCTGCCGAACAATTAAATATTGCTCAGCCTTCTTTAAGCCTGACGATAAAGAGACTTGAGGATGAGTTGGGTACAACCTTATTTGATCGGAAAGGAAGAAATATTCAATTGAATGCTTCCGGAAAAATCCTCTTGAACCATGTCAACAGGATCTTCACCGAAATTGAAAATGCAAGAATGGAAATACAGACGAAGGATATGGCAATTGACCATACCGTCAAAATATCGATTTCAAATCCTAGATTCCTATCTGAATTGATCAGCAGGTACATTACCCAGTGGCCGGATACCAATATACAACAAGGACTCGGAGCTAGAAATGACATCCTTGCAAGCTTAAAAAAAGGGGATATTGATTTGGGGATCGCAGGTCCACCTATAGCGGACGATGAGATTGAAAGTTGTGTCCTTATTAATGAAGATATCGTGCTAGTTTTACCATCCACTCACAAGTTTGCGACAAAATCTGAAATTTCGCTAAGCAAAGTGGCCGATGAATCTTTTATTTCCCTTGCTAATAATGAGGAATATAGCTTCTTTACAACCGAGCTTTGCAAAAAAGCAGGATTCACTCCCAAGAATATATTCGAGGTAGATTCTCATTTACTGGCGGAAATTATTAAGGTTAATCAGGGTATTGCGCTGCTCCCAATTTCGGTCTGTAGAAAATTGGATTTGATTTACGTCAGAATTGTGGATATTAATCCTACCTATCCAGTGGGACTATCTTGGGTGAAGGATAGACATTTGACTTCTTCGGCCCAAAATTTCCGGGACTTTATTATTGCATATTTTAATGATCATTACGCATTGTACAAAGTTTGAAAAACTACACATTCGGAGCATTCTGTGACTTTATGTGACTTGAAATTAGTCATTGTTTTTCATCTATAGTGCTGTAATATATCATTCACTGATTGCTCAGGTGACTGCTCCGAACTGTCCAGCCAAAATCCCATTTGAGGCGTTTCCTTCAAAAAGTCTGAATACAAATTCTCTACCGTAAAGCCAGTGTACCCTACCTTTCCTCTTGACTTTTCACGCTCTTTTACCACCTCTACCTTAGGACACAGCACAACTAACTGAACCGGATAATCCTTTAGCTGCTCCATCATATAGACTAATTCCGCACCATAGTAATTATCCTGCAAAACTACAGAAAAACCATTCTCATAATAGGTTTTTGCGGCATTTGCGGCTAACTGATAACGCAAATATAATTGACGGACTGCTTCATCCGACGGTTCAGCGGACATGTCTTCGCGGCCGGATACAATCATGCGACGGAATATATCACCACGCAGATGCACGGCTTTTCCCAGCTTGGAAGCCAGCAGCTCCGACACTGTTGACTTACCAGAAGCCATTACGCCTGTAATTAAGTAGATCGCTTTTTCCATAACTAAGTACCTCCTTCTTTTCATAAAAAGAAACAACCCTATACAAAGCAGAAACACTCAACATAAATAAGAATGAGCTCTTAGGAATATTTATTTAACATAGCATTTAGAAACTCTCGAAACTCTTCAACATATGCTTTAGGTTCTATGATTTCCAAATCCGTCCCGAAACCAGCTAAAAACCGAAATCCAAAGTGGTTTTGTGGCATATCTATTTCGGCTATAAGGAGTTCAGAATTGTAAGCTTCAATCCTTTTGTGACCGTACCTTTCAATAAATTGATCTTTTATTCGATGTGAGATCAATACTTTAATTGTAATTAGTTTGGGTTGATAATATTGCTCTGTTTTCTGTTCAGTCATATAATCTCTAGCAACAAATGTTTTAATATCGATATTCAGATTATCCGTTCTGGACAATTTAAAAGTTCGATATTCCATTCGATCTAAACAAAACCCCTTCAAATACCAACTCATTTCACTAAAACGAAGCTGGTATGGCTCGACCCGTCTCTGCGACTTGACTCCACTTTGATCTATATAATCGAATGTAAGTAACCTTCCTTGCTCTATTGCTTCCTGGCAGGTCTTTAAGATTTGGACAATTTCAGGACGACCATCCCAATTATAAAAAGACAGTTGAATTGTACCTCCTGAAATCGTTGAACCTATCATCGATTCAATCTTTTTAAGCGTTGATTCTATTTCGTCACTAAAGAGAATTTTTCCCAATCCACCCAGTGCAGTTAGTATATTTTCTAAATCTTTGCTACTTAAAAGTCGTTTGTCTATTTTGTATTCATCCATAATCCCGTATCCACCGTTCACTCCATTTATAGCATAAATGGGAATGTTAGATAATCCGAGTGTTTCCATATCACGTAGAATCGTCCTTTTGGACACATTGAATAATTTCGCAAATTCGGTGGCTGATACCACATTCTTTTGCAACAAGATCATTATGATCGATATTAATCTTTCAATTTTGTTCATGATAGTCCTCTTTAGGTAAATAAATTTTGAACGTAGCTATAATAGGTGACAATCTAGCTGTCACCTATTATAGCTTACACTTCATGTATTACAAGAAGGAGGTTTTATCATGTCAGTTATTGCATATTTAAATTTTGATGGGAACACTGAGCAAGCCATCGCGTTTTATTCAGAAGCTTTAAACGCAAGTGAGGTAAAAAAAGTGAAATTCAAGGATTTTCCACAAGATCCAAACTATCCTTTACCAGAAAATGAGTTAAATATGATTATGGAGTCATCGTTAGAATTCGCTGGTGGGAAAATAATGATGTCGGATCTTCTTCCTTCGATGAAGAATGTAACGGGTGAGCTGGTTAAAGGCAACAATATAATCATTAGTATCATTATTGATGATAAACAGGCAATGAAAAACTACTTTACTAATTTGTCTGAAGGCGGCTATGTGATCATGCCATTATCAGAGATGCCTTGGTCTTCCTGCTTCGGAATGTTGGTTGATAAATTTGGTATCGTTTGGAAGTTTAATAGCGACGCTTACACATTCCTGGATAGCGTAATTTCTAATGCTACTTAATGAACTGCTTCCAGCAAAGTCAAAAAGCGAATTGAGATCTTGGTTTCAAGAACATTACCTGACTGAAAATTCTTGCTGGATCGTTGTGAGTATGAAATCAACACCAGGTACACTGTTGTATCTGGATGCTGTTGAAGAAGCTTTGTGTTTTGGATGGATTGATGGACAAAAAAAGAAAATTTCCGAGACTCAATTAGCTCAAAGACTATCTCCGAGAAGTAAAAAAAGTTCGTGGACTGAATTGAATAAAGAACGAGCCCGTCGCCTTGAATCGTTGGGATTAATGACAGATGAAGGTCGAAAGGCTCTCCCTGATCTCAGTTACGAATCATTTAAAATTGACCCTATTATTGAGCAGAGGTTAAAAGAGGACACGGATGTGTATCAGAATTTTGCGGCATTCCCAGATCTTTATAAAAGAATTCGAATCGACACCATCCAAAGCTATAAAAATCAACCTGAGTTATTTAACAAAAGATTAGATAAATTTATAACAAACACCAAACAAAATAAAATGTATGGTAATTGGAATGACAATGGACGCCTTTATGACCAAAACACCTCACCTTGAATATTCAAGGTGAGGTGTTTCATGATAGAAAGTAACATTGATCTAAATTGGAATTTAAATATTTCAATTATCATTAGAAATTTTATCAGTCAAAAAAATCCGATTGGTGGAGTTGCTTTATTGGATTTGTTGAGTCAAACTCCATGATTATTACTTGCCCAGGCTGTTCCAGAACGCTTGGAAGGCAGCTTTCTCGATTTCGAAGAATACCGGTACATTGCCATAACGCACCAGACCTTCCCCAAATAGGACTAATTGGACCTGCGTCTTATCTTCGAGCGTCAGGTAGATGATCTTGCGATCTTCCTGCCCGTATAGGCGCTCCTCCAGTTCAGGGCTTGTCGCTACCGGTTTGGCAGCGTATAGCCCTGAGATAAAGCTGTTCAGCGATTTGTCCGCTGCGAGCGGTTGCAGCTGCTGCAAGCCGTTGTTCCAGCTGGCGAAGGTCTCCCACTGCGCCGAAGTGACGTTGCCTTCGAGATGAAGCTTGCCGATCAGGTCTTCGCCGTTGCCGATAGTGATGCCGTTGCTCTGGTCAAACAGTTGGGCATACCCCTGACCATCGATCTCGGTGTAGGACATGATGCGGAATTTCGTGTCATAGCCGTTGACCGCATAGATGTCTGCTTCTCCAATGTTGGAGGCCAGCTCCGTGTACTCCCCCTTGTCGCTCAGCTCATGAATGCCCCCGGTCGTAGTACCGAGCTTCTCGCCTCGCAGGGCAAGCGCATCCGCACCGTCAAGTGATGTAGCAGACTGTGTATAGACATTGCCCTGATAAACCACCAGCTGAAGCATATCGGCTTTCACGCCATTCTTGGAATCCGGCAGCTCTGTCTTCGTAATCACCACCGGTTCGAATGATACACCCGGAGTGACCTGTGCCACCTGCGTCGCTGGCGCGGCTGGTCCGCTCACTTGCTGCCATATGCTTGGCGCCGCGAGTCCAACACTGGCAGCAATGACAACGCTCGCTGCAATGTATAGAGGTTTTCGCCGGCGCTTTTGTTCATGACGTTGTGTGTTCAAGGTTTGCTCTATCCGTTTTTTCATTTGGTCATTTGTTTTCATTTGGTCCACCGCTTTCTTATAATTTCGTTTGAATTGTTCCTCGTTCATTGGGGTTCTTCTCCTTCCAGCTCCAGTTTTAACAGCTGTCTTCCCCGCTTCAATCGCATCTTCACTGCAGACTCGCTGATCTGCAGAATCTCGCCGATTTCCCGGATCGGATAATCTTCGTAATAGTACAAATGAACCACCGATCTATACTTGACGGGCAGTGACAGCACGAGTTCAATCAGTGCCTGATCTTCGGGGTCGTCTGTCGTAAGGGGATCTGCTCCCTCCAGCTTGACCTCTCGTTTGCGCCAGCCTCTGCCTAATAAGGATTTACAATGATTGGTGATGACCCGGATCAACCATGCTTTCTGATGTTCTGCATCGTTGAACGTAGGGGCTTTTTCCATTAACTTGATGAAGGTATCCTGAGTGGCTTCCTCCGCGTCCTCTCTCCTGCCGAGGTGCACCATGGCAATCCGGAACAGCGTATCCGCGTAAGTCTCATAGACTTTCATCATATGATCTCCCCGTTGGGGCATTGATCGCTGCATGGTTGTTCTGCCCTCCTTTATATCTCTAACACTCTCAAGGACGGTATTTGGTCACATTTTGTTGTAAATTTAATATTTAGATATTTTTCAAACGAATGACCAGATCAACCTTTTGTTCTCAAGGACGGATATAGATTTGTAAAAAAAATAATAAAAAGCCGCTAAAATAGCGACTTTGACGATTAAAATCCGAGTGGGATTCATCATAGAGCGGTGCTTCTTTTCGCAAAGATTAAACTTACAGAAAATGTAGACAGACAAAAAAGCCGTCATAATGACGGCTTACACGATTTAACGCATCTATGGTAGTTACAGCAATAACAGAAAGCGTGTTAAATACTTCTATGGATCACACTTCTGGTCTCTGCTGCCTCAAAAATGGTCTCAATCAGTACAAGTACTCTGTGAACTTCATCATTCTTAATTGCAATTTCAGATTTCCCTTCGAGTACAGAGACAAAATTTTCATAGAAGCTTTGCTCCTCCAAGTCCGGCTTTTCTATCGCAAACTTTAGCGTGGACTGTTCGGACGGCGGTGCCATCGTTTTGGTCAATCCCTGTCCCGCTTGGATAGGTTTCGGCTCTATATGAGCAACATCCGGATTTCGAGTGATAATCTCTCCACTTAAATCCCAGTCCCTAATCACTGCTGTACCTTCCGTTCCTTTGAGATACCATCTCGGTAACTTCACATAATTGGTTGTTCCCACTTCAATAAGTGCTGTCAGGCCATCTTTAAACGTTATATAACTCGTAAAACCATCATCCACTTCAGTTCCCAAAATATAACTTAAATTAGCCGCAACACTTTCAATTTGACTATCTGTAATCTGTAGCAGTTGGTCCAGCAAATGCACGCCCCAATCCAGCAGCATACCTCCACCGTAATCCTTCAACTGGCGCCAATCGCCAGGGATGCCGTTGGCTCCTTGAACCCGGGATTCCAAATGGAACAGCTCTCCAAATTTCTTTTTATCGATGATGTCCTTGGCAGTCCGGAAATCTTCATCCCAGCGACGATTTTGATGGACCGTAAACACACGTTTCTCCTCGTTTGCTACCTTAACGATATCATTAAAATCCTTGCTGGTTATTGTAACCGGTTTTTCGCAAATCACATGTTTTCCAGCCTGCAGAGCTTGAATTGCTATTTCTTTATGAACATCATTAGGCGTAGCAATTAAAACGATATCCACCAGATCATCTGTTAGAACAGCATCCAGATTTGCGTATGTTTTATAGCCGGCTTCCTTTCCCAATTCCATTCGATATTCAACAGTATCGTATACCCCAATTACGGAAATCTGTGATACAGGCTCAATTAACTGGCAATGATAGCTGCCCATCCCTCCAAAGCCAACAATTGCTATATTATAAATTCGGTTATTCATCTTCATCGTCCTTTCCCTTATTGAATATGCCTACATGTTAGATTTCTCACAGCAAACTTTATGTAAAAAAATGAGTGGCTGCGACCTTGATTTATGCAAGATGTATAGCACCTCAACTTGTTTAATACCCTTATCATACAAGTCTCATAAAAGACTATCTTCCTATTTTCTTGCTGTTTTATTCCCGGATATTGTCATGCGATACTTTAAAGGCGATGTCCCCGTCGCTTCCTTGAAGAAGTGATGAAATGTCTTAACGCTATTGAATCCGGCTTGCTCTGCTATTTCGGTAATCGAATAGTTTTCATTGAGCAAAATCCATTTCGCTTTATTAAGTCGATATTCATTTAGAAAAGTTACAAAGGTCATTCCTGTATTTTTCTTGAAAAACTTAGTGAAATAATAAGGACTGAACCCTATATAGTCGGCAACGTCTTTTAGTATAATTGATTCCTGGTAATGGCTTTCTACATATTCAAAAATTCGTTCCAGCTTTAATAGCATTTCTTTGGTCGGAGTCAGGATATTTTCCGAGATTTGGGGTCGATGTTTCTCACTCCCCCTTGGTACTTCTCTTAGAATAAAAGTCAACATTTCATAAAGTTTGGCCTTGATCATATATGCATAGCCCTCTTTGCGCTCGTAATCTTCTGTGCTTATGTTTTGCAGAAGAGGAAGAAGCTTGGTTGCCGTTTCACGAGGCCAGTTCCTGCTAGATTGCTCTATTTGAGTAAAAATGTCACGAAGCGATCGATCATCGTAAATTAGTGTGGATACGTCTTGGAACAGGCTCAGATCAAATTGAATAACAATTCGCTCACTATCAGGCGATGACAAAAAAAAGTGGACGTCACCGCCATTAATGAATTGGACTTCCCCCTGCTTCAGACGGATTACATTGTCATTCAACCCCAAATCCAGGCTTCCCTGGGTAACATAAATAATTTCAATTTCCTTATGCCAGTGAGGATAACAGAGCACATCCCCTTTGTGAATAAAGCTTCGAAATGGGAGTCGTTTGTCAAGTTCCGGGATCTCCAGATATAAACTCATGTACGCTAGCTGTCCTCCTTATATGTGTTGCATTCAATATATATTATGTAACCGTTTTTACAAAAACCTCCTATGCAAATTCCTTATTTTCATCCTCTGTAGATCCAATAATAATTCAAAAGGATATGTTTATAAACGTTTTTCTCATAACAATTGTTGCTAAATAATCTTGCCTCATCCATTCGATTTTGAAGGTAACAGTGCAAGATTAACAACAAACCTTTTTTCAAAAACCGCACATTCGATATCCGGATGTACGGTTTTGTTTACATTCTAATTCCCTTGTTCCTGTATCACCTGTTCAATTCCCGACAAAATCAGCTTCAAGCCGAACTCAAACGCTCCGTCGCTCCCCATCATCTCAAACAGCCCGCTCTTGTGCATTCTTCGGAACAACCCTGCTTCTGTCTCGCTCATGGAGTCCAAGAGCTGAATCATCTCCCCGCCCGGAAGCTCTCCCTGATCCTTAATCATTACGGATACTGTGCGCTGGTGCTCATAATTATCCAGAACAAAGAAGAAAACATAGTTCACAAGCGTAAGAACGGCTTGCAATTTCTGCTCTTGCTCAAGTGGCGTCGATTCCATGCAGAGAAGCATACGGTTGGTGAAGCGAATCATGTCCGGCTCATGTGGCAGCGTCTGCATCATAAGCTGCGTGGAGCAGGGATAACGGCGGAGTACACTCCGTATCGATATCGCAAGGCCCTCCATTTGCACCTTCCAGTCCCCATCGGATTGGAATTCGTTTAGGATCATTTTCGATATCTGGTTGGCCAGATGCTGGTAGAGATGCTGCTTGCTCTTAAAGTACCAGTACAGAGAAGGAGCCTGAATACCCAGCCGATCGGCCAATCGCCTCATACTGAATTTCTCAATACCTTCATGCCCAAGAAGCTCCCAAGAGGCTTCCAAAATCTTATCCTCCGAAATCTGAGGCTGTTGTTTTTTCATCCGTATCCGCCCTTTTATCTAACAGTGTAAGATTATGCTTTACAGGTTCATAAGTTCATGATACCATCTAACACTGTAAGGCACAAACTAACACTGTTAGATTGAAAGCTGGAATAGCATTTGAATTCCAAATCATTTCAAAAAATAAATGAAGAAAGTAGTGACTCACACATGGATGCAGAAAACCTCCATTATTTTGAAAAAGCACCGATCGCAAAAGCCGTAGCTCACTTCGCTGTACCGATGATGTTAGGTACGTCGATGAGTGTCATCTATTCTATCCTGAACGCCTTTTTCCTTGGTACATTGGGCAATACTGCCATGTTAACCGCACTTGCGCTAACCTTGCCATTATTCGCAGTGATTATGGCGCTCGGCAACTTGATTGGTATGGGTAGCGGTACATTCATCTCTCGTTTGTTAGGAGAAAAAAGATATGAGGATCTAAAACATGTTTCTTCATTCGCCTTTTACAGCAGTTTAGTTCTTGGACTTATCGTAATGGCCATCGGCCTCCCGCTGATCGACCCAATTGTTCATAGCCTGGGAGCAACGCCTGAATCCTTCGGATTTACTAAAGACTATGTCACGATTATGCTTATCGGTTCACCTTTCGTCATATTATTCTTCACGCTGGAGAACATCGTGCGCTCAGAGGGTGCAGCAATCACATCCATGATCGGTATGATTCTCAGTGTGGTTGTAAATATTATTCTTGATGCGATTGTCATCTTCATTTTCCATTGGGGTATAATCGGCGTTGCTTCTGCAACGGTCATTTCTAACTTGGTTGCCAGTGTTTTTTACGCATTCCATATGGGGTATAAAAGCCAATTCTTGACTGTCTCCGTAAAATGGTTCAAGGCTTCCAAGGAAATTATGAGTAATGTTTTCAAAATCGGAGTTCCCGTCTTTATCATGAGTATCTTCTTGGGTGCAATGTCGCTCATTTTGAACCATTTTCTTGTCGAATATGGAGATCAGGCCATAGCGGGGTACGGAATTTCATCACGCTTGTTGCAATTTCCTGAGTTTATTCTGATGGGCTTATGTGAAGGAGTTGTGCCATTGATTGCCTTCTCTTTTACAGCGAATAAATTACGCATGAAGCATACCATTGGATTTACGATCAAAGCGATTTTGGCGTTAGCTGTTGTGTTCGGCGTTGTCGTCTATTTGATTTCCGACCACTTAATTGGTTTATTTACGAATGACCCGCAATTAATTGAAATGGGTAGCTACATTCTGCATGTGACGTTCCTATCCTTGTTCATTACAGGAATGACCTCGTTGTTTGTGGGGATCTTCCAAGCAACTGCGCAAGGAACGGCCGCGTTTGTTATGTCAGTCATTCAAGGAATTACTCTGATTCCTGTACTCTATATCGCGAACCGATTGAATGGCTTCCACGGGGTTGTATGGTCACTCGTCATTGCGGATGTCGTCGCGTTTCTTGTTGGAGCCATCATGCTGTATATTCTTCGTAACAAATTGCAACCAGATCTAGAGAATCTAGTGCATTAGAAAATAGTTAATACGCTTTCCACCTAATCAACGAAATACTAATCAAAATAAGAAAACCGTTCCTCTTATATAGGAACGGTTTCTTTTTTATGTGTTTTTATTCAATTATGCTGCAATCGGCAAGAATCTCTGGTTTATAACGCATGCTGTCCGATTCTGTGATGGGGCGAATGACTCTGCAGGGTACACCCGCTGCAAAAGATCCTTCAGGGATATCTTGGGTCACTACACTTCCAGCACCAATGACGCATCCGTCGCCAATGGTAACACCGCCGCATACGGTGACGTTAGCCGAAATCCAAACATCATTTCCGATGGTGACAGGTTTAGCATAACAGAGCGACTTAGGTTCCCCGTTTTGGTCCAGCATTTGTCGACGTTCTGAAGCAATGAATGGGTGAACCGGTGTAACAATGGTCACATTAGGTCCAAAGCTGACGTGATCACCAATGGTAACCTTAGCATCATCCTGGACGGTCAGATTGTAGTTCGCAAAAAAATGGTTACCGATTTCTGTGTGAACGCCATAATGAAAGAAAATGGGGCCTTGTATAAAACAACGCTCTCCTTTTCGACCCAGAATCTGCATGAGTAATGCTTCGCGTTCTTCCGTTTGATCCTCAAAAGTACGACTATATTGACTACTAAGATTGTGAGAGCGAAGCTTAATCGCCTTAAGGTCATGATGGCCCGGGCTAAATAAGATCCCATTAAAAATTCGTTCTTCTTCAGTCATGTTATCAACTCCTGTTATAAATACTTCGATACATGAAACCATCAAACTGCTAAGATAAATAATAAAACACACTTTATACAATATCTTTATAATGAATATTTATAAAGTGTACAAAAAGCATCCTACGAAATCCACTACAAATCAAGTGTATTTATCCACACCATTTCTGTCAATGAATACTCGGAGGCTTTTCGTTCTTCCAACAACGTTTATTTCCCTACAAACTGATTCCCTTTTCGTTTCGTACTTTATCCGGTGTTACATCATTTCCATCTGGATCGAGTATGGTAAGCACTGAGAAAGTGTTTAGAACTTGCCCACGAATTTCCCGTAAATAGTCTTCTCGTAATACTTGTTGTTCAACTCGTTCCGCATTGGTCAAACCTTCTTCACGCTCTTTTTTCGCCAATTCATTAATGCGACCTAAATGTTTAATCATCCTTTTCCTCTCCTTCTTTACAATGAATCTTACTGGTAGTCTAGCACCGAAATGCATACAATGCACCTATTTATTAGATAACGCCGGAAAATATGGAACCACTTCCTCCCCTAATTCTTGAATCACCTCGTCAACCGGACGTGTTCCATATTTCAAGTTAAATGCAAGATGATTCACACCGATTCCTTTTAAAGCATTGAGGTATTCAATTAAAAATTTATATCCGCTCCTAAACCCTAAGTGAATAGGAGTTGGATCTTCATCTGGATTTTCTGATAAATCGATATATAACGACTGATTAAAAGGCTTAAATTCATCCGTTAATGTACGCCATTGTTGAATAAGTGATGCTTGATCAATGATATTTCGTGGGTAATACAGCCAGCCATCACTGTGTTTTGCTATCCATTCCGGTGTCTGCGAAGAATGGCCTGTTACCAAAATAGGAATATCCTTTAATTCCGGTTTGGGTAATAAATCGCCACCCTGAAGGTTAAGGCTTGGTGAATGAATTACCGGGAAATCTTCATTCCAGACTTTTCTCATGACTTGCAAAGATTCTTGAAATAATTCACCACGTTGTTCTCGGTCCACTGAAAATGCCGAAAACTCGCTAGGACGATCCCCCGTAGCAACGCCCAGCACAAGACGTTTTCCGGAAATTCGATCAACAGAAGCTGCTGCTTTTGCTACATGCAACGGATGGCGTAGTGTGGTGATCATACTTCCGGTACCCAATGAAATCTTTTTCGTATGAGCTGCCAAGTAACCAAGAAAAACCCATGGATCATATATTTGTCCCACATCCCCAAAGCTTGGAACATTTAAAGGAACATCTCTAACGAATAAGGAAGCAAAGCGCGCTTCTTCTGCCTTTTTCGCCAATTGCATTTGTTGCTCTAACTGCATCTCCGGGATACTACCCTTATAAGACTCTATCGGAAAATATATCCCGAGCGTAAGTTGCTCTTCTTTAAACATGTTTGTATAGCCCAGATGTGATTCAAATTTATTCATTTCCTGACCTCCGCATAAATATCCAATATTCAGTTGCAAAGGCAATGATAAACCATATAACCTTCAGAAAATAGTACGCACAATTTTGTTCTATAGGATAAAATTTGTGATATTGTATACTTTTTTATACCAAATGGGAACTGTCACGTTCGACAGTCCCCGTCTCCTAATTACTGCTTGCCTTGAAGCTCCTCATGCCATTCCTGTTTGAGCTCACTCCAATGTGCTCGTTTTTCCAGTGCAGCCTGGAAATCACTCCAAGCCTGTTCAAATTGTGAGTCATCCTTCGCCATAATCAGCTTGGCTTTATACTCTTTTCGCACATTATCAAGTTCAGGCAAATATTTCTCCCATAAGCCACCCGGTTTGGCCTTCACCATATCATAGTTTTCAGCAACCCGGGTCCCACCCATTTTGCCAATCTTTTCGGTGAATTCGATCGTTTTGAATCTTCCTTTCGGATCAGTAACCCCATAATTCCACCATGGATACCAGTCATTACTATAGGAAGAAGCTGCGTATAGCTCTGGCGTCGTGCTTGCCTTCTTCGCTTGATCTCCGGAATCATGCAAGGCCTTGTAATTCTCATCCGTGTACACCCATTTTCCCAACGGTTTATCCACCCAGTCCCAGAACACTCCTGGCGGACCTTCATTCACAACCTGCTGCTGTTCGGGCTTAGGCTGTAGTGTGTAATCAAAGAAAGCAAGAATGGAATCGAGATTTTTAGTATTTTTATTGATAAAAACGTCATTGGCAGGATAAGGATTGATAATCTGATTAGCGCCAATCTCACTCACGCCATCCACTTTCGGATAGGGAATGACATCATAGTACCATGCCGGATCGGTTGGCCCGTCAAGAACCTCCCATAACTGTGCGTCCATATTAAAGAACCCACCTGCATTCATGGCTACACGTCCGGATTTGTTTTTCTCTTTGTAACGCTCCTTCTTGTCTGTAATCGCTTCATGATCCAGAAGCCCTTCCCGGAACATGTTGTTCATCCATTGGTAAGCCGCTTTATATTGTGGATTGTCATAGATAAACTGATAGTCATTACCTTGCTTCTCTACTGGAATGACGCCGCCCGCTGTGCTGACCGTAACGCCAAATGTACTCAGGATGACATTTTCATCGCTTGCGTCAGAGAGAAAACTAAGGGGAATCAACGGTTTCCCGTTTTCATCTTTCTGCTTAGCCGACAATCTCAAATACTTCTCTATACCATCCAACGATTTCAGATCATCCATCGTCATACCGGTTTTCTCCAGTACATCTGTACGGACAAACCAGCCATAGGAAGCCCAACCAGGCCAAGGATCATCGGGATTTTGATCAAACCATGTCGGAATGGAATAGATATGTCCGTCCGAAGCTTTCATCTGATCCAGATAGATTTTCGGAATGGAGGCCAATCCAGGATATTTATCCGGCATATCAAAGTATTGCTCCAGCGGAAGAACGCTGCCCGAACGCGTCATCGCAGTGGTCACGACATCACTACGTGAGAACAGAGCTGCATCATCAAAACCACCAGTATTCAATTTCAGGTTCAACTCTGTCATTACATCTCCCTGCGTAGCCTCCAGCCGAACGTCTATGCCCGGCTCCTTTTCTTTCCAATACATTTGGACCATGCTTTGGTTATTAATTGTTGCATTCCATCCCAGCCATAGCTTAAATGAATTTTCAGAACTGCTGCCACTCTCTGTGCTGCTGCTTGAGCATGCCGTTATCCCAAACATCAGTAGAGCCAAGGATAATAGCACCAGTTTTCTTCCCTTTTGTTGACGTAAACTCATCACATACGTCCCCCTCGGTTATTTTGAAATTGTATAGGATTAGAAAACCCATTCTGTTGCTTCATTTTTCATTGGGTTATCCTTTTACTGAGCCGATAAGCACACCTTTTACAAAATACTTTTGCAGGAATGGGTACACACACAGGATCGGAAGCGCGCTTACCATAACTGTCGCCATTTTGATGGACATCAGTGTAACGTTAGAGAGCATGGTGCCCCGGGCAAGCGCTTCCTGATTATTGTTGGACCCGAGGACAGTCGAGATATCCTGGGCAGACAGCAGTTGTTGCAAAAACGTTTGAACCGGAATCAGATTCTGATCTGAAACATAAAATGCGCCAGAAAACCAGTCATTCCAGTGCCCCACTGCAGTAAAAAGGCCAATGGCTGCAAGCATGGGTTTCGAAAGCGGCATAATAATAACGAAGAGAATGCGGACAGGATTGGCACCATCAATCTCAGCCGATTCGATCAGTGCTTCCGGAATCCCCTGGATGAATTTCATCATCACAAACATATTCCACGCCGAGAAAGCGGACGGAATGATATACACCCAGAATGAGTTTAATAATGACAAGTGATTAAGCTGGATATACAAAGGGATTAATCCGCCACTAAACAGCATCGTAATCAGCACGTATCCCAGGAGGGATTTTCTGAAAGGAAGCTGCCGATAGGACAAGCCATAAGCCGCCAGAAGTGTGATCAGTAAGCCGACAAAAGTGCCTACGATTGTACGGGATATCGTAATTAAGTAGGCATGTTGAATAACCGAATTCCCAAGCACAACCTCATAATTGTACAAAGTAAACTCTCTAGGCCACAGATAGACACCGCCCTTTGCCGCATCGCTGCCAACGTTTAAGGAAACGGCGAGCATATACGTGAATGGATAGATTACCGAGATACAGAGAAGGGCCAATAGAAACACAATAATTGTCTGGCCCACCCGTTCCCTCATAGAAGTTCTCATATTACCAAAGCCCCTCTCCGTTGAACTTTCGCGCCATCTGATTGGTGCATAGTACCAACACCAGACTGATGACCGAAGAAAGGAGACCCACTGCAGTGGCCATTCCAAAATAACCTTGCTGCAAGCCATTTCGTAAAATATATGTGTCTAGCACATCTGCGACTGGCTGATTGGCCGGATTCATCAGAGGATAGATTTGATCCATGCCTACTGCTATCAGTCCAGGCATACTGAGAATCAACACGATGGAGATGGTCGGCATTATACCCGGCAGTGTAATGTTGCGAATTTGTGCAAGCCGTCCTGCTCCTTCTACCCTAGCGGCTTCATAGAGCTGCGGGTCAATCGTTGTAATTGCCGCCAGATACAAGATCGTATTCCAGCCGACCTCCTTCCATAAACCGCTCACTACGATCATGGGCCGGAACCACTCCGTGGATCCCAAGAAAAAGATTGAATCTCCCCCGAGCTTCTCTATCAACTGATTGACCAATCCGCCGTCCAACGTTAGCAGGGATTGCAGAATGTAAGCCACCACGATCCATGAAAAGAAATGCGGAAGATAACTAACGGATTGGACAAACCGCTTGTATTTGTTGTTTTTCACCTCATTGATGAGCAATGCCAAAATAATAGGAGCTGGAAATCCGAATACAAACTTGAGAATTGCGATGTAAATTGTATTCTTCACCACAATCCAGAACTGTTCATCTTGCAAGAATGAGAAGTTTTCCAAACCAACCCATTCACTACTCCACATCGTGCTGCCGATGTGAAAATCCTTGAATGCCACCTGGATGCCCACCATCGGAATGTAGCTGAAGAGAAGCAGCAGGATCGCACCAGGTAGGATCATTACATATTGCCAACGGTATTTTGCCAGTCGTTCAATCATTTAACCACCTCTGCCATCAGTATAGAGATCATTTGAAAGCGGTAACATACAACAACGATCGGATTTCTATCGATTGGATTGGCAATATCAGAAAAAAGCGACGGAACAACTTACAAATCAAATACGCTGCGTACGATTAGCTGTGATTGCAGTTCTTCAAGGGATGCCGGTTTGTTAAGATCATCTTTCTTCAGAGAAATGGTCTTTCTTCCACCTGCTGACAAGTCAAAATAATTGTTACTGAAAATACCGTCTAATTCACTGAAATCAAGCTCCACAAACCGTGCAAAAGCTTTCGAATCAACCGTAATAACAAAACGATCCTCTTCTTCTGTCATCGTGGTCTCAATTGCAGGATCAATAAAACCAAAATGCTTTGGCTTCACAAATAACACTGTACCTTCGCTGACAACTTCACCATCCACCACAAAGGAAAACTGTAAATACGTATTCCGTTTCTTAGCAGTTGTATCGAGCATCTCAGTGAAATCAAGCTGTTCGAATAATGAGGTTGATAACGCTTTCAACTCAATCACTTTTGAAGAAGCTACGATTTCATTGGATTGCGAATCCATGAGACTCCATTTCAATTCTCCTTTTACAGCATTCCTACTCTCATTCGATACGTGAAGTTCTACCTTCGAACCATCTTCCCGAGCCGATACAAGAACAGGCGCGAAAAAGCGTTTGGCTGCATAATGCAGTGCTTTCCAGCGACCAAAGTAATCGATACTGGACCAGGAAGCAACAGGCCAGCAATCATTCAACTGCCAGTACAGTGCTCCCATACAGCGTCCACGATGTCTGCGCCAGTGCTCAACCCCACATGAGATTCCTTCAGCCTGAATGAGCTGTGAAGCGTATAACAGGGAATTGAAATCTTTTGGCAAGCGATACGTCTCCCCGATGTAATACAAAATTTTCTCATTTCCCGTACCATTCTTCTGATGAGATTCCATGACCGGTGAGAAGATATTGCGGTCTTCCGGCAACGTAAACGTCTCTATGGTCTTGTGATTCGGAAAGGATTGCAATCCGAATTCGGACATGTAGCGCGGGAACAATGTGCGGAATTCGGTAAAAGGTTTCTTGCCATGCCACACATCCCAGTAATGCATGTCTCCGTAATTTTCATCGTTCGGATTGTCAAAGCTGCCTTTGGATGAAGGTGAAGCTAACCAGTAGAACGTCTTCGGATCATATTCCTTCGCAATAGCTGGAAGTAATACCTCGTATTGCTTAATATAGTCTGCTTGTAACTGTAAGGATGTTTTCTTCGCCCAGTCCCATTCAACCCAAGCCATCTCCTGCTCATTGTTTCCACACCAGATTCCTAATGAGGCATGATGACGCAAGCGTTTCATGTTATCGATGGTCTCTTTAGTAATCGATTGCTTAAATTCCTCAGTCAGTTCATATACACCGCAGGCATACATCAAGTCCTGCCATACAATCAAGCCGTATTCGTCGCACAAATCATAGAAGTAATTCTCCGGATAATGTCCCCCACCCCAGACACGAATTGTATTGAAATGGGCTTGCGCACAGCTCTTGATCAATCGTTCTGTCCGATCTGGGTTACAGCGCGGCAAGATGTTATCTTCCGGAATATAGTCAGCACCCATCGAGAAAAAGGATACACCGTTCACTTCAAATTCGAAGGACTCACCCCATTGATCCTGCTCTTGCTTCACAGTTAATGTTCTCAGTCCAATGCGCTTAGCATCACGATCCAGCTCCACGCCTTGTTCCATAAGCGCAACGCTTAGCTGATACAATGGCTGTTTGCCCAGACCATTCGGCCACCATAACTCGGGATGGTCCACTTCAATCCAGATATGATGATTCGCATCATTCACGACGGACGTCCATCCTTTCAATGTTTCCCCGGAAGGACTATCTAATGTGACCGTGATCTCTCGCTCTTCTTCTACCCAACCTGATGCCTTTACTCGTACATCTAAGGTTACCTTGCCTTCGCTATGCATTTGTGTAACGTAGACATCTTCCAAACGGGCATGATCATAGCCTTGAATGGAGATATTTCGCCAGATTCCCAAATCAGGTAATTGTGGACCCCAATCCCAACCGAACATGGAGTGTGCTTTACGCAAATGGGAGATTCCTTCCACTGCATCACTGCAGTTAATCAACGGGCGCTCGGCTTGTTTACGCAGTACATACTCCACCGGGGAACGAAGAACAATGTGTATGGTATTTTCACCTTGTTTGATAAAGGAGGTAATATCGATTTCATAAGTACTGTGCATATTACTTACATTCGCGATATTCATTCCATTCAGAAACAATTCGCCAATTGTATCCACCCCTTCACATAACAGGATGATCCGGTCATGCTTGAGATCCGCTGCGCTTACTTCAAAAGAGTGTTTGTATTCATAATCATAATTACACAGTTCAAGTGCCGCCTGCTCTTGCTCGCGGTAGTAAGGGTCTTCCATTTGTCCAGCTTGAAGCAAATCGTTAAAGACCGAGCCTGGAACCGTAGCCGGAAGCCATTCGGCATGATCCACTCTCTTCATTTGCCACCTGCCATTGAGATCGATAAGCAACATTTGTGATACCTCCTGATGTCTTTGTAATCTATTTCATTCTATCAAGAGGTCTCCATACTTTCTTATGTTGTGTTCACGGAATTCGTGTGCTATTTTGACATTAACAATAAATGGAGAGGTTCGAGCCATGATCAAATACACAGCGTCTACTCACATCCATCCCGACCTGCTCGTAGATCCGTTCTGGGTCGATTCCTTATCGAAAGTATCACCCGAGCATACCCATGACTTTTACGAGTTCTTCATTCTAAGTGAAGGGCAGTGCCAACATATCGTCAATGAAACAACCCAGCATTTAAGGCCGGGCTGCCTTGTCTTTATTCGACCGCATGATATTCACCGTTATGAACCGGAAGGCACTCAGGACTGCCGTTTTCTGAATAGCCCGTGTCGATCCGCAGTAATAGAAGAAGCTTTGGCCTACTTGAATGAACAGAAGTATGCGCAAGGACTCTTGCAGGCTCCCGTTCCCCAGATTGCCATGTTATCTCAGTTAGAAATGACAGAGATGGTTCGAAGCTTTGAACGCATTATGATGCTCTCCACAGTGGATAAGAAGAAGGCTCGCGTATACGCAAAAGGGCTGATTATTCAGATTTTTACGCAGCATTTCTTTGAGTTGGATACCATTGAACAACCCATTCTCCCGCTGTGGCTTGAGCATGCGATCTCCAAAATGCAGCTGAAAGAAAACATGATTCGTGGTCTTCATGCGCTCTATGAATTGTCAGGTCGAAGCGTTGGTCATGTGAACCGCGCCTTTCGTCAATATCTGAATCAGACACCAACAGAGTATATTAATCAGCTTCGGCTGAATGTAGCCAAAAACTTGCTGCTCACGACTGAGCTTCGTGTGCTTGAGATTGCACTGGAAGCGGGATTTGAGAACGTCAGCCACTTCTACCATCAGTTCAAAAAATACTATAATCAAGCTCCGCTAGATTTCCGTAAAAATGCGACAATGAATAAGGAGTCGCTGCTACCATAAGGAATTCAAAGCATAGCATCCGTATGGTGATATCAGCAGCATGCCATCCATCATATCCGAATCCAAAATTTAAAAAAGCTCTCCCTATAGTGCAGGGAGAGCGGAGTAAACACAAAGCCACTTATGCGAAGTATTTATATTGGCGATTGGCGACACGAACCCACTCGAGCATTTCCTCTATATCTCTCACTTCGAGGTTTGGTGCAGCTAGAAGGATATTGTTGCCGTCCTTTCCTTTCAGACACGTTGAGCCGCAGGGAAGCCAAACGAGATTACAGCTCCTCCCTCCTTACGGTTGGTGGCCTGAATCAGCCCGCCGCAGCGTTCCACAATAGCCCGGGCAATCGCCAGACCCAGTCCGGACTCACCGTCTTTTCCTTTGACAAAACGGTGGAATAAGGTGGGAAGCAGCTCCTGCGGAAAGCCGGGACCGTCATCCGAAACGGATAGCGCGATCTTCCCTTTTTCCAAGTTCGCAGTGATGTGAATTTCTTCTCTGGCGTATCTTGCAGCATTCGTCACGACGTTGAGCAGTGCCTGTAGCAGTTTATCCTGATCAGCCATGACGAACAGCTCCTTATTGTCCGGACAAGCGATATGGAGTGTAAGTCCTTTCTTTACAAGCAGCGGATTGACACGTTCGGACGTTTCCGTCAACAATTCATTCAGACTGACCTTGGAAGGTTTGAAGATATCCTCTTCACTATCCAGCTTCGCGAGCAGCGTCATTTCGGTGATAATCTTTCCTAATCTGCCGCTCTCCCCCAGGATCACGTCCAGCCCTTTACGGACATTATCACCTTCAAAGATTCCATCTCGAATGCCCTCCGCATAGCCTGCAATGGACATCAGAGGGGTCTTCAGCTCATGAGAAGCATTCTGAAAAAACAGCTTCTGCACCTCATTGAACCTGTTCAGTTCACCAGCCATCTCGTATACCGTCTGTGCTACAGCTCCAATCTCACCGCCAGCCTTGACCAGCTGCACATCCGTGAAATGACGTTGTTTGACCTTCTTAAGTTCCTGCTTCAGATTCATCAATGGCTGAATCAGCCTTTTCGTAATAAACAAACTGAGCAGGAACATAATGGCTCCAACGATACAGATCACCAGGATGAGACGACCCAGTAACGCCTGTTCGATTGCTTTAATCTTGCTCATAGGAGTCAACAGAGTCAGGGTTCCTTGGGGGATGGGACTGACATCCATCACATAACGCCCATCCGTTCCCTCCCACAGGTCCTTGATGCTGGATGAAGTGACCGCTGTGTATTTCGACAAGTTTGCTGGTACGGCTTCAGTCAATGTGTTACTGCTCGCCATTCCGGTTGTACCACTCACAGACAAAGTCCCTGACAGCACATTTCCGTTAAAATCAGTGACAAAGGCTTCAACATCCGCAGGAATGAGTGTTGAAGGAGCACTCGTAGCCTCTCCCGTAACCAACTGGACGGACTGCATACCCGTAATATTCAAATTAGGCATCGTGACAGCAGTTCCAGTCGTAAGTACAGGACTCATTGTGAGATCCCCCGTTTTCGTTATAGAAGCAGACATCGCCGCACTTAACGTCTTGAGATCATTCTTCTCTGTTCCAATGAAATGATCCAGCAGCACATAATGAAGTAAAACGGCCGTGACGGAGAGGATCAGAACCAGTGACAATCCGAATGCAAGGTTAATTTGATGAACAAGTTTCATATTAAACTTCACTCCGATCTGTACGCATACGATACCCGTGCCCCCACACCGACTCGACGGGAAGTTCCTCAATCTTTTTGCGAATCCGCTTAATTAAATGATCCACGGCACGGTCACTGCCAAAATAATCTTCTCCCCAGACAAAACTGAGCAGCTCGTCCCTAGTAAACGCACGATTTGGATGTTCAGCCAGTACCTTGAGCATGGTGAACTCTTTGCTGGTCAGGTCCACTTCCTCCCCTCGCCATATGGCCCGCCTCTCTTCCAACATTAATTGAAGCTCTCCGGTATCGATTCGTGGCGCCGCAGCTTCGCTTACAACAGCTCTTTCTTCCGCACCGGTAAGTCTAATCCAACGTTCTAGCTGCCGCTTGATGCGGGCTACCAGCTCACGGGGGCTGAAAGGCTTCACCAAATAATCGTCACTGCCCAACTCAAGGCCAAGTATTTTGTCCACCTCATTATCCTTCGCCGAGATCATAATAATGGGTACCTCTCCTTCATTCCGGATGCGTTTGCACAATTCATAGCCATCCATCCCGGGCAGCATAATGTCCATCACCCACATGCTCGGCGGACTTATTCTATATAAAGACCAGGCATCCTCGGCATTAGCAAGGCCTATCGTTCGATAGTTCTCTTTGTGCAAATAAGCTTGAATCAGTGTGCGTATATTTTCGTCATCATCTACAACTGCGATGAGGTAATCGTTATTCATGAACGGGGCCTCCTGTACTTTTCTCTATAGTGAGTATACCAAAGGTATATATATGGGAAGAGCTTTGCCATTGTTTTTCCACAATTACACCAATATTGTGCCACACTCCTTCGGTAAATTGATAACTGTAAGACAAACCAAACCATAAGGAGTGTTACGAAATGAACTACAGTTTTAAATTCAGAAATGTTGCCCTGTCCGCCCTGCTGCTCACTGCGATCTCCGCACCGATTGTCGCGAATGCCGACAGCGCCACTAACGCAAATGCTGTTACAAATGGAACTGCTACCTTGAAAGAAGCTAAATCCGCCATTGCGACCTTTACATTGGCTAATCCAGTGGAGCAGGCCAAAAAGTACGCGCCAGAAACAGTAAGCGAATGGGAAAAAACGCTGGCCCGTTACAATAAACTGCTTTCACAAAACTATACATCCCGAGTAATGGCCACTTTGGTTGCTGTTGACGTAGACTCTGATGAATGGAAGAAAGTTTCCGAGAACGCCAAACCAGGTGAGATCAAAGAAATGCAGGCCTTGAAGGTAGAGGAAGGCAAACTTACCTCAGTTGAGGGAGTAAAAGCCGAAAAATTACCTGATTCCGAAAATCTGAACACCTTGTCTTTCTCCATTACCACAAACAGTTCGGATCTGAAAGGATTAGTTGAGAACGCAGAATCTGGAGTGGCAATTGCCCTCAGTCCACTGAATCTTGACGAAAAAACAACAGGAACAACAAGCGTGGTTATAGCGAATGCTGAAAGTCTTCAATTTAGCGGTACTACAGCTGCCAGTGCATTCTTCTCAGCACAAAGTAATTTGAATAAGGCCGTAACAGCTAAAGATGAAGCTGCAATCAAGACTTCCCTTGCCGACCTTCTGAAGCAATACAAAGCGCAAATTACTGAGCTAGAGGCAGCTCAAGAGTAGGCTTAAATACATTTCAGCTTAACAACATCATTAAGCAAAAATACCAAATCTTACACGAACTAAAAGATTGAACGCCAACAACCAGCAGGCCTCCATGTGGAAGCCTGCTGGTTGTTGTTTTATCGACTATAAGTTTATATCTGTTATGTGTTATCTTTATTTTTCATTAACCCGGGTAACCACAAATGGCTCGTTCAACGAATGCAGGGCTGCGGCCATATCTTCAACCGAAAGGCTGCCGCCAGCCGAAATATGATATTGAAACTCATAGAAGCCGCCCAAGGTCGCTTTGAAATTCGTTTCCCAATAATTCGTCATCAGCCAGGCATAAGCTTCCGGTTGAGCGTCAGGCGCTTGCTGCGTGTGGACCTTTCTGGTCCCGTAATCCAGCGTTCCCCATTGCACGAGAGGTGTGTCCGGGACAGCAAGCAGCAGACTGCGGTCATTATCCTGCCAGGCAATGCCCGACTGTACAGCAGAATAATCCAGGCAAGTTCCTGGAATCTGATCCTTCCAGGGGCGAACGAGGCCTCCTGGCTTGTCGGCTAACAGGGTAACTGGCCCAGTGCCTCCTGGGGTGAACGGCAGAGCCAGATAAACGTTCTCCGGATTCCAGATGCTCTCTTTATGGAACCGCGCCGAAATATCCATCCGGTTTTGACGGGTATAGATCCGCAAGTGTAGTGAAAAATAGGCGATGCCCTTGAGCTGATAACCAAGCTCAACGGTAGCATACAGCGGTCCATTATCCACCGCGCGCACTGAGATGAGCTGACCAACCGAACGTTCCACGTTAAGGCCTTTACGATTGCGTCCCATTTTGGAACGAACGCTCCATACCTGAGATGCATCTGCAGGGTTCGCTGGATTTGTCACCTCATAGATGGGTGTAAACGCCCCATACAGATCATCTGCTTTCAGCAGTTCGCGGCCTGTCTCCTTATCGATCCACGACACGATGCCGCGCTCTTTCGACCAAGTCAAGCGTACATAAGGTGACTCCAGCCCCGTTTGGCAAACGGAGACCGGCGCTTGCTGTCCGCCTGTCGTTAAGGAATGCATATCCTCCATATCGTACACCTGGTCAGCACCGATCAGCTTCGAATTGGAGGTTGACGTTAAGGAAGAAAGACTATTCTGCGCTGCCAGTATTGGGCGCAGGATCAATATGCAGCTCTCCATGCCTTGGAGCTTAAGTTCCGCAATAATCGTCTGTGGGTGGCTTGACTGCTGGATCAGCACCTGTCCCGTATCCTCCCGGATTACTTCTACTCCGTTCAATAGCTCATCCGGTTCCCATCCTTCGAGCTTCAACTGAACCAACTCGGTTACCTCCCGCTCCGAGAGATTCGTTACCTTGAAGCGATAAGGACGCCCCGGGTACAAGGTGGCGGCATTATCGGCAAGCAGCACCTGATCTAGCGCGCGGTAAGCAAGCCTGCTTGCCTCAGCAGCGTGAGCTGTCTTGCGAACCTCAAGCATCTGCACATTTTTGTGCCACGGTTCATAAACAGAGGAGTGATACCCCCAAGTGTGTTCGGCATAAAGTGTAAGCGCCTGCTCTACAGCTTCGATTTCCTGGAGACTAACACTTTTCTGTCCAGGGTCGAGCTTTTCCACCTTGCGAAGCGTCCGCTGTGCGTCACGGTAAATCTGAGTGTGCATCGGTGTGGAGCTTACACCATCCGACCACCAGTCTGGCCAATCCCCTTTATGCACAGGCAGACCATCCGTCCCTTCCTCCTTCAAGCGTGCAAAAAAGCCACTCAACGTACTCATCTCCACGGAAATCCCCTCGCCGTTTTGACGGTTCCATCCATCGATCCATTCCATGATTGAGCTATTGGGCGATCCGTTGTCTGTGGGCAATCCAGACAGCATCATCGGCACGAAATCGTATGGATACTGCTCCGCCTCAAGCTGGGCCAAGTACCGGTGGATGCGAATATTGGCGATTTGATTATGAATGTTCGCCGGTTCCACAAGTCTGTGGCCGAATTCATCACGAATCATGTATTTGCCAAGCGCACCAGGACAGAAACCAAGCTCGTTGCCAAGCATGTAGTGGTCTCCATTCCAGACCAGCAGGCGTTCCCCACTTGGAGCTTCCCACCAGAAAGGGGACTGCTTGCGGCCCAGCGCATACATGCCGTGATGAGTATGTATACAGCTGAATAAATGTCCGATTCCGTTATTTAGCAGGCTATCGGCATATCCCCAGCTGTAGCCATTGATATCCGCCGTCATCGCACTGTCTATTGGGTGACCGATAGATTTGGCATATGTCTGAGCTTTGCTGTGTATTTTGTTCAACAACTGTAGGTCGGGCAGCTCGGTCATATTCAAATACGTGCCGGATAGCTCGATATCGCCCCGTCGCACGGCTTCGGCAAAGGCACCTTTTTCTTCGTCTCCAGCTTGCTTCAGGAATTGCTCCACGGCCCAGAAGGTCTCGCAGGTCCAACGGAACCCTTTCCACTCGGGGTTTACACCGTTATGAGCATCATTAACAATACGCAGCGCCTGACGGATAAAATCGATATGATATTGTTCAATCTTCTCTTGCCGGTCCGTATAACCAATGTCAGTATGGGAATGGTGAATGACGTATATTTTCCATTTCCGTTTAAGCGTCGGGATGGCTGCCTGTTTGATTTGTTGTTCGAGTGTCATCTTTTTTTCTCCTTTGTTGATGGATTAGGTACCTTTTACGAGTTGGAAAATCCCATGGAACACATGCTCCTGCATTTGTTTCTCATTATGCAGAGCAATCTTCTCGGGCAAGAGCACTTCAGAAAGCGCGCTGCCAAATAGATCATGGGTTTCGGCAATTTGCCCCCCCAAGATCAGACGAGCGGGGCGAAACTCTGCCACGTACGGACGCAGCATTTCCCCAAGCCGCTGACCGTAAAGCTGCCATACACGGATGGCGGAGGAATTTCCCTGTCTGGCCGCTATGGCCAGATGGTACACGTCCTCTCCCTGGCTTCGAGCATCATGGCTATCTGCCAAGGCCAAAATGCCTCGGCTTCCGAACAGATCATCCACGGTTCCTCCGTTGTATTGCTCGGCATACAACATGCCTGAGTCGGGAATTCCCCATTTTCCGCTGACAATGGACCGGTTCTCAACAAAAGCTGAGCCAAGGCCCGTTCCCAATGTAAGGCAAAGCAATCTGTCCTGTGGAAAAAGCCTGCTGACTCCCAGAGCGAACAGAGTAGCATCATTGCCAAAACGAATATCTGCGTTGGCAAGCTGGGTCATCCATGTAGGAGCAGTGGGCTCCGCTGCAAGCGCCGTTAATTCACACCGCAGCAGTGTTTTTAGATTGAATTCATAAAGCTGCTCGTATTTATTCAATCCCTGGATACGGGAAACCCCTGTGTCGTATTCAAAAGGTCCGGGGAAAGCAAAGCCGATGTGAAAATTGGCAAAAGTGGCCCGGGTCCCTTTATCGGTACTTAGCCTCTCCATGTAGGCGACGTATGCCGCGGCAAGCTCCTGGATCACGCCAGCCAGATTGGAGGCGATTTCATACGCGCTACTGTCGGAGTGCGATGACCTTTTAACATAAAGTTGTGGTAGAAGATTCCCGTCACTCAGTACAACGGCACCCTTCAAAAAGGTCCCCCCGGCATCAATGGCAATCGTGACGTCAGGGTTCATAAAGGTTCACCAGATTTCCAGTGATGCGGAAGCAGAGGCGTGTTCCAGTCTGGGGAAACCTGTGCCCGGATCAGAGTGCACGATCGGTCACCCAGAGACTCCAGACGGAAACCTCCGACGGAGGCTGGAACGATATACGCTTCGGCGTACCCCCACTCCACAGCCGCTGTCTTATCATCCAGCGGAGTCAGCCGCACACGGTCACCTTCTACGAGGTTAAACATAACAAACTCGCCAGCCGTATCGTCGATCCACTCTCCGTCCAGTTTTAATCTTTTGATCTGAAAAAGCAGATCCTCCCGTTCGCCTAGCAGCTCTTCCCTGCTGTCTCCCTGTACCCGGCTTTCCTTTGGAACCGCTATCAAATGCTTCTGAACGTAATCCATGTCAAACTGTTCCTGCATGTTGGCACTGGCATGATCGCCGTTGATCGGACGCGGCCGCCCGTCTCTGTCCAGCCGCAAATGGTCGTATATTTTGAAGGTAAACCACCATGTTGTCGAAGAGATCTCCAGCACCAGATTGTTTTTGCCCGAAAAATGTACGGCGCCTGGCGGGATCAGAAACAGGTCACCCTTATTCGCATCCCAAATGTTCACATATTCTGGGATCTTCAGCGGTTGTCCCAAGGTGTGGGCAGATTCAACCGCCTGAAGCAGATCCTCCCCGGTTGTACCCTCCGTGAAACCCAGTCCCACAAAAGGTTTGGCGCCTTCCTTCTGTTCCATAATGTAATAGGATTCCTGCTGCGTCATCGTTTCGTTGAACGTCTGCTCGATGTATGCCTGCTGGGGGTGGACCTGCAAAGACAGATGATCCCCGTCGATCGTATCCAGATAATCAAACCGGATCGGAAAATAGTCGCCAAACAGTTGCACATTCCGCTCGCCCATAATTGCTTCTGGGTGAGCAGACAACAGCAGCGGGAAAGGAAGCTCCACTATAAAATCCCGATAACCGATTAATAGCGTGTTCTCCGGTGCGATAGGTTCAAACCCCCATGCGCAGTTATTCCAATCCTTAGGCAGGTCGCATAGTTCTTTTAAATACTGTCCGCCCCAAATCCCCGGAGCAAAAAACGGCTTTACTCGAAAAGGCTGCTGGGCTGCTGAAGCCAAAAGTCGGCGCAGCATAGGGACGGTGACCAAAACGGGTCGTTCCCGGTTGTTCGTATCCACATAGTAGTCAAAGTCATACAAGTGGCGTTTGCGATATTCCTCCCAGACGGGCCACTCCAGAAACAAGGCCTGTTTATAGGTTTCGACCGTATCCAGGCAAGGACCTAACCCCAGAGACCCCATCCCCTGCTGATGCAGTTTCTGCTGTGCCTCTCTGGATAAGTCGCAAAACAGAGAAACGTTCGTTAAACCTGATGCTGTAGAAAGGAAACCAGAGCCTGGCCCAAAGGTCACAACGATGGGGGCTAACTGATCTATGTTTGGCGACTGGACCTCTGCATGTTCAGCGGAGTGATAAAGCCGAAGTTGATCATCTACATCACTGAGCCAGACCGACTGTGCATGTGGCAGGAAATAATCCTTAACGCTGACGTCCGAGGCTACAACGCCAAAAGCACGGTTATCCGTCAGATAAGGGTGAAACTGCTGAAGCAAATCTGTAGAAGACTTTAAATAATCAGCGCTGTCTATTTCAATTAAAACCCTGCTCTCTAGGTGGCAGCGCGACCGCAGTATTGCCAGACATTCGTTGAATGCGGCACCATGTGTACCATCAATGACCATATAAAAAGGAAGCAAATCATTCTGTACACATTCAGGCCAAATTTGATCAAGCCATTCTTCATACGCATTCCAGATCCCCGGTTCTGTCTCTTGGTCGGGCTGAAGCTGAATGAAATTGACTGGGTTGGTTTGAAAGGCCAAAGGGGCTATTCGGGGCATGTTTAAAACCTCCAACTCTATATCGATTTATGTTCATCATTGTATAGGGAGTTGGAGGTGCTGTCTTTAAACGATCAAGCTGTGTTTTTGTACAATCAGGACATTCGGGGTGGGTAATGCATTTTGCCAGAGCGGCCTTCGGCAAACTGATTGCGTCGGAATTTGGCCGGGGAAACACCAAGCTCACGGGTGAATATCCGGGTAAAATAGTGCACGGATTGGAACCCGCACTTGATGGCAATATCTTTAATTGGTGTCTGTTCATTTAATAAGAGCCCAGCGGCTTGCTGCACACGTCGTTCCTGAATGTAGTGGACGAAGGACTGCCCCAGATTTTCCTGAAACAACCGGGTCAGGTGACGGGATGAAATGTGGAGGTGCCTTGACACCGTCATAAGTGTAAGCTCGTTGATCAAATTATCATCAATGTATCGTTTGGCCTGTCGGAACAACGTATTTTGTTCCATGGGCTGCTCTCCTGTATCGGCCGAGTCTGTTCGAGTCGGAACGTGCAAATCTGCTATCGATAACAGCAGAGAAGCGGAAATTTGCTTTACAGCAAGTGGAAGAGTTGCCCCAGGCTGGTCGAAAGAAGTAATGAGCGCTTGCCATAAATGGCCAGTTGGCGTAAGGTCCGCTTGCTGGGATACGCTTTGTCCAAGCTCGGCAAGTCGACGGAAAAATTCAGTATAATAAACATCTGTGTGGGCTTCATCCAGTTCGAAAGCCACATAAGAAAGTGTCAGTCCGGTCTGGCTGAGAATTTGATGCCATACGCCTGGAAGAGATAAAAATGCTGTTCCTTTATTTAAAGCATAATGCTGGTTTTGCTCTATGTAGCTTCCTTCACCGTCTACCACATAACAAGCCTCAAAAAAGGAATGCCGGTGGAAGGCATTGTCGAAATGATCAGGCATGAATCCCCAATACAAAATGGACAATGAAAGCCCTGTTTGCTCCACTTTTGTAATATAACGATTGCATATGTGATTGGCCCGGCGGAAGCTGGCTTCGATGGTCATGGCGTTCCTCTCCCTTCAAGCTCTCATTATACGTTTACATAACAAAAAGGCAATCCAGAGTTGATTGCTTTTATGGTAAATAGATCGGTCCATTGACATTTGTCCAAACAAATTCGTTGCTTTTTTTTCATTGTCTCCCCTCTTAATGATGCCTATAATAACATTTGTAATTGATAATCATTATCATTTATAAACCAAAAAAAGCAGGGGGCAACAGGAATGAACAGCACATTAATGAAACAAATAACAATATGGGGAGCAAGCTTCCTTCTTCTTGCTGTGTTGGCAGCGTGCAGTCGTTCGGAAAGCATTCCTTCTCAGGAGCTTGAGGAGAATCGTGAGCAAACCATAAGCTATACAACCCAATCAGGTGAACAGGTTGAGATTCCGGCGCAATCACAGCGGGTCATTTATCTTGGTTCTACACTAGAAGATCTGCTCGCAATGGACATTCCTGTCGTTGGAGCCAATCTGGTTCATGCCACGGGCAGCTATACGGAAGGCCGATTGGAAGGTATTGAGGATGTTGGGAATCCTGGAGACCTGGAGGCAATAGCTGCCTTGCAGCCTGATTTGATTTTAAATGGCTACACAGAAGATGCAGACCGAAATACGGCTTTTGCAAAGATTGCTCCTACCATCCCCTTTAATTCAGCATTGCCGTTCAAAGAACGCGTGCGAGAGCTCGGTACCATATTTGACAAAAAAGATGAGGCAGAAAAATGGATAACCAAATTTGATGCAAAATCGGAATTGATGTGGGACAAACTGCAATTGGAAGACGGTGAGACGGCAACGATTTTCTTGCAATTAGGCAAAAAACTCTACGTTATGGGCAATCGTTCGCTGGGCGTAGTCCTGTATCAAGAGCGCGGATTCGCAATCCCGCCGGCCATTCAGCAGAATATTATCGCCAAAGACCAAACCTTCATTGAAGTGTCGGAAGAACTGCTGCCGGAATACGCGGGGGATCATCTCTTTGTACTCGTTCTCGGCAACGACGAGAGCCAGGCAGAGTCAGATCGGATGATGCAAAGCCCATTGTGGCAAACGTTACCTGCAGTTCAGAATGGGAACGTCTATACCACCTCTGCTGAATGGAACACCGATAACCTGCTGGCTTTGGAGCAGTTGCTTGATGAACTGCCGAAGTGGATGAACCGGTAATAACTAACGTCGAATATTGTTGACCCCCATTTTGGCTCTGCGCCTGTGGGGGATTTTTTATGCAAAGATCGGCACCTTGTTTTGGTACCTGTTTCATAATTAACGGTCTGTGAAGCAAAAAAATATGATACACTATTGAAGTTGAGAATTATTATCATTTAGATGGGAGGGCTCTCGAATGCGAATGGCTTCCCTTTACATTCAACTGCAGCAGTATGAACTGCTTCAGCTTGCCCGGCTGTCGGAATCCAACAGCCCAAGTATACCAGCGGAGAACATCGGTGCCGATTGCTGCACGCTGCTCATCGCACTGGATCGGGGCGTTCGCCTGCATATCAACAATATCGCCCAAGATTTGCGGCAAGGCAGTTGTATACTGCTACTGCCGCAGCAAACCTTCTGCCTGGAAGGGACCTGTGAGCAAGCGAGGGTGATTCGGTTTACTTTTCAGGCTTTTGAAGTGGAAGGACTGGTCCTGCGTCATGTCGCAAGCCCACCCCTCATACCAAGCTATCCTTATAGTCTGCCTTTTTCCACATTAAAAAGCGTATTAGGGAACGAGGACTTGGCATCGTTCCAACCTGTGCAAAGCAGCCCTGTCCCCCCTCCACTGTTGGCTATTCTACAGGCAAGATTGCAACTGGTGCTCGGCATGATGGCCCAATTGGAGCAAACCTCCTCTTCCCCAGTCCATAATGAAAAAGCAGTACAACGTACGCTAAGCTACATAGAGCAGCACTACAACGAAGATTTGACTGTGGAGCAGTTGGCCGAAATGGCCGGAATGGTCCGCTGGAAATATAGCAAACTGTTCAAGGCTATCGCTGGCAAGAAGCCGACCGATTATATTACAGAACTGCGGGTCAAACACGCCAAGCGGATGCTGATCAGTTCCACTGAGCCCTTGCGCGAAATATCCCGTCAAGTCGGCTTTAAGGATGAATATTATTTCAGCCGTCGCTTTCAGCAACTGACTGGCTCTCCTCCACGCGAGTATGCCAATACCCAGCTGCGTTCCAGAAGGCGAACGGTAACCGACTCGCTTGGTAGGCAGATTCGTCTTCCGGAAGTGACGACGCGTGTAGTGGCAACTGGTACAAATACCCTCGGTGAATTGCTTGCCCTCGGCATTTGCCCCGTCGGAGCAGGAATTGCGACTATGAAATCACAAGTCATATACAGAAACAGGCTACAGAACATTTCTGATATTGGGCTGCGAGCGGCACCGGAGCATGTCTCACCGCTGAAGCCGGATCTTATGCTGCTAGGCAATTATTGCGAGCAGCAGCTCCCGGAGTTGGACGCCATTGCACCAACGATTGTATATTATGAAACAAACAGCACCTATGAGCGTCTTCGTTACATTGCCAGCCTTTTTGACCGTGACAAAGCAGCCGAGCAATGGATTAATCGATACGAGAACCGTATGAGGCAAA
Source organism: Paenibacillus sp. LK1 (assembly GCF_002750415.1). Taxonomy (NCBI): domain Bacteria; kingdom Bacillati; phylum Bacillota; class Bacilli; order Caryophanales; family Paenibacillaceae; genus Paenibacillus; species Paenibacillus sp. LK1. The sequence goes on from NZ_PEII01000005.1 coordinate 129,948, forward strand.
TACGGCGACAGCTGGAAGACCAGTATGCCGCAGGTGAGTATGCAACCGTCTATCTGCTGCTTGGTACGAACGTTTATGTTATGGGAAAAACCGGATTTGCGGCTACTTTGTATGAAGCCCTCGGCTTCCGTCCTTCCCTGCCAGTCCATCGTCTCATTGAAGATAAAAAGCCCTGGATACAAATCAGGCACAACGAAATCAGACATTACACCGCCGGCCGTAACTTTGTACTGGTACCCAAAGAGGAGATGCAATTAAACGCTCCGAGCCCGCTGTTAACCTTAGTTTTAAACTTGGCACCCAGCAAAGTCCATGTGGTGGAGGCCAGCTGGAACTATGACGATCCTATAACTCGCGAAAGGCTGCTGACTGTTCTGCCTTCTATCTTGGCTAAGAAACAGCATGCTGTGGTGCAGGTTTAAATTATGCTTTTGCTCCTGACATACAAAAATCCGATTGCGTTCAGTATCAGCAATCGGATTTTTGTATAAATTTTATTGTTCAGCCATTTTCAGAAAATACTCTGATGCCAAACGGACAGCCAGGACACTCGCACTATTGAGGGAGTTATCAAATATAAGAACATGGTTATTTTTTACTGCCTCCAGTGAGTTCCATACCTTCGAAGATTCCTTTTCCTTCACGGCTGCCTTTGCAACGTCAATATCATGCTGGATAATAATATAATCGGGATTCATGTCGTATAGCCCCTCCAGCGTAAGCGCCTCGCCACCCTCAGGATATCCCTTCGGTGCCAACAATCCAAAGCCTGCAGTTTGATTGTAGTACATTGTATTTTTAGATCCTTGAGCATTAAAATTGGCTTTTCCATCAACCCGCAACAAGGCAAAGGTCTTATCCTCAAGAGTACCTAGCTGATCTTTCGTTTTTGTTATCATTTCTTGGGTTTCCTTAATCAATTGTTCTGCATGCTCTTCTTTTCCAACAACCTCAGCGAGAAGCATCGTTGTTTTTTCCCAGGTATCGGTGTAGTCGATTAAAATGACTGGAGCAATCTTGTTCAACTCATCATAAATGGTATCCACAGACCCCTTAAAGGTTACAATCACATCAGGCTGCGCCTCAATAATCTTTTCCAAATTCGCTGAGTCACTACCCAAATCAATAATATCAGCAGACCCGGCGTAAGGCTGTAAAGTAGCAAACTTCTCCATCGCCTCCACCGCGCTTATTGATGCGATTGGAGGCGTATCCAGAGCAAAAAAGTAATCTAAGTACAATGGATGCAGCACCGCTATACGCTCTGGGCGTTTCTCAAGCACCACCCCATTATCGCTGGCATCCTTAATTGTTCTTGGCCATGCTTCACCCTCGATCTTGCTCGCCTCAGGAGTAACTGCAACGGGCGTTTCGGAGCATCCAGCCAGTATCCCCCCTGCAAGTAAAATTACAGTTAAAATCAATCCAGTTAGTCTTTTCATATGTCCTCCCCAGTTACTGTGTATGCAATGTTTTATGAATTCCCTAAATGATCGCGCAATGTTTTCCCGGTATATTCACTTCTGAACAGTCCTCTTTCAACCAGTCTAGGAATCAGCTTATCAAAGAATATTTCCATCGATTTTTCTGAACCGCCTGGCAGGGCGATGAATCCATCAATAGCACCAGCCTCAACCCGCTCCATAATATCATTCATTACGGTCTCGACTGTTCCTACAGATACCCAATGGGCAGATCCAACAACCTCTGGCCGATTCAGAATATCTTTCACTGTAGGCTGGTATTTTGTAATATATCGGCGCAACAATTCAGCATGTGTACGACTGCGAACAGCCTGATCCGGACCAGGCAGCATATCCTCGGTTACGCGTTGATCCAAGGGGAAACTGCTTAAATCAAGACCCATCAACGATTTCAGAGAGGCATGTCTGCGCTCAAGACTTAAATGGGCATGAGCAGCCTTATGTAATTCAAGCGCTTCTTCGTGCGTATCAGCCAGGAAAAAATATAAACCCGGCAAAACTTTAATCGTGTTCGGATCACGCCCTTGTTCTACAGCTCGTTTTCTCAAATCACTTCGCAATTCCACGCCCGACTCAAGATCCGGCATCGCCGCAAAAATAGCATCCGCTACGGATGAGGCAAAATTTCGGCCAATATCCGAAGCACCGGCTTGAAACAGAGGAATGGTTCCCGCTGGATGAGAAGGTAAAGTAAGTGGCCCTTTTACATTGAAAAATTCACCGGTATGATGAATAGCAGTTACTTTTTCCTTATCAGAAAATATGCCTGACTCACGGTCGATAACAATAGCATCATTCGGAAAACTATCCCAAAGCTTGCATACCACATCGGTAAATTCGATTGCCTTCGCATACCGCTCTTCCGGTGATGGCATTGGTGAATTTCCGAAATTTTCGGCGCCTTCAATAGAAGTGACAATATTCCAGCCGGCACGACCATTGCTTAGCCAGTTCAAGGATTGAAGCTGACGGGCAACAACATAAGGCGGATTAAACGTGGTAGAAATGGTCGTAACGAGTCCGATCCGATTGGTTTCACGAGCTATTGCTGCAAAAAACAAAGTAGGATCTGGGCTACCGAAATTAGAAGAATCGCCTAACATCTGCGGGCTAATATACAGATAATCAGCTCTGAAAAGAAAATCGAGCTTAGCGTTCTCCGCCATTTTTGCCCAATGAATATAATAGTCAATGGTTCCTGTCTGCTCCACTCCGCTATCCGGGTGCCGCCAACCGTCACCTTTATTCCATGTTGCATTCAAGGACAATCCAATACATAGTTGTCTGTTTAAAGTCATTTCTACCAACCTTTCTTAGTTCTTATCATTGTTTAGCTCCAGAAAGCCCTCCCGCTCAAAATCGAGCCGCTCTAAGTAATAATGATTCTCATTATCAAAATAAAGTTTAGCAAGGATTCAAGCAAATTTAAATACACAAGTTACAAATCTGATATGCACAATTATCTAAACTATGGTTGGACAGCTAAAGGTTAGGTCCTTGCCTCACGACAAAACAAAAAAAGCCGCATCGATGCGACTTTTATCTTTCAACGCTATAACTTGTGTCATCTGTACTGTTTGCCACACTGCCGTCTCTGCACCGATGCCACTTCTAAATTAGACTTATAATCAAAGTTACTCGTTCCTATGGATATATTGAATTAACTTAACTTTACCGGGATCGATATCGAATGTCATAAATTCCTTCGCATTCGGAGGATTGTGTGGACCATAGTAGGTGCTGACTTCTACAACTATTCGAAAGGCATAAGACCCAGGCGATTTCCTTTGTAGTTCTAGCACCTTCATATCATATAAACCATAACTTGCCTGCGGCTTCTGAATTTTTTGATAATACTGAGTAATCGCCAGCTGTATGGACGGATTAAGTAACGTCAAAGATAAAGGTTTAAACTCCTCCTCATTCACTGTGTTAGGCTCTGCATAGGTTAAAGTGTTTAGATTTAGCGTTAGCGTTAGAATACAAATAACAAAGATGCATAATACGTTCCTCATGTTTTCCGCTCCTTCTCCTATCAAGTTTCCCAATAGTTGATTTTATAAACCGTATAATCATAAGCAGAGGTGACGTTGATGAACGAAATTAATTTAGCATCTATCCTTGTTGCAAAACGCAGAGAAAAAGGATTAACACAGGATGCATTGGCTGCATTTATCGGTGTTTCCAAAGCGTCAGTTTCCAAGGGGAAAATATGTGGAAACCTGCGTGGATGGATTCTTTCCTTTTAAGCTTCATGGGGATTCCTTTTTGAACTGATTGAACCGTGGCTGAAAGATTTCTACATCGCCGCTCCCCGCAGCGAGCAGGTTATAAAGAATAGCATAATGAGGGGTGTTGGGATGAATCCAGCGTTTGATTCGTTACGTGAATTTCCCGAATAAACATGCTGATTGGAGGTTAGGGGAATGAATGAAAAAATAATTATTGGCAAAGGAACGAAATATCATCTTAATGGATTTTTGACACTGCCAGAGGATGGCTCATCGAAAGTTCCGGCTTTGGTACTAGTACATGGCTCTGGCCCTGCGGATATGGATGAAAAAGTGGGTAATCACTTCCCTTTCAAAGACCTTGCCGAAGGATTGTCAGACAAAGGAATCGCCGTGCTGCGATATGACAAAAGAACACTCGTTTATGAAAAAGAAATGAAAAACGATACCAGCTTATCCGTTAAAGAAGAAACGATTGAAGATGCTATCCATTAGTAATCAGTAACTGACTGATTTCTTCAATACTTCTATACTTTCCTGAAGGAACGATTGATTTCTTTCAACTCCTCTGTTTTTACACCAAACAACGGCCCCGAAAGCATCATAGAAATTATAGAACGGCAATACAATTTCGAGATTTAACATGTTCCGAATGGTTTGGTAACCTTCGAAATACGGGGACTTCGTTCTCGGGTTTACTTCCCAAATATATCTATTGATTTTAGTAAAGTCTATTTCAGAGGAGCCACCCCGGGCACTCTCAAAATCAATAATGCCAGTAACCCTGTTACCATTCACCAATATATTGCCAGGTCGAAAATCCATATGTACAAAACAGGGTCCGTCAGGATCTGGTAAAGCAGAGAACACGCCATCAAAATGAAGAATACATCGTTCATACAATGCTGGTTCGAGGAGCTCTTTGCAGGGCTCTTTCCACTTTTCGAAATTGTTTTTGATATGTAGTCGCCAATTATTTTGGTCAAGAAATTTAAATCCGTCGGTTGAATGGTAACCGTATCCTTGTGTTTTTACCTCATGGAGCATCGCATGATACACACCCATTTGAAAAGATAGCTTCTCATCCATATTTTCTGTACAAGGAACCCCTTGAATTGCAGAGAGAAGTAATGCTCCAGTATTACTTTCATCCCCACACCAAATGTCCAATACCTTAGGAACAGGTATGACGTCCTTCAATATTTCAAGCACCTGAAATTCGCGAAACAGCTTATCCTTGTTAAATGGAATCTTCACATATACATCTTCTCCACTAACAAGAGTAAGTTTAAATACATCAGAACTATATGATTCCGGAACATCTTCAATATTCAAGACATTCAACTTCAGCTTTTCTATAACGTTTAGAATGGAACTCATATGGCACCTCCTTTATTGGGCGTTCAAATATAAATCAGCGAGCCCGTTTGATGTGGCTCGCTGATTTTATGGGATCTTATATTAACATATTTATCCTGTATTTGGCTAATGAGATAACTGCAACTTTTTACTTTTTCAAGCTTTCCATAAAATCATGCAGTGCGTTGGATACCCACTTCTTCGGATGAAGGACGAGCTGTATTTCGAGTTGGAGCTCTGCATGTTCAAGGGGTAAGGCTTTCAACTCTCCCCGCTCGATTTCTTCCATTACAGCCATTTGCGGCAAAATCGAAATGCCCTCCCCTGACTTAATGCTTCTTTTGATCGCTTCCGGATTGCCAAGTTCCAGACCGATCCGATAAGGGATTGAATTCGCGCGAAGGACTCTTTCAAGCAGCTGCCTGTAATTGCAGGTATCTTCAGGCATTATCCATTCCATATCCTTTAGATCCTTCAATTCAATCTGCGTTTTGGCGATCAGCGGATGCTGTGGATGGACGATCAGCAAAAGCGGTTCTTGGCGAATGGTAATCCACTGCAAAGCCGGATCGCTCGAATCATCTGCGAGAATAAGTCCGATATCGGCTTCACCTTCCCTGACCTGATGCAAAATTAACCCCTCACGGTTCGTATGCAGTCGTATGTTCAGATCCGGGTATTCCTTACGGGTGGCTTGCATATATGGAGGTAAAAAGTAAGAAGCGATAGAATCCATCGTACCGATCGTTAAGGAGCCACCACCCTGCTTCGCCATTTTTTCCTTGGATTGCTCAAACAGTTCCAACATCTGTCCCGCAAGCTTGAATAGCTCTTCCCCGGCAGAAGTCAGACGAATCTTGTTATTGCTATAACGTTCAAACAGTTTGACTTGGTATGCTTTTTCCAGCTTCTGAATTTGCGTAGTAACACTGGATTGTGCATAACCCAGCACCTCTGCGGCTCGGGTGAAGCTCTCACGAATTGCGACCTCTCTGAACGTCTGAAGATAGATTAAATCCAACTTGCTCACCTCATCGAAAATATTGATGACAACTATCATTTGTTATAGGTAACTGTGATGCTGATTCCTATGTTACATTAGTTTCAATATAACGGGAAGAGGTAGTTGATTATGATGAATGAACAACATGTTCAAGGAATTTATATACCGGTAATTGCCCCTTTTTCGGATGACAACAAGCTCGACATTGAATCGTATCGCAAATATGTTACCCATCTTGCCAAACACGACATTCAGGGATTGGTTGTAAACGGCACGACCGGAGAATCTCCGACTGTTTCCTGGGATGAAGTAAAGCAGATGGTGGAAGTAACGAAAGAGATTTTGATCAGTCTGAACAAAACCATCCCCCTCGTTGTGGGAACAGGAACCAATGATACCTATTCGACGGTTCATCGGACCGAAATGGCCGCTGAATTGGGAGCAGATGCTGCTCTGGTGGTCACTCCTTATTACAACAGACCGACGCAAGAAGGAATTCTAGAGCATTTCTCCAACGCGTCCCGGACAGGATTGCCAATCCTAGTTTATGAGATTCCGGCTCGAACCGGTAGTCGCATGACCTTGGATACGATGAGAAAAGTCATGGATCTGGACGGGGTTATTGGCCTGAAGGACAGCACTGGCGGTTTGGATCTGCTGCTGGCGCTAACCCAACATGAGACGAAGCCTGTACTTTGCGGCGAGGATGCATATTTCCATGCGATGCTATGTCAAGGTGCTGCAGGCGGGATGGTAGCATCTGCTAATATTCATACCCAACGGTATGTGGACGTGTATCAACGCTTTGTATCTGGTGACGTGAATGCGTCAAGAGACAGCTTTAAGCAGCTGCAGCCACTGATTAGTGACGTGTTTGCAGAGCCTGCTCCAGCCTCGATCAAATGGTGGCTTGCTCAGCAACAGCTGATTGCCTCTGCAAAACTGCGTCTGCCGCTGACTGCCGCATCGGAAAAAGCAAAACAAAGGTTGGCGGATACACTCGCAGAGATGGTCGTACCTTCTTAAACTTGCTACAATTTATGAGTATATCCAGTCAGATTTAATGAAACATCATGGAATGGAAATAAAAAACAACCAGTATTGATACATCAATACTGGTTGTTTTAACTTTAAACACAGATCTTCAGACGAAGAACTAGATATTGCTAATTCACCATTCATCAAGGAATGCTGAGCACAACTTTGAATATTAAAAGTAATCCGAAAAGTAAGGTGCCTGCTGCTCAATAGCATCTTCTAACAAATCAAGCGTTTCTGGATCACATTTAATCCGGCCAATCTTATGCAGATACTCAGGACGCTTATAACCTAACAACATGGTCGTCATGGTTTGGATACTTATGCTGTCTTCACTACGTCGATTTTGACTCCGAATTACTCTTCCGCTTCCATTCGGTTCAATTTGTAGAGTAAATGTGCCTTGATTCCATGAAAGCAACGGATCTTGCAAAGTAAAGGTCCATTCTCTATCCATCGCTGCGGGTTTGAACGGATATTTCGAGATAAATTGCTCAATGTCCACGATCCGTGCCATAAAGTAAGGCGAAATGGTTTCCTTAATATCAGCATCTTCCAGCAAAAAGGCAAGCTGTTCATCGGTATGAATATTACCTACCACTTTAGATATCATTGAAAAATGCGCACTAATGAAATTCCACAGCCCACTTCGTGCCTCTTCATGAATGAAGATCATATCTTTGACGTGGAACACTTCTTCTTCAATCCAATATAAAATATATCCATCCGGTTGACCGTCTTCTCCATAATAGACAGCTGCAGTTAAATCATCTGAATCCCACCGCCAATACTCACTCCACGCCAGTTCTTTCCGCAGCATCGCTCCATGGGTTTGCATCGAAAAGCGTTCATAAGCCACCTTCACATCTTCGCTGTCGGGTTCTACACGTGCCACATCGCCAGGAACAGGTTTGTTTTTGGGTAATTGGAAGTCTTGAACCTCAAACACGATTTTATCAGATATAATCTCCCATCCTTTACGGCGATAATACGGTATGGAGTAAGGATACAAGTAAGAAATGGATTGTTCCTGTTCACGCATATTGGTGAGAGCTTGCAGCAGAAGTTTATTCATTAAACCTTGACCCGAATATTCAGGGAAGGTTCCCACACCAGTAACGCCACCCATAGCATAAGTTTGGTTAAAAATCCGAACCTCAAATGGATATATGGATACCTGAGAAATCAGTTTTTCTCCATCGAACCATCCAAGTACATCTGCTTGTTGTAAGACAGGTGATTTTTCATGGAGAATTTCGCTTTCTTTCCAGCCATGTTTGTGAAGATCATTATGAGTAACCTGAAATACATAGCGTAACAGCTGACTATATTGTTCTAAATGTGACAAATCTACTTTTTTCATTTTTAAATTTTGCTTACGATGCATGCCAGTTATTCTCCCTTGGTTTTAAATTATATTATTTACCAATTGCTTCAGAATCATGCTGGCGCTGATCTAGGTTAGCAGATCGAAGTGCGACGGAAGGGATAGCGGCTGTCGGGCCAGCAACAGAACCAATTTGAATCCAAAACAATTTTCGAAGCCGATCTGATCGTTAGTGGTCGGTTTTGAGATTGAGCCCCAGATTGAGGCATTATTAGCAGGTCTTAGCGAGACGGAGCGGTCACAGCTTATAGCTATTTCATCTAAAATCTTGAGTACTCCAATCGTTAAATGACGGGACTTTCGCTTCCCTCTTTTATTTATCCTTTAACTTCAATTGAACAAAACAGGTACGAGGCGCAGTAAAAAAAGCCAGCCGAAAGCGGCTCGCTCCAATATTCTATATAGGTTTTTCCCTGAATTGAATGAATTGAAATGAATTGCATCCAACTCATCTATTGATTTCATATTCTTGTATCACTTCAGCCTCATTCGATAAAACAAAAAGCCGCTAAAATAGCGACTATTGATTGGTCCATCTTCTTGCCCTGCAGAAGGAAATTATTTAATTAACTCCAGTGTAAATCCTTCCATTTCTTCTTCCGCTTCATGCATCAGGTCCAGCAATTGATCTGCATACTCTCCAAGAGACTTTCGGCTTGCATCGAAATCAATCCACTGAATGGTAAGTGGCATAGGGAGAAATCCAGTCAGGCAATCCCATAACGCGTCCAAATTCCGCCCATAGGTTTGACCTAATCCAAGACTGGATTGAAGGACGTCATGTAATCCTTCTTTTCCATGAATGTCCTTTCCATTGATGACTACTGTATTCATATGATCACCTTTTCCCTATTCGATTTGCTCAAACGTACGGTAATGATCCGTTGTTTTATAGATTAATCCATCATTGGAGTATAAAATCCGATCACTCCCCCGCGTTCCTCCCGAATAGTTAATATCTGCTTCGTACCAAGTTCTTCCCTTTTTCTTGGGCAACAGCCCTTCTCGATTTTGAAAAACGTCACCGCCGATGCTTTTGCCTGGAGCCACTTTTTCCAAATTACCTTTACTAGGCTCCCATCCTAATTCTCTAGCTTCTTTCTTGGTTATATAATTTTCCGGAAGTTCATTATGCTCCGAAATATACTTGGCTACTTCATCAAATTGCGTTAGAGCTGCATTCTCTTGAGATGAGCCATTTAATGAAACCGTTTCGAGTGAGCAGCCTGTAAACAGGATGGTCGCCAGAATAAAAAGTAAAACACCTAACCATTTTTTTACAACCATTGATTTTGATCTCCTTCTGAAAAATTAGCATCATCCCTATCATAACATGTTCCTTTCGTATACTCCTCTTTATATTCGTTTCTCGCGGCAATCATCCATCCCAACAGAAAAAGGCTGGAACAGGGATATCCCCGCTCCAACCTTTATTATGATTGCATTCTTACGGCTCAATCCCCCACGCCAGTTGACCATTGATATACCCGGTAACCTGTTCATGGTTTGCGAACTGCGTACTGGACGCCTTAAACGAGTAATCGTTAGCCTGGTTGTAATTGGACCAGTTATTTTTGGAGAACCGTGCTTGAATTTCAGCGCTTTGTCCGGCATTAAGCGTTCCGGCAGAATTCGTAAAACCAACTTCCAAAACATAATCCGCTCCCGCAACCGGCGATGCCAATTTAACGAATTTGCTGGTTACATTTGCACTCCCGATACTGGCCCAGTCAGACCAGAAACTCTGCGCTTCTTCACCGTCAATTGTATAGTAATACCGGACCTTTACATCACTTAATTGAATCGCCGAATTACCGGTATTGACCACTTTGAATTTAGGTGAGATTCCGTTGGTGGACGCACTTGTATTACCGTTAAAAGCTTGGATTGTCAAAGCCCCAGAGGGTGCAGTAACACTGCTGTCCACCACGTTGATTGTAAGAACAGCGTTATCTCCTCCGTTAAAATGAAACGTTATCGTATTTTGGCTTAGCGGCAGCGTGGAAAGGTAAGATTTGCGCAGAACGATGGCAGCGCTTGATGCCGTATAATCCTGACCCGATACAAGTGTATAATTTCCATTCGTTATGCTTGTAAGCTGTTTTCCGTTTAAGGTAAGGGTCAAGGAAACATCCTGCGCTAGATTCGCTGCTTTATCAAAAGCTGTATTCACGGGCGAAATTACAGCACTTGTGCTAGGTGTTGAATCAACAATTTTAACTTTTAATACAGGATCTTGCCCTTGATTAAAATCAAAAACGATGGAATGTTCGCCAACTGACAGTCCGGCCAAAAATTCTTTTTTCAGCAGCAACGTACTTCCGCTTAACGTGTAATCCTGATTTGCAGTCAATGCAGAGGTACCTATCCGTAGACCGGTTAACGTATTACCGTTAAAGTTCACGGTAATGGCCTTGTCGCTTGGATTGGGCGTGTGTTTGTCAAACTCAACGGTTGTAGGTGTGAGAGACGCGTTTGATGTTGGATTGTTAACCTTCAAATTAGGCAGTTCATCCAGCGTAATGACATAATCACTTTGATAAAGCGTTTTCAGAGTTGCCGGATAATTAAAGGCTGAACTCATGAGATGCTCTCCATACCACGGGCAGAAGTAGAGCCATCCCGATTTTTCCTCTGTCAGATTCTGTACACTTGGGACGGTATCGTTCTCCGTCATGGCCACCATTTTCTTGCCGTCCGTTAGATCAACCAGTTGATAAAAGATCGAGGTAATGGCATCCTCATTTGGTACGCCGGACAAACCGTCATTCCGGTTGTAGATTGTATTGTATTTATCATAACCGACAATATCTACCTGATCGTCACCAGGGTACCATGCAGGAGAAGTGTTATACACGTAACTATTGTAAGTCCAAATCAAGTTGTGCAAACCGTATGTTTCTGTAAGTTCAGTGTAGAGCATATCCCACAGTTGTTTGTACACATCTGCACCTGCGGAAGCCCACCAGAACCAGGCGCCTTCCCCATTCAACCCACCATTGCCCTCCGCCTCATGATAAGGACGGAAAAGAACGGGCACATTGTTATCTTGCAGAATCAGCAGTTGTTCCGCCAGATCATCAATCGTACTCATTACGTATTGATATTCCTTCGTACCAGGAATTACGGCGTTGGCTGTATTAAAATTGGTTTCTGTTGGTTTGTAAGTAGCCTCTTTCCAATCCACATGATCCCCAAGCTGGTAGGTCGTGAAATTTCGGGGCACATTGATATGCCAGGAAGCTGTCGCAATTCCTTCCCGGTTATTCACCCAATCGATCATACGATCGGTTGTACCGTCTTCCCATCCGTAGAGCGGATTATAGTTCATAAAATCAAATCCACGGATAGCCGGATACTTTCCGGTTAAATTATGAATCCAATCAAACTCCAACTCCGTATCGCCATCGTTTCCACCACCGTATATCTCCTGTTGACCTGAGATAATATGATTGCCATAAACCTCCGTTAAATAATTCATCAGAAGTTGTGTTTCCGGTGTGGCTTGAGAATCAGTAAGGACAGGCTGAACATCCAGGGGATCAAGATTGGCATAGTCCACAGTGAAGGTGTCGAAATAAGCGAAGCCCCAACCAGCCTTCAATTGAATCGTGTTGCTTCCCTGATTCAGCTTCTGATAACCAAAATTGAAATCAGACCATGTTGTTGTGTATGGCAGCATATATGAGCCCTTGGTAACACCATTAACGGATAGATATTGAAGTCGGCCGTCAGCACTTAGCTCCTGCATGTATCGAGTGGAAATTGCATACATGCCTGTTTCGGGGACAGTTACAGTGAAGGTTATCGTGCCGGAATTTTGCATCCAGACAAATCCACTTCCAGAAAATCCAGGCTTGGGTTGTCCGTAAATTTCTGTCGTCACTTGAAGATCGGAGGAAAGTAAAGCGTTTTCGCTTTCGATCGTGAAAAGTGGTGAATCTGCGTGAACGGGTACTGTCATCAATCCAAGAAGCAGAGTTAATGCCAGCATTAATACGCCTGTCTTTTTGAGCAAAATCTTCATCATCATCTTCCTTCCCATTTTAAAATATGATAAAGAATGATCCCTCTGTTTACTCATGATGGCGCTTTCATTGTAAACATAGCATATGTATCAATTTTTGCAAATATCTGGACGAAAAAAAGCCGCTATTTTGCGGCTTTCAATATGTTCATCCATTCATTTTCTGAAAATTTAATCCTCTTATTGGGCGGTGTATCCTCCATCAACGATCAAGCTATTTCCTGTCATATAGGATGAATCGTCGCTAGCTAGGAACAGTACGGCTTTGGCCATTTCATCCGCTTGACCGAGCCGCTTCATTGGTGTTGCCGAAGAAAGAGCCTGTTTGCTCTCTTCTGGAATAATCGGTGTATCGATGAAGCCTGGGCAAAGTGCGTTCACCCGAATATTTTTCTCAGCATACTCCAGCGCGAGCGAACGAGTCAGATTCACAACGCCACCTTTTGCTGCATTGTAGGCTGCAGAACCAGGTGAACCAACCCATCCGTACATGGAAGCCGTGTTGACGATAGTCCCACCGCCAATTTTGAGCATTTCTCGGATCGCTTCACGTGCGACCAAGAATACGCCATCCAGATCTACATTCACCGTATTGCGCCATTCAGCATATTCAAGCTCATGCGAAGGATGAACACGTCCGATTCCTGCATTGTTAAATACGATATCCACTTTACCGAAAACCTCTACGGTTTTTTTGAAAATCTCAGCAACCTCTTGTTCACTCGTAATGTTTGCTTTAAAAAACAGAGCATCAGCTTTAAGCGCTTTCAGTTCTTGCTCAAACGCCTGACCTTTTTCTTCATTCAGGTCCACCAAGACCACTTTGGCTCCTTCTGAAACGAATAAGCGTGCTGTCGCTGCGCCGATTCCGGATGCCCCTCCTGTAATAACTGCCACTTTGTCTTGAAGTTTGCCCATGATTAAATCCTCCAGTATACTATTTTGAATAGCACCTATTCGCATAAGTGCTATATGACGTTTACAAATATAATTGTATGCTTAAAATTGTAACAATCCAATCATTAAGATATGATGATATGTCTACTACATAGACACTTGGTGAAACAATGTCTATTTTTATAGGAGTTTTTATGTATGAATGATGAACAAATTTTGAAATCTCAACAGCGCAATCGAACAGAAGAACATCTTAAAAGCGCTCTGATCCAGCTCATTAAGAAAAAAGGTTATCATGCCATCTCTGTCAAAGACATCGTTGATCAGGCAGGTTATAATCGCAGTACTTTTTACTTACACTACCAAGATAAATTCGTGCTCGCCGAAGAATTGTTGAATACGAAGCTCGAAGGTCTGAGACTCGCCGTAGGCAAGCCATATTCGCATGGTCAAAAGGTCTACACCAACAAGCTTAATTTTGAATCCTTTCAAATCATCGATTATATCTATGAAAATCGAGACTTCTTCGAATTGATTCGATATGATGACACCTTACCAGGACTACATACAGGTTTTCCTCAGACAATCCTGAAAATCTATGAGGAGCAGTTTATCTTCGAGACGATCAACGATTCCCCTGTTAACATGGAGTATTTTAAGTACTATACGGCTTACGGCTTTTTTGGAATATTGAACAATTGGATATTAAGCAATTTTCGCGAATCACGTGATATGTTTATCAAGAACGTGATCGAACTATCCAAAACACATATTCATTCTTTTCATTATGTGGGGGACAATTTGGAATGATTATACCGATGAACTTTTAAATTTCAGGGGATCTGGAAAAAATAACACAAAAATAGCTGCTAAATTAGCGACTTTACAGGGTAATATGTGCGGCAGTTGTGGTGACGACTGCCCGCAAATTTCACAGGCAGTCATTCATTTAAATCGTAGTATGTTTCTCATCATATTCGCTTGATAATTGTTTAAGCGATTTGATTTTGCCATGAGGATGCTGTTCTTCCTTTCGTGACTTCCAAGCAGCTTCCTGCCTTTTCTTCTGGCGAGCCATAAAAGATCTCCTCCTATGGAAAATTAGAGTTATACTACTTCTTTATGATGTCATTTATGGATTATTTTCATTCAAGATCAGCAAATGATTTATTGTTAGTTATAACAACAGATTAGTTAAATTTCATTTAGAGACAAAGACGGGGAATCTTATCCTCCATTCTTTGTCTTTTTTCTCTTTTTCTTATGGAATTTATTAGGTGGTTAATTTCTCAATCAACCCTATCAATAAATTTGCCTCTTGAGTAAATTTGCACAATGGGCAAATTAAAGTTATGATAATTTCGAGTAAATGCTAAGGAGTTGAGTGAATACCAAATGAAATATCGAGAGAGTTATTTTCTCCAGAAGCATGCATGTGGAGGTGTAAGAATCTGATGGCCAAGCAAACCCTGCGACATCTAAAAAAAGAAGCCACTGAAAAAGCGCTAGCGACTACAGCATTTGAACTAGCACTTGAACATGGGTTAGACGGTTTTGTTGTCGAAGATATCGTGCAAAAAGCCGGTTATTCCAGAAGAACTTTCGCAAACTATTTCACTTGCAAGGAAGAAGCAGTAGCCATGGGAGCTACTTCAGTTAATAACACTAGTGAGTTTGAACAATTGCTCACCAGAATTCCATCAGATGCCTCCTTACTTGACGTTCTGTATCAACTTATCCAGATGCAACTTACAACAGATCTTATTGGAAGGTTGCGTGAACTTCTGTTGCTTTCCCAAAAATATCCTGTTCTCGAACCGCATTTCCTTGGAGTAGTACATCAAATGCAGACGACTGCTCAAGAGACATTATTAGACTTATCAAACGGGAAAAATGACGAGGTATATACTTATCTACTTATAAACGCAGTCTACGGAACCATTCTTCCATTAATTGACGGAAGACTTAATGTGCTGTTACCAGGACAAAACATAAGTGACCCCCAAAGAACAGGGGCTGTATCGTTCGATGAGTTTTTAGAAAACATGTTTGTTCATTTGCGCAAAGGATTCTAATACAGTAGCAATCCATATTCACCATAGAGGGAGTGTAAAAATAAAGATATGTCTACATTATTATATAGAGTGGGGAAAACCGCTTTTCGCAAACCGGGGTACTTTATACTCGGATGGATTTTAATTTTAGGAATTGTCGTCTCGATGATCAGTGTGAATGGTGTGCATATCAGTTCCGAAATGAAGATTGAAGGCACAGAATCTCAAAAAGTTCTGGACCAGTTAGCTAAAGAATTACCTGCGGCCTCAGGCGGTCAAGGGAGTGTTGTGTTTGAAGCACCTCCAAACGAGCGTCTAGATACGCCAGAACGATTGGCAGCGATCACAAAGGGTGTTAATGATGTTTACGGGATAAAAGATGTGATTAACCCAGCTGATTATGCTGCTGAAGCCAGCGGCGCAACTGCTGAGATGGCTCAGGCTGCCAGTACGGATCAGTCTGCAACAGTGGCTACTCCCTCCTATGGTCCTCTGATGGTGGATGGTGTTCCAGTGCCTGGTGTCCTTCTGTCTCCAGACGGCAGAATTGCTTTATTCCAATTCCAGTTTACCATTGAGCAGTCTGCTATCACGCAGGATGTTTTTGACTCCGTTATAGATTCCGTCATGACTGTTGAGAAAGGAACCCATATTACGGTCCTCCCAGGCGAAACACTAAAAACCGTATCCATCGGTGTAGGATCCGCCGAAATCGTTGGACTTGTTATTGCCGCGATTGTTTTGCTGGCCACACTTGGATCCGTTGTAGCGGCAGGACTGCCTCTTGTAACTGCACTTCTTGGTGTCGGCATCGGAGTGGGCGGAGCATTCTCCATTTCAAAATTCATTGAAATGCCTAGTGTCACTTCGGTTTTGGCTCTTATGGTTGGACTAGCAGTTGGAATCGATTACGCTCTATTCATTGTAAATCGTCAACGCAGAATGATTATTGATCAACGTCTGAGTGCACAAGAAGCTGCTGCCAGAGCTATTGGTACATCGGGCAGTGCTGTATTTTTTGCAGGTTTGACGGTTATCGTAGCACTATGCGGTATGCTAGTAATCGGTCTTACGTTTTTATCAACGATGGCATTGGTAGCTGCTGCAACCGTACTCATCAACGTATTTGTTGCCTTAACCCTTTTACCGGCGCTGCTCGGGTTGGTGGGTGAGCGTATCTGTTCGCCTAAAGCTCGTGAGAAAAGCGCTAAGTCTAACAAAGCGGGTGGTCGTGGCGTAGCTGACAAATGGGTTAAATTCGTTATCAAATATCGTTGGGCCACAATTGTCGCCATCATCGTACTTCTTGGTGTCGCAGCAATTCCGATTACGAAAATGGAGATGGGCATTCCTGGAGCTTCCTCAGCGAATCTGGACACGGCTGCAAGACAAAGTTATGATGCAATATCCGAAGGATTTGGAGAAGGCTTTAACGGACCACTTATTCTGGTCGCTGAGCCCAAGGATTCTTTAACGCCGGTCTCTCCAGAACTCTTAGGCAATCTTGTGAAAGAACTTCAAAGTCAAAAGAATGTTGCTCAGGTTTCACCTTTAGGCATGACTGAGGATATGGCTATTTTTAGTCTGATTCCTGAAACTGGCCCTAACGATAAAACAACCAAAAATCTGGTAAATGATTTACGTTCTTCTGAGTCGAGTATTGCACAGACGTATGACGTTAAACTTGGAGTTACCGGATTCACTGCCGTAAATATTGATATGTCGACTAAGCTGGCAGAGGTATTCCCTATATATGTAGGAATTATTATTCTGTTGTCCCTTATCATTCTACTCTTGGTATTCCGTTCAATTATCGTACCAATCAAAGCAACCATCGGCTTTCTTCTTAGTATTCTTGCTACGTTCGGGATCACGACAGCTGTGTTTCAGTGGGGCTGGCTCCACTCTCTCTTCGGCTTCGATACAGGTGGTCCGCTGCTAAGTTTTATGCCGATCATTGTCACGGGTATCCTTTATGGACTCGCAATGGATTATCAGGTTTTCCTTGTCAGCTCCATGCGGGAATCGTATGTTCATGGTCATCGTGGGACTGAATCTGTCGTTCACGGTTACAAACAGGTGAGTCGTGTCGTAGTAGGAGCCGCTGTAATTATGGTTTCTGTTTTTGCAGGGTTTATTTTCACGGATGATGTCATGATCAAACAAATTGGTTTTACATTAGCTGTAGGAATCTTGATCGATGCTTTCATTATTCGAATGGGATTGGTCCCAGCCATCATGGCTATTTTCGGTAATAAAGCGTGGGCGCTTCCGAAATGGCTCGACCGTATTCTGCCCAACCTTGATGTCGAAGGCGAGAAACTGATTGCTTCACTCAATGCAAAAGATAACGAACATCACAAGTCTTGATACAGCATAATATTTTGATTTGAATTCATTTGGATGGAAAATAAGAAACAGCGACCACGTCCGGTTGCTGTTTCTTATTTTTTGTCATATTGCTTTAGCTTAATGGACTTGGAGTCCCGCTCCCAACATGATGGAAGGTTAGTTCCTGAAGTGCTGCCTCTTGGTCACTTTCGGTGATTTCAACAATAACACCGCGGATTTTGATCGCAGGGATACGAATAATCGCCTTATGACCTATATGCTGCCCTTCATAAATGGTCACAGGTCGTCTTGACTTTTGAGTAATGATGTCAATCTTGAAGCTTCGTATATTTTCACCAGCTGTAAGATCCTCTTGGATGATAACGTGGTCGAGCAACTGGGGCACCTCTGTCTCGTAAACCCACGATTTTTCAATTCTTCTGCATTGCTCGATTGTTGCAAATGGATGTTCGAAACGGCGAATTTCCGATCCGAATTCCAACAGTCTCTCTACGTCTTTCTGTGGAAGCAGACCGTTGCGATCCGGTCCAATATTCAGGAGCAGGTTTGCACCACGGCCAACGGAATGATAATAAATGCCCATAAGTTCTTCCGTACTTTTCAGGGTAAGTTCATTGCTATCGCTATAAAACCAATCTCCCCTAATTTGGACGTCACATTCCGCTGGCAGCCATAGGTGTTCAACCAATTGCTCTTTCTTTTCTGTCAAAATTGAAAACTCCGTTGAGTCCACTTCATTCCAGCATGGAATAGGTGCAATACCATCCTCGTTCCCAACCCACCGAAAGTCGGGGTCACCCATATTAAAAATTAAAATATGAGGCTGCAAGCGGCGAATTTCATCAATAATACGTTCCCAATCATATGAGTGTCCCTCAGAGCCACAACCGTCAAACCATAGAATATCGATGTCACCATATTGCGTGAGCAACTCTGTGATTTGATTGACGAAATAATCGTCGTAGGCCTTCGCATCTTGGGTGTAATAATCAGCTGAACCATCATACGGTGAATAGTACAAGCCGGGTTTCATATCATATTTGCGGCAAGCATCAACAAATTCGCGTACGACATCCCCTTGCCCATACTTCCACTGAGAAGCCGCCACACTAAATCGACTATAGTCGGAAGGCCAATTGGAAAAGCCGTCATGGTGCTTCGCAGTTAACACAGCATAGTTCATTCCGGCTTCTTTGGCCGACCGGATCCACTGCTCACAGTCTAAGTCAACAGGATTGAAAGCAGCCGGATCCATCTGCCTTTCATCGAAATCGACATATCCTTCATAAAAAGTGCGAAGTCCGAAATGAAGAAACAATCCAAACTCCCATTTTTGAAAAGCAAGTTGTTTGGCTGATGGCGTTAATTTTTGAACAAGATTCATATGATCACACCTTTCTCATCCCATTGTTTAAAATACCGCTGTTCATTCTGTTTGTTCGTTCTCAATCTCATATAATCGATCGTAGTCCTCGATATTAAAACTGTATAACTGCATGGCCGTTTTGCCAGAGGAGGGTGCAAGGTCTCTCGGATGATCGAATCGAAATACTCGCTGGAGAATCTTTTCAACCTGCTCTTCCTGTCCATTCTGCTTTGCTATCTGCATATATTCGTAATCGCGGATGCCTCGCTGCAGCCACTTATAACGCAGTGAAAGCAGCGGTTTGCCCCTTTTTCCCGGGTAAACGAAATTCGTATCCCCAGCCTTCCATATCATAGGACGATAGGAAAGCCTCTCCAGTGGCTTGTCGGGCCACACGGTATAATTCCACCGTAGAAAGCCATCCAATTTCAGCTTTTCTGCGAGCCAAGGGATCACCCGAGACTCAATCGACGGCGAACTGAGGAACGTATTGGGTTTATCTGGCGAGCAGCAAACGTAAAACGTAAATGTCCCCTTCACGTCCTTTCTTAATTGCTCTAGCTGTTCAAATTCCTCTGCAGCACAGTCAAGGACAGGCACATAATCAACGATTCCTTCGATATGTTTACGAATAAACTCGGTATGATTGATTGCTGCTTTATAGCGGAATGATGGCGCCATCTCGCGTAAGCATGCTAAACTTTCCTCAAATAAGCTGATATCAGCCGGTTCATCCGCAACAACGCGAACGCGGTCCATCCACTTTTTCGAGATAAAATGCTGCTCTAATGCCACAATATAAGCACTAAGATCTGATTTATTTCGGATAAACATATAGCTCCCGGTTTCTTCATCATAATAGCGGACGCGAATGGCATCGGGATAATCATCCACAACTCCCCCAAACCCTTCATCCTCATGCTTCCAAATATTGATCAAGCCGAATACTTCTATTTCTTTGCATATTCCGTGCTTCTCTCCTATCTCAACATACCGATCCAAGTTCGTAAAATCATAGTCAAATCGACCGTCGCTCCGTCTCACGATTTGAACGATACTATATTCATTCAAGTCGGATGGCTCAGCATCGATAAATGATCGTTGTCCGCTCCATGGCTCCTCTGAAACAACAAGCGTCAAAGCCTTTTGTCCGAGCTGAGACAAGCTGTGAAGATACGAATCAAGAAGCATGAAATGTTCATCGGACCAATAGGAAACATCATATTTTCTTGCAATATTACAGTTATGCTGCCACAAGTCCAAAACGAACGTATAATTTTGAGGCTCTGGCAGCACTTGTTCACTGATCGTTAAACGAAACGTCAGTTCTTTCTCCAAAACCTCATCCTCGAACATCGTATGCGTGTAGAATTTCAGCTTGCCTTCATATTGACCGCTTACAACGGAATCATCGGCACGAAGCTCCACCCACAAAGGTTGGATCTGACGCTTCCTAAGCCATTGGTAGGGTTCATCCAGCAGAACATCTGAAGTCATAACACGATTATCGTCCTCTATCAACCCGATAAGCTGAAGATCGATCTTGCAGGGAGCATCCGTTTCCACCTCGCAGCGCACGATTTTGATCGGCCCGCCCTTCCATAACAATGCATCCCGGTTAATCGTAACGAGCATATCCTCTTGATCTGAGCTGACCAATGCCTGAAAGGCGGCGCTGTCATTTTTACAGCAACGAAGTTCCAAGTGTTTCACCTGCGTGTCTTCACGTCCCTGATTCCACCAATTGGACGACCATATATACTTATAGAACATGTTTTGCAAACCACAGTTCATTCCAATCTGCACCTCCGAGTCTAATCTGAAATCCTCCAGGTCCTCCTCCAGTTCAGACTTGAAGGTAGAATTATTTAGGGAAAATTTCGAATTATTTCGTATCAATTGCCTTCTGGTAAATTTCTATATACTGACCAAGCTGCAGACCATCCAGACCTTTTACATAAGAATCCCATTCTTTCTCGATGTCCTTGCTGCCCGTAATGAACTGAGCCATGTTCGACTTGACGTAATCTCGGATTGATGTTTTCAGTTGAGCCGCAACCTGAGTGTCTTCCAATGCTATGAATACGCTGGACGGATAATTCTCCTTCGATTGGAACGGCTCATATTTGGCTGATTCACGCTTCAGACGAACCTCGTACGCGCCTTCAGCAAGCGGATCCTGCAGAGCTGCCCATGAGTCACGATACTGGTATGTGCGGAGCGACGGTCCAAGCTGATCCCAGCGATCGTTATACGTAATTTTGGTTTCACCATCAGAAATAATTGCATAAGTTGCCGGTTTGCCGTCCATACCCAGCTCGCCTTCCTCCGCTTTGCGCCATCCTTCGCCTTCCGGACCGCGCTCTTGATTCACAATGGCTTCTTCTGTATATAAGTAGTCGGCCAAACGGATTGCGGCGATTTTCTGTTCATCGGTCGCTTTGTTCGTAATAGCCATCTGCGACACACTTACTCCCGCAAAGTATCCTGCTTGCTGCACACCGTTCGGTCCTTTGAGGGGAGGTACAGTGACATACTCTTTATGACGTGGGTGTTTGTCATCTGGGCTGTGGGCGTAACTGATTAAAGCAGTTGTAATGCTGCCAATCACATTTGCGTCTTGACGGTTGCCCAACTGCTGGATGGCATCGGAGTTTTGTGTGAATGATGCTGGATCGATCAGGCCTTCCGTATAGAGCTTTTTCAGGTACAATAACCCCTGCTTCCATTCTTCCTTATTGGCAACGAAATCCACTTTGCCGTCCTTTACCTGGAGAAAAGTCCCGTTGTCTTTGTCCACCTGATCGTCGATGATGAACGAATTCATCAAAAAGGAAGCGACGTTCCCTGCCCACATGTCGTCAGCGCCGGTAAGCGGGATTTCGTCTTTTATCCCATTACCGTTCGGATCATTTTCTTTAAAAGCTTTTAGCACTTCATAAAACTCGTCCGTTGTTGACGGCATTTTCAACCCAAGCTTATCCAGCCAAGACTGATTGATCCATAGCTTCTGTGCATAGTTGCAGTGATAGCACTCGTTCACTTGCGGAAGTGCATAAATGTTGCCGTCCGGTGAAGTGATAGAACTTTCAAGGTACGGCAGTTCAGCCATTGCTTTTTTGAAGTTAGGCGCATATTTATCAATCAAGTCGTTCAGTGGAATAAACACACCCTCTTTGCCATACTTCATCTGCTCTTCTTTGGTTAAGCTCCCATGCAAAATGACTTCAGGATAATCACCGCTTGCCAGCATCAATTGTTTGCGGTCGTTTAGCGCTTTTTCGGGTACGAGATCCCATTTTATATGAATATTCGTCTTGTCTTGGAGGTATTTCGTGAATGTATTGGTTTCCATATTCTCTATGACGGCGTACTGTGGAGCAAACATTTTGATCGTCATGGGCGTTTTGACAATCGGATATTCTCCAACGGGCGTAAACACGTCGCTTGCTTCCGGTGCACTAGCAGAAGATGTATTCGTAGTTGTGCTCGAATCCCCGCTACAGGCGCTCAAGACGAATGATAAACAGAGTGCAGCCCCGAGGACGCAAGAGAATGACTTTTTCCATGTTTTCATAGTTATGACCCCTCCCATTTATCGAACATAAATTTCAATTACAGAAGCATTCTATCTGGTCTTCAACCCCTCACCTCCTTAAATGCAAGTTAAGCTACCTGCCCGTCACTATCCTTTTAATGAACCGATCATGACACCTTTAACAAAGTGCTTCTGCACGAACGGATAAATGATCAGGACAGGTGCGCTTGCGACAACGATAAGCGAATATTTAAGCAAGTCTTTCAATCCTTGCTGCGCCAACATCTGATCAACATTGGTCACCATGGTCGGATCGATCGAGTTCAGAATAAGAATATTACGCAACACGATCTGTAACGGGAACAAATCAGGAGATTTTAGGAAAATCAATGCATCGAAGTAGGCATTCCAGTGGCCCACAGCATACATCAGCGTCAGCACAGCCAAAATGGGTTTGGAGAGCGGAATTACCATACTGGTAATGAACCGGATGTCACTACAGCCATCGAGTTCGGCAGCTTCCGCAATTTCCTCGGGAATCGTGGTCTGAAAAAAGGTCCGAGCAACAATCACTTGAAACACCGCCATGGCTCCTGGCAAAATCATCGCCCAACGTGTATCGAGGATATGAAGGTTTTTTACTACGAGATATAAGGGGATAAGCCCTCCTTCGAACATCATCGTTATGACTAGAATGACCATGATGAAATTACGGCCGTAGAACGTTTTTCTGGCGAGCGGATAAGCAAGCATAACAGTTAAAGCAACGTTAACTGCTGTACCTATGACAGTATAATAGAGCGAGTTCAAGTAACCGAAGATGATTTGTGGATTTCGAAACACCGCTTTATAACCTTCCAGCGTAAAGTCGACGGGCAACAGCCACACCTTGCCGGATACGACGGCTTGCGGTGAGCTAAACGATGATGAAATGATAAAGATGAGCGGAAAAAGGACGACAATCGTCACCACGATCAAAAAAGTATAGACACCGACTAGAAACAAACGGTCACCATACGATTCCCGAATCCTTGACGCTTTGAACATATTTGTTCCTCCTTTCTGCTGATTTGCTGTTACCATAAACTTGAATTGGATAACTTCTTGGCAATGTAGTTAACACTCACAAGAAGAATCAGATTGATGATCGAGTTGAAGAAACCGATTGCAGTCGAAAAGCTGAAGCTGGAGCTGAGCAGCCCTACCTTGTACACATAGGTAGAAATGACCTCTGAGGTGCTGATGTTTAGTGGATTTTGCATCAAATATACTTTTTCGAATCCAACCTTCATGAAATTCCCTAAATTCAATATGAGCAGAATGACGGATACTGGAATAAGGCTCGGTAAGTCAATATTGATTATTTTCTGCATCCGGGACGCACCATCCACTTTTGCCGATTCATACAGTTCAGGGTTGACTCCTGCCAAAGCTGCAATGTAGATAATGGCACCATAACCTGAAAATTGCCATACATCCGACCAGACATAAATCGATTTGAACAAGCTGGGAATTCCCATGAAATTTGTATTTTCAATCCCGAGTAGTTGTGTGAACTTGCTAATAATCCCTACACTTGGCGACAAAGTTACGATGAGAATGGAGACCATGATAACCGTTGAAATAAAGTAAGGCGCGTAGGTGATCATTTGTACACTGCTTTTGAAAAAACCGTTACGAATTTCATTTAATGCAAGTGCCAATAGAATCGGAGCAGGAAAACCAACAAGCAAACCGTACATATTAATGCCAAGCGTGTTCTTCAAATACAGCCAAAAGTTTGGTGATTCAAAAAATTGTTCGAAATATTTCAATCCGACCCATGGGCTACCCCAAATACCTTGGATGACGTTGTACTCTTTGAAAGCAATAACAACGCCAGTCATAGGTATATACTTGAAAATGACCAAATACAGCAACGGCAGAAATACGACCAAGTATAACTGCCAGTGACGCTTCATTTTTTTCCCAATGAAGCGTAATGATGATTTGCTGTCAGGCAATACAGGTCCATGTGGCTGGCCTTGCATTGAAGTTTCGGGTTTCCTGATTCTCTTTTGCATGCTTGACATATGCTCCTTCTCCTTTCGTTCGATCTAATTGTTTGCGCTTACATTCTACATAGTAAAGTAAGATAACGAGGTGCAGCAAGAAACAATAATCGTTAACTTAACCGTCTTCGCATGGCATGAAAATGCGCAGCAGCTCCGGTGTTTAGCCGGAGCTGCTGCATTGAAATACATTATGAAAATGCTGGGTAAGCAGGCGTAGCAAACCATTTTCAACCAGTTAACCAAATTCAACCGATCTGTCTGCGCGCTGCTTCTTCGCGGAATTCGCTTGGGGAGTAACCTACCACTTTCTTAAACACACGGCTGAATGAGATCGCGCTTGTATAACCTACCTTCTCAGCTACCTCCTGCATGGAAACTTGTGTTTCCGTGAGCAAGCGCTTTGCGGCCTGCAGGCGGATGTCAATCAAGAAGTCGACGAATTTCTGTCCGGTCTCTTCCCTGAACAGCTTGCTTACATATTTTCCATTAATGTTAAAGATTGAACTGAGATATTCAAGCGACATGTTCGGATTGGCATACTCCTCTTCGATCATTTTCCGCATATCTCGAATGGTAGCTGCATGCAGACGCCTGTTTTGCGCTCCCTTCAAATCTGTGTAAAAGCTGTTCAACACGGTCAAAGATTCTTCCCGCATTTGCTCGAGTGAATGGCACTCATCTATGATCTTACTGAGCCTCGGTAACCCGTCTCGCATCCATATTTCTTGGACCTCTTTTGTCATCCCGGAGATTTCCAGTCCCAAGTAGTAAATTAAATAATTCATCAGATTTGTAATTTCATCTTTCGTTAACAACCCTAGCTTCATTTCATTCATGAGCTTATCGTATTTCGTCTTCCATTCGTCCTCAAGAAGTCTGAACGACTGGATGATGGATCGAATTACATTTAATTGTGAGAACACCTCAACCTGACCGTGATTTGCGATGTGGTCGCTAGTAATGAGCCTGTTTTCTCCTAACACTATTTTATATTTAAGCGCCCTGAGTGCCTCTTTATAAGATTTTGCGACGCTTGAAAGCTCTGTAACCTGCTCACCGATACCTACCGTTACCGTAAACTTCAGATTTTCTTGCACCCACATACGAACGCTCTCGAAAAGTTTGTGTGTTATGGAAGTACCTGCTTCCTCTTCGCTGTCCACAAATACCATGACGCTTAGCTGAAATGGCGAAGTCCACTCGGACCAAAGCACGAGCCCATATTTTGGAGCAAGCTCCTGAATAACACTGCGTAGCGCGAATTTAAGAAGATTTTGGTCTCTACGGGAGTATTGGCAGCAAAAATCACTGTATTTATCCATTTCGATCACAAGTACGACTTGTTTATTAAACGAGTATGGAAGCTGAAGACTGTTTGTTTCTCCTATCCATTCCTCATGGGTTAAACCCATGTCACCTTCAATGAGTTGGTGGAACAAGTACCTTTTTCGCAGATGCCGATCTTCATCGTGCTTTTGCTGATACTGATTCGATTGCTCAATAATATTGGACAAGGCCGATTCGATAAAGGAAAACTCATCTCCCAATTCCTTGGACAAAGGGAGACGGTAACCGCGGATTCGCGCCACAATCTGTTCCAGCGGTCTTGAATTGCGTCTGGTAACATAGAGCAGCCATACAAAACCACCCCCAATCGTCACAATCCCGATGATAAACCAGACATTATATAATGAAGAGATTACATGGAACAACTTGCCATTTATAAGTCCGCTTTGGTAGGACCATCCGGTATAGCTCGATACATAATTGGAGAAAATCTTTGATTGTTCTTTAGAATGCAAGTCACTAAACAAATCATTTCCCGCGGCGTCCCGAATACCGATAAAGCTTGTTTTTGAATCGTATAGGTCAGCAATACTGTTCTGCAACGAATCAGTTGCCACATTGACGACGATCATGCCTTTCTTGCCTGTAATAAATGGCGCTCCCCGTACCAAACTAACGACAGGCTTACTCCCTTTTGTAGAAAACTGCTCGAAGCTTCTTATGCCCGACCATTGCTTTGGTGCGAGCGGATCCATGGCCTTTTTAATAAATGGCTCGTCCCTGTAGTTGCTAAGTTGATCACTTGTCGCATTACTGAGCACGAAATTGTCTTCGTAACGCACAAAATAGATCGAATCAATCATGGGGTAATAGGATATCATATCCTGCATTTTTTTAACTGCGCTTATGTTGATGAAAATGTTATTCTTCTCTTCATTATTGAAGAAATCAATCAACTGCTTATTATTTATGGTTTCCGACATTATCATATTGTCTATCGCCTTCAGGGAAGTATCGATCAGACGCATCGCCTGTAATGATAGCATTTTGTTGGCGTTAAGTGCCTCCTTACGGCTTTGTTCGCTTAATATCTGAAAAAAAACAAAAAACGTAAACGTGATCACGACAATAAAAATCGGCATATAAGAAAACAGCAATCGATTAAATAACGTTTTCCTCATATCCAGCCCCCAATTTTTTTTAAAACGGAATGATATATATTTACATAGTGTACACGCTTACATCTGAATACGTCCATACAAACGGTAAGTCCACCTCTCAACAATATGTAGACGAAAAGCCTCTTTTTTAGCCATACAAAAATGCACCCCCTAGAATTTCATCGGATAAACCCAGGGGTTTTTCCAATGTCCATTCTAAGGGGTGGTGCACTTCACTCAACAGTAGAGTCATTCTCTTAATTGTTTTATCAATATATTAATGCAATGCGCCTATGATTGGATAGATTGGGCTTCTCAGATTGAAATTGTAGTTCAGGTCTACAATCCCTACGACTTCGTTACTATCATATAGATCTAACATAAAGCCTGCCATTTCTTTGGCGGTGTGGTATTTAGACATGTTTGCTTTGTAATCAAAATCTTCTGTATCTAATGATTTATTCACGAATTCCGTTTCCGTTATAGCTGGAGCTAGCACTTTTGCTTTTAGTTTTGCATCTTTTATTTCAAGTTCTTTGGCAAGCCCTTCTGTGAAGGCACTAACATAAAACTTCGTTGCCGAATACGCAACACTTCCAACAGCAATGGCATATCCAAGTGCGGATGCAACGTTAATTAACTGAGTTCCCTCTATGTCTGCATAATCTCGCACATACAGTGTGGAAAGGATCGTCAGGGACTCAATGTTCACACGCAGCATGGTTTCAACTTTCTCCAGATTCTGTTCTGCTACAAAAGAACCTTCACCAAGCCCCGCATTGTTAATCCAAGTCTCGATTTGGTATTCCTTCAGCGTGTTATAAAATGTATATGCCTGAGCAGTATCCGATAGATCACTAGTTTGAACAATAACATGTACTGTAGCGTCAATATTCTGAATTGCTAATTTGAGTTCTTGTAATTTGTCCAATCTTCTTGCGACCAAAATTAAGTTTTTGCCTCGTGCAGCAAACGCCAATGCTGTCTCATATCCAATCCCTGAACTTGCACCTGTAATAACTGTATATTTCATCCTATTCTCTCCTTATCAACATGTATTTTAGTATAAGTAAGCTATTAAAATAATTTTAGAACGATCGTTCTTAATATTGCAAAAAAAACAGTTAGATCTAACTTGCTATTTAGAATAGCATTTCTAGAACGAACAGTAAAGAATTATTTTCTGACTGCTATATAATGATGTTGGGACAGGGAACTATGAGTTATGCCAGACATGCGATACAAGTTCTTTATAACATAAACAGGACAAGAACCTGTATCACTAAAACAAATCAGCCTTCATGGAGACACCCCCTCTTTGCCTGCCATGCCTTAACTCCATTTTCAATCTAAAACGGATAATGTCATATCCATAATATTTGTTAATTTTTGCGGATCCGTAGTGGTCTTAACCAACGTTCGTATCCCCACCCATGCATTCATCAAATAATGTGAAATAACTTCAGGGTCAACGTCAGCCTTGATTTCACCCTTTTGCTGGCCTTCCAGAACAAGGTTTCTCAAGAATTCCTCTGTTCGCAAGTAACTCTCATTAACCAAGGATGCAACTTCAGGATCCAATACGCCCAGTTCCACGCCTGAGTTTACAAGAAAACAGCCTATAGGTTGTCCTTCATTTCTTATAGTTGACTCAAACAATACCCTAATAATCTCTTTGATTGGTTTTTGGGTATCAATTAGAAAACTCATTTTGTTGGTCTGCTTCGTTTCATAACGTTCAAGAGCTTTCATAAACAGAGCATGCTTATCCCCAAAGGTATCATAGATACTTCTTCGATGAATGCCCATATATTCAACCAAATCCTGCATCGAAGTTTTCTCATATCCTTGGGCCCAGAACAGTTGTATTGCTTTATCTAATACTTCATTAACTTCAAATTCTTTGGATCTTGCCATCTTCATCACCTCGAATAATCATTATACATTGAAGCCCCCGATTGGGAAACTTACATGGTTCCAGAAGCTATAAGGTTAGTTCCACGAAAAAATCCTTACCAATTAGCTGATAACTCTTTGAAACTAGCTACATAAGATATAACAAAATAATAGATTGGAGGAATTGTTATGGTTCGTACGCTTGACGCTCGTACTTCACTTGGGTCTAACGGTGTTGCTCCGTTTAATGTTCCACTTACTCCAAATACGCCTACTTTGGTGGGTATCCTTGGTCTAAACATTGTCAATCCAGGAACAGTTATTCGCACTCAGTTTAACGGAACCTATCGGATTTCGGTAGCAAATTTGTCCTCACAACCATCTTCCGTTCGATTTGAAATTTTCAGAGGTTCGACCTATACAGGCACGCCGATTTATGTCGTTTCCCAGCCTATATTCCCTTCTGTGGGAAGCATACTGGCAAGCTTCGATGGTTCTGATTTCAATGTGCCTCCTCCTCCTACCGGGCAGCTTATCTATTCTTGTTTTGTGACATTTGTTCCGGCATCCCCATCAGAGCAAGCCAGCCGCGTTGGTCCAGAATGCTTCAATGCGGTTTCATACAGCGACGATTAACACATGGCTAACAGGATTCTATGAAAATATGAAAGGAGGAAATTTCATGGTTAAAACGTTAGATGCACGGACTTCCCAAGGCTCCAATGGCCAGCAAATTTTAACTCCCAGCTTCACGAATGGTGTCCCGCTATTGTTTGCCCAGGTTGGATTGCAAATCAGTAACCCGGGTATGTCGATTCGGACTTTTTTTTCGGGGATCGTCGAAATTACAGCAAGTCAGTTGCCAGTTAACGGAAATCTTATTATCGAAGTATACCGAGGATTAGGCGGTTCGCAACAGCTTGTATATCGGGCCAATACAACTGTATTGTCCAACCCATTTTTCAGTCCTTGCATTTTAAGCTTTAGCGGTTCGGAGTACAATGTCCCAGCCCCAGGCAATGGGCAGCTTGTCTACTCAGCGTACGCTACATTCTCCTATAACCCCATTTATAATGTGAATAACGTACGTTTGGGTCCTGAAAGTTTCAATACAACTGTTTATTCTGATGATTGAGTCAATATGTTTGAAGCATATGAACAAAAATTAAACCATCTCAATAATTGAGATGGTTTTTTTTGGATCTTACTAAACCTTATTTACACGAACTATTGATGTTTCTTGAAGAAGTGCAAGTATGGCAAACACGATTTTTGTTCCAGCAATTTATTTTTCCACAACGTCATCCATGGCCTGAACAGCCAGTTCAAATGCTTTAATTCTTCTTCTTAAAAGCGTTTTTTGAGGACTGCCCGTTTTTGACTTAGTATAACTGTTCTCAAGGGACGGGAATAAACCGATCAGAACATTGCGAGCTTCTGCCAACTCTTCCTTGGTGTACTGATGAGCTTTTTGATTCCAGACCGTTTCCAGCATAGCCAAACCGATGTATAAGGCGTTGAGTCGTTTCTTTAATAAAGTAGTGTTATTCCCTTTCTGAGTCAAATTAGTCAAAGCGTTTTCCGATTTGCGTATGGTCGAATGGAAAGCTTGGATGGATTGCAATTTGTCTTCCTCTGATACATTTTCCATGCAGCGCAACCTCTCCTTTTCTCATGCATAAAACTAATTTACATGCCCCGCGAGATGTGATCAATAATATAACGATTAAAAACTACCGCAGTCTTCAATGTCAACTATCGTCTCCAGTGTAGCAGTTGGATAAAATAAAAATCCCGCCCTGGACATTTTGTCCAGAACGGGACGTATTTGTTGAATTAATCGTTTGCGTTTTCCTTGGTCACCAGCTTCAATTCAGCCGGAATTGATTTCTCTACCTGCTTGCCGCCCAGCACATCCAGAGCAGCTTGCACCGCCAGCTGGCCAATCAGTACTGGCTGCTGAGCGACTGTTGCTGTCAACTTTCCATCCTTAATGGATTTGATTGCATCATCGTTTCCGTCAAATCCAATCACGGGAATGTCTTTACCAGAACTTTGAATTGCTTCAATCGCGCCAAGCGCCATCTCGTCGTTATGGGCAAATACCGCCTGTACGTCAGGATTACCCTGCAGCAGATTCTCCATTACATTCAAACCTTTGGAGCGATCGAAATCCGCTGACTGCTTCGCAACCACATTCAGTTTTTTGTCGGCAATCTCGTGGAAACCTTTCCCCCGCTCTCTTGTTGCGGAAGCTCCGGGTACACCCTCAAGTTCAATCACTTTTGCTCCCTCGCCTAGCTGTTTCACGAAATATTCCGCCGCCATTTGTCCACCTTTGACGTTATCGGATGCGACCAATGCTGCCACGTCGCCTTTGTCTGCGGAACGGTCCAATGTAATCACTGGAATACCCACGCTATTGGCCGATTGAACAGCCGTAGAGATTGCAGCGGAATCCGCAGGATTAATCAGAAGGGCATCCACGCCCTGTTGAATCAGGTCGTCCACATCATTGGTTTGTTTGGCTGAATCATTTTGAGCATCAACAACAATGACCTGAATTCCTTGTTTTTTGGCTTCTGCAACGACCCCATCTTTGAGGGAAACAAAGAAGGGATTGTTCAACGTGGAAACTGACAGTCCAATTTTTTTCTGTCCATTGCTACCGGCAGAGTCGGGCTTAGCCCAACCCGGAGGCTCCAGAGAGCATCCTGCCAGAACGATCATCATTACGCTTACAAGCAATATGGTTAGTTTTTTCATGTTCGCTTCTCTCCTTAAGCCGTTTTCTTGCGGTCCAACAGGACAGCGATGGCAATAACGACGCCTTTTACAACCATTTGATAAAACGAGTTCACTCCGAGCAGGTTCAAACCATTGTTCAGTACGCCGATAATCAGGACCCCAATCAGTGTGCCGACGATCCGTCCTCTACCACCTGATAGGCTTGTTCCACCCAGAACAACAGCTGCAATGGCGTCCAGTTCATATGAAGTACCTGCTGTTGGCTGCGCGGAATTCAGACGGGAGGTCAGAATCGCACCTGCCAGCGCTGACAGCATACCTACCAGAGAGTAAATCATGATTTTCACGCGATGCACTTTAATACCTGAGATAATGGACGCTTTCTCATTGCCTCCAAGCGCGTACGTTTTACGGCCAAAAGCCGTTTTATGCAAAATCGTCCACAGAATTACGAAAGTAATGAGCATTGTGATTGCTGGAACCGGTATTCCTAGCATATAACCACGACCGAACAGTTGGAACAGCAGGCTATCGCCCAATCCGGTAATCGGATTACCGTTTGTATATACCAGCGTCAATCCCCGGAACACCGTCATCGTTGCCAATGTAGCAATAAACGGAGCCATCTTACCCTTCGTAATCATCAACCCGTTCACCATACCCATGACACCGCCGAGTGCAACCCCAATAATGATCGACAAAATCGGATCCAGGCCAGACAGCATCATATTGGCTACAAAGGCACTAGACAAAGCCAGAATGGAGCCAACTGACAAGTCGATACCACCTGTCAGAATGACAAATGTCATGCCAAAAGCAATCAGCGCGTTAATCGAAACCTGACGCAATAGATTCAAGATGTTAAGCGGTTCCAAAAAGCTTGGATTCAACACCGATACGATGATAATTAAGATGATTAGTCCGAGCAATGGACCTAATTTCTGTGTCACATTTGTCAAACGGAAACCGCTCTTGGCGGATTGGTTTTCCTGCAAATTTGTCATATCATTGTCCCCCTGTAGCCAATGTCATAATGTTTTCCTGTGTTGCCTCTTCTTTTGCCAGTTCACCGCTAATACGTCCCTCATGCACAACCGCAATTCGATCGCTCATGCCGAGTACTTCAGGCAGCTCGGAAGATACCATAATGATGGCAACTCCGCGGTCAGTCAGCTCGTTCATCAACTGATAAATTTCTCGCTTGGCTCCAACGTCCACGCCGCGTGTTGGCTCATCCAGAATGAGTACACTCGGACCAATGCCGACCCATTTGGCAATAACCACCTTCTGCTGGTTGCCCCCTGACAGGTTTCGTGCTGCCGTCTCAGAAGATTGTGTCTTGATTTGCAAACGTTTGATGAGCGTATCGACGAATTCCTGTTCTTTCTGAGTCGAGATGAATCCCTTACTTGAGAAGCTGAACAAATTGGGTAAGGCCATATTCTCACGAATAGAAAAATCGAGCACCAAGCCTTCATCCTTGCGGTCTTCCGTAATAAATCCGATTCCATGTTTAACCGCATCCGCTGGCTTCCGAATATGAGCCTTTTTGCCTCGAATCATGATTTCGCCACCGTCCAAAGGTTCCAAACCGAAGATCGCTCGCATGATCTCTGTCCGTCCAGAGCCCATCAGCCCGGAGAACCCGAGGATCTCACCTGCTCTCACCGTAAAGCTGATATTCTGGAACAATCCTTTGCTGCTTGCGTCCCGTACTTCAAGGACCACTTCTCCATACGAAGGATTTCGTGCCGGATATCGTTCCGTGAGTTCCCGTCCGACCATCTTCCGCACCACTTCATCAAAACTGGTCTCCGGGATCGTCTTGGTGTCTACCGTTTTGCCGTCACGCATGATCGTGATCCGGTCGCAAATGGTGAAAATCTCCTCCATCCGGTGCGAGATATATACGATGGAAACACCATTTTTCTTAAGTGAAGTGATCACGCCGAACAACTTCTGAATCTCCCGCTCCGTAAGCGCCGCCGTGGGCTCATCCATAATGATTACTTTGGCGTCGGTCATTAGTGCTTTGGCAATTTCAATCATTTGCTGCTGACCCACAGAACATTCCCCGGCAGGACGATCCAGCGGAATCTGTACGGAAAGCTTGGCAAATTGCTCAGTGGCAAGCGCTTTCATTTGTCTTGTGTTCAGCAATCCAAAAGACGAAGTTATTTCCTTACCTATGAAGAGATTATCAAGCACTGTCATTTCCGGCCAAACGTTCAACTCTTGGTGGATAAAAGCAAGCCCCATCTTCTCAGCTTCCTTCGGATTGGCAAAATAGGTTTCTTTCCCGTCAATGGAGATGGTTCCTTGATCCCGCCCATGAAGACCGATCAAAATGTTCATTAGCGTGGATTTGCCGGCCCCGTTCTCCCCCATCAGAGCATGAACCTCGCCTTCCTTTAGTTCAAAATCCACCCCTCTTAGCACTTGGTTGGTGCCAAAAGCTTTATATATGTCTTGCATCTGAATATGCATGATACCGTCCCCCTTTTAACCGAAAATGACGCCCGATTGTAAAATGCAATTAGCATACGGCGTAGCTTCGCCCGTACGAATGACCACTTTGGCATTCCGGGTCAACACCTTGAATTGTTCATGACTAATGGAAACGTCAATGGCTTCATCGCCAAATTTCTCGGTAATAAACTGCATAGCTTCTGGATTCCCTGCCTTGATCTCTGTTGCCAAAATCACTTTCTCAATGACCATATCGTCCGCTATAAGCTCCACGACCTCTTGAAAACTTGGTGTCCCCAGTTTCAGGGACAAGTCGATTTTGGGTACCCCTTCTGGAACAGGGAGACCAGCATCCGCGATAACTATTGTGTCCGTATGACCCAGATCAGACAACACCTTGGAGATATGACTGTTCAATATACCCTGCTTCTTCATTTCAGGCTTTCCTCCACTTCATCCCGTGTCGGCATGCCTCCTTGTGCGCCGAATTTGGTCACGGATAGCGATGCAGCCCGGTTGGCAAATCTGATGCTCTCTTGTAGCGGTTTACCTTCCGCAAGGGCGACCGCAAATGCGGCGTTAAAGGTATCACCCGCTCCAGTCGTATCCACTGGTTCCACTTTGTAAGTAGGTACAACGATTTCCTGTTCGCCGTCAAAATATCGAACACCGTTACTGCCCTCCGTAATAAACAACTTGTTAGGATATTTGCGTAGCGCCTCAGCCGGAGTCATGCCCTGAAACAATATCTCGGCCTCATGCTCGTTAGGCGTGATATAAGCAGCTTTGTCAATGACCTCATCCGGTACTTTTCTTGCTGGTGCAGGATTCAACAACAGGGGCGTTCCGCTTTGGGCGCAAATCTCGCTGACACGAACAACGGTTTCTTCTGGAATTTCTTGCTGAATCAATACAATATCGGCACATTGGATCACTTCTATCGCTTCATCAACATAGGCTGGTGTAACTTCGCGATTTGCCGCTTCCACGACTACAATACTATTATCACCTTCAGCCAGCACGATATGAGCCGTACCGCTCTCCAGATGTGTAACCGGTTTCACATTCTGTGTATTTACACCATTTGCTTTAAAATTATTTAAAATGGCTGTACCAAAAGTGTCATCGCCCACCCGGCCGATCATGGAAACATCGGCCCCCAGCCTTGCGGCAGCGACTGCCTGATTTGCTCCTTTGCCGCCTGGAACTGTTTTGAAACTGTCGCCAAGGACGGTTTCACCCGCCCCCGGGCGCCTTGCAGAAGTAACAACCAAATCCATTGAGCTGCTGCCAATTACGCATATTTTAGCCATCTGAATTCACCTTTCTTGTTGTGCCCCGTTCAATGAAACTGACCGGAAGCTGTATGTGTTTGTTTTCGATTGGAGCTTGTTCCACCAGTTTGATAAGCAAGCCGGCAGCTTCTCTTCCCATCTCGTATGCCGGTTGGCGAATGGTCGACAATGCAGGAGATAGCAGGCTGCTCATCGGAATATCGTCGAAGCCGATAATTTGCATATCCTCCGGAACTTTTTTTCCGATGCGCAATGCCTCGTGCAATACCGCCATAGCTGCGATATCATTACTAGCAATGACTCCGTCGCTATCGCCATACTTGCTGAAAAGCTCATTCGCCCATAACCCAACATCGTTAAAGGAAAAGGATGTCGTTTGGATTACACGGTAATCCAGGCTGGCCTGACGTATGCTCTCGATTGCGCCTTCAAAACGATCCTGCGCAGGTTTGATATGTGCTGGTCCCTGCATAACCGTAATTCGGCGGCTTCCACGCTTAATAATCTCCCGTGCAGCCAGACGTCCACCCTCTCTTCCATCCGCAAATACGGAGGGACTGTCCAGAGGTGTTCTGTCAAGAAACACCACGGGAATTTTCAAGTTCTCATATATTGAAGAATGAGGGTAATTCGTTGAAGAGATTACGCCGACAACATTATTCTGGATAAAAGTCTGGATGTAATCCTTTTCCTTCTGTTCATCCTCATCACTATTTCCGAAAATCAGTCTGAAGTCCTGCTCTTGCATCCGGTCCTCTACGCCGCGTGCAAGCTGCGGAAAGTAAGGGTTTGCAATATCGGGTAACAGCAGGCCAATCAATTTGGACTTACGCTTGTATAAAGAGCGGGCCACCTCATTGGGAGAGAAGTTAAGCTGCTTGACCGCTTCCTCCACTTTCTTACGAGTGTCCGCATGAACATAACCTCTTTCATTAATGACCCTTGATACGGTGGCTACTGAAACGTTAGCCAAATTAGCTACATCTTTTATTGTTGTCATGAACGTTCACTCCTATGTGTGTAACCGGTTACAGATATGAAATTATCATATTTTTTTAAGTTTGACAATCCTTTTGTTACTGGAAATTTATCCTAGTCATCTGATAAAGACCTAATAAACGCAGTAACATTATGCCATAGCGTCATCTAGACCAATCCATATATTGAAGCAAAATAGATGACTCTTATCGTTGCAAATCAGGCTATTAGCCAGATTATCGCCTATTTCGAGGGGGACTCCGATTGTCTTAAGGTACTCCGTTACCTCGGGGAGAAGTTGCTGAACTCGAATAAGCAAACGGATTGTAGGGGATTCTCTTTTTAAGGGATCGTGGTTTTCGGAAAACAAAAAAGCCGCTAAATCAGCGACCTTTTAAAGGGGTCATTGTTTTGTCCGTTGCTAGTGCAAGCGATTGATCACTACTCTTTTGATGAAAAGGGAGAGCACAAACCCAACGAGGGAAATGATCATGCCGAATATGAACGCATCCTGTACACCGGCAGTCAAGGAAAGCGGGATAAGTGAAGGGTCATTTGGATTCGTGGCATGACTCATATATTTCGCTTGTCCATTACTCATCACGCTTACCGCAACAGCTGTACCAATCGCACCAAATACCTGCTGCATCGTGTTAATGATTGCCGTTCCGTGCGGATATAGCTGCGGTGGAAGCTGGTTGAGGCCATTCGTTTGGGCAGGCATCATGATCATTGAAACGCCGATCATCATAATAACATGAACCGTGATAATAAAGGCCACCGAGGAAGCAAGTGTAATTCCAGAGAACAACCAGAGTGCCACTGCTATTAAGACAATCCCAGGAAGGACGATCCATTTGGGTCCATGTTTATCGAACAGTCTGCCCATAATTGGAGCCAAAAGTCCGTTCAATGCACTCGCGGGCAGCAGGATCAGACCTGCGCTAAGCGTGGAGAATGCAAGGCCTACTTGCAGGTACATGGGCAGTACGAGCATCGAAGACAATATAACCATCATGCAAAGTGCGACCATGAGCGCCCCGATTGCAAACATCGGGTACTTAAAAGCGCGCAGATCTAGCAATGGATTGGATATTTTTAACTGGCGAATTGCGAAAAGAATAAGAGCAACAAGACCGATTGCAAGAGATATTACGACAGTAGAACTGGTCCATCCCCCATCTCCTTCACCAGCGCTACTAAAACCATAAACGATTCCTCCAAAGCCGAGGGTCGACAGTAGCATGGACAATAAATCAATACGTGGCTTGGTCGTTTCGGAAACGTTTTGCATCGTGAAAATTCCAATGATCAGAGCGATGACAAGAAAAACGAATGAAAGCCAAAAGATATAATGCCAGTTCAATGCTTCAATGAGCAAACCGGCAATTGTCGGCCCGACCGCAGGGGCGAACATGATAACGAGTCCAACCAGTCCCATGGCTGCACCACGCTTTTCGACCGGGAAAATGAGCAGTATCGTATTAAACATAAGTGGTAGTAACAGCGCAGTTCCTACTGCTTGAATAATGCGCGAAACCATTAACACACCGAAGCTTGTAGCAACGGCTCCTATCAAAGCACCGAGACATGAAAATAGAAGTGACGTTATGAACAGCTGTCTTGTTGTAAAACGCTGGATTAGCAGGCCTGATAGCGGAACGAGAATCCCCATGGTCAGCAAATAGCCTGTTGTCAGCCATTGAATGGTGGCCGACCCAATGTTGAAGATCTGCATCAAATCGGTAAGCGCTACGTTTAACGCCGTTTCGCCGAACAGACCGATGAACCCACTCATCAAAAAAGCGAGAACGATGGGAAATACTTTAATGTCTTTCTTGGCTGCTTTAAATTCAGCACCGGATGTGGCTGTAGAAGCTTGCATTATTTACACTCCTTTAGTTCTGTTATGTTGCGCTCAAACAACTAATAATGATTCTCATTATCAATATGCACAGTGTAGCAATTACTACAAAAAATGAAAATACACAAATTCCGAATACAATATGTATAATTATCTAATTCAATTTTGAAAAATGTTCTCATTAACGAAAAGTACGGGGGGATTTAGCACGGAGTATAAAAGTATATTCCCTTTACCTGCTATATCGATTTCTGACATAAATACTTAGAAATAAGCTTTGGGTTGTCCGTGGAAGTCCTGTTTTTTAGCAACGTGATATATGAATAATAATCAAATGTCTACCCAGTTGATCCATGTTAAAATACTTAATGTTCATTATCCACTAAAGAATTCATTAGTTTTGGTGCAACCCCTACATGGTTTTAATTGGACACTTTGAAGACTTATCCTTTAGAGTAGATATTGGAGGTGTACATCATTGAAATTTAACGAGTATGTTATAGGCGAGGCCTATAGAACAGAGTCTATTCAATTGTCAAAGAAGGATATTATTGATTTTGCAAAAATTTATGACCCTCAATATATGCATATAGATGAGGCAAAAGCCAAAGAAGGCCGCTTCGGCAGCCTCATTGCTTCGGGTATGCAGACGATGAGCACGTCTTTCAAGCTATGGGTGGAACTTGGTGTATATGGTGAAGAAGTTGTCGCAGGAACCGGTATGAATAACATAAAGTTTATCAAACCTGTGTTTCCAGATGATGAAATTAGTGTTCTATCAGAAGTGATTGAATTATCTCCAAGAAGGAGTAGTGGTGGAATAGTCACGGTGCGGCTCACTACGTTTAACCAAAATGATGAGAAGGTTTTTCAGGCAGAATTAAGTGCTTTGATTAGTAATTGATTTTTGTACAATTCGTTTCCGTTGTTGACTTTGAAAAAAAAACGATCGCACATCAGGTCTGATGCGCGATCATTGCTGTACACTCTCAATTCGTGTATCAATCATTTACAATATTTCGATATATCCTTCTGTCCCATGTACCCGAATTCGCTGCCCATCTTTTATTCGTTGTGTTGCCTTCTCTACTCCGACAATGGCCGGCAAACCATATTCACGCGCAATCACAGCTCCATGTGTCATCAGTCCACCTACTTCGGTAACTAGGCCTTTTATAGAAACAAATAATGGTGTCCAGCTCGGATCCGTATAGGGAGTCACCAGTATATCTCCATCTTCCAGATCAGCCTCTTCAATATTGAAGATGACACGTGCACGGCCCTCTATCACCCCGGAAGAGACAGGCAGACCAACAATAGCATCGGCTGGCAGATTTTCACGGTTATACTGACCTGTAATGATCTCACCATCAGACGTGAGCACGCGAGGTGGAGTTAGCTTTTCAAAGATTTTATAATCTTCTTTCCGTTGGGTAATGATCATCTCATCCAGTTTATTGGTGCGTACAACTTCACGAAGTTCTTCAAAAGTGAGGAGGTATATATCTTCTTTTTCGGCAATAATACCCGCTTGTGCAAGTCGCTCAGCTTCTTTCAATAAAGCCTGTTTATATACAAAGTAACGATTGATCATGCCGTATTTGGGATATTCCCGATAACCGATGAAGTTGCGAACCAGGTCAATCATTCGTTTCGTTTCCTTGGCTTTTTGATCACCATCCGGCAATAGCTTCAATCGATTCAATATTTCCTGTTCTTTCTTCAACGCTTCCTGTCGTCCCTGCTCAAATTTCCGTTTGCTTGCATTAGGCTCAAAGTTTTTGATGTTACCCAGAATCAATGGCACAAGTGTAATGGGTTTTTCAATCCAACGGGTTCTGGTCAGATCGATTTCTCCGGCACATCGCATGCCGTATTTGTCCAGATAATCATGGATAGCTTCCCTTGTTTCCTGTCCTCCCTCAACCTTAAGCAGTTCATCCATAAAGTCATCCTCTTTCACATGCTGTAAATAAGCAATGACTTCCGGATACGGACGAATCACATCTGCAACATCCAGTAATGCCAGACCCATTTCCGAGGTGATATTGTTCAGTACAGATTGAGAGAGCGTATCTGCTGCATTTTTCTCACCCAACCACTCTTTCATGTTTTCATTGATCCATGCTGAAGCATTCATGGCAGTCATAAATACATTTGAACTTCGTGGGTCAGATAGAAATCTCTTCAATTCTTGCAGATCTTCAAGGATAAAATCAAACAAATTCAATCCAGACTTGTTTTGGATGTTACGTTTTAGCTCTTCTACTGAGGCTTGATTACTCTTAATCAACTCAGAGACGATAGTCGATTCATTTTCAATATGTGCTTGAAAACCATCAGACACGCTCTGTTCATGGTTATTACGTGGAGTTGGTGATGGCTGTTCAATAGGTAACGATTTAATGAAATTTTCGCGCTCGATTACAGTTGTAAGTGCGTCCTTAAGAAGCGGATCGGATTGTCCCATGGTATTTATGAAGTTTTCTCTCATGACAGGCGAAGCCAGCCTAGGCGTAATATCAACAAACAATCTTCCACCAGCTATACGCATGGGTGCCGGAGTCGTTAATAGAAAGAAAGATAAGCCCAGCGGTTTCATGGGATCAGTCATCATTTGTTGATGACCTACAGACAGGTACACATGATTTTCCTGGTCACTCGCTTCA
Source organism: Paenibacillus sp. LK1 (assembly GCF_002750415.1). Taxonomy (NCBI): domain Bacteria; kingdom Bacillati; phylum Bacillota; class Bacilli; order Caryophanales; family Paenibacillaceae; genus Paenibacillus; species Paenibacillus sp. LK1. The sequence goes on from NZ_PEII01000005.1 coordinate 171,104, forward strand.
GGGATCGGGTATAACGTTGTGATTGGCCGACTTTGGACTATATAAAACATATCATCCACCAAACACCATTCGATATCTTGCGGGAAACCAAAATGAGTTTCGATCTGTCTTCCTACGCGTGCCAGTTCTAAAATTTGTTGATCGGTAAGTGTTTGCGTCTTTTGCAGCACGGGATCGATCTGATGTGTATACGTTCCACCATCTTCGCTTCCATAAATAGCCAACGTTTTGACGGCTATCCTCTTATCGACAATTTCACCTTCTCGTACTTTATAACAATCAGCAGATACCAAGCCGGACACCAGCGCCTCACCAAGTCCAAAACTTGCGTCGATGGAAAGCAGTTTCCGGTTGCATGTGATCGGATCAGCCGTAAATAAAATTCCTGAAACCTTTGGGAATATCATCTTTTGAATGATAACGGACAAATAAACCTGACCATGGTCAAATCCATTTTGCATACGGTAGATTACCGCGCAATCCGTAAACAGAGAAGCCCAACATTTGCTGATATGGTGCATGATTGATTCTTTCCCAATGATATTTAAGTAGGTGTCTTGTTGACCGGCAAATGAGGCATGTGGTAAATCTTCAGCGGTCGCACTTGAACGTACTGCATACGCATGGGTTTCTCCAAACGTGGAGAGATAATGAGCAACTTCTTTTTCAACATCGGCAGGAATATCTACGTCCATAATGAGTTCCCTGATCTTCCTACTGATTTCATTAATTTGCTCTCGTTCTTCTACTTTCAACAAGGTTAATTGATCCAGCAAAGCATGATATGTTTCATTTTGTTCAACGGCTTTTTGATATCCAACGGTTGTAACGCAAAATCCTTCGGGGACGTGAATTCCTTCCACCTTTGATAACTTCGCTAGATTTAATCCTTTTCCACCAACGAGCGCATGCTGCAATTTTTCCAATTCCTGAAATCCGATAACCAAAGAACTCATTCCGTATCTCCCCTAACCAATAAATTGAGAAAAAAACATTTGACAAAGAGTTTACCGCCATGATAAGATTTAAATATAGGATAAGATATTTATGTCTTCGTAAATCGAAGAAATGTAATCTGATTATATCATTGTGTTTGTTTATATACAATATCGAAGAACCTGGGATGATTGCCCAGGTTCTTTTTTGATTTCAAATACTATTAATTCTATAGAAGCATGGCTCTCCTCAACCAGATTTCTGTCGTGCAGCATGTTATGTATCACAGTTGTAGAAGCCAACAAAAAAGCAACCTGCCCTCAAATGAGGTTGGGCTGCTTTTTTCAGTAATGCATTTTTTTAAAGATGGTTAACAGTTCAACAGGGTAAAAAAATCTCAATTTTCGTACCTTTCCGTACTTTGGATTGTACATGAATTTCTCCGCCGTGTGCTTCCACGATCGTTTTGGCAATGCTCATTCCGAGTCCAGAGCCAGCCGTCGATTCCTCAGTATTTGTTCCCCGATAATAACGATTGAACAAATGCTGCAGCGTTTCCTCGTCCATCCCTTTGCCATTATCGAATACGCGAATACATGCCTTATTGTTCATTCTGCCGATGGAGACGGTGACGTTCACGCCTGGCGGGTTATGCTTCACGACATTGGACAGCAAGTTATCCATTAACCGCAGCAGCCAGGTTTCATCAGCCTGTACCCACAAGGCATGCTCCTCCCCAACATAGTGAAACTGGTATTCAGACAGCGTAGCGTCATTGACATACTTCAGCACGGAGCAGCGCACCAGCTCAACCAAATCGATTTTCCGAATCTCCATAATCGAATCGCCCTGCTTAAGCTGATGGATCATGGAAAAGTCAGAGATCAGCTCAAGCATATAATCCCCTTTTTCCCGGATTGTCGCCCCCATGGAACGCATCTCTTCTTGGCTCCATTGTTCCGGTAAACTCTCCAGCATATATCCATAACCTTGAATTGTGGACAGAGGCGTACGCAGATCATGTGAAATTCCTGACATCCACTCTCTTTGATCTTTCTCCAGCCGCTCGCGCTCCTTCTCGGTTCGGGCCAATTGATCAGCCATTTGATAGAAAGATTCAATGACTTCCTTATAGAGCCTGTAACGGTGTCGCATTGTGCCATTGGAGCGAAATATCTTGCGTTTGTCCTTGTTGGTAAGTACCTGATCGTACTGCCCACGCCCCATACGTTCGAACCAGCCTGCGAACAGAATCAGCGGCTGACCGTAACGGTAGCCATGCCAGACCGATAAGGGTACTGCCAAGAGAAGAGCTAGACCTGCAAACCACATAAGTCCGCGCGTTGCCGTATCCATCGCCGGATGTTTCAAAGGTCCTCCCGCTGGATTGGGTGTATACAGGATCCAGGTCATTCCACTGCGCTGGTCCCGATGGGCGACAATATTCGTATCATAGTTGCTGGGTGATTGCTGGATTGCCAGAATGTCCAGTGGACGGTACCCCTTCTGCAAATACGTTCCAGCACCGATGGCTTGTTCGGTATGACCCGTGGAATTGATTACCTGGAGATAACTGCCGGTTTCACGCAGTCGCTGATCCAGAAAAGAAAGCTTTTCGCTAGATACCATCCCTTGCTGCCCATATTCGTGGAACCAGGCCATGAGCTGATCAAGGTCAGAACTTTGGTAGCCAAGGATATACAGAATCGGCACATTAAAGGCAAAGTTAAGATGAGTTTGAACAGCATACGTCCCAAGTGTCCGTGTCTCCTGAATATCGAGTAGTTGGGCGATAGAGTACGATGGCGACAGCCCATCATACGAATTTGTATTTACTTCGTAAATGACCCCGCCTTCGGCATTTACAACCTGCATCCACATTCCTTTTTCCTCAATAAGCTTATCCCACTTGGGGGAGATTTGAATGGTCCCGTCTTTTGAAGAAGCTTCTTGAGCAATCAGTTGTAAGGCCCCCACCGGAAAGTTCCGGCGCAACTCACTATTGGTCGTGTTTTGAAAGAATATAATGCAAGCAATGAGAGTAATGGCCAGAATGATCAGGGCATAAAAGATCAATTGATACGTGAAGTGAAATGTCATGCGCTGTTGTATCTTCATTGCTCCTGAAACTCCTTTGACAGCTTGTAGCCGAGCCCGCGTACGGTCAGCAGTAGCTTTGGATTTCCTGGATCGATCTCGATCTTCTCTCGTATGCGCCGAATATGTACCATTACTGTCGAGTCATCTCCCTGTCCGTTGATCCCCCACACCTGATCGTAGAGTTGTGTTTTGGAAAATACGACCCCAGGAAACTTGCAGAAATGCAGCAGCAGATGGAAAACCTGCGCAGGACAAGGTACAGGCTGTCCCTCCACGATTAACTGCCCCTCCGCCTCATTCACGGTGAAGCGGCCGAATCGGTAAACCCCTGGTTCAGGGCGTTTCACCTGACTCACAGTTGGAGCTTCAGGCTCCAAACGGCGTATGCGCGCCTGAATTCTTGCAGCTACCTCCAAAGGATTGAAGGGCTTGGTAATATAATCGTCCCCGCCCATAGCGAATCCCCTCAGCACATCGAGATCGGATGCCTTAGCCGTCAGAAACAAAATATGCGGATTTCCATATTCACGGAGCTTGGAACAAAGCTCCAGACCACTCCCGTCCGGGAGCGTGATATCGAGCAGAACGATATCCGGGGAAACCCGCTGTACCAGATCGAGAGCTTCCGCACAGGTGGAAGCATCGTAAAGCTGATGGAACCCTGCCCTGCGAAGCACCATTTGCAGCATGGTGACAATCGAGGGTTCGTCGTCGACAATTGCGATTTTAATATCCGTTTGATTGGTCATCGTTTTCACCCATTTCATAGTAGCATACTGACATTAACAGAACCTAAACGGCTTAGGCAAACTTAAACGATTGTTCAGCAACTCGTTTAGGCTCTGTTTCAATAACGCTGTTAGCATAGGAAATGAGAAACCTGATTGGCGACAAATCTATTTTATTTTAGGAGGAAAACATTTGATTATTACAACAACAGCAATAGTTGAAGGTTCCCCGGTCAGGCAGTATATCGGCGTAGCAACAGGTGAAGTCATCATCGCTGCCAATGTCGGGAGAGACTTTCTCGCTTCATTTAGAGATCTTCTAGGGGGCCGTTCTCGTACCTATGAAAACAAGCTAAGAGAAGCAAGAGACGCTGCCTTTGAAGAAATGACCAAGCAAGCCGCACAGATGGGAGCCAATGCCGTAATCGGTGTGGATCTGAACTACGAAGTTGTTCGTCAAGGTATGCTCATGGTCGCTGTCAGCGGAACGGCAGTTATTATCTAAGCATTCAAACCTAACCAAAATATAAGTCTATTAATTTTTGGTCATCTATTCCATCAGATAAATCAATAAAATATTCTTGCTGCCACTTTTGTGTTTGCGCAGCTGATTTATTTAACTCTTTTCCCAAGAGGGGTAAACTCTAATAGCCATCTTCCCTTTAGTGTCCTCGTTTTTCAAAATTCCTTTTTCGAGTAATTTAGATTTTGGAAAAACAAACTGTCCCTTCATATCTCCATTCATAATTGAGATTATTAGTTTGTCTGGACTTTCGAAAAAGGAGTACGGTTGATTTTGATTGTTTTCATCCTTTTCCCAAAATACAACAAAAAACCCTTTTTTCTTAGGAGTTAATTTGGCGAGTCGACTTCGATATGTATAATTTCCAATATAGATAATCATTCCTTCATATTCTCTATTATGCTTTTCTTCAATGATGTTTGTAATCTCTATATTATCAAAGTTAGCAAGTAAGCTATCTATTAGCTCTTTAGATTTAAACATGCTCTCATCCCCTCAATCATTTTTTTCGACGTTAATTATAGCCTCTAAGTATGTTTATGAAACGGAACTTTCATTTTTTTGTTACAGCTACTCGCAGTTTGTGATATGGTCAGTGAGGTGCGATCAGCCCGTACACATTTACATATCATGCGAGGAGAAGATTGAAAGTGAATGAAATAAAAGCATTGGAGAACCCGAACAAGTTTAGTGATCCTTTATTTGTGACACTAGTTGCAAGTTTATGTTGCTTGTTATGGGGGAGTGCCTACCCGTTTATTAAGCTTGGATATAGTGCTTTTGATATCTTGGCAGAAGATATTCCATCCAAATTTGTATTTGCAGGTTATCGATTTATTTTAGCAGGATTACTGCTTCTATTCTTGTTTCGTGTCATTAGTAAACGGAAATTTGAACTGTCTGGACGACAATTTTCAAGCTTAATATTGCTTGGCATGTTCCAAACGGGTCTGCAGTATATGTTTTTTTATGTGGGTGTAGCCAATACGACAGGTGTCAAAGGTTCGATTATGAATGCGACAACGACCTTTTTCAGTGTGGTTCTAGCACATTTTTTATATAAAAATGATAAACTGAGCAAAAATAAAATAGTCGGCTGTTTGCTAGGATTTATTGGTGTAATTATTGTAAATTTCCACTCCAATCTGCTGGAATTCTCCTTCTCTCTCACAGGTGAAGGTTTCGTTATTATTGCGGCTCTTATTTTTTCCATTACGGCCATCTATGCAAAGCACTTAACAGGCTCCATCGACGTCCTGGTTATTACCGGAGTTAGCTTGTTTGTCGGCGGACTGGCACTCACCATATTGGGACTCCTGCTTGGCGGCCGGGTTACACATTTTACACTTGAATCAACGGGTATCTTGATTTACTTAGTTTTGCTTTCATCAGCCGCATTTTGTTTGTGGAATCTACTTCTGAAATACAACAAAGTGGGAAAAGTATCTGTGTATAACTTCCTTATCCCTGTATTTGGTGCATTGCTATCGGCGTTGTTTTTGGGAGAAACGATTTTGGAATTCAAAAACCTAATTGCATTGCTCTTTGTATCCATCGGTATTTATATGGTCAATAGAGTAATCTCAACAAAATAATATTTTTCTTTCCAAACGAATGGGGACTCCCCACCTAAGATTTGGTACAAGACCGTACTCTCTAAATACAAGAAAAGGTCGCTAATGAGCGACCTTTTTTTGTATTTAAGTCTCAACTTTTCGCACTACAAACAGGAGTAAACAACATTACGCAAGCGGGGATGAACATAAGGCTCCTGATTGTTCAGCAGATGCTGCGCATACATAACCGTAAGTTCAGAGTCTGGATCAATAATGGCCATGCAGCCGGCAGCACCACTCCATCCGAATTCACCAATTGGGCTTAACGAACCGCTGCCCGCTTTGGAGATATGTGTACGTACACCCAGCCCATAACCATACCCGCCCATATGATCCCAGGAATAATCATTACGGGTCAGATCGTTCAGATGGTCTGTGCGCATCAGCTCAATTGAAGCCTGTGACAGAATGCGAACGCCATTTGGACTTGTTCCTTTTCCCGTCAGCGCACTAAGAAACAGTGCATAGTCGCTAACGGTGGACAATAGTCCGGCACCGCCGCTCTCCAAATCCGTGCCTACCCGGAATCCGTTTCCGTCCATTCGTACGGCTTTTTCAAGCTCATCATTGTAAGCATACTGCGGAATCAGGCGAGTCTGCTGTTCCTCGTTCAGGTCGAATGCCGTATCGTTCATACCTAGCGGTCCGATAATTTCTTCTTGCAGATATTTACCAAAACGTCTGCCACTCACAACCTCCACCAAAGCTCCGAGCACATCGTGACACATGCTATAGTTCCAATGCGTACCTGGCTCAAACAGAAGCGGTTCCTTGGCAAGCGCTTTCGCGAAGTCTCTTGTCGATAATATTCCGTTGGTGCTCTGCACAGCTTCCTGAATGCTTGGCGAGCCAACATCATAGGAGAACCCGGCAGTCATCGTAAACAAGTCGCGTACTGTAATCGCCTTTGTCGCTTTTTCCAATCTGACCTCGCCGCTCGATAAAGTTTTCTTCACCGTCATCTCGGCATATTCCGGCAGATAATCAGATACCGGATCGCTCAGCAGCATTTGCCCTCTCTCTACAAGTTGAAGTGCTGCCACACAGGTCATAATTTTCGTCATGGAGTAGAGATTAAAGATCGCCCCCTCGCCGATGGGCGTTTGCTCCTCCAGATTGGCGTAACCATTCCGGTAACGGAAAACGGTATCATTTTGATGCATCACTAGGACTTCTGCCCACGGAATTCTCCATGATGTGATGCGGTCAATAAATGACGCAAGCGGTTTAAAGTCCATATTTCCCCGTCCTTCTATGTAGAATCGTTTATCAATGCACATAGTGGATCTGTGTTCATACACATGACCCACATAGTATTAATATACGACCATTCACATGCATTGACCATATCTAATAGAAAGCAACTTTTCGACAATCTGTACCGATTTTAGAATCGGTACGATTACTAGAGTGTCTTGACCATGATAAAATCGATTTGTTCCTCGTCCCCCATATAAAAAGAGTGTGAGCCCGTTTGCACAAATCCCATCTTCTTGTAAAAAGCAATGGCATTGTCATTCTTTTCCCATACTCCGAGCCAGATTTCCTTCTTTTTGTGTTCCAGTGCCGTATCCATCGCTTTATTTAGCAGATATTTACCTAGTCCGTGCTTTTGGAATTTATTCCTGATATAAATCCTCTCAATTTCGAGTGAAACATCACTCATTTGTTCGGATTGGGCGCCATCTCTGTTCACTTTTAGATATCCGGCAAGTTCATCATTGTAGTAGACGAAGAAGATGTCTGAACAGCTATTAGATAACTCGGCTTCCAACTGTTTAGCGTTAAATGCTCTTTCGAGATAGGCCCTCATATTGTCAAGGGAATTCTGATCTTTGAATGTATCGTTGAATGTTTCTATACTTATTTCTTGTAATTTTAGTAAATCCTCGTGACTGCATGCTCTTATTTCCACTGTCATTCTGATATATCTCTCCTTCTATGAATCAATTACTTATTTGAAAAGAGTTCAGTTTTTTGTTGCAAATACAACATTTATTATATTTTTAATCTACTCCAAATTTGTATAGTTTGCAACATAAAATAATGAGACCAGGCAGATTAAAATACGTAGCAAACGTTTTCGGAATGTTTAATAAGTTTTCCTCGGTCAGTCTATTTAAGCAGTATTTCTTTATATTCTGTCGGACTAAGTCCTGTATATTCCTTAAACACCTTGGAGAAATAATGCTGATCACTGAACGATAACAGATCTGATAACTCCTTAAACTTCATATCCGGTTGACATTCCATTAGTCTGCATGCTTCCTTGATTCTAAGCTTTGTATAATACTGAACAAATGTGACTTGCGTTACTTTTTTAATGACTCTGCTAACGTAGGAGGGGCTGACGTGAAACTTCATTGCAATGTCATTGATGGATATTTGGGTGTACTTGTTCCGTTTGATGTACTCATCCATTTGCATAAACAGATCTTCTCTGCTTTTCCGACCATGGGATTGAAGCATATCAAAACATTGTCCAATCCATTCCGTTAATTCACGGCAGAAATCACCATATGTTTCTTCATCGAACAGTTTTTTTGCTCTAAGCTCCAAACCAAGCCTAATTCCCGCCCCTTGCTCTTCAACCAAATGTGCGAATGTATCCACTACTAAATTGATAAATCGTTCCAATTCTTTCACATGTACGTTATCCTCCGTCCATCGATTCATCAACTCGGACAGCTTAAGGGCAAACTGCTCCTTCTGACGAGCTTGTATCATGTGGACAAAAGCCAACTCCAGTGTGGAATCCAGACAACCTGCTTCAGTTCTTGTTATGGAAACCGGATTTCCGCTATCCAGCACCAATCCATTGTTCAATCGCTGGTGAATCGATAAGATGGACGATATTTGATGATAAAGCTCAGACAGATTTGCATCTTGAGACCATAGCAGCTGCCCCGCGATTGTAGTGTCCATACCTTGTACATCTAAATGACGGCGCAACGATTCGAGACACTCATGTACAGAAGAATACAAATCAAGAATCCCCCTGTTTACAAAAACGATGAATTGCTGCGGAGTTTGACTTAGAAACACTTTACATGGACGAGGAGCAAAAAAATCTTCTAAAGAAGCCTGTAATGTCTTTTGTCCCCATCGTTCCCGTTCCGAGGTGAAGGGCTGCCTGCGCAGAATGATCATCATTTGGGCCAAAAAAGCAGCATGGTCTCCTGGCTTAAGTTCAGCATAACTATGGGGATCAACGATCTCCTGCAGCTCATGGAAGTACCTAGACCTCGATTGTTCAAGCTGTTTAATAACTCTGCCCATGACTTCCTCCAGCGCCTCAGGCTCGACGGGCTTCAGCAAATAGTCGAACACCTGCAAATTCAATGCTTTTCGTGTATATTCAAAATCGCTATACCCGCTAATTAGAATGACCCTCAATTCAGGCTGGGCAAGCTTCGCCTGCTCAATTAGTGATAAGCCATCCATCTTGGGCATTCGAATGTCTGTCAACAGGAGATCGATAGGCTGCTTCTGAAGTGCTTCTAACGCCTCTTCCCCATTTGTGGCCGTAACTGCCACGTGAATGGGAAAATCCAGCTTATCCAACAGCATTTTAATATTGCGCAATATAGGTTTGCTATCCTCAACGATCATGATATTGTACATAGTCTATCCCTCCTGTGCTCAGTAAAAATCCCTCGTCATCGATCCGATGATTTGAATGGTTGCTCCTTTTTCCTTGTCTGAATGATTGTTGTAGATGTTAAATAAAAGCCGATTGCTATACATCAGTTTAAGTCGATTCACGCTATTGACGATCCCCATGTTGCCAAGAGCTGTCTGACGATCAGGGGTTTGATTCATTCCGGAGCCGGACTTCTGTATATTGGACAAAATCTCTTCTATTTTGTTTGGCTGGAAGCCCTCTCCGTTATCTTTGATCTCCAATGCCCATAATCCGTTATACTGCTTCACGGTAATTTGGATACGCCAGGGAGGTGTGGTATTAAAGAAAGCGTGCTCAATACAGTTTTCAACAAAAGGCTGAATGACCAGCCGCGGCAGCCGGATTTCACTCGTCAGTTCATCAGCATCGATGTTCCATTCCAAATCTTCTTCATACTTTTGTTGTACCAACGACAAGTAATGTCTTGTATGCTCAAGCTCATCCGTCATCGTCACATGTGCATAGGGAGATGAAACAATATAACGTAAACTGTCTGACAGATGTTTGCACATATCGGACACGACCTGGCTTCTCCCCTCTTGAGCAGCAATACTGATCAAATAAAGGACGTTATGAAGAAAATGGGGAGCGATCTGAGCTTGTAATGCGGAATTCCGCGCAGTGACTTCTTCATGTAACGCCTTCTTCTCACGATCAATGGATTGCTGTAAACGTTCCATCAAGTCCTGAAAAGCTTCATTCAACAGCAGCAGGTCGTTATTTTTAGGTCGTTCATCAACTTTCAGCTTCATATTGCTGTAGTTGATGCGCCAAATCTGGCTGCGAAGCTTACGAATGGGAAGCAACAGGTTGCGTGTGGAGAAGAAAATGTACACGAAAGAAATGAGCATTAAGGCCGTAATCAGCAAAATGGACATGCTTTGTACGGAACGGATCGAGCCTAATACCGAATCTTTCGGCGTTATTATAAAAGTAATCCAACCCGTCTGGTGAGATGTAGAATGCGTAACGTAATTATTTTGTTCATCAACTGCCAGTCCTTCGTCGGATAATGGTTCTTTCCACTCCAATTCGTTCTTTCTCATTTCCAAGCCAGTCATTTGCTCACCTTGCTTGTTCAAAATGAATACATCTCCCGCAGTAATTCCTTCCGTAAGGTTTTGAATGTAAGCTTGATCCATTTGAATACTAAGATATCCGTATAACTTGCCATTCTGATCGTTGACCGTACGGACAAAGGAGATCGTGTCTGCATCTCGAAGCAGAATAAAACCGTTCCCTGTCCACTCTCGTCCACTTCTACTTTTTTCCGTTAAGGCACTTAACATTGTTGGAGGATGCCCTGAACCCAGATACGATGTGAGCAGCACACCTTGTTTATCATAAATGGACATGTCCTTGATGTTCATGCTGGGGCCAATAGCCTGAAACATGATATCTTTTAGTTTCCGAATCTGCTTCAGTCTTTCATAATTGCTTGGTGCTGAAGAGCTCTTGTCCATCGTTGCGAAGATGTCCTTATTGGACAATATGCGCTGGGACATCTGGTTTTGCTGCTCTACGTATAGGTCAACCTGTTCTCGTACCTTTGTGGCAGTGACCAGTATATCCTCCTCTGTCTTTTGTGTAAGCGGGCGGATAACGACAAGGTTCACATAAACGATAAAGCAGCCCAGCACGAACAAAAGAAGGGCGAGAAATGTCAATAATACTTTTGTCTGCAAGCTGAATTGTGTGGCTCTATGTTTAAATTTACCCATGCTTCGGGAAGCCTCCTGTCTTGTCATGCTGTGAAACTCGTCTGGATCATGTCTTAATGTAGCATGGGTTCGAATGAAATGATAGCGATTTCAAGTTCAGGATTTTACACATAAATATTCAAGCACAGACATGTACCGGAGAAGAAGTGGATTTTATAATTGAATTTGTAAACGGATTCATTACATGTTTCAGAGGGGGATTTACGTTGAACATGCATAAAAGAAAAAAAGCAGCATCCATTGTACTGGCGAGCTTGTTGTCCATCTCACTGACCGCTTGCGGATCAGGTGGCACTGATTCTGATACGTCTGCAAGCAGTGGAAATAAGAACAGCAAGGTCACACTGGAATTGGCCATTTCGAAGAGTTCACAGGATTCTGCCTTTATCCAGCAGGATATTCTCGATGAATTTGAAAAACAGACCCATATTTCTGTTAATCTGCAGCTCATTCCGGCTGAGCAAACAACGACCGTACTGCAAACCAAGCTGGCTGTAGACGAAACGCCCGACATCATTCAATACAATTTGGCCAGTGCGGTTACGGATTTGAATCTTGAGCGCAATTTCGAAATACTGGATAACGAGTCCTGGGCCAGCAGAATTGTAAACAAAGATGTACTTTCCGCTGCCGGTCATATCTACAGCTTCCATGTCAGCCAAGATACGGGCATGCAAGGCGTCGTGTACAACAAACAGATTTTTGCTGACCTTGGTCTGTCCATCCCTACAAGTTACGAACAATTTTTGGCGATCTGTGAAAAAATTAAAGCTGGCGGCATCACCCCTGTATTCATGCCCTATAAAGATGCATGGGCTGCGAACATTTGGCCAGCGGCAGCATTTGCCGATTTTGTAGCCAAAAATGATCCGTCTTTTTTTGATGAACTCAACAGCAACAAAAGAAAATGGTCCGATATTCCCGAGTTCAAAACATTTTTGCAGCAGCAATACGAAGTCTACACCAAGGGGTATACCAATACGGATGTGCTGAGCGACAGCTATGACATGGCGGTTGGCAAATTCCTGAACAAGGAAGTCGCCATGATGTTTATGGGAGATTGGTTAATCGAAGGCGTAGCAGAACAGGATCCAAGCATGGAACTCGGCGTATTCCCAATTCCGTCTTCCGATGATGCCAAACTGGGTGCAAGTCCGCTTGGAGGACAGCTGTTCATTCCGAAAAAGGCTAAGCATTTGGATGAAGCCAAACAGTTCCTGGACTTTATCGCCTCCAAGGAAATTGCGCAACAGATCGTCGATTCCAAGGGCTATGTATCCAATTTTAGCGACGTTACTACACCGGAGTTACCTGCTTACAAACAGGATATCGTCGACAATTACATCCTGCCCAAGAAAACTGTGTTGACCACGGATGCTTACATGCTGGTAGATCGAAGTGAGCTATACAGACTGTTACAGGATCAATTCGCTGGCGGTTTGACTCCGGAGGAAGTTCTGAAATCCTGGGATGAGAAGTTCAGTCAACTGATGCAGGATAAAGGCGTTTCCGGTTTCTAAGAAATGAAATACAGGGCAGCATGTCATTCCTGAATGATGTGCTGCCTAGCCATAACGGAGTGTGAGACATGAAAAGGGCTAAAAATTTATATTCGTATTACATGGTATTTCCGGCACTACTCATCTACTCTATCTTTTTTGTCATTCCAGCAATTGCTGCTTTCTACTACTCCTTTACGGATTGGCGTCTGGATCGAATTGATCTGAAGTTTATCGGATGGGACAATTTCGAGAAAATTTTCTCAGACAAAACGCTTATTTTGGCGCTTAAAAATACGGCAATTTTTGCCGTTGTTACGGTTGCTGGCAAAAATATTATTGGTCTGCTATTAGCCGTAGCCCTAAATATGAGATTAAAAACGAAGAACCTGCTGCGCGCAATTTTCTACTCCCCTTCCATACTGAGCATTCTGGTCATCAGCATCTTGTTCACACCAATGCTGCGTACAGAAGGTACAATCAATCGTGTATTGGAAGCAGTCGGATTACATTCGTTGAGCCAGGCTTGGTTGACCAATCCTTCCCTTGTCATCTGGACGATTGCCATAGTATCCATCTGGCAAAGCGCCGGATTCCAAATGGCCATCTATCTGGCTGGTTTACAATCCATTTCTCAAGAATACTATGAAGCCGCTACGATTGATGGAGCAAGCTCCTGGAAAAGTTTTTTCAAAATTACACTGCCCCTTTTGCTGCCAGCCATCAATATTAATCTGATGTTGACGCTGATTGGTGGGCTTAAAGTATTCTCGGAAGTGTATGTCATGACTGGCGGAGGTCCAGGCAACGCTTCACAAGTTGTGGGAACAATTATTCTCCGCTCCTTCGGCGAAGGAAACTGGGGACTTGGTACCGCAGTCAACACACTTCTGTTTGTGGCGGTCACGATTATTGCTATACCGCTATTGATTTTCATGCGGCGCAAGGAGGTTACGGAATAACATGGGATATACACGCAAACTCGCTATTCGCAACTATGTTGTTGAAGGATTTCTGCTCCTCGCCTCTCTGCTCATTCTGTTGCCTCTGGTGATTCTAATATTAGGTTCGTTTAAAACGAGCGCTGAAGTACTCAGCTTCTCCTTGAGTTTGCCGGATAAATGGCAGTTTTCAAACTATGTCCGAGTATTTGAAGAAGGCGGTCTGTCCCGAGCATTCCTGAACAGCATCTGGATTACAGGGATCTCGTCCATTATCAACATTGTGGCTTCCTCAGCAGCATCCTTCATTCTGGCACGCCGGGACACAAAACTTTCAAACACAATATATATGTATTTTTTCATGGGACTGATTGCGCCGATGTCGATCATTACGACGATTCGGGTCGTACAGGGATTGGGGTTTTACGGCAGCATATCTAGTGTCATCCTGATTTATGCTGCGCTTAATACCGCTTTTAGCGTATTTTTGTACAGCGGATTTATCAAAACCATTCCAAAAGCGCTGGACGAGGTCGCGTTTCTGGAAGGTGCCAGCGTATTCGGCGTGTTTTTCCGTATTGTTACACCGCTCATTCTGCCCGTTAACGCAACGGTAGCGATCATGGTGTTTATGTCGGTATGGAATGATATTACGATTCCGGTGTACTTCCTTACGAATAGTTCAACGTGGACTATGCCGCTTTCGATCTATAATTTTTACGGCAAATACAGCCGCGATTGGAATTTGATTTTTGCAAATCTTGTACTGACTTCACTTCCTGTGTTTATCCTCTACTTGTTTGGACAGAAATATATCGTTAGCGGACTTACTGCAGGTGCAGTCAAAGGGTGACCATTGGTATTTAAATAGAAATAAACTTAGGACGCTTTTGGGAAATCAACTCCCAAAGCGTTTTTTTGTCATACTATCTTGACGTTTATTTACAATACACACTTCTTTGTTTATTTCTGAACAAATTCAATGAATCTAACAATTGATTATACATTTCTCCCTTATATAATAATAGATAGATGTTCATTACTGTATAAATGTAAATTTAAATTACACATCAGTGTTACTACAGTAATGGATGCCATTCATTTTATCCCATGCAATCCATTCATGTTGAAAGGAGATGCTACGATGGACAGACCCTATACGATTTGTCATATGCTTAGTTCGTTGGATGGCAAAATTATCGGGGATTTTCTGGAAGATGATCGGTCAGCCTACTTCATTCATGAGTATGAACGTATCCATGACCGCTACGAGTGTAATGCTTGGATGTGCGGACGAATCACGATGCAAGAGCATTTTGCACATGAATATATTCCTCCATCCAATCAAGACAAGCAGTCCCCCATTCCTCGAACGGACTATATTGCGCAGAAAGACGTTGAAACTTATGCCGTCGCTATAGATCAACACGGCAAATTGGCTTGGAACCACAATTATATATCTCAAGAGAATGGCAACAGAACAACGGATCACATCATTGAAGTCCTGACTGAAGAAGTTCCCGATGCTTATCTCGCATATCTGCAAGAATTGGGCATCTCTTATATCTTTGGTGGAACGAAAGAGCTGAACGTTGTGACGGTTGTTAAAAAATTGAAAGCATTGTTCTCCATCGATCGATTACTGCTTGAAGGCGGCGGTGTCTTAAACGGTTCTTTCCTGAACGAAGGTTTGATCGATGAGCTGAGTCTCGTATTCGTTCCTTTTGCAGAGGCAAGCTCTCCAGCTTTGACCATGTTTGAGAATAGTTCGAGTTTCAAAGAAACCTTCCCCGTTCATTTTGAATTGATAAGAGTCGAACCAATGGAACATAACGGATTGTGGATGACTTATCGAGTAGAAGGAAATTCTAAATAATTCTTAAATGTACAACGAATGGAGGATCACATAGCTATGGAAAAAAAACAAACTGCTGGACGAGATATATTGGGTGACTTCGCCCCCAAATTTGCAGAGTTGAATGACGATATTCTATTTGGCGAGGTATGGTCACGAGTAGAAGAATTATCTAGTCATGATCGCAGTATGATTACCGTCTCTGCACTTATTGCCGGTGGAAATTTCGAACAATTAACCCCACACCTTCATAAAGCAAAGGAAAATGGAGTAACTCGTAATGAAGTGTCCGAAATGATTACTCACCTTTCCTTCTATGTGGGCTGGCCTAAGGCATGGTCTGCGTTCAATATTGCAAAAGATATTTTTAAATAAAATAGAAAGTAGGGAACCATTATGACAAACGAACATTTGAGTAATAGCACCATCTTCCCGCTGGGAAAAAAAGTAGAAGCCAATTTTATTGGAGACGCGTATCTGGAGATGGTTTTTACAGATGAAACTCCACTAAACACTAGCATTGGAAATGTCACTTTTGCGCCAGGAGCACGCAATAATTGGCATTCACACGCTGTAGGTCAAGTGTTACTTGTTACAGGTGGTGAAGGCTGGTACCAGGAAGAGGGTAAACCTGCACAATTACTTAAAACCGGAGATGTTGTAAATATCGCTCCGAACGTTAAGCACTGGCATGGGGCAACAGCCGAAAGCTGGTTTGTGCATCTGGCTATGACACCAGGACAAACGGAATGGTTAGAGCCTGTGAATGATGAGTGGTACAACGCGCTCTAAGGCGAAGGAATCTGTATCTAAATGAAAGGAATGAAATTGAATATGTCTAATATTGCGGGTAAAGTTGTAATTCTTACGGGAGCATCCAGTGGGATTGGAGAAGCTACCGCGAAAGTTCTTGCTTCGAAAGGAGCCAAGCTGGTATTGGCAGCTCGCCGGGAAGAACGTTTAGTACAATTGCAAAGAGAAATTCGGAACAATGGTGGTCACGCTATTATCAAACCAACAGATGTGACTTCGCATACTCAAATGGAAGATTTGGCTGAATATGTACTAAGCGAATTTGAAAAAATTGATGTTCTAATCAACAATGCAGGAAGCATGCCTCAAGCCTTTCTTTTCAAGAAAAAAGTTGATGAATGGGACAATATGATCGATGTAAACATTAAGGGTGTCCTCTATGCTATTGCAGCAGTTCTTCCGTCTATGAGAGAACAGAAATCAGGTCATATTTTGAACCTTTCCTCTGTTGCCGGACATAACATATATCCAGGTGGAACCGTATACTGTGGAACGAAACATGCCGTCACAGCCATCTCCGAAGGCTTGCGCCAGGAAGAAGCCATGAGCGGCACAAATATCAGAGTCACCAATATTTCTCCAGGCGCTGTCAGCAGCGAGTTACTGGAAACGACAAGTGATCCTGAGTCCAAAGCAGGTTTAGATGAGTTCTACAAATCCGCTATTGATGCAGATCACATCGCACGTGCAATCGCATTTGCAATCGAGCAACCATCGGATGTAGCGATTAATGAAATGATCATTCGCCCAACGGTTCAAGTGGGTTAGTGGTATGATTCTCGATATTTTGATAAATTCGTCGTATCATTAATACAACAGAAAATCCAATCGCAATGTTATGAGCGATTGGATTTTCTGTTTTTATAGTTGCAGTTCAAATGGTAAAGGCCCATACAATCTATTATAACACAATTTAAATTGTGCTAGTGTCAATCACGAATCTGTACTTCACATCTGAAGCTAATACACGTTGGTATGCCTCGTCAATTTGGTCAGCTGAAATGACTTCGATCATAGGAACGATACTATGTTCTGCACAGAAATCAAGCATTTCCTGAGTCTCACGGATGCCCCCGATCATTGAACCTGCAAATGAGCGACGGTGACCGATAAGGGACATCACATTCACTGCCAACGGCTCTCCAGGAGCACCCACATTTACCAGCGTGCCATCCAGTGTGAGCAGTGAGAAATAAGCATTGATGTCGATATTTGCACTTACCGTGTTAATAATCAGATCAAAAGACCCGGCGAGTTTTGCGAACGTATCAGGTTCACTTGTGGCATAGTAATGATCTGCCCCGAATTGCAAACCATCCTCTTTTTTCTTCAATGATTGTGATAGAACAGTTACTTCTGCGCCCATGGCATGTGCAATTTTG
Source organism: Paenibacillus sp. LK1 (assembly GCF_002750415.1). Classification (NCBI taxonomy): domain Bacteria; kingdom Bacillati; phylum Bacillota; class Bacilli; order Caryophanales; family Paenibacillaceae; genus Paenibacillus; species Paenibacillus sp. LK1. The sequence goes on from NZ_PEII01000005.1 coordinate 188,903, forward strand.
ACAGCCATATGACCCAGTCCACCCAGACCTACAACCGCTACTTTTTTACCTGGTCCCGCTCCCCAATGATTTAGCGGCGAGTATGTTGTAATACCTGCACATAGTAGAGGGGCAGCGACATCCAGCTCGATGTTGTCCGGAATACGAACGATGAACTCTTCGGTTACGACGATGTGAGTGGAGTACCCACCTTGTGTAGGTTCGCCGTACTTATCGACACCCGCGTAGGTAGGAACATTTCCTTTGAGACAGTACTGCTCTTCTCCTTGGCGGCAGTTCTCACATTCGCCACAGGAATCAACCATGCACCCCACCCCTACTCGGTCACCAACTTTGTACTTTGAAACTTCGGCTCCTACATCGGTGACAATTCCTGCAATCTCATGTCCAGGTACGAGCGGATAGTTTACGGGACCCCATTCGCCGTGAGCAGTATGGATGTCAGAGTGGCAAATACCGGCATATTTAATCTCGATCAGAACATCGTGCAAATCCAGATCGCGTCGTTTAATCTCAGCCGCCCGGAATGATTGGTCCGGACCGTCAACAGCTCGTGCTTTAGCAGTTATCATCATAAAACCTCCTAAGATTGTCATTCTTCCTTTTCTCTTGCAAAACTATCTTAATCCCTCTAGTTAACTCTAGGTCAAATGTCTTTTGAGATTTTGACATCCTACAACCTGCGTGGTAAAATCCCAAAAGAAATTAGAGTTAGCTCGAAGTCTATATTAGTACGAAAAGAGGAACATAAATGACATATTCAATTAGCGAAGTTGCTAAAGAATTGAATCTAACCGTATATACATTGCGTTACTACGACAAGGAAGGACTCATGCCCTTTGTAGAACGTACCCCTGGCGGAGCTCGAAACTTCAAAGAATCAGACATCGATTTTTTAAAGATCATTCAATGTCTGAAATCTACCGGGATGCCGATCAAGGATATCAAAGATTTTATTGCATGGTGTTCCGAGGGTGACTCCACCTTGCAGGAGCGATATGACATGTTTACCGAACGTAAGGCTAGTGTAGAAGCACAAATGGAAGAACTTAGAAAGACTATGGAAGTTATTGAACATAAACGTGCATATTACAGGACTGCTCTCGATGCTGGAACGGAAGAGATTCATAAAAGCAATCGAATGGGGAACTTCATTGCTAACTAAAATCGTTATATTTAACTCACAAAAAAGAGCCCAAACGTCTATAGACGTTTAGGCTCTTTTTGTTCAATCCACTTTAGCTTGACGTTATATTGTTAATAACCCATATCCTTTAATATTTTGGATAATGTACGCAAACGCTCGCCGATCATTTCATCGTCATCACTCAAAGCTTGGCTGAACAGTTTAATATCTTCATTTATTCTCTCATTGTCCGTACAGATCTCCACGGACATTGCATCCCCTTGTAGGCCAACACGATCGATGACAGGCTGCTCTGGGTCATATAAATTCTCATATCTATAGGCCTCACGAAAATGTTCCAAGGACCGACAGATCAGAATGGACAAATCCAGCACACGATGGAGAGGCAGTTCTTCAGATTGTCTGGACCACTTTTCTCCGGTATATCTCCATACTTTGGCTGAAATATCAACCTTTCCTCTATCGTTCCACTGGGCCAATCCCAGGGAAAGACCTTTTGCGTCCGTGTTTCCGGCCATACGGCCGTCAACCTTTTCATAATTATCCGATACGACAACAGGTTTATGTTTTAACGTTGTAGGTATTTTCAATTTATTCCCTCATTCCGTTTACCTTTTTTACTAATTTACTAAACGACGGTTTCATCTTATCTTGATTTTAACCGTTAGTCAAATCAGTTTCCTGTTACATGATTTAATTCTTTGGAGGTCTATTATAGCCCTTGTCTCCGTAAGGCTGTAACTTCTGAAACCACGGCTTCAGGATTTGTTTTTGTTCCCAACGTATATCCGTCACCTTATCGATGTCCTTCTGTTCCAGTACCTCATAAGTGAATGCCTCTTCTCCGAATTCTCTCCATTCTTTTTGTAACTCGGCATTCGCAAATCTTCCTTGATCCAGCTGCATCTGCAGAGTAAACCATTTGTTTTTCAAGTTGGGATAGCTGTCGATATAGATTTTTCCGTTTACTTTGTTTTTAATTTGGGCTACGCCCATATACGTCTTGATCTGCTTATATTCCTCCAGTAGCTCCCTGCGCTTATTCATATCCATCTCTCTATCTCCTTATCGTTTCAATTCTCTTTCCGTCATAGTGATGGAGTTCCCTCGGCAACTTTATTTCTTCTTTCAATGACAATAGGGAGCAATAGTAGCGCACCAATAATCACAAAAACACCACTCGCTATAAATACACTAAGCAGGGAAAACGTATCCTTGAGATACCCGGAGGTAAGCATGCCAACCACCATCATTCCCATAAAAATCGGCATGATCGCTCCGGACACCCGGCCAATAAATGCCCCTTCCGTATTCCGCACAAGAAGCGTCTGAATCCCACCTTGGATACACGGGAAGAACAATCCGCTGATTACGAGCAGAATAATGGTTAACCAAATTTGTGTTGATGCGCCCATTCCGACCGTACAGATCGCATTAACAAGTAAGCCGACTAAAAGCAGTAACTGTGGCTTTACTTTTTTAGCGATCCCGATAATTACAGCACCTCCGACCAACATGGCCGCCCCATTTGCCATTACGAGCCATTGTAAGAATTCTTTATCCTGACCCAAATTTTCAATGACAAGAAAGAGCTGAAGCGGCTGAGTCAATCCTGATGCCAAACCAACTGCCGAAAAGGTTAATCCCAGTGTTCTCAAGGATTTATTTGCCCCGATATAACGCAGGCCATCCGTGAGCTCTTTAACGAAGCCGCCACGATTCCCTGATTTCTCCTCCTCTACATCTCGGGGAAGCGATAATAATACAAGCGAAGAGCCCAGAAACATGACCGCTGTTAGGATGAGGGATACGCTAATGCCAAACTTAAGGAAAATAAACGTGCCGATGACTGGCCCCAAAACCATAAAGACAGCAACAAGCGTTTGGGACATCGCCATAACACCCTGCAATTGTTCGGCTGGTACATGCCGTTTGTACAGTTTCATCGCGGAAGGCTGAGAAAACTGTGACAAGCTGGCAGAAACGAAAGACCCAATCAGAAGTGCAACCCATCCACCATTTATGACTGCAAGCAATACAACGGCAACGGACAAACCTGATAATAAATCGCTCCATACCATTGTTTTTTTCGGCCGCCATCGATCGGCAAAGGTACCGCCAATCAGACCAAATATAAAGATCGGTGAAAATTCCGCTACCGAAATCAATGAAATATCAACCGGATTATTATGCGTCAATTCGGAAACATAAAGAAGCACCGCATAATTACGGATCCAAATTCCGAGCTGCAAGAGCACCCGGGAAAGGATAATTGTTCGAACATATGGATTGGCAAACATGTTAATACCCCATATCCTTTAAGATTTTTGCTAACGTTCGCAGCCTTTCAGTATTCATTCCATCATAAAGCAACTGCTTCTTTCATTTTTATTCCTCCTATTCCCCAACTTTTGATTTAGTAATTTACTAAATTACTAATTTACTAAATCACGGCTTCATTCTATACAGGATATCTTCCTTCGTCAACCGTTTTTTTGAATGCTTCCTTTTCAATTCTGCTTTTGAACAAAAAGTGATCCATGGGAAAAAGGTGCTGTTCAGCTTATTTTCACAATAATTTTTGTGCTAGAAATGTATCCAATAAAACAAAAAAAGCCGCTAAATTAGCGGCTTTCCGTGCTCGAACATGTATGATATGTCTTTTCAAATTGCTTACACTCAATGAAGTCACACTTGTGGACCAGAGAATCAGACTTCAGGGGCTACTAATTAGGACTTGGAATCGAATAATCTACTTTAGGAGCAGTGGCTCCCTCCGGCTTTAATTGAATGGACCGCTGGCAGATCGCTGTGATCACAAAAGCCATCAGAGCTAGTAGCACAGCTACTGGTGGCACCCAGTTTAAACCACCTAAATTGACAGCAAGCCCGCCAATTCCGGAACCGAGTGCTATCCCTACGTTTGCTGCCACGGGTAGCAATGTGGACGCAAACGGTCTGGAATTCGGCGCGATCGCTCCGGAGACGTCGAACAGATAGAGCTGGGACGCTGCGCTCATGGATGATGACAGGCAACCGATCATGAACAGGAACGCCAAGCCCAACCACAGGTGAGACACGGTGAAGCTGAGTCCCAGAAAGATTGCAGCTTGAATGACGAAAAGCCATTTGAGCTTGGGCAAGAAATCTCCTTTGGCTATTTTGGCACCGATCCAGTTGCTCAGTATGCTGCAGGCACCGTAGATAAGGAGTACAGCGCTAATCCAACGTGCAGGTACACCCATGGAGTTCCCCAGCAAAGGAGTAATATAAGTGAAAATCACAAAAATACAACTGTTTCCAAGAACCGGAATCAAGCAGGCCAGCAATATGCGCGGCTTCATAAATAGCGCCATCTGATCACTGAATGAACCCGCAATGGTCGTCGTTTGTCGCGGAAGAATCCGGAACATGAATATGAATGGCACAACCCCAATGCCTGCTGTAACAACAAACGTCATGGACCAGTTCAGATGCTGTCCGATGAAGGTTCCGAGCGGAACGCCAAGCACATTGGCAATGGAAAAGCCACCCAGTATCCAGGCAATCGCTTCCCCTCTCCGTTCCCGGTTAACTGCATCGCTTGCAATCGAGATCGAAAGCGATATCGTAAGTCCGCATGCTACGGCTGAAACGACCCGAATAACCATCAAGGAATAGAACGTCGTTGAGAAAATGGTAAGTACGTTCAAGGCAAGCACGACTGCAAACCCGATTAAAATGGAGTTTCTTCGGGGAATTCTGGCCAAGAAAGCAACGGCAAACGGTGTTCCGATCGCATAGGCAATAGCAAAGCCAGATACGAGCGCGCCTGCGGCAGCCAGTGACACTTTCATATAAGTTTCGATTTCCTTCAATACGCCCACAATTACGTATTCGGTTGTACCCAATACAAAGCTAACCAATGTAAGTGTTAAAATAAGTAAATTTTCTCTTTTTCTAGTCAAAAATAAGCCCTCACATTTCTCTCTAATGTTGCAAACGTTTCATTTTCTTAAATGGATTCCTTTCTTAACAGATTTTGCTTTCACATCCCTTCAATTCGATATATAGTACATATTATTGAATAGTGAAATTGTACTGTCAGACATGCTAAGCGACAATCAAGGTTGTTGTGATCTTCATCCAAAACATTATGTATGTTGTCATTTCACCATAGAATCTTGAAGGGAAGACATTAATGAATACACGCCATGAGCCAGACCGACTGCATGAAGATCAAGATTGCATTATTATTTATGTAGGGAAGTTGGCAGATAATCCTCATTGGAGTTTTCCTACCCATAAGCATGACGATTTGCATGAGATTATTTATGTTAATGAGGGACAGGGCTCGTTCACGATTGATGGGACAAAGCACTCGGCTCAAAAGGGAGATGTTCTTGTATACAATAAGGGAACACTTCACGAAGAAAGATCGGACCCGGAATTCCCTTTATCCACCTTTTATTGCGGCTTTCGTTTCAAAGAGGGTACTCGTGTCAACAATGATTGGGTTGTTCCACCTGGTAGTGATCCAGTTGTTCGTGCCAATCGTTATTCCGAAGAGATCCGTTCGTTAATGCAGACCATGTTCAATGAATTTTCAATCCGGGAAGAAGGATACAACTCTATCTCTCATCATCTGTTGAATGCCGTTCTGCTGATTATCAATCGCATGTCTCACCATCAGCGCACAGCAAATGAGATCGTTCGAAGCAATACCCTCGCTGAAAGTATCAAAGATTATCTGGACACGAACTATCGTCAAAATATTAAGCTGAAAGACTTGGCTGATCAATTCCATATCGACTTCTATTACTTGATTCATATGTATAAAAATTGCTACGGTACCTCCCCTTATCATTACCTCATTCAGCGAAGAATGGGAGAAGCGACCCGATTGTTGGTTTCAACCAAGAAAAAAGTATGGGAAATCTCCAAATTGGTTGGGTACGAGAACCCAAACTACTTTACGATTCTATTTACCAAAACAGTCGGTGAATCTCCGAGAAGTTTTCGCAAAAGAAACCAAAAAGACATGTTCGGTGACCCTTCCAACTAAAAAACAGGTAGCTTGAGGGCTACCTGTTTGGTCATGCGTCAATAAGAGTATGTCCATGTTTATTGGCAAGTCCTTATATTTGCCACTCATGTTTTATCAATTAAGTGCTTCGTTAGGGGCTTCATCCGAGTCTGGTTCAACATGAACATGGACAGTGTATACCTCATGTTCCCTTAACAATTCGTCTTCTACATTTGTTGAAATATCATGAGCTTTCTGAAGATCCAAATCCGATCGTACCAGAATTACCACATCGACAACGGCATTATTACCGTAATTCCGGGCTCTTAAGTCTTTTACCGCCTCTACGCCATCTACACTGGCGATTGTACTCCTGTATTCCTTGATTAGCTCTTCGTCAAATCCATCCGTAAGATGGTGTGTTGCTTCACGAAAAATGTCCCAAGCGGTTTTACATATTAGAAATCCCACTGCTACAGCTGTTAATGGATCAAGCCATGGTAGGCCGAATTGTGAACCAATAATCCCTATAACTGTCCCTATACTAACCCAGGCATCAGAAATATTATCTTTTGCAGCCGCCATAACCGCCTGGCTCTTGATCTTCAAAGCAAGTCTCTTGTTATATCTGTATACGAGATACATCACAGCGGCACATAAAATGCCTGTCCAGGCTGCCATGATGTCCGGAGATTCGCTTTTCCCCTGGAAGACGGATGTAATCGCTCCGTAAAGCACTTGCAGCCCAACTACCATCATTATGAAAGACGCAACCAGTGAGGCAACGGTCTCTGCTTTCCAATGTCCGTATGTATGATCTTTATCAGCAGGTCGTTGAGCAAGTCTCAGACCGATAAGAACCGCGATCGAAGCTATAATATCGGTAGCATTGTTTAACCCATCGGCTTTTAAAGCTTCAGAATTAGACATATAACCGATAATCATTTTAATTGCAGTCAAACAAATATAAGCAATAATACTGATAATTGCTCCCTTTTCACCTAGTTTTAAGTTCTCATACTTTATTTGCTCCACGAAACGTAATCCCCCTGATCCCAACTGTTTTCTAGCACTTTACGATGGTATCATCACGATGTTGTGTGGGTCTAGAGAAACGTTTTGAACCAAGTAAAACAATGTCTGTACAACGAAAGAGTTTGACCTCGGCCAAAAAAAGTTGCGATAAGTAAACTTTTAGATATTGTGAATCGCCCCCCTTCTCCAGTCACAATGCTCCTCTTTACTTCGGTCTGCCCCACCTTTTCCGCCATATGGCTTGACTCTGGTATCGTACCAGGGTTTATCGTGATGTATAACAAATATGGCTTTACAAATCAGGAGTGGATGAAGATGATGTTGCAAAAACAGTTTGACCAAGTGTTTAAAATTATGAAGCAATCGTTTCCCGCAGCCGAATATCGGGAATATTCAGAACAGAAGAAGCTGCTGTCCCATTCATGCTATCGCCTTCTTACAGAGGAAAATGAGCAGAATGAAGTGATTGGCTTTCTCGCAGGCTGGGAGTTCGAGTCGTTCAGATATGTTGAGCATTTGGCTGTTTCTCCGAACATTCGTGGAGACGGCATAGGCAAGCGATTAATGGAGCGTTTCATGAACCAGTCAGACAAGCCGGTTATATTGGAAGTTGAATTGCCAGAAGATGAGCTAAAGCGGAGAAGGATTGGATTTTATGAGCGCCTGGGATTCTGCCTGGGAGATCATTCTTATGTTCAGCCACCCCTTCGTGCTGTAAGTCAGCAAACCTTACCTTTACAGATCATGAGTTATCCGGCAAAGTTGACCCCGACACAATTTGAAATGGTGAGAAAATTGCTGTATAAGGAAGTGTATGGCGCGACTTCAGCATACGCGCACGCATATAATAGTTAATTGCAAACGAGGAAGAAAACCGATGAAAAACGATTATAAAATCAATGAAATCTCGAAGCTTTACGGAATAGGTGTTGACGCGCTGCGTTATTACGAAAAATTAGGATTGCTCGTGCCTCGGCGAGACGGAAACGGATATCGTCTGTACAGCCTTCAAGATATGTATAAGCTGAACATCATTCGGGACCTGCGCCAGTTGGATTTTACCATGCAACAGATCAAAGCGTATTTAGATCAGCAAAGTGTCGAAAATACACTTGAACTGTTATTGACTGAACAGGAAATGATTAAGGAACAAATAGCCAAACTTGAAACTACCCAGCGTATTATTCAAGGCAGAATCAAGGTGTTAACTGATGCCAGCAAAATTCAGACAGGAGTTTTCTGTATCAAAACGTATCCTGACCGGCCGTGTCTGCAGCTCAATACACGCATAACTCGGGATGAGGAGATGGATTATGCCATTAAAAAGCTACATCAAAAACATAAAAGTCATATTCCGGACTTTGGAAACCAATTATATGGTGCATCCGTGTCGCTTGAGGAACTAAAACATGGCGTGAAGGATGTTTTTAACTCCGTCTTCTTTATCTTCGATCCTGACGAAGCCAGAACGATCGATTACGATTACATGCTGCCAGCTGGTGAGTATCTTTCCCTTTTTTATCGGGGTAACTACCGTCAAAGTTATGAAAAAATGCTTGAGGTCGTTGCTTATGCGAATGAAAAAGGGCTCTGTGTAATGGGGGATCCTTTTGAAATCTATGAAATTGATAATCGTGATACGATCATTACCGCGCAATTTCTGACCGAAATACAGTTGCGGATTGTCAAAGAATGATAAACTCCTTAAGGTAGAAGTTATTGGATACGACGACTTGATACTATAACTTCTACCTTTATAACAAAAAAAGCCGCTAAATTATTAGCGACTTTTTGTATGTTAGTATGTTAAATCCTTTTCTCTGCGACAGTAACTCCAACTCATTGTAGTGATTAGTGAATATCTTTCTTTTTGAAATTTCCGCCCTTCACTTCGGCTACGTCGTACACTACAATAAAAGCGTTGGGATCAATTTCGTGAATGATATCCTTGATTTTGCTTTCTTCCATACGGTTGATTACGCAGGTAATCTCTTTGAATTGTTCATTGGAATAACCACCGTAAGCATCGGTATAGGTTGCTCCACGACCTAATCGGTCACGAATGGTTTCGACCATGATTTCCGGTTGATTGGTGATAATTTTAAAGGTTTTGGAGCCGCTCAAACCTTCTTCAACGATATGTATCACTTTGGAAGCGATGTAATATGCAAGTGCGGACAAGATCGCCCCTTGCAGACCAAATACAGTTGATACGACAATAAAGACAAACATGTTCAAGAATAAGATTAGATCACTGGTTCCAAAAGGTAATTTGCGTGAAAGCAGGACAGCCAACATATCGATTCCATCCAATGCTCCACCGTTACGTAGCGCCAAACCCATACCAAAACCGATGATAATCCCACCCACAACGGTAATTAATAGTGTATCCCCTTGAATAATCGTGGGTACATGGTGCATAAGGCTTGTACCCACAGCTAGCGAGGCAATACCGATAATGGAGTAAATAGCAAAGCTCTTACCTATTTGTTTGTAACCTAACCATACAAATGGAATGTTGATGATACCAATCAGCATCCCTAACGGTAAACCAAACAGTTGTGAACCAACGATACTAAGACCTGTCACACCACCGTCTGATACATTGTTTGGAATTAATACGGCTTCCAGTCCATACGAGGTGATAAAAGCCCCGATCATAATCAATAATACTTTGGAGATGATTTTCAGTTTGTTCGATTTTTGCACGTTCCTTTGATTCATTCCTTTTCCCCCTTGGACAATTAACCGATAAAAAATAGTCTATAATAAATATCACTATTTTGGCAAATTAATAATATTTATTAGCAGGACTGCTTCTGTTGATTGTATCAATTACTCCACAGCTCCAGTGGCGCCGATTCGAAGATCAACTTCCACATCAAAATCAGCTCGGGATAGTTCTTGCCCCCAGTTAGACTGCGCTTCCTTATATAAGGGGTATTGATATGCCCTGGCATAAAATCCAAACCCGAAAGGATCAATTTCATAGTCCTGGCACTTTTTGATGAGCGCCTCAATGTTTTTTTTCATTTCCTTACTCAATTTATTTTCCATTTCCTCAGAATTTTCCAAAAGTTCAAATTCAAGAAACTTTTCAGTTATAATAATGATCGACTTTACTTTAATTTTGTATTGAAATCTGCCATTTTCATAAAAGGATTTAGTTTTTACGGAAATATCGCCTAAAGAAAAACTCACCTTGTCGATGTTAAAGGGCAATGTTTGTTGTAGGTCATCAACCTGAAAAGTTAAACTGACCCCTGGCTCAGCTTGATTTTTCAAAATATGAAGAAGTGACGTTTCCTGATAAGACAGAGAAGTTCTGTATTGCCCTTTTTGGGATAAAAGAGTCGTTCCTTTTAGCATAATCTTGTTATTTTCGATCTTGATCTCCGAGATGGAAGGCGTCATCGCTCGGTCATTCAATTGTCTATGCAGCTCCTGCGCGGTTGTTTTCACAGTAGCTGAACTTCTACTGCCTGAATCCACAATCGCTTTTACAAATAAAGGTAACGGCGGTTGGTCTTTTGCTTGAAACTGAAAAATATCCGCAATAGAACCATCAAAAGCAACGATGCGATCGGTAATCGTATTCCGAGGATCACGGAACGTAACATCAAGCACTTTAAACCAATCCTTATATTGAAGCAATTGTTTTCCTATAATAATGACTTGATAATTACGTCCCGCAAGCGAACCCGGAAATTGGGCATCCTGCTGATTCCTCGACTGCCTTAAACCTTCTGCTATTCCTCCCCCTTCCCGGCTTTTCTTTTGAATGTCTTTACTGAATACAGGTGCAGATATATAATAATGGAGCTTTTTATCTATGACATCCAAACCAAGAGCCAATGGAACCGTTGCATCTTCTAAATTGGTTTTGTCGTTGGAGCAACCTGTGAGCGCAGCCAATAAAATACAAAACAGACTCGAGATCATGAATTTTACGCCCCATTTCATAAGTCTCGCCCCCGTCCCATCTTTTTGCGGATCGCTACATACAGAAGAATGCCCGCAGGCAGAGCAAACTCCATCATAAATCCAATGTAATTAAGTGCATAGTTTATTTGGGCTGATTCAATAAAGCTAGGCCGATAGAGGAAAAAGCTAAGTTCAATGACAACACACCACACTGCAAGGTGGTATCTTTCCTGACCCTTTCCCACCAGCGATGCAGAGCACTTCGACACCAGATACATGGAGGGAATCCATATGCATGAGAACACAAACAGATAAAATGCAATAAATAGCACTTCCACCCGCTCTATAAACTGGAATTCAATGGACTTCATAATGCTAATCACCGGGTCGTTATACTCCCCGATCTCATCTGGGCTAAAATACACGTAACAAATCAGCGTGATTCCCAAGTAAACCATGCAAGTAAGCGTGTTTGATATCATCATGGCAGGCAATGCCTTTTCTTTGTTAACTAGATGGGGATAGAGAAACAAAACTAAACCGATGCCAAGCATCGGATAGATCATAAATTTTATGGATGAAAGAACCGGAAACCATCCCTCTTTAAAGATGGGCAGTAAATAGAGCCAATGGGCATGACTCAGCGTAGATACATAAATGAACGGAATCCAAACGGAGAGCATCGTGACAATTTCACTATACCGGCCAATCGCCTGGAAACCATGTTGCGCAATCTGAAATGTGGGTATGAGCAGCAGCAGGACTAGAATATAAATATATGTGCTCGGCAATAACCATAATTTAATGACAAGTGAAGCAACCATATAACCGTCATATGCCAGAAGCAAATAATAGGCCATAAATATAAAAGCAGCCATTTTTGCTGCCCACACGCCAATATAACGCTGAATCAATTCTAGTATTGAGCTGTTTGGATTATATCTCATCACCTTGACGATCGCTATGGAGGCCAACGTCGCCAGTCCCCAGCCCAAGAAAATCACTAGCCAACCATCCGTCCCCGCATGTCTTGCGAGTTCTCTTGGAAGAGACAAAAAAGCAACGCTGATTTGGAAAGTAGAAATAATAAGAATGAATTGAAGCATAGTTACCGGACGAAAAGTCTTCATTTGCTAGTTTTTCTCCTTCCATCCTCTACTTTTCCCCTGGCGTCTTGACTGACGTGATTGCGTGCTTACGGGACGGTTGTTCATCATCCACAACGGTACCCGTAATAAGGTATCCTTCCAATCCGCAGCTCTAAATGGAGCTATAGGTGTGCTATAGGAGGTATTGAGCGAGTTTAATGTTATTAATCGGCCGATGATGGTCATCATACCCACGACTAGTCCGATGAACCCAAACCAGTTAGCGAGTATCATCATCATGAAACGCATGAGGCGTACAGCTGCCATCATATCTGGATTAGGAATAATAAAAGATGAGATAGCTGTAAAAGCGACGACGATAACCATCACATTGCTGATCAGCCCAGCCTGAACAACCGCCTGTCCAATGACAATACCTCCCACGATCCCTACGGTCTGCCCTACCGGAGCTGGAAGCCGAACCCCCGCTTCCCTTAGCATCTCAAGTGTGATTTCCATAATGATTGCCTCAACGAATGGAGGGAATGGAACTTGGCCCCTTGATTCACCAAGCGTTAACAACAGTTTCATCGGTATTATCTCAAAATGAAATGAAATGACTGATATAAAAAATCCAGGCAAAAAAATGGCGATGAAAAAGGCAAACATACGTAAAACTCTAAGAAATGACGAAATGGACCATCTGGAACTGTAATCATCAACCGTCTGAAAAAAGGACATGAAGGTAACAGGAGCTACCAACACACTGGGAGAACCATCGACCACAACGACACATCGTCCTTGCAGTATTTGAGAAGCAGCTGTATCCGGTCTTTCTGTCGTAATGATTTGGGGTAGTAAAGCAAGGGGTTGGTCTTCAATAAATTCTGCTAATTCTCCAGTGTTAATAATGGCATCCACATCTATGGATTGAATCCGTTCTTCGAGTACTTTAATCATCTCCGGTTTCGCCACATCTTCCAAATAAAGCAAGGATACTTCCGTTTGGCCTCGCTTCCCAACGATATACCGTTTGAGCTTTAACTCTTTGTCCGCGATATAACGGCGGATCATGGCTATATTTTGAGAACCGGTCTCAGTAAATCCTTGATGAGCTCCTTTCAGTGATGGCTCCTGCTGAGGATCCTCAATCGCTCGCTGCGGCAAACCTTTTGTATCTAGTGCATAGGCGATACTTCTTCCTTCGATAAACAGTACGCTATAGCCGAGGATAATGGAAAGTTTGAGATCATCCCACTTGGTATACGGCTTCATATATCCAACCGTTGTTATGAAGTCTTCGGAGGGGTTTCCGGTTTCGAGCTGAAGCGGAGCAAGAACATCATGATTAAGCGACGTTTTGTCAGTCAATGCTTCCATATAGATGATGGTAGCTTGTTCTCCAGTTTGTTTTATATGTAGCTTTCGAATGATCAGATCGGGAGTATCTGTGAAAATTTCTTCAATTCTAAGGATGGATTCGTCTAAACTTTTGGTGATGCTTTCATCTTTCCTGATCATGGCAGATTGTTCATCCACTACCCTAGCCTCCCTTCTTCCAGCAACTTTTCCTTATTATGACGATTATTGGAGACGATATGCATATCACTGAAATCTACTTCAAAGTTAGTCCACAAAACTTATTTTATGTATATAAAAATGTAACCGTTGGCTCTTTTAGTCGGGAATAATATACATCAAGTCAAACACAAAAAAGACGCTCCTAGTACCCAATTGGATTGGTACTAGGAGCGTCTTATATTGGATCATTTCCTAACAGAAACGGATTTATTATAAAATAGACCATTCTGTCTGAAAACGCAGTATAAAGTAAGGAATAATGAAGTTAAGCCAATCTCATTTTGAAGTCCTGATACCCGAACTCGCGAACCACTTCGCAATCGCCATCTTTTCTTTTCACAGCAATGGCTGGCAGCGGCATACCGTTAAATGTATTGGTTTTGACCATGGAGTAGATCGCCATGTCCTCAAATACCAGTCTGTCACCCGTTTTGAGCGGTTGGTCAAACGAATAATCGCCGATCACATCACCTGACAGGCAAGTTTGTCCACCCAGACGATACAGGTGGGCTTTCTCCCCTGCTTCTCCCGAACCGATAAGCGGCGGGCGATACGGCATTTCCAGCACGTCCGGCATATGGCATGTTGCCGAGGTATCCAGAATGGCAATGTCCATACCGTTCTTGTGGAAATCGAGCACAGAAGTCACCAGGAAGCCCGCGTTCAGCGCAACCGCTTCGCCCGGCTCCAGATATACTTCCAGACCATATTTTTCCTGCATGCGTTTAATGCAGGCTTCCAGTCTAGGAATGTCGTAATCCTCGCGTGTGATGTGGTGTCCACCGCCGAAGTTGATCCATTCCATTTGTGGCAGCCATTGTCCAAACTTCTCTTCTACCGCATTCAGCGTCGTTTCCAGATCATCTGAATTTTGCTGGCACAAGGTATGGAAATGCAGTCCGGAGACTCCTTCCAACAGCTCAGCACGGAAATCTTCTTGCTTTGCACCGAACCTTGAACCAGGAGAACATGGATCGTAAATCTCATGCCCCTCCTGAGTCGAGCATTCAGGGTTAATACGCAGGCCTACTTTTCGACCAGCCTGAAGCGCTTTGCCCTTGAATTTCTCCAGTTGGGAGAATGAATTGAAGATAATATGATCAGTAATCGAAAGGATTTCATCGATCTCATCTTCGCGATAAGCCGGGGCAAAGACGTGGTTCTCTTTGCCCATCTCCTCATGACCCAGGCGGGCTTCATACAGCCCGCTTGCCGTTGCACCGCTCAGATATTCTCCAATGAGCGGATACATCGTGGTCATGGAAAATGCTTTCTGAGCCAGCACGATTTTGGCTCCTGTACGTTGCATGACACCGTTCAGGATTTTGAGATTTCTTTCGATAAGTCCTTCGTCAACAACAAAACATGGCGTCGGTAATTGCTCAAACCGCATCTTAACGAACAAGCTCCGATTCTTTGACTTCTTCTGGCAATTCGTCAACGAGTACTGGTTTGAAATCTTCAACCCATGGGAGACCCCATTTGTTCAACTCTTCCATGAATGGATCTGGGTTGAACTCTTCAACGTTGTATACGCCTGGTTTGTTCCATTTACCTGTCATCACCATTGCTGCACCAATCATAGCTGGAACACCTGTTGTGTAAGAGATGGCTTGGGAACCAACTTCTTTGTAGCATTCTTGGTGATCACAAATGTTGTAAACGTAGTACGTTTTGTCTTTGCCGTCTTTTTTACCTTTGAAAATGCAACCGATGTTCGTTTTGCCCACAGTACGTGGTCCAAGGGACGCCGGATCTGGCAGTACCGCCTTCAGGAATTGCAGCGGAATGATTTGATTGCCTTCGTATTCGATAGGTTCGATCGAAGTCATGCCCACATTTTCAAGTGCTTTCAAGTGCGTAAGGTAGCTTTGACCAAATGTCATGAAGAAACGAATGCGTTTCAGACCAGGCATGTTTTTAGCCAAGGACTCCAGCTCTTCATGATAAAGCAGGTACATGTCTTTCTCGCCAACTTCTTTGAAGTCATAGACACGTTTGATTTCCATTGGTTTCGTTTCGATCCATTCACCTTTTTCCCAGTATCTTCCGTTAGCCGAAACTTCGCGGATGTTGATTTCAGGGTTGAAGTTGGTTGCGAACGGATAGCCGTGATCCCCACCGTTGCAATCCAGAATGTCAATATATTCAATCTCGTCAAAGTAATGTTTCAGGGCATAAGCAGAGAATACACCAGTAACACCTGGGTCAAATCCACTGCCTAGCAAAGCTGTAATTCCCGCTTTTTCAAAGCGCTCTTTGTAATCCCATTGCCATTTATATTCAAATTTTGCCGTATCTTCCGGCTCATAGTTCGCTGTATCCATGTAGTTCGTTTTCGTTGCAAGGCAAGCATCCATGATTGTCAGGTCTTGGTAAGGCAATGCCAGGTTCATGACGATATCCGGTTTAACTTCGTTGATCAGTGCGATCAGTTCGTCAACGTTGTCGGCATCCACTTGAGCTGTCGTAATTTTTGTTTTACCGCCGTCCAACTTCGCTTTAAGATCGTCACATTTGGATTTCGTACGACTTGCGATGCAGATTTCCTCAAATACTTCGCTGTTTTGAACGCATTTATGAACTGCTACTGAAGCTACGCCGCCGGCGCCGATGATTAGTGCTTTTCCCATTTTCCATTCTCCTAACCCAATATGAATTTTTTTTAAATTAACTTCATTATTTTTCTCATTTTTCAACTTTCCGCCCGTTCTGAACCAACAAAAAAAGCAAGGTGAAAAATGCCCCAAACGCGCATCATCACACTTGCTTGTCGATATACATCATTAAAAAGACGCAAAGTTTCCATAACTAAAAAAGTTCAAAAGAACTCCTCTAGCGGAAAGCTTCTTCATGTATATCAATATCAGATCAGAGTCTATATAGCAAATAATTCGCCTTTACCACTCTTATTGACCGTTTCACAAGTTGATGTGCAGATGCACTGGTTGTAAAGTAACCAACTTATAAAATTTGAGCTTTTAACTCAATCAATAA
Organism: Paenibacillus sp. LK1; assembly: GCF_002750415.1. Lineage (NCBI taxonomy): Bacteria > Bacillati > Bacillota > Bacilli > Caryophanales > Paenibacillaceae > Paenibacillus > Paenibacillus sp. LK1. The sequence goes on from NZ_PEII01000005.1 coordinate 205,680, forward strand.
GGCAACATAAGTTGCCAATCGGCGTTTGACCCGGCTGTCCGTATGGCCTTAACTTCCTTAAGAGAAGTGGTCAAAAATTATCTGCTGGAAAGAACTGATTCATGTTGATATATCTGCTTTCCAAAATCACAGGTCTTACAATATCAGATACATTAAAAAAAATCAAGCGATCTCTAAAAATTTATTTATTCATCATTTTGGAACACACATTTCTCTCTTAGGCATATCTGATTATAATGGCAAATCTTTAAATAGTTACTTCCTAATGTATCCAGATCTTTCTCAATTTTCAAACTGACATATCAACGATAACGATGTGTAACATGGAAGTTGGATTATCCTAAAATAGATTGATTTAGGTAGAATAATCCTTTAGTTTTCTATGTCGAATATAAGTTATTACACGAAGTTAAGAAAAAATATAAAACTCCCAAAAATATTTTCTTCCCACTTGAAATTTTATACATTTTTGATATAGAGATATGATATATTTGGTATGTAATTTAAAATATATCCCAGAAAAGAGGATCTTATGAAAAAAGCTGTTTTGCTATTTGCTGCAATTTTCATGTTTTTGCTTTCCAGCGCTCCATCAGCATCTGCAGCTGGAGACCGCCTCATTTATGACATCATGTATAACAATTCGATTCCACTCGTATCCAACAACGTCAGGTTTTCACTGCAATACAGCGTCTACGGCGACCTACAGCTCTGGGATAACCGCACACACACGATGTTATGGAACACCAAGACCAATGACACGAGAATAAATCATTTCAAGATTGATTATTGGAGTGGAAAACTAGTGCTCCAGGATCCCCAAAACACACCTTACTGGACGTCAGACAACAAGGCATGGTCTACATCGTACTATGGAGCGGACAATCTGCCACCCAACCTCAGGGGTAACGTGCTCATCGTTCAAAACGACGGCAATTTGGTGCTATACAATACAGAAACACCGAGTGCAGGTTGGTATCCTGTCTGGGCTTCCAATACAGGAGGCCATTAAGGTCTATTGTACTGGAGTACAAGCTGTTAATCGAAGCTTCAATTGACTGATGCTTACCCTCATTTCTTTACGGTAATACAAATACACTCCACACAGTATAAACGTGTGCGAGTGTATTTTTTTGTAAGGTGAATGTTTAAGCTGCATTGACGCATACTCTTTCATTCGTATCTGTGTGTATCTTGCTCTCTATACTCCAACTTCTCCGATCATTTGCCGCTCTATCTTTTTCAACTCATAAAAATAACCTTTTTGCTCCATTAACTCCGCATAGGAACCTGCTTCCACTACCATTCCCTGTTCCAGCACTACAATGCGGTCCATCTCTTCCAGACCAGTAAGCCGATGACAGATCAAGAGAAGCGTATCCTCAGCTGCTTGTGCGTAGAGATGTTTCATCACACGTTCTTCTGTAACGTAATCCATTGAGGAAGTAGGTTCATCGAGAAGCCATAACCGTCTCTTACGAAGCATGGCCCGTGCCAAAGCCAGTCTTTGCTTCTCACCATCCGACAGGTTTTCCCCTTTTTCATATACTACATCGGTTAAAGCTGTATTCGGCAGCTGTACTTTTTCCAGCACATCTACCAGTTGTTCATCCGAATGTTCTTCATCATTCAGCAAAAGGTTATCCCGGATCGTTCCCCGGAAGAAATGACTTTGCTGCAAGACAACATTAGCCGTCTGCCAAATGCATGCCTCATCCAGTTCCTTCAACGAAATGTCATTTAATTGAATCTCCCCAGTTGTAGGTGTACGCAGTTTAAGCAGCAGTTCAATAATCGTTGATTTGCCTGATCCGCTCGGTCCGACAATCGCCGTTTTGGAGCCGGGTAAAATATGCAGCGAAATGTCCTTTAACGCTGGTCTCCACTCCCCTTCATATTGAAACGTAACATCGGAGAGATCAAGCGAAACAGCCTGATTGGCAGATAACGCTCCTTCTGGCTGTGTAGACACAGACTGCCTGTCGGAGGTCTGTATGGTTTCCGTCAGACGTTTGGCTGCGTGCTCGCTATCCTGCTTATACAAAGGTAATGTCGCCATTGCCGCAGCTTCTTCGAATACGGTTAGTGAGGCCATGACCAGCATTGCAAGAAACACGCCAGCCAGCGCTCCATCGATAATCAGATAAGCACCAAGTGTCAGCACGCCCCAGGAAATAAGGAACGTAACCAAAGCATGCATGGATTGCCCACGCAGGAGGTGTCCGGCAGCCCGATGCTGCTGGACCGTCAACGCAGCAGAAGCCTTCTGCAGCTGCTGCTCCCGTTGAGTCAGTTGTCCGTACACTTTCAAATCCCGGAACCCATACAATACTTCGGTGACTTCTGTGGAAAGCAGTGCCCGTTGTTCGCGAACGTGTCCATGTATTTTTCGCTGTCCAAGCAAAACTATTCCTGGTACAACCAATGTCGTTGTGAGCATACCTACTACAAACAAAACCGCAATCCAGAATGAAAAGGCAGAAGTAAACAACACTGTAGCCAAAAAGACCATAACAACAATAATCGGTGGATAAGCGACGCGCAAAAAATAATGTTGCAGACTCTCCACATCCCCAACAATGCGCGCAAGCAGGTCCCCGCTTCGTTTTTTGTTCAATATACCCGGCGTCAAAGGAATGAGTCGGGCAAAAAAGGATGTACGCAAACGGCTAAGCATGGAAAATGTCGCCCGGTGTGAATACAAGCGCTCTCCGTAACGACTGGCCGCCCGAAGCAGTCCAAGCAGCTTGACCAGCGAGGTGAGTACAATTAAGGTGTAAAGCGGTGGCGCGAAGACCGTTTGCGAAATCAGATATCCGCTAGCCGAGAAGAGGGCCACTCCTGCTATCCCTGCAATAAACCCACCTAGAATAGAAAGAATGATATCCTTTCGCTCCTGAATCATGGCTTTGGACAAAATCGCTAGCTCATTCATGATAAGCCCCCCTTTCGTTGAACATCAATCATCTCGGCATACTGGGGTAGGCGCGCCATAAGCTCTTCATGGCGTCCCGAATCTACTAGCACACCGTCGTCCATAAACAATATACGATCAGCATGTTGAATCGTATATAACCGGTGAGCCACCGTAATCATCGTCGCGGTTTCTGCCAATGTGGCAATGGAATGTTGCAATATCTGCTCTGTGCGCAGATCCAGTCCTACCGTGGGTTCATCAAACAATATGATGGATGGGCGCTTCAAAAAAGCACGTGCCAAGGCAAGTCGCTGCTTTTCCCCACCAGACAGCCCCCTTCCTCCTTCACCAACCAAGGTATCGAAGCCATGCTCCAATTGGGCAGCAAGTTCGGCAAGCCCGGCAACCTCTGCCGCCTGCTCGATTTCAGTCCTGGATACATTTCGCCCAGCACCAATCGCAATGTTCTCAGCAAATGTACCTGCAAAAATATAGGGATGCTGTGTAATGTAGCTAACGTGTTCGAACCATGAAGTCTCATCATATTTGAATAGCGGCTGTCCATTTACCAGAACCTCTCCTGATGCTGGCTTCAGCAAACCCGCAATGAGATGGAGTAACGTCGTTTTCCCTGAACCACTTTTGCCGACAATGGCAATGTATTCTCCCGGATCAAGCTGTGCTCGACCAGTCTCAAGCTCGAATGATTCGGGCGCATACCGAAATCGGAGATGGTTCAATATGATGGTCGGCGGTATGGAACTGCCATTGGAACGGTCCATTTGCAATGTCCCTATCCCGTTTCCTCTTTCCATCCGATCCATGTTATCGACCTCGTCAATTCCATCAGATATACCGGATTCTTCTTTGCCATCTACCGATATACTCTCCCCAGCCGTTTCCTCAAGCATCTGCTCTACCTTACGAACCGCTCCCATACTTGTTCGCCCGCTGTGAAAAGCCGTTCCCGTATTTTTCAACAGACTGTAAAACTCGGGAACGAGCAGCAGCACGAGAAACGCGGTATGGAACGCCATCGATTTGAATACAAGCAGCTGGATTGCAAGCTCAAGAGCCACGATACCGATGCTTAGCATTACGATCGATTCCAGCATGAACGTATTGGTAAACGCAATCCGCAAAATGCCCATCGTGGCATCGCGGTAACCGAGGCTAGCGCGTTCAATCTCCTGCTGCTGACGGTGAGCCCGTCCAAATATTTTCAACGAAACCAGCCCTTGAAGAGAGTCAAGAAACGTACCGGAGAACTCGGCCAGCTGCGCATATTTCTCCTCTGATTTGTTCTTTGTTTTTAGTCCCACCAAAATCATGAACAAGGGGATAAACGGTGCCGTAAACAGCATAATGAAGCCTGAATTGGCATGCTGCATAAACGTTACCACCAAAATCAGAATCGGAATGATGGCAGCCTCCATCATACGCGGCATGTACTGACTGAAATAACTGTCAGCCTCATCCACAGCATCCAGAGCAACACTGACCTTTCCGCCTGTTTGTCCACGAAGGGTTGATGGCATCGAGGCATGGGTCAAATGTTGCAGCACGGCTGCTCGCAGATTCGTCTTCGCACTGGAAGCCATATGCAAACCAACTTTTCCGTTCCCATAAGACAACCCTGTACGTACTACCATGACAGCCAGAAGTATCCCGAGCAGCATGACGACCGACGAAAGGGAAGCCTTCTCCACAAAAATCCGTTGTACTGCTTCAGCAAGCAGCGCAGCCTGACTTACAATCGCTGCACCCAGCGCAAGTGAAATCACTGCAAGAAGCACGAGACGTTTTCGTTGCCCAGACATTTGTTGAGAGATCAGGCTTGTTTTCCTCTTCATGTAAGCTCTCCTCCTTTCTATGAACCTGTGAGATTACTCCCTTACATCACATATTAAATTCAATTTATTTTTTTCCCTTAACATAATCCGCATCAAACAGAAACAGTTTGAAAACCAGAATTAAGGAAGGAATCAACATGCACATGCCACCGATAAACACAACAACCAGTGCGAAGCCCATCGCTGGTGAGGTTACACTGTTTTGAATTGTAATAAACGGATCAAGGATATAAGGATATTGACCAATTCCGTAAGCGAAAAAGGCACAGAAAAATTGCAGCATGATACATATAAACGCTAATCCGTAGCGGCGTCCGTTATAGATCAGCCACATCGCAATCATGAAGAAGGCAACGGAAAGCGCAAGTAGCCACCATAAATCCATCATATTTTGAAAATGTCGCTCATTGTGCTGTCCCAAATAAATAAATGCAGTCAGTGCGATGATAATCGTCGGTGTGCTCCAGAACAGGGCATAGTTACGAACCAGCTTCAATGCAGAGTGATCCTCTGCCCGCGACGCATAGAAGGTCAGAAATGAGCTACTAATGAACAATACGGACACAATCGCGAGTCCAACGATGCTCCATGATAACGGATTGGTAAACAGTGTCCAGTAATCCAGCGAAACCGTCGAACCCTGCTTCACGATAAAACCACCTTCAGACAGCGTTAGCGCCACTGATAGCGAAGCGGGAATAAGCAATCCCGAAGCTCCATATAGAAACAGATACACGATATTATTTTTGGAACCATAGTTCTCAAAGGCATAAAACGACCCACGAATGGCGAGCAAAATGACCGCAATACTGCCCGGTACAAGCAGTGCTGATCCGTAATAATAAGCCGTGTCCGGAAAGAATCCAACGATGCCAATATAGAAAAAGACAAAAAATACATTCGTAATCTCCCATACCGGTGATAAATAACGGGAGATCAGACGATTAATCAGGTGATCCTGTTTCGTCAAGCGTGCATAAAAGGCAAAGAAACCCGCCCCGAAATCAATGGAGGCTACAATTAAATAGCCATACAGGAACAACCAGAGCACCGAGATGCCAATCAGTTCGTAACTCATGTACGCTCACCCTTTTCTGTAGACGGATTACGCTTCTCCTTCATCCATTTCTCCATCTCGACTTCTGCCGGATTATTGTTGAACAAACGTCTTAGTACGAGAACACACATGACTCCCAGAACGATGTAGAGAAGCAGGAAGAAGAAAAAGATCATTCTGATGTTGGGTGATGAAGTGGCGGCTTCTTCAACACGCATATATCCCCGGATAATCCACGGCTGTCGCCCCAGTTCAGCATAGAACCAGCCCAGTTCAACTCCGAGAAAAGCCATGGGTGCGCCTAGTGCTATAATCCCAAGCAGCCACTTGTTCAGCTCATTGCGCTTTTTCCAGAACACAAACAGGAAGTACAGAACCGAGATAGCCAGCAGCGTAAATCCGATTCCCGCCATTAAATCAAACAGGTAGTGAACGAGCAGCGGCGGCCATTCGTCCTCCGGAAACTCCTCCAGTCCGGTTACTTCGGCATTAAAGTCACTAAAGGCCAGGAAGCTAAGCAGTTTCGGAAGGTGAAGGGCTCCTATAATTTCATGCTCCGCATTCAGCCATCCCAATAAAATCAAATCTGCGCCACTTTCTGTCTCAAAATGCCATTCTGCTGCTGCAAGTTTCTCCGGCTGATGCTCGGCCAGAAATTTGGCGGACACATCTCCCGCTAATGTGTTCAGTAAGCCGAACAGCAGAACCACCGCCATCATGAGATTCAAGGCTTTTTTGTGGTATGCAGATGCCCCTTTTCTCAGAAGCGCAAAGGCTGCAATTCCGGCTAACAGGGCAGCTCCTGTCAAATAGGCTGAGCTTAATACATGGAACACCTTGGAGAACGTCGCCGTATTCAGCATCGCCTCCACTGGGTTAACCGCTGTGAATTGGCCTGCTTCCATGACAAAGCCTCCAGGCTGGTTCATGAAGCCGTTCACCGTTGTAATAAACACAGCCGACATGCCTGCACCTGTGACGATTGGAATCGTCAGCAGCCAGTGGATGTATGGATTTTTGAATCGATCCCACGTATACAAATAAATGCCCAAGAAGATGGCTTCAAAAAAGAACGCAAACACTTCCATGAATAGCGGGAGTGCTATGACATTGCCTGCCAGTTTCATAAAATTCGGCCACACCAGGGCCAGCTGCAGTGAAATCGCTGTACCGGTCACCACACCAACCGCCACAGAAATGACAAACCCTCTTGACCACCTCTTCGCCATCAGTGTGTAATGGGGGTCCTTCTTGCGAATCCCCATGAACTCTGCAATTGCGATCATTAGAGGTATACCGACGCCAAGCGTCGCAAAAATAGCGTGGAAGCCCAGCGTCATACCTGTCACCAGCTTGCTCCACATCACCGTATCGATTGCCATCCTTTACTGCCTCCTTTCAAACTCTGTTCGATTTTCGTACTGATTTGAAACTTTTAATTATTAGGTCAGTCATCCCTTGGGCTACGTTTAATATCAGGTTTAGAGAAGTCCCACGAAATAGGTTCAGAGTTTGTCTATAAAGCGTTCCTCCATCATTGTATGTACAAAGAGAATTTTTTCACAAAGTAAGAGACGAAGGAAGCTTTACCTGATACTGAAGGGCCAAAGTACTTAACAGGACCTAATAGTTAAAATTATTATATCTTTGTGAATTAGCAATTCAATCACTGACACGTCTTCGTCCCTAAATGTTCAAGAAAGGATCAACTCTTTCTGACAACTCGGTGAAAAGCGTAAAAAATACCCAAAGGAGCTATTGATTCTTTGGACACAACCGTGGTATTGCGATTTTCAATTCTACTATGCGTGCAAGATGTTCGGGAAAAATAAAACTAAAGAAGCCGCTCGTATAGCGAGCGACTTCTCGACTTTTTTTGTTCATAAGTGTAACAGAGCTTCAATTCTTTTGCTGTACGGTCTGCTCCAGCCATTGCTGCAAGGGAATATCTTTGGTCAACTCACCGAGCAGAATGTGACTGAATATACCTTCCTGATTGATGATCATGGTCGCTGGCAACCCGGTGATACGATACAGGCCGGAGACCTTTCCGGTCACATCAATGATAACAGGGAAATCGAATTGCTGTTTCTCCATAAATTCACGAATGGTGCCCTTCGCTTCCCCCACGTTGACAAACAGAGTCTCTACATCGTTTTGATACGTCTGAGCAATCTGATTAATCATTGGCATTTCCCTCACACAGGGCGTACACCATGAAGCCCAGAAGTTAATCATGACGACTTTGCCCCGATAATCGGAGAGCTTCACCTGTTCTCCGGCTGAATTAATCGCAGTGAATTCAGGAGCAGTTGCACCGGCTTCAATAGCACCAGTTCTTTTGGAGTCGGATGATGAAGTCCCCTGGTAAATTGCCCACACAGCGGCCAGCACAGCAGCCATTCCAATCAGGATAGTAAGCAAACGTCTCATTTTCGCACTCATTTTTTTACTGTTTATTTCCAATCGATTCACCTTCATTTTAAGCCAAGACTATGATGAAATGCAGCATGAAGCGAACCGAACTGCTCTCGAAACTCCTCAGTAGAGCCATCTCCCACATTACGTCCTTGGTTCATAAAAACAATCTGATCCGCAACATCATCTGCGATTTCAAGCTGGTGGGTGGAGAACACGACCATATGTCCCTCCTCCTTGATCTGTTTTATCAGATTTGTAAACTCTTGCATCCAGAAGGGGTCCAGTCCATTCGTCGGCTCATCCATGATCAGCAGCGGAGGCTTGGACAGCAGAGCCTGGGCAAATAACACACGCTGCCGCATACCTTTGGAAAAGGTCGTGACCCGCTTCTTTTTTTGATCGGCCAAGCCTACCATAGTCAGTACTTCCGTTACTCTCTCTTTGGACACTTTCCTAAGCGCCGCCCAGAACTGGAGCACTTCCTCTGCCGTCAGACCCTGGTTGAAATGATAATCATCTGGCATATATCCTATCTGTTCCGAATATCGCTTTCGTTCTTTGGACCAGCGCATCTTGTTTACAATGATTTCTCCGGAGGTAGGTTGAAGAATACCTGCGAGCATACGCAGAACGGTGCTTTTTCCGGCCCCATTTCCGCCACATAAGGCAAGCACATGACCGGAAGAAACGCGAAAGGATATATCTTCAACGATCTGTTGTTTTTTTATGGATTTATACAGTCCAACAATCTCTGCTTCCACGTTATCCATGGGAACGCCCCCTTTCCCAGATCCCGTAGACTACCACGATAGAACATGCAATCCACAGCAGACATATCCCTGTAAAAATCCAGCTTCCACTCGCTGGTTGCACCCAATCTACCCACTGATAATATTCAGGTCCCAGTATAGAGCCCCCGCCAAGTTTGATCACAACAAACAAACGTACCAGCTCAGCCGGATTGATGAAGGTTAGAACGGTGAGTAAGGGTTTTACCCACTGATAAGGCATGAGTCCCAGCACGGAGATTAGAAGCGTAGGCCATCCGATCACAGCAAAAAACCAAACGGATACGGATATTGTTAACGCTTGCCACCGATTTTTGGATAACGAACCAATGAACAGTGCAATATTCAGAAATAGCAGCACCAGTCCACAGGAGAATACCAGAAACAATAAGTACGTCATAACATCTAAAGGGCTGCCCACCCATCCGCTAAGAAGTCCCATGAGGCCGTAACCGAATGTTACTATAGTCACTAATACAACCGACAGACCCAGATATTTTCCAACAATAAAAGACATCGTACCGATGGGGTATGTGGACAACAGCTGCCAGCTACCCTCTTCCTTTTCAGAAGTCAACGAGAACGAGCCCAGAAAGAGCGTCATCAGCGGCAACAGATAAAGAATAAGATTTAACATGGAACCTGTCGTGCCAGAGTAGCCTGTTACAAAATTCTGAGAATTAATGATTAGCAAACTCAGACTAAATATGCAGAAAAGAATCAAAAATGAATATGACCAGGGGTTGCGAAATCCCATTTTCATTTCTCGTCGAACGACTTGTAACATATCTCCCATCATGCATCACCATCTTCATTGGAAATTTACTTATGGCCTGAATCTTCCGTTGATTCACTTTCCCCATGTGTTTCTTGATGTACGCCTTCACTCATTCCCTCTTCGGAATGCCCATGCTCACCCATCATATCCATCGTCTCTGTGTTTTGTTTCCAGTCGTGGGAGGCGAGGTCTTCAGCGGTCATGATCGTTCCTACACCCTGCTCGGCAACAAATGCTTCGGCAGATGGTTTATCCTTGAAATTGAGGATCCCGTAAGCCATCGGTGTACGCAGTGAAGCGTCATATACATACGTGGCTTTGCTGTACTCAATCCATTCCTTGTCATTATAATCACGAACAAAATCCATCCCGATGTTATCTGTTCCGTTCTCTTCTTTCCACTGGTGCATACAACCAATGTCATCAAATTTATAATTTTTACCGTCTTTCGTGGTAAGCTGCGTGGCATAAGCATCATCTTTCACCTGCATTTTGCAAATGGCACAGATATCCACGTCTTCATTAATAGGCAATGCCTCGTATTTTTTTCCGCAAGCTGTTAATAACAGCACCCCAAAGAGAAGTACCATGACTGTTTTCCAATGTGTTTTCATTCTCATTTTCGTAATACCCCCATATTGATCATAATAAAAGTGGCCATGCCCAGCAGAATGCATCCGACGATCCAAACCCCAGTTGTCTCTTTGATCGCTTGTGAACCTTGTGTACCTGACTTCGTCGTCTGTGATTCCGCTTCCATACTCATTAATGGCGATCTGTCGCTTGTCCACTCTGCCTTACCTTCCGTAAACAAGTTGCTCATAAAGATCATGCCTGGAGATTGAAAGAAAAGCTGATAGGCCGAATTTCGGTTGACCACTTGCTCATAAAAAGGATTAATCCCATAGGACAATTCACTAATTCCATCCTTGTTCAGGTCAAGACCTTGAAAGGAATCCCAGTAGTTTTCCATCATCTCATTGTTCCGGCTGTCCATCGCTGAAGCTTCAATCACATTCGAAACAAATTGGTTTCTGGTAAACTGATTATCCTCCGCAAGCACGAGCTGAATTCCAATGAAATTCCGGAGCACCACATTGCCGCGAATTTCATTTCCTGAGGATTCAGCAATGTTCATGCCAACACGATTACCTTCCACGACATTGTTATGAACCGAGGATTGCTGTACGTCATACAACAAAATCCCTTGTGAATGCACATTTTCGTTCTGTTTGCGAAAGGAATTTCCCGATACAACCGTATTCTTGACGCCCATGACCATGGCTCCGGTACTGTTGTTCTCTCCCACATTGTCCACAACAGAGGAGCCATCGATATACATACAATGAATGCCATACCTGGTATGTAACAGGGTGTTAGCCTTCACCGTAAGATTGCGACTGTTCTCCAGATAGATACCATCCCGCATACCCGTAATTTTGTTGTCTTCGATGTGGGTACGATGGGAATTGTAGAGATCAATGCCATTCCCCTTTTGACCACTGGAAGCAGACTCCGGACCAGCCCATGAAATGGTATTGCTATGTATGAGCCCATCGACAGAACCCCGCAGCACGATTCCAAAACTTTGACTCTGAATATCCAGGCCCGTGATCTCTACACGATCTCCTTCAACCTGAATCGCTGCAGTGGGTTCGTTTGTTAAGTGTTGAACCGTGAAACCCTGCAATGTCACTCCATCTGAACGAATGGTGATCGTGGATTCAGCTTCCGTATTCAATAACGTTACGGAGGAGTCCCCCCGAATAGATATATTCTTGTCTATACTTACGGGACCAGAATAAATACCCGGCTCAAGCACAAGCACTTCTCCAGGGCTAGAACCATCAATGATGGACTGGAGTGGAATAGCATCTTTGGTTTCAGGAGCAGCGTTTGCAGTGTCAAACGGGTAAGAGAGCGGGATCGATAGTATCCCAATAAACAGCAACATGCTCAGGACAATCCGTTCGCGAAACATCATAACCTCCTTCATGAAACACACTGCTCATAGTGTACATAAAAACAAATTTTTACCATATAGCTCAAGCTGGCTATAGAGTTGGACCTTTTGTGTCCAAATTGTGAGTTCATTGTGGTGAAAAGCAAATAAAGTGACATCCACTTATACATAAAAACAGAAAGAACGCTCCGATATAGTAAAAAAAGCTTATTACAGACGATTGTGGTCTGTAATAAGCCCTTGCTCCAATGCATAACGTGTCAGTTGAACACGATTTTGAACCTGTAGTTTTTGCAAAATGTTTTTCAAATGATTCTTGACCGTATACTCTGAAATTGTAAAATTCACAGCGATTTCTTTGTTGGTCCATCCTGCAGCCACGCCATACAGAATATCCTTTTCTCTTGTCGTTAGCGGAACATCAGGTTCTTTTTTCTCCGTGAGTGAGACATCCTTCAGGATTTGGTAAGCCACCTCGCGGCTCAATGGAGCCTCTTCTGTAACAATGGAATGAAGATATTCCAGCCACATGGACGGTTCCAGATTTTTGAGCAGATAACCCTGAGCTCCCCGCTTCAACGCTTCCAGTAGGTGGAGTACATCATCCGAGACGGTAATCATAACAATTTTCACATAAGGAAAGGCCAATTTGATCCGCTGTGTTGCTTCAAGACCGTTCATAATGGGCATTTGAATGTCCATGAGGATTAGATCGGGAAGCCACTGTTCTGTATAATCAACCGCTTGTTGACCGTCCGATACGACGCCAATCACTTCGAAGCCGGGATCCATGGATAAAATTTCACATATGGCTTCTCTTGCATGAGCGTGATCGTCTACCACAAGTACGCGAGTATGGCTCATAACATCTCACCATCCTTTGAAAATTCGACAACAGTAAGCTGCTGCTCCCTTCGGAATTGCATGGTAAAGTTCAGTTCATTCATCCGCTCTCTCATGATTTTCAGTCCATATCGATCCTTTCGTTCAAAGGGATTCATCTCAAATCCTTTTCCATTATCTCGAATCGTGATATTCCAGCACTTCTTGTGCCCGTTCCCCTGAATCCATCCTTGTGAAGCAGATGCATGCTTTTGAATATTAAAGAGAGCTTCCCGAATACAAGCGAGAAGTTCTACTTTCTCTTTGTCAGTAAATGCATCATCCGGGATGCTCCAATCCAGTTCGATTTGGACGGGGACATCTTTGGCAATTCTTCGAATTTGGCCAAGTAGTGTGACCGATTCGTTTATAGTGAAGGTATTGTCAACGTTAGGATCATAACGTAAATCGGCAATGGCCTGACGCACATAACGATTGACTTCATGGACCGTTTTCTTGATCGAATACACATCGTCCAGCTGTTGATCCTGCTTGGCTTGTTCCTCCAAACGCCCCACTTTCACCGATAACAAGAAAAGAGATTGGGCGATTCCATCATGAAGTTCCTTGGCCAGCTTTTCACGGGATTCAAGCGCAATTTTGGCAGCACGCTCATGCTCCAGTTCTTTTTGAATACGTTCCAGGATAAGAAACAGCCGAGTTAACAACGTTATACTCACAACATATACAATGACAGGCGTAAGCCAGTTGCCCAAATTCATTGATATATAGGGGAGTAGAAACTGATGTCGTACATATTCCCAGAGACCAACCGTTAAGGTGGGAATGAGCAAGATCATCCACTTGATTTGTTTATAAGACATATTCCCCTCCTGAACTGCAAGATAAGAATCAGTGAGGTAAACGAAGAATATAACCGAACCCCCACAGGGTGTGAATCAGATCTTCCCGATTCGGCACATGCTCGGATAGTTTGTCACGCAACCGTTTCACATGGGTATCTACGGTTCGATAATCCAGATCTTCCTCATGCTCCACTTTCCAAACAATTCTCAGCAAATCCTGCCTGGAGAATGCGATTTCCGCGTGTGTCGCCAGATGATATAGCAAATCAAATTCTTTGGGAGTCATATGAATCTCCTCGTCTTCTACTGTGACTCTTCGGGACGTAGGATTGATTAAAATAGAGGAGATCAACACCTCGCTTGCTGAATGGTCCTTAGGCGCAGGTTTGATTAATCCGTTATAACGAGCCATCATGGTTTTGATGCGCAGCACAACTTCCCTCGGACTGAACGGTTTCATGACAAAGTCATCCGCTCCGGCTTTGAAAGCTTCAAGCCGATTTCCCTCTTCTGACTTGGCTGTCAGAAACATGACGGGTATGCTTAAGTTGGTCCGTAGATATTGGCATATTTCAATCCCCTTAATATCGGGGAGAATCCAATCCAGAATGATCATGGCATACGAGTCATGATGAAGCTTGCTTAAGGCTTGCCAGCCCAGCGAAGCCTCCTCAACGATAAATTGTTCTTTCTCCAAATACTTTCGAAGAAGTCCACGGACCCGTTTATCATCATCTACAATCAATATTCTATTTTGCTGCAGGGTCCCGTTCATGTCTTACCTCCAAATCTTTGTGATATGTAATCAGCATACCTTCAACGTACTCAAAAGGCATGACTCCATAGAGCCATGCCTTTAATAATCTATCTCTGAATTGTAGACAATGTATGAACGATTATGTTCAGGCTTATTTCTTGCCAGTGACGGCTGCTACCACATCGTCGGCAACCTTGCCATCTGCAATTGGGCCGGACATCATCCAATGTCTGGCAGACACTTTGAACACATGATTAGCCTTCACAGCAGGCATCGTTTTCCAAACATGAAGTTTCTCGACTTCCGTTGCAACGGCACTGTTCTCATTGAATTCTTCTTTCGTGCTAATCGATCCTCCGTAGATGGCAAACACATAATCAGCTCCAATGGAGGGCAGCTTCTCCAGAGATGTCGTGACTCCCCAATCGTCCTTAGTATCCTTTTGGAATGCTGCAACGCTTTCATCTGGATTTAATCCCAATTCAGTGTAAATGAGTGGAGCGAAGCTCGGGAAGAACACCTGCAGATCCTTGTCCGATGGACGCATGAAGACAACTGTTTTGTCCGGGCCCACTGCCGAAATGATATCTTCCTTGGCCTGTTTCAGTTTGTCAGTGTTCGCCTGAAGCACCTCTTGTGCTTTATCTTCCAGACCCGTTGCCTTGCCTATTTCCACAATGGTTTTCTCCCAATCATCCGGTGAATAGGCAATGGTTGGCGCAATCTTGCTCAGTTCCTCATACGCTTTGTCGTCAATGGCGTTTCGCTGAACCACGATAAGATCGGGCTGGGTTGCCAGAATGGCTTCCAGATTCGGATTGAAATCCGCATTTCCAGCGAGCGGGATCTTCAATGCTTTCAGTTGGTCATCCAAGTAGTAGCCATCAAAGTCGTATGCATAGACCATCGGTACGCCCAGGGACAATGTAAGATCCTCAAGACCAAATACGGCAACACGTTTTGGATGCAGCGGAACTTCCGTTTTTCCCATGGCATGTTCGATGACCTGAGTCTGAGGCTCTTCGGCAGTTTGAGTCGCTGCGCTTGCGTTTGTCTTGGTCGTTTCTGTTGTGGCTTGCTCCCCTGCTGTATTTGTTTTATTTCCGCAGGCAACAATCATAAGTGAAAGAACCAACAGCAGGAGCATCAATCCTGCAATTCCGCGTTTCCTTCCGTGTGTAGCTTTTTTTGAACGATCTCTTCTAAAGAGATCATTATTTTCTGTCTGAGACATGAGTTCCCCTCCGCATTTCTGTATTGAGAATGATTATCACATGATGATTATACAGATGTTCCTCAGCGAAGAAAATAGAAGAAGATGTCTACTTTCGCCCATTACTGGGCACTAAATAGCAAGTTTACTTCCTGAAGCAGAAGTTCATGCCGATTGGCTGTATGTTCCAGGATCGGTTCGCTTAACCAATGGCCTCCCTGTGTTAGATATACGTGCCGGTTTCGTACGGCATGCAGCTGCTTCCAGCTTTCCGCATGTTGAAGCCTCTCCCACAACATCTGGGAATGATGGTCCTTCATAACACTAACGATGATGACGTCCGCATCGAATGCAGCAATCTGTTCGGCTTCCACATATCTGGTAAATTCGATCTGATCCACACCCGAAGCCGCGGCAATCTTCAAATCGTCATAAAATACGGTTCCTGCTCTTCTTCCCCAGATTTGAATGCCCCGGGGAGACACACTTAGTGCGATTAGCTTACCTTGTTGAAACGAATCAGGAATATGATGAAGAACCGTTTCCACCTTTTCCTCATATCCAAGAAGCCATCTTTCACTTTCATTCTCCCGATCCACAAAACAGGCCGTTCGCCGCAAATGTTGCCGCCAATCTTCTCCGTGCCAACTTAGAAACAACACCGGTGCGATGTGCCGCAGCTTCTCTTTCTCCTCTTCGGGGATCATCTCGTCCAATGCAACAATCCGGTCTGGCCTGGCCCGCATCAATGCTTTGAGGTTGAAATCATAGTCGTGGCTGAGTGCTACCTTGACATCATAACGATATTTCCGGCGGTAATCATCTGTCCAAAACTGATCAATGGGCGCTGCGAAGGGGATGATTTGCAGGGTCAGCAAATGCCCAATATTGGGCCAGCTGTACGCAGCTGTTTTACATTTCCTGTTTGCCATATATGTACGAGGCGGTAATCCGACCTGCTTTTTGAATTGGCTGCTGAAATAGTGTTGGTCCTTGAAACCTGCCAATAGAGCAATGTCCTTCAGTGGTTGTCCTTCTTCCATCAGACGTTTGGCCTCGTTGGTACGAATCTCTGCCAGATAGTCCATCGAACTCTGATCGAATTTCTCTTTGAATGATCTCATGAAATAATAGCGGCTCATGCCCGCCTCATCGGCCAGGTTCTCGACTGTGATTGTATCCTGATAGTGATGCAGCATGTATTCCCGTGCTCTCTCGAGTGCGTTCTCGTGTTGGTTCTGCTTTTTGAACAGCAGATGCAGCAGGTCCTGGAGACCCGCTTGGCTTGCGAAACGATCTGTTGAATCACCCGTATGCCAGTAATTGACGATTTTTCCGCAAAGTTGCTGCACCTGTGCATCTGGAACCGTGATTGACCCACCAAGCTCCGTTAACAAACACTCAGAGGACACCTTCTGTCCACCATATGGAATGATGCCGATATGAATCCGGTACACGATCTGCTCTCCATCCGTTAAGTAAACGGTCTCGACCCGTTGGCCTGGTAATACAAAATGGGCACTATTAGGTACGAAAGGATGCGGTATACCATCAATGACGATTTTGCCGTGACGATTTGCAGCAACAAGAATGACATGATCTGGTGTTTCTTCGTATACCAAGCGATAGGCCTTGTCGACCGAATCCTTGAATACGTTCTTTAATCCATACCATGCGAGATCTGCTGCTGTCTGTCCTTCACCCTGTGGGTGATTTTGTTGTAATTGTGTCATCGTAGCGCATCCCTCTTTTCGAATCTTCTTCAGAATTCTAAATGATAACAATTCTCAATGTCAATCATAATTCTCTCATGCACCAAATATCGTGTCTTCGAATATGGATATCTACTAAGCCACAAATTTTTTAAACCTAGTAATAGAGCCCATTCATCAGGTTTTTCACAAAATTGATACCAATATGCATTTGACAAAGCTATATATTGATATAAAATTAAGAAATAGATCTATATATAGTGTTTGTATTTGATCACCTTTCATTTGTCAAGGAGGATATGATAGTGCTAATTGTGTATGATTCGATAACCGGGAATGTTAAGAGGTTTATTTCCAAGCTTCAACTGCCGGCTGTTCAGATTCAGAATCAAATGACGATTGATGAACCGTACGTACTTGTGACATATACAACAGGTTTTGGACAGATACCTGATAAGGTGTC
This sequence comes from Paenibacillus sp. LK1, assembly GCF_002750415.1. Classification (NCBI taxonomy): domain Bacteria; kingdom Bacillati; phylum Bacillota; class Bacilli; order Caryophanales; family Paenibacillaceae; genus Paenibacillus; species Paenibacillus sp. LK1. The sequence goes on from NZ_PEII01000005.1 coordinate 223,290, forward strand.
TTCTTTTTTGCAAAAAAACTCTAAATACCTGATTGGCGTGGCCGCCAGCGGTAACCGTAACTGGGGTGAGCGTTTTGCCAAAAGTGCAGATTTGATCTCTGCATCTTATAACGTCCCGGTTATCAGTAAATTTGAATTATCAGGTTCCAAGAAAGACGTGGAGTATTTTGAACAGGAGGTGAGCCGCATTGCGACATATTGAATTAAATAACATGCTGCTAAAGCGTGACTCTGATGGCTTCTTCCAGTTACATAAGGATAAAGAGGCTGTAGAGGAGTTTATGAAAGAAATCAAAAATAAAAGCATGGCGTTTGCCAACATTGATGATCAAGTCAAATTCATGATTGATCATGATTATTACGAAGATTTCTATGCTTCCTATACAGCTGACCAAGTTAGAACCGTATTTGAAATTACGCGTGGCTATGGATATAACTTTCCTTCCTATATGGCAGCGTCCAAGTTCTATACTGATTATGCATTGAGAACCTATGACCGTAAAACATACCTTGAGCAATATTCGGATCGGGTAGCAGCCGTAGCTCTTCATCTGGGTCGAGGACACTTTGATACGGCTTGTTTGCTGTCTCGTTCTATGATGGAGCAGCGCCTTCAACCCGCAACCCCCACCTTTCTGAATGCGGGAAAAAGTCGGCGCGGTGAACTCGTTTCCTGCTTCCTGCTTGAAATGGACGATTCACTGAACTCCATAAACTATGTACTAAACACTTGTATGCAGTTATCCAAAATCGGTGGCGGAGTGGCTGTCAACCTGTCGAAGTTACGTGCTCGTGGTGAAGTCATTAAAGGTGTTGAAGGTGCTGCAAAAGGCATTACTCCTGTTCTGAAGCTGATGGAAGACGGCTTCTCCTACGCCGATCAGATGGGTCAACGTAAAGGTTCTGGTGCAGCATACTATAATATTTTCGGTTGGGACGTTATGGAACTGCTGGATAGCAAAAAGATTAATGCGGATGAGAAAATCCGGCTGAAAACTCTCTCTATCGGACTTATTGTCCCTAATCGTTTCTATAAGCTGGCTCAAGATAATGAGCCCCTGTACCTCTTCGCACCTTATAGTGTCTATAAGGCGTATGAAACACATTTGGATGATATGGATCTGGACGTAATGTATGATACCTTGCTGGCTGACGACAGGGTGAAGAAGAAAAAATCGATGAGCGCACGGGATATGCTAACTAAAATAGCAATGACTCAACTTGAATCCGGCTATCCCTACATCATTAATAAAACCAATGCCAATCAAGCACATGCCTTGAAAAACGTAGGACAAGTCAAAATGTCCAACCTCTGCACAGAGATTTTCCAACTCCAGGAAACTTCTGAAATTACAGATTATGGTCAACCGGATATTATCCGCAAAGATATCAGCTGCAACCTGGCCTCCCTCAATATTGTTAATGTTATGGAGAGTGGCAAGATCAAGGAATCCGTTCATGAGGGCATGATCGCACTGACCTCCGTCAGCGACATGACGCATGTTGCTAATGCTCCTGGTGTGGCAAAAGCCAATTCCGAAATGCATTCCGTTGGTTTGGGTGCCATGAACCTGCACGGTTACTTAGCCAAAAACAGGATTGCTTATGAAAGCTCGGAGGCCAAGGATTTTGTACGTACCTTCTTTATGACCATGAATTATCATTCTCTGGAGAAAAGTATGGAGTTTGCAGAGCAAACGGGTCAACGCTTCTATGGATTTGAGCATTCGGATTATGCGACTGGGGTATATTTTGATCGTTATGTGACTACGGATTACCGTCCCACGACATTGAAAGTACAAGAATTGTTTAACGGCATTGCTGTTCCGTCTCCCGAGGATTGGAACCAGCTTAAGTCTAAAGTGATGAAAAATGGTCTCTATCATGCCTATCGCATGGCTATTGCTCCAACAGCCAGCATCTCTTATATCCAAAACGCAACTTCCAGTGTGATGCCGATCGTAGAACAGATTGAGACTCGGACCTATGCCAATTCAACGACGTATTATCCAATGCCCTATTTGCAAAAGGATAATGTCTTCTATTACAAATCAGCGTATCAAATGGATCAATTCAAGGTGATTGATTTGATTGCGGAGATTCAGCCACATGTGGACCAAGGCATCTCAACCATTCTTCATGTCAACAGTGATGTATCCACGCGAGAATTGGCTCGTTGCTACCTGTATGCTGCTCATAAAGGGTTGAAATCTCTATATTATACAAGAACTAACAAGCTGACGATGGAAGAATGCATTGCTTGTTCAATATAAATAATTTCCCTTTAGGGTATTACGATTGGAGTTTGATATACCATGCCGGCAATTCAAGCTGTGAACTGGAATCGAGCGGATGATGATTTCACACTGATGTTCTGGAATCAGAATATTATGCAATTTTGGACCGATGATGAGATTCCTTTATCCGATGATAAAATGACCTGGGGCATGCTCAGTGATATAGAAAAAGACGCTTATATGAAAGTCTTGGGCGGCTTAACCCTTCTGGATACGATCCAGGGTGGTGTAGGTATGCCGCAGATTATGGAGCATGTCGATGGACTGCAACGCAAAGCCGTACTTAGTTTTATGGCGATGATGGAACAAATTCATGCGAAATCATACAGTAGTATTTTCACCACATTGGCATCAACCGAAGAAATTGACAGTGTATTTAAATGGGTGGAAGAAAATCCATATCTGCAAACCAAAGCGACGATTATACGTCAGTATTACATGAATATTGAAACTTCAAAAGATCTGTATATGGCAATGGCTGCATCCGTTCTTTTGGAAAGTTATTTGTTCTACAGTGGATTTTTCTATCCACTCTATTTAGCCGGACAAGGCAAACTCACATGCAGTGGTGAGATCATTGATCTGATTCTGCGGGATGAAAGTATTCACGGTGTATATGTGGGGGTATTGGCCCAGGAAATATACGCAAGCTTTGATGAAACGCAGCGGAACGATGTGTATCAAGGTTTGGTTGATCTAGTACAGCTTCTTCATCAGAATGAATTGCAATATACGAAGGAATTATATACGCCCATTCATTTGACAGAAGAAGTGGAAACCTTCCTGCGTTATAACGCAAACAAAGCGATGATGAACCTCGGGTTTGAACCATTATTTGATGACGAGGAAGTCAACCCGATTGTATTAAATGGAATCAGTACACATACCAAACAGCATGACTTTTTCTCTAAAAAAGGCAACGGGTATATCCGTACTCTGAATGTAGAACCTCTGACGGATGATGATTTCAAGTTTGAATAAGTCATAAAGAATCATAGTAAGGCTGCTAACGTCTAGCCTATGAATATAAATCAAGAAGGCTGTTCCTCCCAGAGGAATAGCCTTCTTGATTTACTTTTCGAGCAATGAAATCAGTCTTTGCAGCAGAACAGGCTCTTCCTTGCGGAATTGCTCCAACCGAAGTCTTACCTTCGCAAACACGGCCTTGTCTTCACGAATTTCATGACGGATGTATTGATCCCTTAGCTTCATTGCCCTAGTGGCTATATCCTGATAACCATTCACAAGTTCTTCGTCGTAAGGGATTATCCCCTCATCTATCAAGTAGGTAATCCGTTCACTCATCATTTTTTTGTGCTCCCAGAGCACATGAAGATGCCTCACATCGTTACGGTCACCGAGACGAGGATCGTTGCTCTCTACTGCATCATAGTACATTTGCAAATAGTCGTAGACGTCAATTCCGAAAGCCTGTTCGTCATCAGGAATGTAATTAATGCGATTCAGATGAGTGTCTCCGTTCAGGTAATCATGCAGTTGGTCGAGTGCTACGATTCTATCGAAAGGATAAGGAGAATGCGGCTCGTATTTGTAAAAATAAGTGTGATGATCCGCGGTGAGCCCCTCTCTGAGCAGATATCTCATGGAATGGACAGCATCCAGGAACTCCGTGAACGGAATCTGTACATTGCGGTAAACTCCCGTATGGTCGAACATAGAAGCATCAAAGAAACGTTTGTCCCAATCGAAACCGTACAGAAAAAGATGATGAGGAAACGGTTCCTGCTGATAAGCCGCCGCTGGCGGTAGCTTGGCTTCGTCCAAAAACACGACGCAATAATAGCCGCTGCGAATCTGATCCGCGAAAAAATGGGGCCAGGCGTCCAGCGCCAAATGCTCCAGAATCGTATAATTCACAGAGCAAGTGAGTAGAAATGGATTATTGAAATTCAGTTCGTTGGGTTTGCCCCGAAAAAAATCGATATAAAACTGTCTGCCATCCTCCAGAAAGGTTTTCTTGCAGGACAACTGAATGAAATTGCTGTAATACCAAGGAATCGTTTCCTCATGTGCACTGGTAATCGAAAGCGTGTAAGCCCACCGCAGAAATCCTTTAAGCGGCGGATTTAACACGGGCAGCTGAACAGCATTCATTCTTTCCCCCCCTTAACTACTTGCACTACTATATCCCTTCACAGCCTGTTTCCAGAGCAATCGTATTACTGTGAAGAGTATAATTGAAGCGACCAGCGCCAGTCCTGTATAGAGCCAGCTGAGCTGTCCTAGCAGAAACATTGGTCCGAAATTGGTAATCAGGAACAGCGGAATGACAAAGGTACCGATCCGCCGGACCCAAGTTGGGTATATGGCCATTGGAAAATTGTTGGCGTCCCAGGCGGAATGAGCAATCTCCGATGCAGAGCCCGTCTGAACGAACCGAAATGACAGCAATGCAGGGATAATCATTAGACAATATGTGATGATAACGGAGACAAATAACAACAACATAAACCCGGCTAGCTGGAGAAACGTCAGGGGGATGTCCATGGCATGCCAGCCAATACCAATCATGACGAAACCAACTAAAATATCGGGGATTGGAAGCGCCAGATCGACATAACGCAAAGAAGCCATAAATTGAAGAGAAACCGGCTTCGTTAACATTAGATCAAGTGAGCCGTCCTTAATATATTCCGGAATTTTCGTAAAATTGGTGAAAAACAACCCAACGTACATTCCTGTCACCACGGTGTGCATGCCTATAAATAGAAGCAGCCCTTCGGGCGGTATGCCGTCGACGTGAAGATCGGTGCGGAACACAACGAGCACATATAACAGTTTAGCAAGCAGGTAGACGGATTCCACTAGCAGGCTCATCATGAAATTACCCCGAAACTCCATCTGGGCAATGAGACAATTTTTGATGAACATACCGTACAAATGTGCGTATTTTCTCATGGCTCTAAACATATGGGATCTCCGCTACCCCCCAACCGCTGAATATTTCTTCATGGATATGCGCCATGTGAGACGAGATAACCATAAAAACAGAAGTATCCACCCGCACTGGATAAGCAATCCTTGATACATCGCCGCCACTTCCGTTTTGCCGCTGAGCACATTGACCGGAAAATAAATGGTATACGGAAACGGCGTGTACTGAAGTGCCTCCACAATCGAATCCCCGAAAATCTCCAATGGGAACATACCTCCGCTCAGAATATTCACGAGCAGACTCGTAATGACAAAAAAATAAGAGATTTCGTTCAGATAAAAAGCACTTGCACAGATGCAGTAAGAGATCAAGAAATTGAGCAATAGCGCCCCCGATAACGTAACGACGAACAAGATCAGCCGTATGACCTGGAACTCAAGCACACCACCGACAGATGATATCCAGATAATCCCGACAAACAGCACAGCTGTAACGCCGTAATAGATCGCCTTCTGTCCGAAAAAAGATACTAGCCGATATCCAAAGTAACTAACCGGTTTGATTAAATACTTGTTGAGACCACCGTTCTTGATATCGTCGACGATCTGGTGCTCGAACTGGGTAGCGATTAGTTTGGATACCAAGCCCGCCAAGATCGTATACAAAATGATTTGATTATATGAATACGAGAATAGCGCCAATTCGCCGGAATGCTGGTACACCGCTGTCCATATAAAATACTGAACAAGAATCGGAAACGCGGCTCCAACAAGACCAAGAAAGAAGTGAAAACGGTATTCCATCGATTGCTGCACACCCATCGAAAAAACAGCTGTATACAATTTGCGTCCATTCATCCAACGGATTCCTTTTGGTAGAGCATTGAGATACTCTCCTCGATTGGCACATCCTCAATCGTCCAGTCAACAATTGGAAACGAATCGAGCACAGCGCGCGACACTTCTTTTAGACGGTGTTTGGGCAGCTCCAGAACAACACTGTAGTCGTCTGCGCTGATCATTTTCCCGAATTTGGCCAGCCGCTGCTCGGCAACCGGTTCAGAGAACTGCAACTTTACAATTTTGTGCTCGCCAAACAGATCGTTAATCTTATGAAGATCTCCGTCATACAGAAGACTTCCTTCGTTAATAATGATTGTCCGCTTGCACAGGTCCTCCACGTCCTTCATGTAGTGGCTCGTCAGCAGGATCGTGGCACCAAACTGCTCATTATAGTATTTCAGAAATTCCCGCACCCTCTTCTGAGAAGGGAAATCCAGGCCGATCGTTGGCTCGTCAAGATAAAGCAGCTTTGGTCGATGGATCAGAGCGGCGATTAGCTCCATTTTCATCCGTTCGCCCAAGGACAGCCTGCGAACCTGTACATCCAGCAGGTCTTGCACATCAAGCATTTCCGATAGCTCGGCAAGACTTCGACGATAGAGATCATCCTCAACGTCATAAATACATTTGTTCAAATAAATCGAATCGCTCGCGGGAAGGTCCCACCAAAGTTGATTTTTCTGACCCATTACAATGGAGAACAGCCGTTTGAATTCGTTCTTTCGCTCCCAAGGCACATAGCCAAGTACGTCGGCTTCTCCGCTTGTGGGATACAGAATGCCCGACAACATTTTGAGCGTTGTGGTTTTACCTGCTCCGTTCGGACCCAGAAATCCAACGCACTCTCCGGGGCCGATATCGAAAGAAACGGATTTAACCGCTTCCTTCACAAGTGATTTGCGAGCAAATAAGTTTTTGAGTGAATGTTTGAGTCCTGCTTCTTTCCGGTAATATATGAACGATTTGTGCAGTTCCCGTACACGGATAAAGTCCATCCCCGCTCCTCCTGAATGATTGCATGTTTTCCCTTATTAGCGGCTTAAAGTTAAAGCGATTAAACTCCGTTATTATACAGAAGCACGCATTTGGAGCAAATCGGTGTCAGGCCGCAGGCCAGAATCTCGCGTTGTTTTCGCAGATCCTCTCCGTGGAAAATATCGGCCACACTTTCTTCGTATAAATTACCAACACTGAATTCCGGAAAAAATTTGCATGGATTGACCTTACCGTCTGGCATCACGTCCATCCGGTTCGAGATCGAGAAACATTTGGTCCGATTCATGGCCGGCTTTTCGCTACCTCGAATAAAACCTTCTACTTCTTCGGGCTCCAACGCAGGCTGATAGCGGATACGTACATTCCACACTCGTGAATTAACTCGTTTAAATTCCTCGATTAATGTGTCGAAACGATCCGGTGAGATGTGAAACGTGAAAGAGTGCCAGCTATTCTTATGGTCGCTCGCAAAGCGGGAGGCAAGGTGTGGAAAGTGTGCATCAAAGTAGGTATCCATTTTTTCTGCTGTATCTGAAGGGATGTACCATGGGAAGCAGAAGTACACGGAATCAACGCCCAGCTCTTCAAAGAATTCCATCAAGCTATACAGCTGATCAACCATTTGGTCATTTACGGTCAGAGCTACCGACACTTTACCTTTATACAAGCCCTGCTTTTGCAGATCCAACAGCAGCTGTATGGCGTGAATCACTTTTTTGAACGTGCCTTTGCCCCGAATCGCGTCATTCTCCTTCTCGAATCCTTCCAGGCTGACCAGCATGACTAAATTTTTAGACATTTTCAAAATGGAATCCAGCTTTTGTTCAACAAGACTCGCGTTTGTACAAATAGTCGTATGCCGGTCTTCCTTAGCCAGCAGTTCTGCCAGTTCATCGAACTTGGAGTAAAATAGCGGTTCTCCCCCCCATAGGAACACACGTGATTTGCGTTCTCTCGTTTCGGCGAGCAGTTTCTCCACGACGGGAATCTCGATTTCGTCTCTTTTCACTTCACTGGCAAAGCCGTGATGGAAGCCATCTGGATTCCATTCAAAGCAATGCTTGCAGCGAAGATTACAGCCGTTATTAAGCTTGATTCCGATCTCATATGGCACGGGTGCCGCATAGGTCGGGTCCTCCCGGCGTTTCCTTCCCGTTTCTGCGAGCGGAACGAGGGTTCTTTTCATATTTTGGAATGTCAGCTTATCAAACGTAACTGCTGTTTTCGGCTGCATGCGTTTTCCTCCCCAAATGATTGATTTTTGATCGCTGCTCCAGCAAACGTCTGTACACTTCTTCGAGAAGTTGTTCCGAGTAATCTAGGGCTTTCCATTCCGCAAATCCGATACCGAAACCACAGGATTCCCAATATTTTGAATTCTGAAGCTCATGGTCGCCGAACGGCTCTAACATGACAAAAGGTATTCCGTAGGACAACGAATCGTTCAGTGTCGCTCCTCCGGGCTTGCTGATAATGGCAGCGCAATTGCGCATCAGATCTGTGTAAGCAGTGTAATCACCGAGGGGCATTGCCCGAAGAATGCCATCTTCACGCACATATTGGTTCATTGGTGGAAACGAATGCCGCCCCTGGACATCCCGACTCCACGGATTCCATGAAACCTCTGTTCCGAAGTAGCGTGTGCTCCCATCGTCCTCCTCCACCTCGGAAGGATCGTAGACGATCACATCCAGCAGGTAACCAAGTTGACGAAGCTCTGCAATCGTGGACGCGTACGTTCCTATCCCCCAGCCGCCGCCATGAATCAGAATGCGCCCATCACGCTGTGCATAAGGCAGGAGTTCCTTTTCATCTGATGCAATATAGCAGTCTGGAGACAACCTTGAAGGCTCGTAAAGCCAAACGTTATCGTAGTCTGGATACACGGACTTGTGTACTTTAAACGATGGCGTATCACACACATCCAAGCGAATCAGATGAATATCCAGAGGCGTGTACGCAATGGCTTTGTACTTCTCCAGGATCGGGAGCCAAAAACCGGTAAACACAGCAAAATGAGATACCCCATGACGTATCCAGGAGTCCAACAGGAATTGGACTTCCTCTTCATCCAGGGAAGAGTCTACAGGCTTAGCCAGTTTATGCCCCATAAGGGCAACAGAGAAATCGGCATGAAATGCTTTTTTGGTGGAATTAATTTTGCACCTGATTTCTTCATGATACAGGTTCTCCAGAACGTGAACTTCTGTTCTAACACCTCTATCTTGTAGGTACGTGTTTAGATGCATAGCCGGAATGTATGCACCAAGCGAATTGCCTGACGCAAGCAGGGTAACCGAAGATGAATTCATGCGCAGCCTCCGCATTCCAGAATTAGTTGTACACCTTAATGGACAAGTCAGCGAGTACCTGCCTCAGACTCACGATCAGTTCACTGCGATGTTCGTCATTACGGCCCACGACCGAGATATACAATCGTCCCTTCGGCATACCCCGATGACTCTGGATTCCCGCGGAAATACGTCGAGAGGTCAGAATTTCATTCACCATTACGGTGTTAGATGAAATAGGCATAATTCCGTACTCATCTTTCCCTTTGAATAGAAGACCGGATACATGCAAAGCGTCGAGCAACTTTCCGAACGTGAAGCCTTCAGGTAGGCCGAGAGAAAGGAAGGTAAGTAGGCCGCTATGGCCGTACGTTTTCCAGCCTTTATCGAGATAAGCATTAATAAGGCCCATGGACTTGCGGGCGTTGATCTCAACAATGGGTACAATATCGCCGTCCTCCAGAATCATGGAGTCGAAGCACACGAAGCCATGGTATCCATCCTCGAATAATATCCGAAGTGCCTTTTCCATCGTATCAAAATAACCTGCGTTCTCCAGCAGAAGGAGCAAAGCCTCATCTGCTCTAATAGAACCGCCGTAATTCTGCTGCTGATTTATCATTCGCTGAACGGAAATGAAATCTCTCTCCCCGCTCTTATGAATAAACCAATGTGAGCTGAAATCGATCTCTTTTCTCAGTAGTGGTTCCAGCAGGAATTGCGAGCGAAATCCTCTGCTCTCCTGCTTGTCCAGGTGCTTAGCTATCCTTCGTTGCATGGCTTCATTTTCAATGAGCATGTTGCCCTTGCCGGAAACACCGAATGGATCTTTAAGCAAATACGCCCCTCGCTTCAGCAGTGTATTTCCGACAGCCTGCACTTCTCCTACACTGTTCACTTCCGTGCCATAACACTTCTCTCCGATCCTGGTCAGGATTCGGTTGGAGTAAAATTTGGAATTTACATACTTAACCGTCTCATGGTTGGGCAAAGAACCCAACGATCCTTCGGCACGTAGGTACTCCTCCGTATCAGCCGTAATGGCATAAGGAGAGAGCTGTTTTTCGTTGTGGGTCAACATCACTTCACGCTGTTGATCATCTGAAGCAAGACTGAACATGCACTGCTTGAAAACGTCCGGTTCGGGTAAGGAACTCTGTTCATCGTTCAAATCAAAGTTGTAATGGCTATGAAAGGAAAAACCTAACCCGTTCAGATACTCGTACAGCTTTGGATCGATTTTGCAGCGGGTGTAGAGGATATCGTCAGGTCCGCAAAATGGAAATAACAGCTCGTCCATACATAGGACAATGGATTCCCTGTCCTTATCAGGAATAGCAGGTAACTTGGCTAAGTCCGGATCCCTCCATCGCGTTTCCGGATCAAACGTCCCCATAACGATCGTTGGAATTACTCTGGCCTCACTTCTGGACATCTTCGTACAATGATTGCTCTTGAGACTGGCAGCTTTTTAGAAAGGTAATAAATGTGTCGATAGACTGGAGATGTTCATAATCGAATTCGTCATAGTCAATGATTACGTTTAACTGATCCTCGACTTTGAGCATAAACTGGATCATTTGCAGAGAATCGAGACCAATATCGTTATTCAGTTCCGTTGCTGGGGACAAGGATTGGCGTAGTTCCGGTTGGTCTTCTTTAATAGCGCACAAAATATCTACGATTTTATCGTACATGACTACACTCCTTTAAAGTGAACATTGTGTGAGGTACAACCGAAATTATTACGCTTACATATGCATTCAAATCAAACCTAAATTCGGTTTCGATTTCTCCTTCCTCTTCCAAAGTTACAATTATTATCTTTATAATGACATTTTATGTCAAGGGATAAAAACCTATGATATTCTACTTATAACATGGCTACTACCAACTAAAAAATCGCTATTTATAAGGGTTTTTCTGGGTCGACCCTCCTCATTTTGTTTTGAACGATTTTCTCCCTTTGATAAGATCAAGACAAATTGTTAAAATTCATGTACTAACGTTAAAAGCCACCCATTTAATAGGAAATGAGGCGAGAACATGTTTGAAATTACGATTGAATTGGTACGTCAATTAATTGATAGTCAATTTCCGAAGTGGAAAGGCTTAACGATAACACCCGTAGAAAAAAGCGGGCACGATAACCGCACCTATCGATTGGGTGACGAAATGACAATTCGTTTACCAAGTCACGAACGTTACGCCTCTGCTGTAGAAAAAGAACTGAAGTGGCTTCCAGTTTTCAAGCCTCAACTATCCTGGCCCATTCCAGCTCCCATTGCAAAAGGTGAACCTTCGGACGACTATCCCCTTCCCTGGTCGATCAACCAATGGATTGCAGGTGAGACCGTCACACATACCAACGTACTCGACCTAAGCGTTTTTGCCGAAGACCTCGCTAAATTTCTGAGGGAACTCGAAGCCATTGATGCTAGTCAAGGAATACCCGCAGGCATTCAAAATTTTCATCGCGGCGGGGACTTAGCGGTTTACGATACAGATACAAGAACCGTCATTGAAAAGGTATCCAGCGAATACGATCCAAAGCTCATGACTGAAATATGGGAGCTTGCCCTGGCAACGAAATATCAAGCTGCACCGTTATGGATCCATGGTGATGTTGCAGTAGGTAATCTGCTCGTGCAAGATGGACGATTATGCGGGGTTATTGATTTTGGAACTATGGGTGTGGGCGATCCTTCTAGTGATCTTGTGACAGCCTGGAACTTTTTTGATGATGTAAGTCGCGAAATTTTTCTAAGCTGCATGAATGTTGACCAAGATACGGTTAATCGTGCCCGTGGCTGGGCTTTGTGGAAAGCACTCATCTCCTACGCTTGGAATGAACCAGGCTCCGAAGCCTCGAACTGGGGAAAGCATGTCATAGATGTCATTATTCGTGACTATAAATCGCTCTAAGCATATATGAGCCAACCAAATCCCTACGCAGGACGTACAGCCGCGCGTAGGGATTTCTTTCTGCTTATCCGAAGATTTGTTTTGCGTTTTATTTTAGCCATCCCATTTCACCTCTAAATCTTGCAATGTTAATCACAAACAGTGTTGACATTGAGCTTAGGATAAAGCAGTTCGTTATAACGAGCTGGGGTGATGATGCAGTGGAGATGCAGATATGAAATGGAGAGCGTAAACTGATCTTACTATTGTGAATTTTTCATATATTGAAATAATAATATAGTGTACGAAGATAAGGTGCCGTGAGTTAACATTTGAAGCTACACGATTAAATTCCCCTTTAATTCTTGGATGGAAATCTGGCGAAAGCACCCCCTCCCTATGGACATAGCCAGTACGCTCTTTTTATTGTGAATTTTTCATATAGTGAAAATATAAGGTTGTTGCCAATAAAAAAGCCGCCTTTAAGGCGACTTTGTAGTTATCATGCTATTTTTATAGCTGAAAGCTGAAAAAATCAAGTTCGTCCAGTCCAGTCAGCTCCCGCTATTTCTTTCCAACGTTCTCTAATCTCGTCATATAACTCCTTACTCAGAGCTCCTTTGGCGACAAGATCCGCATTTTGCTGCCAACGATTAGGTTTGGCTGTACCCACAATCGCCGTGTCTACCCCTTCTGTACTGAGCGTAAAACGTAATGCCGTTTCAACGGCTGCTTGTGCATCTTCGCCCAGAAAACCATAACCAAGTTCATTCAAGCGCTTCCAGTATACAAAGGGATATGCTTCTTCCGCAAGCGAGTCATACGTCCATGCCGCATTGGCAATGGGACGTTTGGCAATAACCCCCATATTTCTCTTTCTCGCTTCTGGCAACGTCAGATCGATGGCTTCCTGATCAGCAATGTTCAGCGAGGTTTCCAAGCTGTCGAACACACCTGTCTGAATCGCATAAAGTGCATCTGTCGTATCGCCACTATATCCAATAAATCTTGTTTTCCCAGCTTCCTTGGCTCGTTGCAGCACTTCAATGACCGCTCCTTGCCGAAGTACTTCTTCAGAGCAACTATGAAGATGTATTACATCAACGTATTCCGTTTTTAGTCGTCGAAGACTACGGTCAATCGTTTGCTCTAATACTTTGGCGTCCCAATCTGGGCCATCTACCCCAGCGGCATGTCCACATTTGGTAAACAAATAATAATCGTCTCTGCGATGTGATAGCACATCTCCAATTAACTCTTCACTATCCCCATAACATTCAGCCGTGTCAATGACGTTTAACCCTGCATCCAACGCACTGTTAAGCAATGTTTCTACATCTGCTTTGGATACGTTCTTGCCGATCTCCGCTCCACCAAACCCAAGTGTACTTACTTTCATGCCAGTGTTTCCGTAATTACGCAGTTCCATGGATCATTTCCTCCAAGCTTCGTGAATTTGGGTACAGATAATGAATGTACATATAGTACAAATTAGTCTTCGGTATGTATTACCCTTTTGTTGGGTATTACACCCACTTGTTCATCTTACTTTATTTCCTCCAACACGGATACATCCGTTGAATCAGGTTACGAAGAACTGACTCGGGTTCCCCAGTTCAGGATGAAATTTCTCACGGAAGCGGCCTCCCGTATATTCCCCTATGATTTTTCGCCAGAATGCCTGAGCAATGACATTGTTGCGAACCTGGGTTACTTTCCACCTTCCCGGAAAACGTTCAAACAGCTCATAAGCTGCCCGGGTACCCACTCCACTACGCCGGTATTTCTGCATTACAAAAAACTCAGTCAAATAGTAGTCATTATCCTTGCTGCCTGGTTCACAACGCTCTACTAACGCAAACCCTGCTGGTGCCTCATCACTTGTAATCAAAAAAGGAAACTTACGGTCTTCCTCTGACCAAAAAGCGTCCAATCCGGGATACTCCGGGAAAATACCGTTACTATCCACATCAATATTCAAATATTTAGTAAAATCATACAGATAAAATTGCATTAAGTGCCTAATCACCTGACTGCGTTCCCGGGGAACCAGCTCTATTTTTATATTCATCCGGTTCACCTCCTCTGCTCTACTTATAACTCATACTTTAAAGCTTTACACCGCCAAGGGCAAGGAAGCATAGATGTGTGTTATTCCGGTTCCGTGAACAGGCTGTGACGATCTAAATATGGTAAACTAGGATATAGCATATTTTAGAAATTATTTTAACATGGGGGTGCCGAACTTGACCAATGTGCAAAAAGAGATTGACCGACGCAAGCTGGATGACAAACTGCCTTCCATGCCTTGGTTCGTTCAGCAATTCATTGACTATAAATTACCTGATTTATCTCCTTCAACTTTGCTTGAATATTTAAGGGATTATGAAGCCTTCTTTGGCTGGTTACGAGCGGAAGGATTATCCGAAGCAAGCTCCAATAAGGAAGTTACATTGCTTGAACTGGAAGTCCTTCGAATGGAGTCAGTAACATCTTATCGATTATTTCTGGCCACCAAGCGTGAAGGAGCGAACTCCAGAATCACGGTATCCCGCAAGCTTTCTTCCCTTCGTTCGCTCTTTCATTATTTAAGTCAGATTGCGGAAGATGAAGATTTCTATCCACTGCTGAAACGAAATATTATGGCGAAAATTGAGATCAAACGTACCCATAAACCCAAAGATACAGCAGCCAAATTAAAGGGTAAACTTCTGGAAGAAGAAGAGTTACTGGAATTTATCGGATACATCCTTGAAGGATACGCCGTGGATATGGAAAAGAACAAACAGGCGATCTACTCACACGAGCTAAACAAAGAACGGGATGCCTGTATTGCCAGCCTCATTCTGAATTCGGGTTTACGTGTATCTGAAGTGGTGAACCTGAACGTGGATGATCTGGATCTCAACAATAAGCTGCTGTATGTATATCGCAAAGGTAATAATGATGAGACGTTTAAGACGCCCGTGTATTTTAGAGAACAAGCCAAAGATGAACTCGCAACTTATATCAATCTGCGCCAGTCACGTTACCGCACACCCAAACGGGAAAAAGGCTTGTTTATCGCTCTTCGCAATGGAGATTCCGAAGGAAGTCGGATGACCAAACGGGCCATACAAGCCATGATCATGAAGTACGCCAAACAATTCGGCAAGCCGTATCTGACAGTGCATAAATTGCGCCATTCTTTTGCAACCGATTA
Source organism: Paenibacillus sp. LK1 (assembly GCF_002750415.1). Lineage (NCBI taxonomy): Bacteria > Bacillati > Bacillota > Bacilli > Caryophanales > Paenibacillaceae > Paenibacillus > Paenibacillus sp. LK1. The sequence continues at coordinate 238,718 of NZ_PEII01000005.1, forward strand.
TTATCTGCAAAATGATATCTATAAAACAAAAGAACAGCTTGGACACGCTTCTACAGAAACAACCGAAATTTACGCGCACCTTACAGATAAAACGATGTCTGAAGCAATTGAACGTCGTACAGATGATGGGATGTAGCCTATTTATGCAGTTCAGCATAAATTCGATTCATTAGCTCATTAAAATGTAACTTAAAAAAGCGATTCTTTCAGGAGAATGTCCTGCAAGGATCGCTTCTTCATATCTATGGCTTCGCAAGATTAATGAAAACACACTCTTTTCCTTACATTTCATATCATTCACTTTACATAATAATTATTTCGTCATAATCTTCTTTTCTCTTCATGACATTCACGCGAAACCAGCCATCTTGCTATATCCTCTGCCTCATGAACAGAATGCCAAACGGGGCCCTCACTATCCTCCATACATTCTCTCTTGTCATGCTCCAGATCCAGCCATGAAACGATCCCGATTACATCCTGTAACGTCTCTATTAGAGAAAGATCTTTCTCTTCACGGACCATGATCAATTTGGGATATGGTGCTAGTTTGTATCCCTCAATGAGAATCCAGTCGTAGGCAGACAGATATTTTATCATGTTTTCCAACGGCGTCGCTTGTCTTTCAATGAGTGCAGTACGTTTCTCCGACAAAACAACGACTGCATCGGCCCCTGCTTGAGCAAAGCTGTAGGAATCGGTTCCTTCGTGATCCATCTCAAAATGATCATGTCCATCATGTTTTATTACAGCCACTCTTCGTCCAGCAGAGGTAAGGTACCGGGTAAGCGCAGCAATTAAAGTGCTTTTGCCTGAGTTTTTATATCCAACAATCTGTATGATATGTGGTGAAGTACTTCTTATTTCAGACATGTATGACCTACCTGACATGACCTGTGGGGAGTCTGAGAATTCGAACCTGTTCCCCCGCAGGAATGCCTTTTTTCTCGGGCGGAACAACGATCAGACAATCGCTATCTTTAATAGTAATCATGACACTGGATTCGTCCACACGCGAGGCAGAAGGTTTAGCATATACCATTCCGTTACGTATCTCTGTCCGTCCGCGTACAAAGCGCGTGAAATTGTTGACCTTTGTATAGTCATCATCCAATATGGCTGTCCATTCTTCCAAATATGGATGAGCATCAGCCTGCATCGAACGAATTGTTGGACGAACAAACAACTCAAAGCCGACAAAACAAGCCCCCGGATTGCCCGAAAGTGCAAATAGCAGCTTGTCATTAACCACTGCAGCCGTCGTAACACTGCCGGGACGCATGGTCACTTTGTTAAACAGCATCTCCATATTCCCTTCCCGAACCAAGTCCCCCATAATGTCATAATCTCCAACCGATACTCCACCTGTTGTGACCACCATATCATTATGTTCAAGCGCTTCTGTAAGCTTCGTACGTGCGGTATCCACATCATCTGCAATCGAACCATACATAACCGGTTCGCCACCCGCTTCAACGACCAGAGACCGAAGCATATAACTGTTACTGTTCCGAATACGCCCGGGTTGCAATGGCTCGTCCACTTCCAACAACTCTGTACCTGTTGCAAAAATGGCTACCTTGGGGCGTTTGTATACAGGCACTTGACCTACGCCGAATGTCGCCAGCACGGATTGTTCACCTGCCTGAATAATCGTTCCTGCTTCCAGCAGCAATTGGCCCTCATGAACTTCCAATCCAATTGGGGTAATGTTAGCATCAGTCTGAATATGGCGCTTCAGAGCAATCCATTGTTCCCCATGCTCTTCTTTACTTTCAGTCATCTCCATCATAACAACAGCATCTGCACCTTCCGGTACCTGAGCTCCTGTCATGATCCGAGCAGCTGTACCCGATGTAATCGTAAGATCCGATGTATACCCGCATGGAATTTCATCAATGATACGGAGCCAAATCTGCTGCTCGCTGGATGCTTCAATCGTATCCGAACTTAGAATCGCGAACCCATCCATTCCGGAACGACGAAAGAATGGGTAAGGATGGGGAGCATGAATCGTCTCAGCAAGCGTTCGACCATGTGCTTGCTCAAGTGTTACTTTTTCTATTGAACCCGAACTGACATGAGCAGCAACTTTCGCCTGCGCATCCGGTACTTGTATAGCTTTACGGATAAATTTTGCAGTCGTCATATCCGTTGAATGTGAATTTATTTTCAATGGTAATAGAACCTCCCTGGATCATTTGTTCATATTAAAAAGTGTAGCCCGAAAGCTAGGTCATGACAAGTACTCTCCAACATATCATTCACATGAAAGACGAATGGACAGACCATAATATGTAAGAGAAAAGGAGCTGACCTTTATGAACCAACGATGCGAATTATGTGGAAGGGAGCCTGTCGAGACAACAGTCCATCACCTGACACCGAAAGAAATGGGCGGAACACATATGCCTACTGTAGATCTTTGCATCCCTTGCCACAAACAGATTCATTCTCTGTATACCAATCGCGATATTATTACCTTAGGTTTAACTGAGATACAGGCTCTAAGGAAAGATGAGCGCATCGCTCCTTATATCCGCTGGATTCGCAAACAACCTGCCACAACCATTCCTCGTGTTCGAAAGTCCCATCATGTCCGCAAATCGTAAAACAAAAAGAACAGCGTCCAAGGTCATGTTCAGTGGCATAGCTCGCTCCACCTTACCTTTTCACTGTTCTTCTGCTAATGCTTTAATATTGCGGGCCCCATTCATGAGGAGCGCTACCTACGCCTCATGATTCGGCCGCCGCCAACCCTCGTTTTGGGTTTTTTATAGGAACTCTTCGGTGAATCAAATAATCCTCCAAGGCCGCCACTACTTTTATTACGATCAATTGTGCCTTTGCTTTGTTCCTTATTCCGGCTGAATAATCCTCCACCAGAGCCTACGCTTGAATCCTTATCGCTGCCACGACGGGTAATCGACCCTTTCCGGTCAACGGTAATGGGCGGAGCAACCTTTTTATCGCTGCTCGTCGGTGTCCGATAGGAACCTTCTCTTGGTTTGTACGTGTCCTTGTTCGTATAACCCCGATACGTACCGGACCCTCTACCCCCGAACGAATCAAACAAATTACCGATTAATGTTGCGGTTAAATAACCTTGCAAAAAGGACGAATCATAATTCTGCCGAACATATTCCTTTGAATCCACCTCAACCAAGGTGTCTTCCGCTTTATTCGGGTCTTGCTGCAAATGATAATACTGGTCCTGATACACCAGGAACATCCGCTCTGTATTTTCCGCCGAGATCTGATCCGGCTTCCGCTGTTCAGATAAATCCTGAGCAACCTCTGGAACGGTACGATCGGCAGCTCGGTACACATAGGATGTCGTATTACCACTGCCGCTGACCGATTCAAGCGGATATGTGTCCTGAACGGATGGTGCTCCGCACGCGGACAGCAGCGACATCACAAGGCTGAGGACCAGCATTAATTTTAATGCATGTGCCAAGCGCTTTTTCATTGGAACCTCTCCTAGCTCGAACGAATCACTTTGATATCCGCAGGAAGAATGGACTCACCTTCATACAGCGTAAATCTTCTGTCTTGCCACTCCACACGCAAAAACATGTTATCATCAGACTGATATTGCCATACTAATTGTTCCCCAGCCTGACCATAGGGTGTCCTGCCTGCAGTGGTTACCATTCCTCCGTATTCTTCCTCCAAATGATACGCACGTCCGTCCAGATCCAGCAACGTAGGCACCTCGTCTGGTGCATCGAGACGGCCATCAATTGGTGTATAGAGGGCATACCGGGTCATTTCCCGTTCTTCAATATGCAAATGTCGGATTGCCGTACCATCCTGCAACGTGAGTACAGCTGCATTTCGCGCTCGATGATGTACCCGCCCAACAACTTCATAGGTGACCAGCGAAACTTCACAGATATCACCAGGTGCCAGCTGAAGCATTGTTTTCTCTACCTTAGGCGGTTCAGGTTTGGCTATTATCCCTTTAATCCGTTTCCACACACTCATACCCATTACTCCTGTTCTTTATCTTATAAACAAGCTGCAATAATTAATGCGCCCACGATATGTAGTGCACCTGAGAACAAACCATAACCAGTCTTGCCCTGCTGTATTCCCGTATCCAGATCCAGGTTGGCCCATCTCCGAATCATAAAGTGAACCACACTCTCCAGAATCAGCAAAATAATAAATGAAACAACGGATACCAACAACGCTTCTCCAAGATGACCGGCTGTCGAAATGGAGGTGGCGAGTACATATCCCTGAGCAAACAGCTTCATAACCATACGTGTTGTAACGGCCATATTGCCCGCCTTCACTTCAGCAAAATCCTTATACTTCGTGAACAAAGAATCCACATACATTAAGACAAACAGCAAAACCGAACCCGATAACGTCCAGACCAGCATTGCCAAAATGTTCAAATCCATTTACATAGCCCCCACATCTCAACATGAACCGCAATTAAAAGCGAAGGAGAAACGCTGGTCTCTCCTCCGCTGGTGTCCCTGCTTGCTTACAAGGTTTTAGTTCTTATTTTCGTATTGCTTCATCAGTGCTGCCAGTTCATCCTCAACAGCCTGATCTTTGCCCAGCTTCTCGAACTCATCATCCAGCGATTTTCCTTTGGACGACATCTCATTGCTGGCTTCGGCCTGTGCTTCCATCTGCATCATTTTTTCTTCCATGCGCTTCATGCCGGCACTTGCAGTGTCGGAGCCAAATCCGTTCAGCGCCTTGTTGATTTCGGTTTGAGCTTTTGCAGCGTTGTAGCGCGCAACCAATGTTTCACGTTTGTTTTTCATTTGCGTCAATTGTTTGCGCATTTCGTCCAGCTTGCCACGAAGGTTATCGGCAGAAGCCTTGTTTTGATCATAGCTTGTTTTGTACTCGGCCATCTTCTCTTCAGCGACCTTCTTCTCTTCCAATGCCCGACGAGCCAAATCCATATTCTGTGCACGCGCTGCTGTATGTGCTTGCTCCTCACGTTTCTTCACGAGAGCTTCCTGTTCTTCAAACAGCTGCTTGAATTTCTTCTCAATGGCGATTTGTGCAGCAACAGCTTTCTCCGCATCTTCCAGATCTTCCTGCATATCCCGGATATATTGATCCGTCATTTTGATCGGATCTTCTGCCTTGTCAATAATAGAGTTAATGTTAGACATCGTTAAATCGCGCAATCGTTTGAAAATGGACATTATGGTATTCCTCCTAGTCGATAGTTCATCCTTGTATATAATCATACATACGTGGCAATGTTCTACTCGTTTCAATTTTAACAAAAAAAATCATAAAAAACGATTTTAGCGTGCTTAGCCTAAATGGAACTATTGAATCAATCGACCCGTTTGGCACAGCTCTTCATCAAGCAGCTTCTCTGCAGTCTGCACAATCTCATCAATCTGCATCCGCGTAATTTCATCAAAGTGAATTCCCATTATTACGGTAACGGTTACCTTTAAATGAAGGGCAGCCTTACGTGCCAGTCTCTCACACAACTCTTGTTCTTTATGCCCTGGAATATGCACCGTAGCCCCACTCACTCGTTCACGGTCTGGATAAAATGTGGCTACTGCTCCAATATGTGATCTTCCTCCAGTTACCATAAACACTTTGTCTTCCCCTGCCTCAATCACCTGTAAACGAACGGAGTTTAAATCGTATGTACTCATTTTGCTCCACCTGTCCTTTTCAATATGTATATGTATGGTGGAATTATGGCTCCGATTTAATGAATCAGCAGTGAAACATCTCACATCATGCATAAATACGGATGGCCCCGGGCATACCAAAGAGAACGCAATTTGGGAAAAGGAGGCACGAACATGCGTATACGCCTCATCATGTTATCCATCATGGTCATTCTTCTGGGAGGAAGTTATACTCCTGCTCAGTTATGGGCTTCTTCAAGCCCGCAAACCGAACCTGCTTCGAAGTCTGATTCTCCTGAAGAAGAACAGTTGACTCTAGGACAACTCAGACAGAAATATGCGGATACGTTCAAAACCAATGGCCCCTCAACAAAAAAGGTCGCTCTGACTTTTGATGATGTTCCTGATCCACGGTTCACACCGCAGGTGCTGGATATTCTAAAAAAATACAAGGTGCGGGCTACGTTTTTCATTGTAGGAAATCGCGCTGAGAAACATCCGGATCTGGTGAAACGTATGATAAAAGAAGGGCATATTGTGGGCAATCACAGCTACAATCACCCGGAATTCAGCAAGCTAACCATGAATGCATTTCGCAAACAAATCTTACATACCGGGGATATTATTCGAAATCTAGCGGGTTACACTCCCAAAATGATTCGTCCACCCTATGGTGACATTAACGAGCAACAGCTCCAATGGGCAGCCAAGCAACATTACAGCATCGTGAACTGGAACGTTGATTCTCTGGACTGGAAGGGCCTCTCCAAAGAGGAAGTCAAACAAAACATCCTGTCCGCCGTCAAACCAGGTTCCATTGTTCTGCAGCATGCAGGAGGCGGTGTAGGATCGAAGCTGAGTGGTACCATCGAGGCGTTGCCTGAAGTCATTGAAGAATTGCGAAACCGCGGGTACGAGCTGGTGACTTTGGACGAAATGCTGGAACTGCCAAAAGGTAAATAGATTTAATTACGGCAATGGATATTCAAAAGGGTGTTCTTCAATCACATTAATGTGATTGAAGAACACCCTTTATTGTTTAATTTAGATTAAGTTGGAGTCACCATATGATGATGTGCAGCTCGCTTTGATTTTATTTCAAAATGTAAAGTTCAACATCCTGAATACCAAATGTGCTCACGGACTGCTTGCTGCCAGGAATAAAGATATCGATCTTGTGTCCTTTAATGGCACTGCCCACATCACGAGCCGTAGCGACAAATGCCTGTTTTGGCAGTCCTGGATGTGTATGACCTGTCACCAGTACCTTTGTACCCAATGGAATGATACTTGGGTCTACTGCAATGGTACCCAATTCAAGCGGATTACCGAAGTAATCCACAGCACCCCATCCTCCATTTTCGGAAGCATCAGCGGAGTATGCTGTTGCTTTGACGTCGACAGCTTTGCTGTAATCAAACGTTTTTCCCCAGGCTTGTACAACTTTACTATCTGCATTAACGTCAAGGCTTGCGGCAGTTACCGTTTTGGCCTCCGTTTTTGCTGCTGCAGCAGAAGCTGTGTTTGTTGTTTTACCAGGGATCGTAATTTTCAAACCACCATAAATGTTGTAAGCTGAAATGTCATTATTAGCTTTAATAAGAGCGTTAAGTCCAACTCCATATTGTTTGGATAAGGTGTAGAAGGTATCCCCCTCTTTGGCCACATGAACTGAATCAGCATGAGCCGGAACGGCCTGAATGAGCATTGCTGCTGTCAGCAAAGCTGTTGCTGTTTTGGCTATACGTTTCTTGTTAATCATGGTCTTCCTCCCTCATTATGCCTGCGAAGTTAGTTGTCGGATTCGGATGGAGGAAACCACCCTATAGGTTCAATTACATTTAAGAATATATGTAGCCCTAATTCACCCCAAGCCGTGTGCAAATAATTCTTCCCCTAGCACACTTTGCATCGTTACATCCCCCACACTCCCAACTCCGGAAGTTTCGGCAGGAACAAATATATCACAATTTTGTAACCAGGGGTCGTAGTAAATGTTACCATCTGGCTAATTCACTTCAATATTTAGGCTGAATTCAAGACGTTTTTTCAAATAAATGTCTATTTGGGCTTTAATCATTGATGACAGAAACGTTACTTTTTATGTAATTCCGTGCGTATCCTTACATAACAAAACAATCCCTGCCGACGGTTCGTCGACAGGGATTGTTGAGGGGATGAAATTCTCATCCAAAGTATAGATTTTGCATTTTCATCTTGATCTTCATCCTTATTATTGGATGGTATTAGAGCACTTTAGCGAGGAAATCACGTGTACGTGCATGCTTGGGCTCGCCAAACACTTCAGCAGGCGTTCCTTCTTCTACAATAACCCCACCATCCATGAACAGGATACGGTCTCCTACTTCGCGTGCGAAGCCCATCTCATGGGTTACAATAACCATAGTCATGCCGCCCTCTGCAAGCCGCTTCATGACATCCAGTACTTCACCGACCATTTCAGGGTCCAGTGCTGAAGTAGGCTCGTCAAACAGCATGACATGCGGCTGCATCGCAAGCGCTCTTGCAATAGCGATCCGTTGTTTCTGTCCACCGGACAGCTGATTTGGATAAGCGTCCTTTTTGTCAGACAGGCCAACCGTCTTGAGCAAATCTGCGCAGATTTGTTCCGCTTCTTGTGCAGATTGTTTTTTCACTTTAATGGGAGCAATCGTAATATTCTGTTGCACCGTTTTGTGCGGAAACAGATTGAAATGCTGGAATACCATCCCCATTTTTTCACGAGTTGCATTAATGTTATGTTTGGGGTCAGTGATCGACACACCTTCAAAATTAATTTCGCCTGAAGTCGGCTGCTCCAGCAGGTTCAAACAGCGCAAAAATGTACTTTTCCCCGATCCGGACGGACCGATGACCACGACAACCTCGCCTTTGCCAATTGTTACATTAATGCCCTTGAGCACATCGTTATTTCCATATGATTTGTGTAATTGTCTAACGTCTATCACTTGCACTCAACTTCCTTTCCAGTCGACCCAGCAGCTTGGACAAAATGAACGTCAGCACAAAGTAAATGGCCGCTGCAATCAGGAATGGATTCATTCCTTGGTACGTAATGTTTTTGACTACACTTGCCTGGTACATAATGTCCACCATACCAATAACCGAGATGATGGAGGATTCCTTGATAATGGTCACGAACTCATTACCGATCGCCGGCAACACCGCTTTGAACGCTTGTGGAAGCACAATGAAGCGCATGGCCGCACCTCTGCCCATCCCCAGGGAACGAGCTGCTTCCAGTTGACCGCGATCCACACCCTGTATACCTGCCCGGAAAATCTCGGCAAGATAGGCACCACTATTAATGGATAGTGTGATAATCCCCGCCTGAAGAGCCGAGAAATTAATCCCAAAGGTCAATGATACACCGTAATAGATAATCATCAATTGTACCAGCATTGGCGTCCCACGAATGACCTCAACATAAGCTGTTCCGATCCAGCGCAAAATGGCGAAGTCATGTAGACGGAACAGACAGATGATTAAAGCGATAATTACCCCGAATATTACACCGAGTGCAGACAGTAAGAGGGTGTAACCTACACCTGTTGCATAAAAGCTTTTGTACTGCCAGAATACTTGGAAAATGTTTTGTTTACTCTTCTCTGCCATCAACTTGCTTGCTTCAGTAACCATCTGATCGATTTTATTTTCGCTTTTCAGACGTTCGAGCGTTCCGTTCACTGCATTCAGCAATTCCGTATTGCCCTTACGTATCCCGATTGCCGCTTCGGCCTGCTCTTCATCCGGAATAGCTGGAGCTAATCCAATCACGTCATCCAGGTAACCGGCAGCTACTGTATCCTCAACGATTGCAGCATTTACACGATTGGTCTGCAATTGCAGTACGATATCAGATATTTTATCAAGTGCTGTCAATTTTGCGCCTGGGATTCCCTGGCCAATCGTTTCCTGAATGGAGCCTTTTTGGACACCAATTTTTTCATTTTCCAGATCAGCCATGGTTGGATATTTATCTTTATCCGCATTGCGAACCATGATGACTTGCTTTGATTTATAATAGGTATCGGAGAAGTCAATGCTTTGTCTACGATCATCCGTTGGCGTCATTCCCGAGATGACCATATCCACCCGACCACTCTGCAACGCAGGAAGAAGTCCGTCAAAACCCATATCCTCTATTACAAGTTCTGCGCCAAGATCGGCAGCAATTTCTTTAGCAATCGAAATATCAAATCCGACAATTTGGTCTTTACCATCAATCACTTTATGGAATTCATATGGTGCAAAATCGGCACTTGTACCGAGCACCAGCTTTTTACTGCCTGAATTGCTTGTAGTTCCCGTTGCCATCGCAACAGGTGCAACCGTAGTTAGCAAGACCACAAAAGCTAGCAGCATCATGGTGTAACGACTAATCAATTTCAACCCTGTTCTCCCCTTATAATACTTTGTATGCTTTCTGTTGTTGATGCCTGAGTCATTATAAAGTAGAATGCATGATTATGCAATGCATTTCGACAGGATTCGATTACAGCCCGTTTCTGAAAAATAACCGCAACTATGATATAATTATTGAATTATTTTCATTTTTGCTTAAGGAGTCCATCATGACACATACCAAAACACAAATACTAACTGTTATTGACCAATATGCTTCCCGTTTTAAGGAGATTTCATCATACATTGGTGCCAATCCCGAACTTGGTAACGAAGAATACCTTGCTTCTGCTCGGTTAAAAGAAGAACTTGCCTACCATGGTTTCTCTGTAGAAGCTCCTGTCCTTGGTTTGGACACCGCATTTATCGGTACGTATGCTGCTTCCAAACCAGGTCCGACGATTGCCCTGTTATGTGAATACGACGCACTTCCGGAAATCGGTCATGCTTGTGGACACCATCTAATCTGTATGATGAGCCTCGGAGCTGCAGTAGGTCTGAAGTCCATACTGGATGAAGTCGGCGGAACATTAAAAGTGTTCGGTACGCCAGCGGAAGAAACGCGTGGGGCCAAAGTGCCTATGGCTGAAGCAGGATTGTTTGATGACTGTGATGTCGCACTAATGGCGCACCCTTATTACGCCTATGAGAAATCTGGCAGTTCCCTGGCTATTGATGCTGTACAATTTGAATTCCATGGGAAATCTTCACATGCTGCTGCAAGTCCACATGAAGGCATTAACGCCCTGGATGCAGTAATCCAGACGTTTAATGGCATTAATGCGTTCCGTCAACAAGTGAAAAGCACGGTTCGTATTCATGGGGTTATCAATAGCGGAGGACAGGCAGCCAACATCATACCTGACTACGCTTCAGCACAATTCTATGTACGTGCCTCGACGAGAAAAGAGTTGAATATTCTCACTCAACGCGTAATTCAGATCGCGGAAGGTTCTGCTTTGCAAACGGGATGCCGGCTTGTTACATCTAATTATGAGACTTCCTATGATGAGATGGTCACGAATGAATCGTTATCTGCTGCTTTTAGTGCTAATCTGCTTAAACTGGGTATTTCTCAAGAGGAGATCGTGAGTGGTAACGACCATGGTTCTATGGATATTGGTAACGTATCCTTGCGTTGTCCTGCGATCCACCCTTATATCCGTGTTGTGGACGAAGTTCATACGCTTCATTCCATTGAATTCCGGGATCTGGCGTTACAGGAACGGGCCCTGGACGGTATGATCCTTGGAGCCAAGGCAATTGCTGCAACTGCTTATGATGTTCTTACACAACCTGAGCTGCTGCAAACCATTCAAACAGAGTTTAAGCAAGCAAGTCGCTAAGTTTTTCGCAAAATGCTGCGTATTTGCAGCAGGGTGTTCTGCAGGACCTGCATTTCGGGTCTTAAGGAGCACCCTTTTGTTTTGTCATAAATACGTATATACGGACACAAGCTGGAAATGCTGTGAAAAGAAAACGTTGAAAAATGTTGAAATCTTTACATTTAGCGGCTGAACTAATGGTTCACATGCTGTCTAACTTGGTTATTTATAGCTATAACTTTATCTTGAGCTCAGGAGGTGTTGTCATGCTGCTCGAAGCGATGTATCACGTTCCACGCGATAAATGGGCTTATGCTTATAATCCCTCGACGATTCACCTGCGTGTACGAACGAAGAGAGACGATGTACAATATGTGACTGCACTGACTGGTGATAAATACGATTGGAATGGAACTTATAAGGAAATTCAATTGGAAAAAGCGGCTTCCGACAATATGTTTGATTACTGGGAAACTGCAGTTAAGCCCAAATTCAAACGTCTGACTTACATCTTTCGTATAACCGCCGGTACCGAAAATATTTATTTGGCTGATAACGGAATTCATTATACTCCCCCGTATCCTACAGGAGGATATTATGAATTTTCCTACATTCATGAAATTGATGTATTTAAGGTTCCCGAATGGGCTAAAGAAGCCGTGTTCTACCAAATCATGACCGAAAGGTTTGCCAATGGTAATCCCGATCTGAACCCGGAAGGAACCCAGGAATGGGGCGGTCGACCTGAACTGGATAACTACTTTGGCGGAGACCTGCAAGGTGTTCTCAATCACCTGGATGATCTGACTAAACTCGGTGTTAACGCCATCTACTTTACCCCTCTGTTCCAAGCAAACTCCTACCATAAATACGATACCGTTGATTATAAAAAAGTAGACCCTCAATTCGGGGACAATGAAATGCTCAAAAAAGTAGCAGAACAATGTCATCGCCGCGGAATCCGTGTCATGCTGGATGCGGTATTTAACCATTGCAGCGAAGACTTCCCTCCTTTTCAGGATGTCCTGAAGAACGGCAAAAACTCCAAATATGCAGACTGGTTTCATATTAATGAATATCCGGTGCAGATCAAGGATGGTATACCAACCTACGATACCTTTGGATTTTATGGCAATATGCCCAAGTTCAATACCGCCAATCCCGAAGTAAAAGACTATTTGCTTGATGTGGCTGAATACTGGATCAAGGAGATTAAACTAGACGGTTGGCGACTCGATGTTGCGAATGAAGTGGATAACCATTTCTGGCGTGATTTCCGCAAAGTAGTCAAAACCGCCAATCCAGAAGCCTATATTGTAGGCGAAGTTTGGAGTGATTCCCTGACATGGCTTATGGGAGATCAATTTGATTCCGTAATGAACTACCCTTTTGCTGACAAGGTGCTTGAATTCTTTTGTGGTTCGATGGATGGTTATAACTTCGCTAACGAGATGGGCTCACTCATTATGCGTTACCCGCAACAGACGAATGAAGTCATCTTCAATATGCTGTGCAGTCATGACACCCCACGTCTGCTTACTCGGGCCGGAGAAGACAAACGCAGATTAAAATTGTCGGTTGTGTTTCTTTTCACTTATATTGGTACGCCCTGTATATTCTATGGGGATGAGGTTGGTATACGTGGAGAAGGTGATCCGGATTGCCGTAAATGCATGCAATGGGACCCTGCCAAGCAAGATAAGGAGCTTTATGACTTCTATCGCCTGATGATTGATTTGCGGAAAAGTAATGAGGCTCTTCGCAAAGGCCGCTTCCGTTTTTTGAAGGCCGATCACAATGATCCATGCATCATTTATGAACGTATGGATGACTCTCTTCACTTTACGGTGTGGATGAACAATACTCCGCTAGAACGTACACTGTCACATCCGATGGAAACCAAGGACTGGAAGGATGCTCTAACCGAAGATGCTGTTGTTCCCACCAATGGAGTGATGAATATTAAACTTGATCCTTACGGATACCGTATTTTGTATAGACAATTGGAACCGAGCTAACTACTTGCCAGAAAAACTCCTGAAAATTGAATAACCTTTTAATAATCAACGGATGCTCAGGAGTTTTCTGACGAAGAGCTGAAGTTTAGGCTATAACTTCGTCGTTTTCAAATCCCCTTTTGCATCTATGGTTATCTTCCACCGCGTAGAATTTGGACCAAGCATGACAATTTCATTTATTAATTGATATAGCGTTCCATTATTGTCTTTAACCAGATCAACGACAATGTTTTTCCCATTTGTAAAGGGACTTGCACCAAAGAGATAACGTCCCGTCGCACTTGCCGCAACCATCAGCATGTTATCTCTTATGATGTTGCCCTCCACCGTATTATTAACCATGTCCAGATGCACTGCCCACCATGTTCCCTCATATTTCAAGCGATTTCCAGTGACGATATTGTTGGAGCCACGAACTTGAATACATGTGCCTTTTCCTGCAACTGAATTGTGAGAAAAGGTACAATCATTATGCAAACTGACCATCCGGTCAGGATTGGTCGTCTCAAAGCCTAGCTCAATGATGTTGCTCGATGCAATCACTCCATTGGCAATATCCATTGCTATCCCCGCTTGGGCAATATAATTGCCTTTTACGATAATATGACCATCCGCCACAATTCCCCAGTGTTTACCTCTTGGAATAATAATGTTGTCTGATATAATTCCGATGTCCATGCCTTCTGCACCTGTACTGGTTTTCGCTTCTATGGCAGCAGTAGCACTTGGCCTTGAGATGGTGTCGATCAGGTTTCCCTGGATTACAAACAGATGGTTGCTTAAATCGTTGGGATTATATTGGGAGGGAAGGAAAGATACTGAAATAACAGACGTGATTTTGATATTCTTAAAGACATTGGAGGTTACAAAGGCACCTTCGAAACCGATAAGCCCCACACCAAATGATGTTCCAATCAGGCTATTACCATGTATATGCAGGTTTTTGGCTCCAGTCTCACCTCCTTCATTGTTACAGGTAATCCCACCACCGACTGTAGGCATATGATTCACTTGTTGTCCGCCTGAGAAGGCAGCATAATCTGAATCACTGGATAATACAGGCGTGTGTAGAAAGTTATCGATGATCGAAACATGCCATGTTCCCTTGACCAGGATACCATCTCCAAGATAGCGATAACAGTCATTCTCACGAATCACCACAAAAACCAAATGACTCCGAACTGCAATCGGTTCCTCTCCCAAGTGATGAAGTTTATTGTTTCTTATGACGACATTTCGGGCGGGATTGTCTTGACTGCTGGAACCATTGACTCCAATCCCATCGGTAAATTTACTAATATCGTTATTTTGCAACAGTACATTGCTCGAATTCTCGATGTATAAACCTGTCTTGCTTTTACTCCAAGCTGCTTGAGTCGTACGAACCAAGGTCAAGCCACTTATCTCTACATGATTGCTTCCTTCGATTCTGATTCCCTGATCGGAGACCTCCAATATTGCGCCTGGCAACGCTTTGATGATAACAGACCTTCCACTAAACGTATAGAACCAGCCCGTCTTGACAACTTTATAGTGCCCTGGCGTAAATAATAAAACATCACCTTCTTGTGCTGAGTCAAAAAAAGCTTTAATCTGGGCTGTCTGATCGCTTCCATCTCCGGGAGCAAAACTCCTCACATTAATAAAACTGCCTGTCAGCGTGGATTGTACAGCGGCAATATTTCCCATGATCTGGCCAAACATTTCATTCATTTTGACGGCATTATATCCGTCGACACTGCTTAGAGCCTGCAAATTAGGATTGTAATCAGAGGTAAAATTAATGTAGTTGTTCATTTTAAATTCGCCTCCTCTTATGATCGTACAAAAAAGCCACAGTACAAATATACTGCGGCTCATTTATGCAAAACTATTTCACAGATTCAAGCGTTATTCGGCGATAAATATCCATATACTCTTCAGCTGAGACGTTCCAGCTGTAGTCTCCGCTCATTGCATTTTTCACGATCTTTTTCCAGTGCTCGGGCTGACGGTAAAACTTCTCGGCGCGGCGAATGGTGTTCATCATGTCATGGGCGTTAAAACTGGTGAAAGAGAATCCATTCCCCTCACCGCTGAATTCATTGTATGCCTGCACCGTATCGTTCAGACCCCCGGTTTCCCGGACAAGTGGTACACTGCCATAACGGAGTGCAAGCAATTGGCTAATGCCACATGGCTCGAACCTCGATGGCATCAAGAACAGATCACTGCCGGCATAGAAGCGGCGAGATAACCCATCATTGAAGGTAATCTGAGCAGACATTTTCAGCGGATAACGATTAGCTGCCTCACGGAACCAGTGCTCATAAGCCGGATCCCCGGTACCCAATACTGCGAATTGAATGTCGTCATAGTACAATAATTCATCCAGTACACGACATACCAAATCCAAACCTTTGGAATCCACTAGCCTTGTAACCATCACCATAAGTGGAGCATCCGGACGTACTGGCAATCCTAATTCCTTTTGCAGCTCGATCTTGTTCTCGATTTTCTTGGACAGGCTGGTTCTGTATTTAACCGCAATTTTATTGTCCGCTGCAGGGTTGTAACTCTTAGTATCAATACCGTTAACAATCCCACTGAAACGATCGCCCAAGGAACTGAGTAATCCATCCAGACCATAGCCATAGTAGGAGGTTTGTACTTCCTGGGCGTAGGTAGGGCTGACAGTTGTTACATGATCCGCAAAAACGACTCCTGCCTTCAGGAAATTGACATTGCCATAATATTCTGCTCCATCCACCGTGAAATACCGATCATCCAGCTCAAGCAGATCACTGAATAAATCATGTGGAAACACACCTTGATATAACAGGTTATGTATCGTAAAAACCGTTCTCATTTCACTGTAAAAAGGATCATGAGCATAGTGAGCTTCCAGTAGTAAAGGAATCATCCCCGCGTGCCAATCGTGACTGTGCAGCACATCCGGCTTAAACTCAATTTGCGGCAGCACCTCGAGAACAGCACGATTGAAGAAGGCAAAACGCTCCCCGTCATCCATATACCCATACACGCCATCCCGTCCAAAATAGTATTCATTGTCCACAAAGTAGACAGGAATTCCGTCATGGACAAGCATCTCTATTCCACAATACGGTCTGCGCCAACCAAGAGGAATATCTTTCGTAATGACAGACTCCATTGCCTCTTTATACTCATCCGGAATGCCCTTATATTTGGGTAAAATGACACGAACATCTGCCCCACTCTTCTTTAATGCCTGTGGTAATGCGCCGATGACGTCAGCAAGGCCTCCTGTTTTGATAAATGGATGTACTTCAGCAGCAGCAAATAGAATATTCATGCCTTCGTCCTCCTTTTGGGTTTAACTGTAGTGCTTTCTGTGGTTTTACTGGTTCTAGTGGTACTGGCTTTTGCTCTGACGGATTGAACTTCAAGGGGCAATGCATCCGTTTTCCGACGTGTGTTCTTTTTTAAAATAACTACGCTTAGCGGTGGCAAAACAACTTCCAAACTATGTGGTTGCCCATGAAAAGGAATCTTTTCAGTAGTAAGCTGCATATCATTGATAATGCCTGATCCGCCGTAATCGGAATGATCACTGTTCAGAACTTCGGTATACATACCGGGACGCATGACACCAATCCGGTAACGCTCCCGCTTGACTGGCTGAAAGTTAATGAGCACAAGGAGTGTATCCGCAGGTTTTTTTCCTTTGCGCACATATGAAATGACACTTTGGTCCTGATCATCCGGAGTGATCCATTCATAACCGTCAAAGGAATGATCAAGCTCCCACAAAGCTTTTTCGCCCAAGTATAGCTCGGACAGATCCCGCTCAAACTTGTGGAGTTTACGGTGACTGTCGTAGTTCAGCAAAAACCAGTCCAGTTGATCTTCATCTTTCCATTCGATAAACTGGCCGAATTCTCCACCCATAAACAGCAGTTTTTTGCCTGGGAATGTCATAAAGTACC
Source organism: Paenibacillus sp. LK1 (assembly GCF_002750415.1). Taxonomy (NCBI): domain Bacteria; kingdom Bacillati; phylum Bacillota; class Bacilli; order Caryophanales; family Paenibacillaceae; genus Paenibacillus; species Paenibacillus sp. LK1. Next base: position 256,069 of record NZ_PEII01000005.1, read on the forward strand.
CCATGAAGGCACGCATGCCGGCAAACTTCTGCTCGTATGTTCCTGGCATCTTGTCTAGGAGCGACTTTTTGCCATGAACGACCTCGTCATGAGACAGAGGAAGCACGTAATTTTCAGCAAAGGAGTATACGACCGGGAATGTCAGCAAATGATGTTTGGAAGGACGTTCGTGAAAATCGGATTCCATGTAATCAAGTGTATCGTTCATCCAACCCATGTTCCATTTGTAGTTGAAACCTAGCCCACCCTGATCTACTGGTGAAGTAACCATTGGCCATGCACTGGATTCTTCTGCCATCATCAGCGCATAGGGAAAGTACTTGAAGACTGTTTCATTCAACTGCTGCAAAAAAGCAACAGCTTCCTTGTTTTCCAGGCCACCTTCGTTATTCGTTCGGTATTGACCTGGCTGCTTTTCGAAATCCAACTTAAGCATACTGGTTACGGCGTCGACCCGAAGTCCGTCGAAATGGTACATCTCCATCCAGTACAACGCATTCGAGATCAAAAACGAACGAATTTCAGGTTTAGAGTAGTCAAAGCTAAGTGTGCCCCAACCTGGTCTCTCTGCTAACAATGGATCTGCATATTCATACAAGGGCGTTCCATCAAACAAACGCAAGCCATGAGCATCCTTGGCAAAATGCGCGGGGACCCAATCAAGCAATACGCCTATACCTGCCTGATGTAGCGTATCAATCAAATACATCAGATCTTTAGGATGCCCATAACGGCTGGTTGGCGCAAAGAATCCAGTGTTCTGATACCCCCACGAAAGGTCGTAAGGATGTTCACTCAGGGGCATCATCTCAACATGGGTATATTTCATCTCCAATAAATAAGGAACAAGCAATTCCGCAAGTTCACGATAACTGTAAAGAGTTCCGTCTTCTTTTCGTTTCCAGGTTCCAGCATGCATTTCATAAATATGTAGAGGTTTGTTATACACGCCTCGTTGTTTGCGTCTCCATGCGCCATCATTCCATTTGTAACCTTCAATGGAGCTGGTGACCGATGCCGTACGCGGACGAACTTCCGCCTGGAAAGCATAAGGGTCTGCTTTAAGCAATTCAGTACCATCTTCCGTTAATATACGGAATTTGTATAAAGTTCCTTCACTGATTTCCGGAATAAAACGACTCCAAAATCCAGAATCGGGTATCTTATAAAAAGGTTCCTGTTCACCTTTCCAACCATTACGGTCTAAAGCCAGTCCAACTTCTGTGGCATTCGGAGCCCACACGGTAAAACGATATCCCTGACGATGATCTTCGATCGCAGGCTGTGCGCCCATTATTCGATAACTGTGATGAAGGTTTCCTTCATGAAACAAATAAATGTGCTCCGGTGAAATTTCCGGGTTTGTTAACGGTTGAATGGCCAAGAGATCACCTTCTTCTCCAGAAAATAGATATAACATTAACCATTACCCCATTCTAGCCAAGTTGAAAAGAAAAATGCGGTGTGTAAAAAAATGTTGTAATTTTTCAGGATTTTTACAGTATACATCGTTTCAATAGCTCCGCATTGCGTTTATGTATGTACTACACTGGACAAATATCTTGGGAGGGAAACGATTATGTTTAATAAAGATTGCATCGCTATGCTGTTGGCGGGAGGAGAAGGGAAGCGATTAGCCCCTTTAACCTCAAGTATCGCAAAACCCGCTGTACCGTTTGGCGGGCACTACCGGATTATCGATTTTCCTCTCAGCAACTGCGTAAACTCAGGCATCGACACCGTAGGTGTTCTGACGCAGTATCAAGCTGATTCATTACATGATCACATTGGTGGAGGAGAACCTTGGGGACATGGTACTTCAAGTGAGGCAGGAATTTCCTTACTTCCATCTTATCATACAGGAAATGACGAATACTTGGGAACCGCGGATGCTATTTATAAAAATATTGACTATATTGACCAACAAAACCCCGAAAATGTTCTAATTTTGTCGGGTGACCATATCTATCATATGAATTATCGTGAAATGCTGGAAGCTCATACCGCTAATGAAGCGGTAGCGACGATCTCGGTTATGGAAGTTCCATGGGAAGAAGCCCATCGCTTCGGCATTATGGCAGCGGATGAGAATCTGAGAGTTACCGAGTTTGCCGAGAAACCGGCCGAACCGAAAAGTAATCTGGCTTCCATGGGCATTTACATGTTCAAATGGGAATACCTGAAGCGCCACTTGCTCGAAGATGCCGCTAATCCGGAATCCAGCCATGACTTCGGTAAAGATGTGATTCCTCAAATGTTGAATGAGAACACCCCTCTCTTCGTATATAACTTCAATGGTTATTGGAAAGACGTGGGTACCGTGAAGAGTTTATGGGATGCGCACATGGATCTGCTTCATAACGATGAAGACTGGAGCCTGCAAAAAGAAGACTGGCCTATGTTTACTCGTGAGTGGAGAACTAAACCAAGTGCATACAAAGCACGTCAGACACGTGCTGAGCTCCTGCACTCCATGATCCATGAATCCTGCGCCATTGATGGCCGGGCTGAACGTTCTGTTATTTTCTGCGGAGCCGAAGTTGGTAAAGGTTCTGAGGTTAAAGACAGCGTGATCATGCCGAATGCACGGGTAGGCCGCGGTGTTCACATCGAACGCGCCATCATTGGTGAAGGTGCCATTATCAAAGATGGTGCCATTGTCAAAGGAACGGCGGATGAAATCGTGGTTGTCGGACCGAATGAGATTGTCTCCGCCAAACCGGCTGTGCGCACACAACCTGTACGCATGCTGAAAGATGTTTACGAAAAAAGCGGGCGTCTGCGCGCTGGTGAACTTTCTTCATAAACATAAAGAAAAGGCGAGCCATATATGGCTCGCCTTTTTGTTGCGAAAACAAATTTATGCAGAAATCAATTTTTTTTCGGATCAGATTCTGCTTGAGTTAACTTCGCATCGACACTTTCTTCGGCTTCATCAGTCTGCATTATGGTTTCCTCCACCGTCTCTTCCTCCGGTAAAGCTGGTAACGTCACCGTCACCGTTGTTCCCGTCCCGAGTTCACTTTGCATGATAATTGTTCCCTCATGCAGTTCTACTAATTCCTGCGTAATAGCAAGTCCAAGCCCTGTTCCACCGTTCTGGTGATCGACCTGGAAGAAGCGATCACGCACCTTGATTAAATGCTCTTCACTGATACCAATACCCGTATCCTGAACAGCAGCTATAATCTGCCCGTCTTCTTCTTTGACCGATAAAAAGATCCAGGAATTCTCATGCGAGAATTTGATCGCATTGTCTACAATGTTCAGGAAAACTTGTTTTAATCTGTTACCATCCCCAAAAACATTGAAAGCACGATTTTCATCACTTTCTAACTTGAGATGTATCTGTTTTTGCTCAGCTTTTGCCCAAACATTCAACATGGTTTCCTGAACAATCTCACGAATGCTGACGGTTCCTTTCACCAACTTCATCTGATTTTGCTGCAATTTGGAGAAATCGAGCATCTCTTCTACAAGTCCGATCAGACGCTCCGTTTCTTTAGAGATAATACTCATTCCAATTCTCGTTTCATCCGGATCGTATCCACCGGAGTCCAGCGTCTCACTCCACCCTTTGATACTGGTCAGGGGCGTTCGCAATTCATGAGAAATGGAAGAAATAAAATCGTCTTTGATCTGATTGCTGCGTACAATTTCATGTGCCATAAAATTCAAAGTAGATGCCAGTTCGCCTAATTCATGTTTGTAGTTTCCCTTAACTCTGACATCCAGACGTCCTCGGGCCATTTGAGCGGACACCGCCGTAATGTTGTTAATCGGTCGTACTATGGAATTGGCCATACCTATACTGATGATCAAGACGATTGCCAGTACGCCAACACCTACTGCAATCGCAAGCATCCCCATGAACAATAACTTGGAATTCACATTTTCGAGCGATGTTAGGTATCGAATAACATACGTATTTTCGCCGCCTAGATCAAACTTGTGGGAAACGGCCATGACCTGCTCTCCTGTACCTGGTTGTCTGCCTACCCAACGTCCCATACTGCCATTCAACGCCTGTTGGATATCACTCGTTTGCAGCACGGCCCGGTCAGACTCAAATGCAGTCGAACTCGCTAACACATGACCGTTCAGATCCAGAATCTCGAGTTCTGTATTAGATAATTCCAAATTAACAAGTAATCTGGACAGATTATTTCCATCTTCCGAATTACTCTCACGAGCTAGAGGCTCAAAAAAATCCTTCGAATTGGAGATATGGGTACTGATTGTATTGTAGATGCTCTCATAATAATATCGTTGCACCGCCAGCATAAATACGAATTCCACCAACAGCAGAGCCAGAAAAACTACAATGAAGTAATGTAGTACAATCTGCCGTGTGATGCCTTTTTTGATCATTGATCCCGGCCCTTCCATTTGTAACCGTGACCCCATACAGTCTGCAGGTATTCAGGTTCGGAAGGATTGTTCTCAATTTTCTGGCGCAAGCGGCGAATGTTTACGTCCACGATTTTGGGATCACCCATATACTCTTTGCCCCATACATGATCCAGCAGCACATCTCGACTAAGCGGTGTATTTTCTTTTTCCAGGAAAAATTGAATCAAAGAAAATTCAGTTGGTGTTAACTCAATTAATTCATTTTGCTTCTTGAATTGCTTTGAAATCAGATCCAAAGAAAATGGACCAGATTGGAATGTAACCTTGGCAGCTGTCTCCCGGTGAACGTTCACCCGGCGTAGCAAAGACTGAATGCGTGCAATGAGCTCTGTTGGACTGAACGGCTTACTTACGTGATCGTCCGCGCCAACGGAGAGCGCATAAACCTTGTCCTGCTCCTGTACTTTGGCTGTAAGGAAAATAATACCCAGACGTTCATTCGTTTCACGAATACGACGACACACTTCAAATCCGTCAATTCCAGGAACCATAACATCCAGCAAAGCCAAGTCGATATCTGGTACGGATTGCAAAATGCGAAGCGCCTCGTGTCCATCTCCCGCTTCGAGTACTTCGAACCCGTTTCTCTTCAAATTAATAACAATAAAACTGCGGATGGATTCTTCATCCTCTAGAATAAGTACTTTACTCATTAAGTTCTTCCTTTCTATTCAGTTGCGGTATATTGTCAAGCAATCCACCATCGGCATCCAGTTGTGCACCGCGGGAAGCAATGACCCGATCATTCGTCCGGGTAATTTCTTTCCAACTTTTGCCTTTTTCCTGTTCCCACTGAGAAAGCGTGAAATATTTTATTTCACCTACGGTTTCATCGGTATCAATCATTTTAAAACGGATGTATTTTTCCTTTTCCGATTTGGTATCGATGGTAATCTTTCCATACCACTCCGGCTTCAGATTCAAATGGAATAAGTCAGCATCATCCCGATATTGGAATGAGACAAATTTCTTATCATCCTTGCCATCCCATTGATAAAAAGTATAGAACCACATCCGGGAATCAAATACGTAATGCTCCCAGCCTTTAGGTGTTTCCTTCAAGCCAAACTCAATAATACCATCATTGTCGACATCACCGCTTAAAATTTTGTCATCTCTGTAGGTTTGATCAGGCGATTTAAAAGCATTCACTAACTTATTATCTTTTACGTATATGATCTGTGAAAATGTACTTCGGTCATCCAACTCTGAATCCAGTACAATACCCACTTTATCTTTTGCAATCTGACCACCGAGAGCATTATATATTTCTTTCACAGTGTAGTCCGTCTGCATTCTATCAACTTCCTTGAAACTTCCGTCGTCGTACTGATATAACGCAATAGATGCAAATCCGCTATTATTCAGGGATACGATTGCGAAATCATTTTTCTTGTCCCCGTTTAAATCGAGGGTGTTCCCTTGAACATCATCTATAATATATTGATTATAAGGAACACCTCCCAATACTTGTTCAAGTGCTCCGGCTTTATAAGAATAAGCAGTTAACGCTTTCTGTTCTTGTAAACTTACGCCCAGGATAATATCCGGATTCCCATCATTGGTAATGTCCAATACTTTGAATGATTGCAGTTCATTTCCCGGAACATCAAATGTCAACTTCTTAACCCATGAATCCCCCTGCTCCTCCAGTAACATGCCATGAATTCGCACGTTCTCATTCGGGGTCTCATAGAAAACGATGGCTTCCCGAGTACCATCTCCGTTCAGGTCTTCAACACGAATCATACTGGTATTATTCATGTCTTTGGGGCGAATCAATTTGCTTTCGGGTGGCTGTTCCCGCTGAACCACATTTAATAATTTTTCCTTGTCTGTAGACATCATTGGTTTTCTCATCAAACCCTTAGGATCGCTTATAACAGTACATCCGCTAAGGACTGAACCGAGCAAGATACTTACTGCTCCCCCCGCTAACAGGCGCCCCCACCGTGAATTAAGCAAATTCATCACTCTTTTCAATAGTTTAAATCATATTTTTTTCTTGCTGTGTCAACCGACGTCCACGTATATCAAAAGCAATCTTGCCTTCCGCAAGACCCCAGATGCGGGTCGCATGTTTCTCTGCCATTTCAATGGGCAATACTGCAATCACGGTAGCCCGTTCCTCTTCGCACAATTTGCGCAGCGTTTCCAGCACCGTATCTGCTGTATGAGGATCAAGTCCGATGACAGGCTCATCTGCCAAAACAACTTTAGCGCCATGCGCAAGCGCTCTGGCAATCGCGACACGCTGCTTCTCGCCACCACTGAGCTTCTCTGCCGTCTGGTGGGCTTTATCCAGCAATCCGAGCCCTTCCAGATAATCCATCGCACCCATATAATCATCGGAACGAACCATACCTGTTACCATTCTCCACAAAGGAGTTTGACCGGACCGACCGATCAATACATTTTTCAAAGCTGTACGTCTCGGATACAATTGCGGATTCTGTTCCAAGTATGCCCATTCCCGTTTAATTTTCCGTTTTCCGGACCAACCTTCTTTTATAATCTCGGCTCCGTCCACCGTAAATTGACCACTATCCCATTTTTCCATCATAGCAAGGCATTTAAGCAGCATACTTTTCCCACTGCCACTTGAACCCACTACTCCAATCATTTCTCCCTGTTGCATATCGAATCGTATATCCCGCAGAACCGGAACCCGGTCCGCTCCAACGGATTTGCTTAAACCCTCAACTCTGATCATCGCGATGTCTCCTCTTGTCCATGTTTTTCCCTACTACTAGTGTACTCGGAAATGGACATCAATTTCCATGCGAACACCAGCTTCTATTTTACCACAGATTCGAGCATAGGTTTACGACGAAATAATACACCTGCTGCACCAAAAAGAAGATACATGAATCCAAGCAAAATAAACATGCTTCCTGGTGAAATCCAGTTGATCACTTGGCCACCCAGATTCGGTCCAATGATGCTTCCAATTGTAAAATGAAATGAGGCCACCACGTTCGCTGCAGGCAGTAGCGCTTTTGGCAAAATATCGGCGGCATAGGCCAGGCCAAGCGAGAAAAATGAACCTACCAGACCTCCTGCTATGGTCAACAGCACAAGTGTCCACCAGAAATGTGTGCCCGCAACAGGAACCAGCATAAAGATGATACCTCCTGTAATACCAGCAAACATTAATGTTTGCTTACGTCCATAACGGTCACTCAATATGCCTAAAGGCAATTGCAGGAATAGACCACCTATTCCGACAAAAGGCAGTAATGACGATATCTGATTGGCATCCAAACCAATACGCAGGCCGTATACCGGAAAATTGCTGTTCATCCCGGCTTCCATGTACCCGTACAATAACGCAGGCAACAGCGCATACCATGCCCAGGCCAGACTTCGTCGGAAACGGCGTTCAGGCAGTTGTCCATGTTCGGCCTTTTCCGGCTTCGTATCGGGAAGCTTCATTAATACAAGGATAAGTACAGCAGCCATACATACGAATAATACCCAGAATGGAACGGCATCTCCAAAACCAAGTAGCTTGATTCCCAATGGGCCAATACTGAATCCTAAACCATAAGACATGCCGTATAAAGAGATGTAACGTCCGCGTTTTTCGGGTGCGGTCACCAGTAGCACCCATAATTGGGCAGAATAATGGAGTGCACTATCCCCGATTCCGACGACAAGACGCAATATGAACCAAATTTTGATATCCGGAAAATAAGGAAACAGAATGAGGGGAATCATGACAAATAACAGTCCGCCGATAATCAACTTTTTGAAACCAATAGCTCCCAGCAATCGTTCTGCCACCAAGGTCATGGCAAAAGAGCCAACGTACAGTGCGGCTGCATTCAAACCGTTTAAACCCGGTGAGACTCCCTTTTGCTCCAAAAAAATCGAGAGCACCGGTAATAAAAGGCCCTGACTGATCCCCGCCACAACAATAACGGTAATCAGAATGAGATAGTTAGATGTAGAATGTGATAATTTTGGGGTGGTTATAGATGACACAAAAATCATTCCTCCTGCAAGCATACAAAGAAAAATCGCCATCACTGACGACCTTTCAGATGTTATATCTATTCTATTGATCATGCATGGTTAAGCCAGGGGTTTTGCCCTGGACTTGAACATTATAGTGGACAACGCCCTGCAAAACAAGCCATAATAGTACTTAAGTCGCTGCGTACATTTAGATGTGACGGGAGGATTCTGCATCATATGGCTTATCATGTTAAAATCGATGTTTCACCGATATATGAAATGCTCAACAGCTTTTTGGTCTATGTAACGAAGAAGTGGATTCAACATCTGGATGTTGGCCCCGAATGGATCATTGAGGTGGAAGGCAAACTAAGTTCCAACGTTCGTGCAGCGCTCGCACCTGCTGCCACCTGGCCTTTTGATGACTTTGATGTATTATTTGCATGGGCGGCCTATCGGAACACTTCTAATGAGAATATTGATTTCCTGGATATGCTTGCTGGACTAACAGCCGAAGAGCTGTTCGCACGCGTATCTGTTCTGCTGCCCCATCTTACCATAGAAGAATCTACACGTATTCGGGATAGCTATGTGCCACTTTTACGACTTTGGGATCAGCATTACTGCCAGAATATGAGTGAGGATTATCGTACCTGGCTTGAGGAAGACGCTGAAGAGAAACGCGTACTGCTTGATAAAATGGGGCCTGAACTCCTTATTGAATACGCTACTGCGGGTGTTCTGGTTGAACCGATGCCTGGACTGGATGAAGTTATCCTGTTTCCAACCGTCCACAACCGTCCTATTAATATGTACTGCTTCTATGAGGGCATGATGATCATGCAGTATCCTGTAGACGCACCCGAAGAGGATGAAGACCAACCACCAACCTGTCTGCTTCGTTTTACACATGCCCTGGCTGATCCGGAAAGACTCCGTCTGCTCCGTTACGTGTCAGGTGAACCGAAGTCTCTCGCTGAGATGTGTGAGGAGTTGGGTAAAGACGAGGATATGGTTAAAGATCAGGTTATGGCATTACGCATCGCCGGACTGCTACGAACCCATCTGCTCGGCAGTAATCGTAAAGAGAAATACAGTATTCGACCAGATGGCGTATCTGAATTGAATATGTTCCTGGAATCTTATATACGCATATAAAATATGAACAACTGTGCTGCTGGCTGCAAGGAGTGAATTGGATATGAAAATAATAAAACAACATATTTTGTTCGATCTAGATGATACACTCGTGTACTGCAATAAATATTTCAACCTGGTGCTTGGTGAATTCTTCGAGAACATGCAAGAGTGGTTTGACGGACATGCACTAACAGTTCAACAAATTAGGGAGAAACAGCTGGAGATTGATGTAACCGGGGTCAACAAACTGGGATTTGCAAGTCACCATTTCCCACAATCCCTTATTGATACCTACCGTTACTTCTCCCAGAAGTTCTCAAAACCCACCTCTCAACAAGAAGAGTCTTACCTCACCAAATTGGGGATGAGTGTATATGACCAAGAGGTGGAGCCTTATCCTCATATGGTCGAAACGCTGGAGAATCTTAAATCGGCTGGACACGCCCTCTACCTGTACACAGGTGGAGAAACCGTAATTCAGCAGCGGAAGATTGACCAGATGAAGCTTTCGGCTTATTTTGATGACCGGATCTACATTCGGCAACATAAGAACATTGAAGCGCTTGAAGGTATACTCTCTACTGGACCTTTTGAGCGTCGTGCAACGTGGATGATTGGAAACTCACTGCGTACAGACATCATGCCAGCAGTGACGGCTGGCATCCATAGCATATATATCAAACAGCCGAACGAATGGCAATACAACATGGTAGAGCTTCAACCTAATCCCGAGACATCGATGTATACCATCACGGCCCTGGAAGAGGTACCGAAGGTTATTCATGAAAATATACAACAGCAGCAACAAAAAAGGACCCTTGGATAAGGGTCCTTTTCTTATTTTATTGTAATTGAATTTGACGCTGGCCCATCAGGAATCACATTCTTCTTACAGCCTTAACATCCAATAAACCTATGCATCCTGCTTTTCCGCAGATAGCTTGCCGGTTACCTTATCTTGCAAAATAATACGAGCCTTCACCGTACTTCCGTCTTTTCGTTTAAAAGCTAGTACTTGAGTACTTCCCTTTTCAATCAACGCTTTTAACATCGTACTGGTGATTTTCTTACCGACGTACTCTTTCCATATGACAAACCCGCAGCCTTCTTTGAAACGTGTACAGCCATAGCCTTTCTTGCCTTCAATGATCTGACCGGTGCAACCCGGTGATGGACAAGATGCCAGCGTTTCTCGAACGCCCGATTGACTGGAAGTCGAAGATCGAGTTTGTGCTGTCGCGTTCGCGACACTGCCAGTTCTGGATGAAGCTCCTGACGTTTGACGTGAAGTCTTCGAACCCGCACTGGTACTTGAGCCCGTACCTGATGTCTTGGCAGAAGTTGTCCTGGTGCTGGTTTTCTGGGTTTTGGCTCCCTTGCCTTTACCCCGCCCCCCACGTGTATCTTCCCCAAAAGCATCCGCTGGTGCCGGTGCCTGCACACGTACTTTATCAATAATGGACATCGTAAATTTTTTGACGTTCTCCATAAACTTGTCCTGGCCCGCTTCACCTTTGGAAATTTGGTACAATCTTCTTTCCCATTGGCCCGTCATTTCAGGCGAGGTTAACAGATCTACGCCTGCCTTACGGATCAACTCAATGGCTGTCCGGCCCTTCAACGTCAGTTGCATCTTTTTACCCTGCATCGTAATGTAACCCACGTTTTTGAGTCGTTCGATCGTTGCCGCACGTGTCGCAGGTGTCCCTAGTCCACTGTCTTTCATTGCATCACGTAACTCTTCATTCTCGATCTGTTTCCCTGCACTCTCCATTGCTTTTAGCAACGTTCCCTCAGTATAACTCTTGGGAGGCTGTGTCGCCTTCTCCTTGAATTCACTCTTGGTACATTGAACAGGCAATTCAGGTTGAACAGCAAATGCCTTGTCTGTCCATTCCTCTGCTTCCTCTTCTTCGTTGCTGTTTTTCTTTGTCTTTTTCTTGCCTGTCTGCTCCTGATCTGAAGACCCCAATACCACCTTCCACCCCAGTGACAGCAGTTCTTTCACAGATGTCTTGAACTGGTGTTTCTCAACGTCAGTGAGCACGGTATGCTGCTTATACTCTGCTGGCGGATAGAAATGAGATAAGAAACGCCTTACGATCAGATCATAGATATTCTGTTCATCCTTGGATAACGTACCCGGTCGTTTCAATGTAGGCAGAATCGCATGGTGATCCTCAACTCTGGACGGGTTACATACACCCTTGTTACCTTTATGAACAAGTTCAGGTTTCGCTCCTTGCGCCAGTTCACTATAGGGTCCATTTTTAAGCAGATTCAGCGTTTTGTGCATACCTTCAATATTCTGTTCCGTAACATAGTTTGAATTGGTCCGTGGATAAGAGATCACTTTATGTTTCTCGTAAAGCGCTTGAGCAATATCCAACGTTTTCTTCGCTCCATATCCATACTTCGCATTTGCTTCACGTTGCAAAAGGGTCAGATCATACAACCTGTATGGATACTCCTTAGTCTGTTTTGCTTCGTACTTGGTAATCTGTCCTGTCTTCCCCTTCACACTGGTCGCAATTGATTCAGCAATGGCGGGGTCGGTCAGCTTGTCCCCTTGACGTAATCCCCTGTACTCCACTCCTTCTTGACGAAACCATGCGGCTACTTCATAAAAAGTCTGGGACTGGAACGCTTCAATCTCGATTTCCCGATCATAGATCAAGGCCAGTACCGGAGTCTGCACCCGGCCTACAGAGAGCAAGGCATTATGTCTTGTAGTGAAAGCCCGGGACGCATTCATGCCAATCAGCCAATCCGCTTCACTACGCGCTCTGGCAGCATGAGTCAAATTCTCAAATTCCGAGGCGTCTTTCAAACCGTCAAAACCACGTTTAATACTCTCAGCGGTCAAATCCGATATCCACAGACGTTTGACAGGCTGACGCAGCTTCAACTGTTGTTGAATTAAGGCAAAAATATACTGTCCCTCTCGCCCTGCATCACAAGCATTAACGATGGCCGATGCCCTTTTCGCAAGTTCTCCGATCATTTTCAGTTGATCTTTCGTTCTGGGGTTGGGTACGATCTTAAACTGATCCGGAATGATCGGCAGGTCGCTGATATTCCAGCGCTTGTACTTTGAATCATAGGCATCCGGTTCAGCAAGTCCCAATAGATGACCAATCGCCCAGGTGATAATGTAATGCTCACCTTCCAAATAATTGCGATTGTTCTTGGCTCTTGGTTCTATGACGGCGGCAATGGTTCGGCCCATGTCGGGCTTTTCCGCAATAACCAGTGTCTTCATCCGTCCATCTCTCCTCCTTCACCGTCCAGATGACGGCAAAAAGGGGCCTTCCGCCCACGGAAGCCCCTTGCTTCTGAAACTAATTATATCAGATTTTGGTTGCGGGAGCATCCTCCCCATTAGATTTACCCTGCTGCCTGTTCATTCAAAGCCTGCTTCGCTCTACACTCTTTGCACACGCCCTGAAAATCAAGCCGATGGTCTGTAACGGCAAAGCCGTATTGACGCTCGATTTGTTGTTCAAGACGAAGCAAACCATCCTCCATAATCTCTTCTACAGTGCCACACTCTGTGCAAATCAAATGATGATGGTGATGTGAACCATCCGTACTTCGCAGGTCGAAGCGCGCAGCACCGTCCCCAAAGTTAATCTTTTCTACGACCTGCAGGTCACTAAGCAGTTCAAGCGTACGATATACGGTAGCCAAGCCAATCTCCGGGAATTGTTCCTTGACCAGCAGAAATACTTCCTCAGCGCTAAAATGATCCTTCTCATGTTCAAGTAACACACGTACCGTAACTTCTCGTTGTTGTGTCAGCTTATAACTTTTTGCAACCAACTGTTTTTTAATGTCATCAATCTGTTCTGAAATGGATTTGTCCCGGTTACTTGCCATAAAGATTGCACCTCCGGATATTATAATTTCACAATTTGTGTAGTTTTCAAGTAAGTGTCATTATGCTTCTTATTTATAATCATTATAATGTAATAATAAATCTTTATGAGATAAAAAGCAATGCTATACCTCACAGTTGTCTAAAATAATTGTAGCTGAAGGACTCATGTAATCGTAAAAACAACAAAAAACTCCCGCTAATTGCAAGAGTTTTGTTGAATCAATTATATATTTTATTCAATAATTGCAAATCCATATCCATATGCGGCTCATTAACTCGTTATACGAGAACTGTAGCACCCATCAAGTATTTGTCCACTTCACGGGCAGCTTCACGGCCTTCATTAATTGCCCATACAACCAGACTTTGACCACGACGCATGTCACCTGCTGCAAATACTTTATCCACATTGGTATTGTATTTACCGTAACGCGCCTTAACATTGGTACGACGGTCTGTTGCAAGTCCTAGTTGTTCCACCAAAGTCTGCTCCGGTCCGTCAAAACCGATAGCAATCATGGCCATTTGAGCTGGGAAGACACGCTCTGTACCCGGAATCGGCTGATAGATCTTACGTCCCGTCTCATCTACAATACGCTCGATTTGAACGGTGTGAAGTTCTTTGAGATTCCCTTCATCATCACCCACAAATTTGGTCGTCATGATGGAGAACTCACGCGGATCGTCACCGAACAATGCTTTCGCTTCTTCCTGTGCATAATCAAGAGTATATACGTTCGGGAATTGCGGCCAAGGGTTATTAATACGATCCCTTTCCATAGGAGCCTGAGTATGTGTACCAAATTGTGTAATGCTCCGACAACCATGACGAAGTGATGTAGCTACACAGTCGGAACCTGTATCCCCGCCACCGATGACGATAACATCCTTGTCCTGTGCTGACAGGTAATTACCATCCTCCAGATTGGAGTCCAAGTAACTTTTGATGCTGCCATTCAGGAAATCCATGGCGTAATGTACGCCTTTCAAGTCACTGCCTTCAATGTTGAACTCACGTGGTTTGGTTGCACCGCCGCACAAAACAACCGCATCATAATCATCCACCAGTTGCTGCGCAGCAATATCTTTACCGATCTCCGTGTTAGTTACAAATTGAATGCCTTCTGCTTCCAACAAATCAACACGACGCTGAACGACGTTTTTGTCCAATTTCATCGTAGGAATACCATACATCAGCAGTCCGCCGACACGGTCGGAGCGCTCGTATACCGTCACCGAGTGACCTGCTTTGTTCAACTGAGCTGCCGTAGCCAGGCCTGCAGGACCTGAACCTACAACTGCTACACGTTTACCCGTACGTTTCTCTGGAGGCTGGGGAACCACCCATCCTTCTTCAAAACCCTTTTCAATAATCGCTTCTTCAATCGTTTTGATGGTTACAGGTTCACCGATAAGTCCCACTGTACATGATCCTTCACAAGGAGCAGGGCAGACACGACCTGTAAACTCAGGGAAATTATTCGTTTTGTGCAGACGATCAAGTGCTTCTCTCCACAAACCACGATACACCAGATTATTCCATTCTGGAATCAGGTTATGCACAGGACAGCCCGATGTTCCGCCAGTCATATCTATACCTGTATGGCAATACGGGGTACCACAATCCATGCATCGTGCACCTTGTGTTCTGAGCTCTTCTTCCGCCATATGTTTATGAAACTCTTCCCAATCCTTAACCCGCTCCGCTGGTTGGCGGTCCGCAGGCAGCTGCCGTTTGTATTCCATAAATCCAGTAGGTGTAGACATCTTACGTTTTCCCCCATCCGTTCTTGTCTTAATCCCTTCATCTGCATGGTTCTATATGAAATGGATTACTCATGTTTGAGTTTTTGTATATTGTATCACAAAATCTTCTCGAAGATATTTCAATTATAGTAGCATTTTGCATGCTGAATATTAAATGGATTATCCGAATAATTATTTGTATTTTATACATCATATCGTCCAAGTCTACCCATGGTCAATACCCTTAAAATGGTTATTTCTGAGGTCTGACTATACGAAAGCAGGCGTTTAATTAATGAAAAAACGACAGCAACGTTATTTAAATGTAAGGTAATTTATCATTAAAAACAACATTTTTTATTGTCTTAGGCTACCAAATCCGAACAATAACTAATTTTAGGGCTTTACAACGGTGAAATCCTACAATTTTTATACTTTTTTACTAAAGAGAGATTAGAGGCTATGTATTACAATCATTTTCTTCGTTAATCAAACGTTATATTTATGTCATCTTTATGTGATTTCTTATTTATTTCATTTTATTTTTAAAAGAAAAGACGCTGTTCACGAATATTTCGTAAATCAGCGCCCTTATATTTCGTTTATAGCGTAATTTTGGGCTCTTTTACTTCATCTTATGTCCCTCTTACCGTTTTCGTTCGTAGAACTCAAACGTATACGCATAAACATTTTTTTCATCTTGCTCGCCTTCGATCTGTTCTGTTAGCTCCCACTCCGACCAATCCACTTCCGGGAAAAAGGTATCCCCTTCAAAATTCTCATGGATTTTGGTTACCACCAGACGATCTGCGAGCGGCAAAAACTCACGATAGACCTGAGAACCGCCAATGACGCAAAGCTCTTCGCCTTTTGTAACTTCCAGACCCTCTTCAATCGTATGCACCACTTCAGCCTGATTCGCTTGATAGTTAAGATCTCTTGTTACAACAATATTCCGACGTTGCGGAAGCGGCTTGCCTCCAAAGGACTCCCATGTATTGCGTCCCATAATAATCGTTTTGTTTAACGTACGTTGCTTGAAAAAGGCCATATCTTTAGGCAAACGCCACGGAATGGAATTATTCAATCCAATGACGCCATTCTCGCCCATCGCCCATACAAGTTCAATGCTCAAGATTACACACTCCTTCAATCCGCATCTGTTTAGAGGTTGTTGAAAATCACGTACTTATACAGCAATCGGGGCTTTAATTCCCGGATGATGCTGATAGTTCTCAAACTCAAAATCATCAAACGTATAATCGAAAATGGAATCCGGCTTGCGCTTGATAACCAACTTAGGCAGCGCGAATGGCTCACGCTCCAATTGAGTTTTCACTTGTTCCACATGGTTTGAGTAGATGTGTACATCCCCACCGGACCAAATAAACTCTCCTACTTCAAGATCACACTGCTGGGCAATCATATGTGTCAGCAGCGAATAGCTGGCAATGTTAAATGGCAGCCCGAGGAACGTATCTACAGAACGCATGGTAAGCATACACGATAGTTTACCCTCAGCAACGTAGAACTGAAACGCGAAATGACAAGGAGGCAATTTCATGTTGTTAATCTCCGCCACATTCCAGGCACTAACGAGGTGACGCCGCGAATCCGGATTATTTTTGATCGAATCAATAACGGCTGCAATCTGATCGATCTTCTCTCCGTTAGGTGCTTCCCAGGTACGCCATTGTGATCCATACACCGGACCTAGGTCGCCATTCTCATCTGCCCAATCGTCCCAGATCTTCACGCCGTTTTCCTTGAGATAAGATATATTCGTATCCCCGCTCAAAAACCACAACAACTCATGAATGACTGATTTCAGATGGATTCGTTTGGTGGTTACCAGCGGAAACCCTTCGGATAGGTCATATCGAAGTTGTCTGCCAAATACCGATTGTGTTCCAGTGCCAGTGCGATCTCCCTTATGCACGCCTGTATCCAGAATATCCTGTAATAAATCGAGATAGTTTTTCAAATTATATTCCCCTCGCACTTTTATTCATACTAAACTAAAGAATATTTACACTTACCACTCCGATGACAGAACAACCTTCCGATCGCTGTTATCCCCAGATTTTTTTGATTTCCTTTTTCAAAAGTATAAAATCCGGGGATAAAGGCGAAGCGTATGCTTCCGATGCAGCTTTCCTTCAGAAAGCTTTTAGCTCCGCTTCTACAGGTCTTTTCTGTCCTCTACGTTCTCGTGTAAAAGGTTAGTTTAACTTACTTAAATACTAAATATATAGACCGTGATTGGCTTGGAGCCACATCATAACTGATCATTACTACAGTGTACCACAATTGAGTTGTTGGATAAAATCAATTCACTAAAACTTTTGAGTGTGTAACTTTTCATCATATCATATACACTCGTATGTTGAATTTCTCCGCTTTTGCTCAGAAAAAAGAGACGAACAACGCGTTAACGTCATTCGTCTCTTCTGATTTACGTATAATGCCGGACGAATCCGAAGCTTAGACGATATTAGCGGGAAATGATGTGGATCGGGTGACCCATAACCAGTTCCGCAGCTTCCATCACGATTTCGCCCAAAGTAGGGTGAGCGTGAATAGTCAGCGCCAAATCTTCCAGAGTAGCACCCATTTCAATTGCGAGACCAAGCTCAGCAATCAGGTTGGAAGCTTCCAGACCTACGATTTGGCAACCCAACACGAGGCCGCTTTCTTCGTCAGCAACGATTTTCACGAAGCCTTCAGCGTGGTTCAAAGATACAGCACGGCCATTACCCGCATATGGGAATTTGCCAGCTTTTACTTTGTAGCCTTTTTCTTTAGCTTCTTTCTCAGTGTAACCTACGCTGGAGCACTCAGGATCTGTGAACACAACTGCAGGCATACATTTGTAGTCAACTACAGATGGTTGTCCTGCGATCGCTTCAGCAGCCACTTTACCTTCATAAGAAGCTTTGTGGGCAAGTGCCAGACCGGATACGATATCACCGATTGCAAAGATGTGAGGAATGCTAGTACGGCCTTGGTGATCAACTTTAACGAATCCACGCTCGTCAACGTCTACGCCAATCAGGTCCAGACCAAGCTCTCCGTCTGTATTTGGACGACGTCCTACAGTAACCAGCAGGTAATCTGCAGTTACTTCTTTGGATTCACCATTTACGGAATATTTAACAGTTACATCTTTATCCGTTTGCTCAGCACTTTCAGCTTTTGCACCCGTTACGATTTCGATGCCTGTTTTCTTCATGTTTTTAGCTACGAGGCTAGTCATGTCTTTATCGAAACCTGGCAGTACAGTATCCAAACCTTCGATGATTGTTACTTTAGCACCGAATTTAGAGTACATTTGGCCAAGCTCAGCACCGATATAACCGCCACCGATAACGATCATGCTTTTTGGAACTTCAGGCAAGTTCAGAGCTTCTGTAGAAGACAGAATGCGTCCGCCAAACGGGAAAGGTTTCAACTCGATTGGACGGGAACCTGTTGCAATGATTGCATTTTTAAATTTGTAACGTGGAGACTCGTGATCGTTGAATACACGAGCTTCGTTTTCGTTGATGAACATGCACTCACCGTTGAAAACTTCAACTTTGTTGCCTTTGAGCAAACCAGCTACACCGCCAGTCATTTTCTTAACAACGCCGTTTTTGAATTCTTGAGTTTTGCTGAAGTCCACTTTTACGTTCTCAGCAGAGATACCAAAAGCTTCGCCGTGCAATGCAGACTCATATTGGTGTGCAGCCGAGATCAGGGCTTTGGATGGAATACATCCGCGGTTCAAACAAACGCCGCCCAGTTCGGATTTGTCTACGATCAATACGCTTTGGCCCAGTTGAGCAGCACGGATGGCAGCTACATAGCCACCAGGACCCGCACCAATTACTAATGTGTCGATATTGAGAGAAGCGTCGCCTACTACCATATCTTACACCTCCATAACAAGCAGCTCAGGGTTAGCGAGCAGCTGTTTAATGTAGTTCATAAAGTTTTGTGCTGTTGCGCCATCGATGATACGGTGGTCGAAGCTCAGGGAAAGAGCCATTACAGGTGCTGCAACTACTTCGCCATTTTTGATAACGGCTTTTTCGCTGATGCGTCCAGTTCCGAGAATTGCAACTTCTGGGAAGTTGATGATTGGAGTAAAGAACATACCGCCAGCAGAACCAATGTTACTGATGGAGATTGTGCTTCCTCTCATTTCATTCGCGCTCAATTTGCCATCGCGGCCACGAGCTGCCAGATCACGAATGGAATCAGCGATCATCCAGATGGATTTACGATCAGCATCTTTGATAACAGGAACGATCAAGCCGTTGTCTGTATCTGTAGCGATACCGATGTTGTAGTATTTTTTGTATACAATTTCATTAGCTTCTTCATCGATCATAGCGTTCAATGCTGGGAACTCACGGGAAGCTGCAACCAGAGCTTTAACGATGAATGGCAGATAAGTTACTTTTGTACCTTTTTTCTCAGCGATAGGTTTCATGCGAGTACGGAAAGCAACCAGTTCAGTTACGTCCACTTCGTCCATGATTGTAACGTGAGGTGCTGTGTAAGCTGATTTAACCATCGCATTGGAGATCGCTTTACGGATACCTTTGAATGGCACGCGCTCTTCTTCCACACGTTGATCAGCTGCAGCTGCTGCTGGTGCTGCGGATTTTTTCTCTTCTTGAGCCGGAGCTTCGGAAGATGCCACTGCGGAAGAACCGCCACCGTTTTTGAAGGATTCAACATCTTCTTTAGTAACTTTACCATTGTTGCCAGTACCGTTAACTTGAGCGATGTCTACGCCTTGTTCGCGAGCAAATTTACGCACGCTTGGTGTTGCCAGAACGTCTTTGGCAGGTACTGCCGGAACGCTGTTGTTTCCGCCTTCTTTAGCTGCATCCGAGCTGGAAGCTGCTGCTGAAGAACCGCTTGTGTCAGCTCCGCCTTGAGCTGCATCTTTTTCTTGATCGTCTGCAGGAGCGTCGTCTTGCTCAGGAAGCTCGCCTTCAGCATCGATGATTGCAACAACTTCGCCAACGTGGCAAACTTGGCCATCTTTTGCGAATACTTCTGTTACTGTGCCGTTAACCGGACAAGGTACTTCAACGACCGCTTTGTCATTCTGTACTTCCATGATGATGTCGTCGTCAGTTACTTTGTCACCGACTTTGATGTGCATCTTGATGATTTCGCCTTCGTGAAGGCCTTCGCCCAGTTCAGGGAATTTGTATTCAAATTTAGCCAACTGAAAAACCTCCTTGATTATGTCTCAATCCTGAAAACAACCCTTAACTCCAAGAAACAACCGTTACTGCTAGTGCAATAAACTGTTACTCAAGGGGCTAATGGCTGTTTACAGTGCAGCTTGCGCTGCGGTGTGGATCACCATACTGCGCCTTGCGGCATGTCAGATGATTAAATTAGAAATTTACGACTTTGTTAACCGCAGCAACGATACGTGCTGGGTTAGGAAGCCATGTATCTTCAATTTGTGCAAATGGATATACAGTATCCGGACCAGCTACACGCAGAACCGGTGCTTCCAAGTGCAGGATTGCTTTTTCATTGATTTGGGCAATGACTTCAGCTGCAACACCTGCGCTCTTTTGAGCTTCCTGTACAACAATTGCACGGTTTGTTTTCTTAATGGAAGCAACGATAGTATCGATGTCGATTGGGCTAACCGTACGAAGGTCGATAACTTCAACTTTGATTCCTTGTTTTTCGAGTTCTTCTGCTGCTTTCACCGAAGTGTGAACCATCATACCGTAAGTAACGATAGTTACATCAGAACCTTCACGAACAACGTTCGCTTTACCCAGCTCAACTGTGTAATCTTCTTCAGGTACTTCTGCACGGAATGCATGGTACAAGTTCAAGTGCTCCATGAAGAATACAGGGTCGTTATCGCGAATAGAAGCGATCATCAGACCTTTTGCATCGTAAGGGTTAGAAGGTACTACCACTTTAATACCCGGAGTTTGCGTAAGCAAACCTTCGAGGGAATCTGTGTGCAATTCTGCCGCTTTTACACCGCCACCGAATGGTGTACGGAATACGATTGGAGAATTATATTTACCGCCGGAGCGGAAACGCATACGAGCTGCTTGAACTACCATTTGGTCAAGGGCTTCGAAGATAAAACCAACGAATTGGATCTCGGCAACCGGACGGAAACCTTGAACACCCAAACCTACAGCCAGACCGCCAATAGCGGACTCAGCAAGTGGAGTATCAAATACACGCTCTTCGCCAAACTCTTTTTGCAGACCTTCCGTTACACGGAAAACGCCGCCTACATTACCTACGTCTTCACCGAAAAGCAGAACGTTAGGATCACGTTTCAACTCAACGCGAAGCGCATCACGGATTGCTTCTTTCATGTTCATTTGTGCCATTTGCTTCATTTCCTCCTTAAACATTGACAGTTCACATTTGAATTCATACATGTATACCGGGACACGGGAACCCGTCCCGGATGTTTATGCTTTATCGGAAAAAACTTATTGGAAATCAGCTTTTTGCTCTTCCAAGTGCTTAGGCGTTTGTTCGAACATGCTGTCGATCAAGCCTGAAATCGTCATTTTCTCGGTTTTTTCCGCTTTTTTGATCTCTTCGTTCACTTTTGCTTTTGCTTCTTCTTTCACACGTGCTGTATCTTCTTCAGTCCAAAGACCTTTTTTCTCCAGATATTTAGCAAAACGTGCGATTGGATCTTTAGCATTCCATTCAGCCTCTTCTTCTTTTGTACGATATTTGGAAGCATCGTCAGAAAGGGAGTGAGGACGGAAACGGTAAGTTACTGCTTCGATCAGAGTTGCGCCTTCGCCGTTACGACCACGTTCAGCAGCTTCCTGAACCGCTTTGATAACTGCGAAGATGTCCATACCATCAATTTTAACACCTTTGATACCTGCTGCTACCGCTTTGTGAGCGATGGACAGAGCTGCCGTTTGTTTGGCAAAAGGAGTTGTAATGGCATAACCATTGTTTTGTACGAAGAAAATAACAGGCAATTTGTAAACACCAGCGTAGTTCAGACCTTCGTAGAAGTCACCTTCTGAAGAACCACCATCACCTGTGTACGTAATTACAACTTGTTTTTGTTTCTTCAATTTGTAACCCATAGCAATACCCATTGCGTGCAGGATTTGTGCACCAATGATGATTTGCGGCATCAATACATTAACGCCATCTGGGATTTGTCCACCATGTTGGTGTCCACGGGAGTACAGGAACGCTTGATAAAGAGGAAGTCCATGCCACACGAGTTGCGGAATGTCACGATAGCCAGGACATACAAAGTCTTCTTTTTCAATTGCAAATTCACTACCAACCATTGTAGCTTCTTGACCAGATACTGGAGCATAGAAACCAAGACGACCTTGACGGCCCAGGTTTACTGCACGGTCATCCCAAGTACGGGTAAATACCATGCGGTACATAATTTCTTTTAATTGATCGTCGGAAAGTTTAGGCATCATGTCTTTGTTAACGATTTCGCCATCAGGAGACAGCACGGACAGAGCTTCTACATCCTCCGTATATACTTCATAAGGAACCTTGCTCATTTTTTTCTTCACCTCAACAAAAAATTTGAATATCAAGTTCCGCTGTTATAATATTATTATACACCTGTTTCACTGCATACGTCAAAGATATCCGTAATTTTTTTATGTTTCCTTCCGGATTGTATGTATAACAGGGGCTTAATATTGGTATAACAGCATAATACATGTTTGCGTATTTGACCTATCCCCGCACAAGGTTAATCTTACCGTATTGCGCGGTCGAATGCAAAAATTAACCGAGAAAGGTGACGTTTTATGACGGATTCCCGCTATTTGAAACGCACGATTGTGAAGGAAGAGATTGAGAGCCGCTATCTGGGAGAGAAGCGCACACTACGAATTTATCTTCCCCCAGGCTATAACGAATTGTTATCCTACCCTGTCGTTTATTGTCAGGATGGTGAAGAATTCTTCAACTTTGGACGTATCGCCACCACTGCCAACCGCATCATTCTCGACGAGGGAGCCGAACCTTTCATTATAGTAGGAGTTCAGGTTGATGTGTCTGTAAGAACTCAGGAATACGCCCCTTTCGGCGATCGGTTCAAGGCGTATACCTCATGCTTCGCTGAAGAGATTATTCCCTATGTAGAAGAGAAATATCCTGTTCGCCGCTCTCCGCAGGAACGTATTCTTGCCGGCGACTCGCTGGGTGGCAGCGTTTCGCTTCATCTTGCTCTACTCTATCCAGACCTGTTTACCCGTGTCATCAGTATGTCTGGAGCTTACTACTCCGCATCCCAGGAAATTTACGCTGCAGCTGAAGACTTGTCCTGGTTATCAATCTGGATGATTGTTGGTCTGCAGGAGACTGCCTTTGAGGCAGATACCGGCACGTATAATTTTGTTCAATTAAACCGGGATACACGGGATTTGCTTGAAAAACGAGGTGCACTCGTCTCCTATCAGGAGAAAGACGGGCATCACCAATGGGGATTCTGGCAGAACGAGCTGCCGGAAGCACTGCTTTATTTTCTTCAAGAAAATTAATTGAATTATTGAACAGGCGGCTGAAATGCCGCTTTTGTTTTACAATTTTATGATAACGCTTACACCAACACTCAAAAAAGAAGCAGGTTCTCTCCTGCTTGTCCGTCCAGCTTCTTCTCTTGTATCAAACTTGTCATTTCAAGCAAATGTAAAAATTGTTATGTCAATGAATGTTCCTTTTCAATCCGATCCAGCAACACGTCACAACCTGCATCAACCAGCCTGTACACTTCTTCAAAATTCCCTGTATAATACGGGTCGGGTACTTCACGGAGCGTCTCGTCCGGCAGCAGATCCATCATCTTGATAATTTCCGCATCTTCACCACCTGTTACACTTCTTACGTTAGCTGCGTTGGAATCATCCATGCATATAATGTAATTAAAATTTGTGAAGTCCGCACTCGCAAATTGCCTTGCCGCCATATTGGCATAAGAAATTTGATATGAATCCAGCAATGATCGAGTCCCCTCATGAGGTGGTTTGCCAACATGCCAGTCTCCTGTACCTGCTGAGTCCACTGAAATCTGCTGATCAAGTCCTCTTTCACTCACTTTATGTCGGAGGACAGCCTCAGCCATTGGTGAGCGGCATATGTTACCCAAACATACAAACAAAACGTTAATCATGTTATTCCCCCTTACTCAAGGTGCGGTTAAGTGGCGTTGGTGCTATCTGAGGTTTCACACTCTCCGTCTGTACCAGAGAACGACGTGGCAGCTTCCATTTATAATGAACAGAACACATCCGGAAGAACACAACTGCAGCGAAACATATTAACAGTCCAACGTTCGTTGTGAACCATCCCATACCTATGGCAAAACCAGCTGTTATTGCCCACACCGCATAAATTTCATCGCGCAGTACCAATGGCTTCCTGCCTGCCAGTAGATCACGAATGATTCCTCCGCCTATACCGGTCATTACTGCGGCTACAATAACCGCACTAATGGGATGTCCCATATTGGCCGCGTACAATGCCCCTTGAATCGCAAATGCTGCAAGTCCAATCGCATCGAACAGCGCTTCTGTCCGCTTCCAGTGACCAATCCACTTAAGAGGTAGTACAAATGCAATGGCTACAGATATTAGGGCGAGCATAATCAGCATTCCCTGGCTCCATAACATCGTTACGGGTACACCAATGAGAACATTACGAATGACTCCGCCTCCAAATGCGGTTACGAGTCCCAGTACCAGTACGCCCAAAATATCATATTCCTCTTCCATCGCCACAAAAGCTCCGGACATTGCAAATGCAATGGTACCTATAATGCTGAATACTTCAAAAATGTGCAAGTCCAACCTGTTCAAACCTCACTTTTCAAGTCATCTCCATGTCGCTCTACCCATTGTATCCGCGCATGCCGAAATTGTGCAACCACATTTTGTGGATTATACTGGTTTTGTGAATGATTTTTGCATCATTCTAACACCTTAATTAGAAGTGAATTGTTTGTTTATTGATTAGGAAGGATGAAATAGAATGACTAAGAAACGAATTGTTATTTTCACAGGCGGAAACCTCTCTCCTCAATTTCTACAAGAAATCGGTAAGGATGACATCATTATCGCAGCCGATCGTGGGGCGTTATTCTTAATAGAAAACGGAATTCAGCCACATATCGCAGTAGGAGATTTCGATTCTATTCCCGAGCAGGAACTGGAGCGTGTGCGAGATAACAGTGAACGGATAATCACCTGCGATCCTGTGCTTAAGGATTTGACGGATACCGAAATGGCATTTGAAACAGCACTCGATCTTGAGCCTACGGACATTCTTATGTTGGGCGCAACGGGCACACGCATGGATCATACGCTGGCTAACGTACATATTATGGTCCGTGCTATGCAGCATCATATTTCCTGTACTCTGCAGGATGAACACAATTATATGATGCTAACGACCTCCGAAGCTTTTGTGGAAGACCGTGGATATGAGTACATCTCCCTGCTCCCACTTACTAATGAAGTAACAGGTATTACACTGGAAGGTTTCATGTACCCGCTAGATCAAGCTACTATACGCATGGGACAGTCTTTGGGGATTAGCAACAAACTGCTTGGAAAGTCTGGCACCGTATCAATCGATAGTGGGTTATTACTCATTATTCAGAGCAAAGATTAACCTTCTGCCTATACTTATTACGTTTTTGTAACCAATGATTTAGATTAAAAATAAGCAAATAAAACAGCAAAGACCCTTGATATATCAAGGGTCTTTCTTATGTTTGTAGCATTTGAGGTTCGTCAATGATTAATTTTTTGACATTTTTAATGGTATTTTAATAAACAAACCCAAAACGTTGCGGCTCTAGGGAGGAGAAGGTTCCATCCAATTTCTAGGCTGTTACAAAGCTGTTATACTCGCTCTAGCAACTAAACGAAAACGAATTTTGGAGGTACTCACATGAAAACAAACATCTTTGTCCAAAAGGCCGTAACCGTCGGGTTGTGCGCTACACTAGGTTTTGGAGCTGTATTAATGACTAATGCACCTGTTGCACAGGCAGCAAGCGCTTCTGTATCCACAGGACAACAAATCGTGAACTATGGTAAAACCTTTACAGGAACTCCATATAAATTTGGTGCGTCAACTTCTACTACCAAAAATTTTGACTGCTCTTCATTTATGAAATACATCTTTAAAAAGTATGGTGTTGATTTGCCGCGTACATCCGTTAAGCAATCCAAAGAAGGCGTAGCTGTGTCCAAAGCAAATCTGCGAGTTGGAGATCTGGTCTTCTTCTCCAGCGGTAGTCGCTCCACAGGCTCCAATATTACTCACGTAGGCGTATATGCAGGCGACGGAAAAGTTCTGCACACGTACGGATCACCAGGTGTAACTCTCTCCGACTTGAACTCGGGGAACTGGAAGAAAACATATATTAAAGCTCGCCGCGTACTGTAGCTCATATTTTAGAAATAACGAAGCGAGTGGGGCCGGATCTAATGATCCGGTCCTTTTATATTTACCCAATGAAGTTCTCTGTACAAACAGGATTTATGTGGAAAACAGACTCTAAGTTCGTTGAGACGACCTCTTTTATTGGGTATGCAGCATATAACCCACTCCACGAACGGTATGAATTAATTTGACACTCCTCCCCTTATCCACCTTCACTCGTAAATGTTTGATATACACATCCACCACATTGGTATCCATTGCAAAATCATACCCCCATACTTCCCTTAAAATAACGCTCCGGGGACACGCCTCATTCACATGACGGGCTAAAAATTCCAGCAATTCGTATTCTTTTGGAGTCAATACCAGGTATTCGCCTGAACGACTTACACGGCGTGAACGCAGATTGACCTTGAGGTCATGAACTACAATGACTTCTTCATCTTCCTGTGAAACATGTGAGAACACACGTAAAAGATTCCGTATTCTGGCCATCATCACATTGCCGTGAATAGGTGCTTCCATCACATCATTAGCGCCGTAATCGAGTAATTCCACAATCAATTCAGGTGATATCTTGGGAGTTATTACAAGCAATGGAGATGTGACTCCTATGTGCACAAATGACTCTAGTCCATTTTTCAGGGCATCTTCATGACATCCTTCATTTATTAATATGATCATATTGAGATTCGTGAGTGTTGGTTCAGAAAGACGGTTCAGATCTGTCCATTCCATTTGCTCGACCTGGTACCCTTCAGCACACAATATGCCTTGAATAAAAGAAACCAGATCGCCCCTGCCAACCAGTAATATGGATGTTTTCATTTTTTTCACCCGGCCTGTCTTATACGCTGCTACATTTGCTGGTTAAGACTACACTTAGTCTCCACATACATACTTGTGACCACTGTGCTTCGCAGCATTGTTGTATGTTTATCATGCCGTAAAATGAAAAAGTCCATTCCCGGAAGGAACGGACTCGGAACAATCATTTGATTTTTCTCTAACCAAAGTACCGGTGAACCAGCGTACGCGCCTCTGCCGTGTCTTTTGTTCCATGAACTAGGACGCGACCATCCTGAAAAATGACCACCCTGTGCGCTCCCGTTGTAAATGAAACCAAAAACGGATTAGCCTCCACGTTGCCTTCATCCAGCTTGCCGAGACGATCAGCCGTATGCTGTAAATCCAGATTCATCCGCCGTGAAGGGCGAATCTGAACCGTATCCCTGCCACATAATACGTCTGTTTTCTCCAGATTTGAGGCAGAGAGGTACGGAAAGTTAGCCTTTACTCCGCAGGAAGGACAATCTTCTTTTCGGGCACCGTCGACGTTAATGGATATGTATTCATTTCTCCACACATCGAATGATAACAACTTGCGTCTCAATGCACCTGAATTACCACTGAGAAGCTTCATCGCTTCGGCAGTCTGATTAGCCGTAACCATCTGCACCGCCTGAGGGATAATGCCTGACGTATCACAGGTATCCCCACCTAACGGAACCTCACCCAACAAACAGTTTAAACAAGGCGTTTCTCCAGGCAGAAACGTGTAGGTAATTCCATAACTGCCCACACATCCCCCATAAATCCAGGGAATACGATACTTCTGTGACATATCATTTATTAATAGCCGGGTATCAAAATTATCTGTTGCATCCATGATCAAGTCTGCGTTTTGAACCAATTCCTCCAGTTCATCTACTCTGACGTCCATCACTTTGCCTACAACCTCAACGGTAGAATTAATGTCAGATAGACGATTCTTTGCTGCCATCGCTTTGGGCATTCGATGAATCGCGTCTTGCTCTATATATAATTGCTGTCGCTGTAGGTTGCTCCACTCCACATAGTCACGATCTGCAATGGTAATATGGCCAATTCCTGAACGTACCAGTGTTTCAGCAATGCCCGTACCAAGCGCGCCCGCTCCAACAATTAATACTTTACTGTTATTCAATCTATGCTGACCTTCCTTACCAATAGGTGCATACCGTTCCTGTCTGGAATAGCGGTCTCCCTGTTCAGAAGATTGTGTCTGATTAGTCATGTATGAACCATTCCTTCCGCCGGACTACTCGCTGCTGCATAGCGCTTAACGGGAATCATGCCTGCCTCATAAGCCAGTCTACCTGCTTCAACCCCCATTCGCATTGCCTTCGCCATCTTCACGGGATCTCCAGATCCGGAGACAGCCGTATTCAACAAAACACCGTCTGCTCCCAGCTCCATCGCATGAGCAGCATCTTTAGGTGCTCGAAGTCCTGCATCCACAATAACAGGAACGACGGCTTGTTCAATAATAATCTCCAGATTATAGGGATTAATAATTCCTCTCCCCGCACCTATGGGTGAAGCTCCAGGCATAACAGCATGTACGCCGAGTAGTTGCAATCGCTTGGCCAGAATAACATCGTCCGAGATATAAGGCAGTACCGTAAAGCCCTTTTCAAGCAAGATTTCGCAAGCTTTATAGGTTTCAATTGGGTCAGGAAGCAATGTGATTCCATCGCCGATAACTTCTACTTTTATCATATCACAAAGTCCTGACGCTCGAGCAAGTTCAGCGATTCGCACAGCTTCCTCTGCTGTTGAAGCACCCGCTGTATTGGGAAGCAGGGTATACCTTTTCAAATCCAGTGTGTCCAGAAAGTGCTGTTTGTTGCGATCTTCCAGATTCAATCGTCGAACTGCAAACGTTAAAACTTCCGTACCTGAGGCCTCAACCGCCTTGCCCTGCACCTCCAAGTCTGAAAATTTGCCTGTACCTAGCAGCAATCTAGATTCAAACGTATAATTTCCAATCCTCAACATAGCTCAACCGCCTCCCACAAAATGTACAATTTCAATTCGGTCTCCGTCTCTTAACGCTGTCGTTTCATGATATTCCCGCGTTAAAATTTGACGATTCAATTCAACCACGACGGTTTTCACTTGCAAATTAAATGAATGGAGCAATTTGTCTACACGATTCAAGCTATCTTCAATTTGCATGGTTTGTCCGTTGACAATGATGTTCACTGCAACATCTCCTTTCTGTTCAAACGTTCTGGACTAAGAGCTTGAATCCCAAGTTCTTCCGAGGTTTTGCCACAAATCAAGTCAGCCATGAGGCTGGCTGTAATTGCACTAAGCAATATTCCGTTACGATAATGTCCAAAAGCAGCGAATAAACCCGGAACACTTTCACAAGCCCCTACATACGGCAATCCATCCGGAGTCGAGGGACGAACACCAGCCCACGCTCGGATAAAATGCGCTTCCTTCATGCCAGGAACCCAATTTGTCGCAGCTGTAAGCAACTTCTGAATACCTTGGACCGAAACTTTCATGTCTGTTCTTCCTGGAAGGCTTGTTGCACCGAGCCATACTTCTCCATTGGCTTTGGGAACAATATATATATCCTCTGCATACACCGTTTTGTCAGGTCTGTAACCGACATGATGGGGTGAAAACTGCACCGCTGCAATCTCCCCTTTCACAGGCAAAACAGGCGATTTCAGACCCACTTGTCTCATCAATTCTTCACCATGTAACCCTGTAGCAATAATGACATTTCTCGATGTCATCGTTCCCATTGAAGTCTCAACCCCTTGCACACCGTTCATATCCGTATACAAACGGACATCCTGTACACCTTCCATCACCCTCGCACCCATGGCTTGAGCTGATCTGATATAAGCTTGTGTTAGATTGACGGGAAGAACCTCGCTCTCGGAAGGTCTGTAATATGCACCATACGTATCCCTGTTTAACCATGAAGCTTCCTGTTGGACAGCGACTCGATCCCACCAAATATGTTCTGTAGATAAGGTAGACGATCGATTATTTTTGTAACTGCTGACCTCACTGTATGAACGAAAAGGAGTAATAAAACCATGCTGTTGCAGCCCCATCTCCACTCCGCTAAGCGAACTGATTCGTTCCTTCTGCTCATGAAGCAAAGCTCTGCTCTTCTGTGCAAGCTTCGCCATTACAGCATGAGTGAATTCCTCACTGTCAGCAGCAAGCATCCCGGCAGCTGCACAGGAAGTTCCTCCAGCAATCCGCGCCCGCTCAACCAGAAGAACATCATGACCTCGGCTAGCAAGTTCACATGCAATGGCACAACCGATAACTCCTCCGCCTACAATAATGGTTTCTGCATGAAGCTTGCCTCGAACTTCCGCTCCAACTTTACTTCCCGATACTATTCCTGGATGATAGCCTGAACGATTCCTGCTTCGACTTCTTGCTTCCTCTCTCATGGTCTCATCTCCCTGGTTCAACATACCTCTCTGAATCCTCGATCGCCTGTCGCAATGAAGCCGCGGCCAGTTTCGGCTCATCGTTCGACCAAATCGTTGAAATCACAGCTGCTCCTCTGGCACCAGCAGTTCGAATGGCAGCAATTTTCTCAGGACTAATCCCGCCAATCGCGATCACCGGAATTGAAACATTGGAGCATACCTCAGCCAACGCACTAAGCCCTCTTGATTCGCAATTAGGTTTACTATTTGAAGCATAGACGTGCCCATAAAAAAGATAATCCGCTCCACGTTCTTCAGCAATTTTTGCTTCTTCCAGAGAATGAACCGATATGCCTACGCGGAGCCGATCGTCTCTCTTTAACTCATCCTTATCGTAACTACGAATAACTGATTGACCCCAATGCACACCACCAAGCGAGTTATGTTGGTACAGCTGATCTAAGCCATTTATAATGATTCGGCTAGATGGAACACCTTCTGTTTTTAGACTTTGCGCCCAATACATCTGTTGCTCAAGAGGAAGCTTTTTTTCCCGAATGTGGATATAATCGACCCGCCGCCATATATCCTTAGCAATATTCAGAAAAGAGTCCATGTCTCCTGTACTTGGTGAAACCACATGCAGTTCGAATGATCTTGTAGTTACATGTTCGTGGAAGATTGCCGTCCCGTTCGCCCTCCTTTTGCATGATTTAAGCTAATACAAAACAAAAAAGCCACTCCCGTAGGGGAGTGGCCACGAATTTAGAATTCATGGATCAACTGAATGACTGTTCAATGCAATTACTTTATACATAACGCATAACAACTATAGAAATCATCCATAGTCGCAACGCTGTTACATAGAGTTGCATGATTTATCTTGCAGGCAATATCGCAAAGTCATCGATAAAGCTCTTTGTCATTAGTTGAAACGCGCCACTTCCCTACGCTGGTATGATCCAGATCAGGTACGAAGGGTCCGGAATCGCATTCTTCCATCTCAGCCGCATCGTGCGGCCCCCCTAGTGTTCATATGAAGCTGTAGCCTATGTTACCATAGACACCTTTTTTTGTCACCGTACATTTCCATTTATTACGTTATTGTTTTTCGGACCAAGCTTCGACATCCCACGTTTTGGTAACCCAACCTTCATAAAAATCAGGTTCATGGGATACGAGCAGTACGGTACCCTTGAATTCTTGCAAGGCACGTTTCAACTCTGCTTTAGCCGTTACATCCAAATGGTTTGTAGGCTCATCGAACAAAATCCAGTTACTTTCACGCATCAGAAGTTTACACAGACGAACTTTGGCTTGTTCACCACCACTAAGCGCGTTAAGCGGGCGGGTGATATGCTCATTTTTCAATCCACAACGTGCGAGATGCCCCCGGACTTCATTCTGTGTCAAATGAGAAAATTCGTTCCACACATCTTCGATTGGAGTAATATTACCTGCACGTACTTCCTGTTCGAAATAGGCTGTTTCCAGATAATCACCCAAGAAAGTCTTACCGCTGATAGGTGGGATTTTCCCCAGAATAGTCTTGAGCAATGTGGATTTACCTACACCGTTACATCCAACAATGGCAATTTTCTCGCCACGCTCAATCGTCATCGTCATTTTAGGCAATAATGCATATGAATATCCAATTTCAAAATCAATACCCTCAAAGACGGTTTTACTACTCGCCCGGGCATCCTTGAATTTGAATGTGGGTTTAGCTGCTTCGTCTGGACGATCAATCCGTTCAATCTTACCGAGCTGCTTCTCACGGCTCTTGGCACGACCGGAAGTAGAAGCGCGGGCTTTGTTCCGCTGAATGAAATCTTCCTGCTTCTTGATAAACTCCTGCTGTTTCTCATAAGCATCAATATGCTGCGCCTTATTCATGTCGGCCATTTCAAGGAATTTGTTATAGTTCGCTGCATAACGCGTCAACTTGGCAAATTCCAGATGATAAATAACATTAACGACCTCATTCATAAACTCCGTATCATGCGAAATCAGAATAAACGCATACGGGTAATCCTTCAGGTAACGCGTCAGCCATTCGATGTGTTCCACATCGAGATAGTTCGTCGGCTCATCTAGCAGAAGTGCAGTTGGTTTCTCCAGTAAGAGCTTGGCAAGCAATACCTTCGTACGTTGACCACCACTAAGCGCGGCCACGTCACGATCCAGCCCAATGGCGGACAAGCCCAGTCCATTTGCCATCTCTTCCACTTTCACATCAATCAGATAAAAATCACCTTGCTCCAATTGCTCCTGAATGTCACCCATTTCTTCCAGCAACAATTCGAGCTTGTCCGGATCGGCGTCTGCCATCTGATCCGTGATGGACATCATTTCTTTTTCCAACTCAAGCAAGGGCAGGAACGCATCCTTAAGCACATCACGAATCGTTTTTCCAGGCGTGAGCTTGGTATGCTGATCCAGATATCCATAACGAACTTTGGGGGTCCATTCAACCTTCCCTTCGTCCTTTAACAATTTCCCGGTAAGGATGTTCATCAGTGTGGACTTGCCTACACCATTTGCACCAACAAGGCCAACACGCTCTCCAGCAAGTAAACGAAAAGATACATTTTTAAATAACGTGCGGTCTCCAAAATTGTGACTCACGTTCTCTACTGACAATAAACTCATAAGATGAGGTTGCTCCTATCTATTGGACATTACTATCGTTCCGAAACCCTATTTTAGCACAGGTGTCGCCTTTTCTGAAAGTAATGTAAACATCTCACGCAACCTCGCTTTTATATTTCAAACAAACTGCCTTTAATTTATGGAACAGTTATACTCAAAATAACCTTGCGCTGCCGCTTGTTTAGCATTTGTAAACACTTCTTCGGCTCTATAGCCATTGTTACATGTGGAAGGATAATAGTATTTAATTCCACTCACCGGATCCACTCCGCCAACGATCGCTGTTTTCTTCACCAGTCTGCCACCACCAATGGCATAATTGTTAATCTTTTGGTTACCTACAGGTATTCCCTGTATAAAAGCCATAAGCCCCGTGTCATTAATCGAATTGTACCAATCTTCCTGAGAAATCAAAGGCATTGTAAAGGTATAGGAAACACCATTCCTTCTTGCAAACTCATTATGCCGGTTAATAACATCTGCCAAATCTTCCTGCACACTTGTCACGATACGACTTCGTCTGATCTGCTCAAACGTCTCGGCATTTTGAAGCAGAGGGATTTGTGTACTGGAGGCGAGTTCTTTCTGGAAACCTTCAACCCACATGCCCAAGCCTGCATCATAGGCATACACATACCCATCAAGTGTGAAGTTAATACTGTTACCATTTGAATCAGAATATGTATAGGGCTTTTTTGGACTCCAAACTTGCCGGATTGAATCTTCAAGATCACCAGTCATCTCATTTTCATTCGCCAAAATGTAGTAACCATCATAATCCAGCACGACCATTGCTGGAATGTAATTAAACATGGCCCGTATAGCAGCAGGATCATCCTGGATCCCCATATTTAGCGCCATTGTTTGGGTAAAGGTAGTCAAGGCAAGCTCTTTGTCCGCTTTTACAAATTTGGTCGAATCATACCCTGCTTCATCGTTTTGCTTCTCATTTTGATGCATCACGGCCCCTGCATCCAGTACAGCAGTCTGAAGTGCCATCTTATATCGATTGCTTAAATATTGAGCCTCCTGGGCATTGTCTGTATTGTGAGAAATAACCCAGAATATAGGTAAAAAGATAAGCACAAACACAATAGAAAGATCAGTAATCTTCATTAAGCACCATACCCCCATATGTGGTAAACACAGCTGCAGCTTGCGCAGACCCGTTTAACCACTCACGAATCAGCATGGCAGGTGTGCGATTGGTGTTTTTGACGGTTACTGTGAAGAAATCCCCCATTGCCAGTGTATATCTGCGCCCAGGATCGTCTAAAGCCAGCACACCAGACGAAGGAAACAGCTTTGCTTTAATCTGGGCTGAATAATAGCCATCCTGCACGGTTTCATAAGTACCAGAAAATGTGCTCTGATCCATCGGATCTGAGTAATGAGGAACATATTTTTTGTGCAAATGTTCCATGGAAATCTCATAGGCATTCCCCGTTCGGGCCATCTGTTCTTCGAACTCTGCATACATGGCAGGGGAAATGTATCCCTTTGTTTTGACTGCATCAACAAAACGGGTAACCGTCTGAACAACGGTCATGCGTGCCATATCATCCTGTCGATCTGCAGTCTCTGCTGCCGGGTATACATAAAGCAAAATCGCTGCCAGCAAAACAGCAAGCAACTTGGATGCAGCATTAATCAAGGTGTACTGGCCTCCTTCCAAAATGCAATTTTCAGCAGTTCGCCAGTTTCACTTCTTATGAACTCAGATCTATACGAAGCTGCAAGTTGCACAGGTATGGTTCCTCTTCTGTTTACAAGGGGATCAATGACATATGCAATCCCGTCCACCTGCACCCTGACCGTTGTCCCTGTCATTTGCCTCACAGTGTGTAACACTTCCGCACCACTATAACGGATTGGCTCGCTTATACGCAGCGTGGTATTCAACCGTCCTTCCATGTCTGTTGTCGTCTGCAGCAAGTGATTCAAAGCGTCTGATAGAACCCGAACATTCTGCTGCCCGTACAGGCAAGCTGTCACAAATAGGACAACCGCCGTACAGAACAACATGAGCTGCTGTGTATTCTGGGACATGTTGAACCAACTCCTGTCAGGATTGCTGGAAAATAAGTCCTCTTACCACATTGGATTTGTCTTTTACGATAATTGCTTTGAATTTACCACTTGGATTGACATATTGATTGTCTTTTTCACTCATGGTCTGGTTGATAACACCCACTTTCTCGTCAGGTTTAATAACAGAACCATAATCTGCATTATTGAGATCCTGGGAGATGTTCAACTGATTACCGTACCATTGTCCTCCTTTATTTTTACCTGTAATAACTTGAATCCCGAACTGGTCTTTGTCCGCATATTTACGCAACGCGTTTGTAACTTGTGATCCGCTAATGGTAGTTCCGTCATACACCGTAAATGCAGCTTGGGACAACTCGGTCTGGATATCTGCAAAATTGTTCTGTGCCGTTTTGGTCGCCTCCTGAGCCGAAATAAACAACAAAACTACAATTGTAATAAGGGCAATGGTCAGAAAGATGCCTGCTGCCACCTTTAAAGCGCTTGATGCATTGTTCATGATAAATCCTCCTATATCGTTTTTAATTTATTTCAGACTGTGACGTAATGGTCGTTACAGTTTCTGAATCTGTTCATAATACATGTTCATTTGCAGGAAACTCATACCTACCAGCGGAATGACCAGATAGAGGAAGATCAGGGCATACATCGGTGTAAACCCGATCATTCTTCCCCATGATGCTTTAACATCAATCATCTTGGTGTATTCCTGCTTCCTTTGTTCAAAATAAAATGCCATCATGCTTTCCAGATCATCAAATGCTTCTCGAATCGAAATTTTCCCAAGTGCAAGTTGCAGCTTATCAACCAGACGCTGAAATTCAGGCAGCCCTGCTTCTTCTTTCAATTGTTCAAGTGCATGCTCCGGGCCATGTTCAAAATGCAACAGACATTTTTGCAGTGGTCTTTTGAAAATAACAGCAAAGCGATTAAGCCATTCCAATATCTCCTCTACAGACATACGGTCCATCTCCCGCAAGATCGATATAACGGTCTGAAACTGATAGATCTCATGCCTCATGTCCATGCTTCTCATCTTGCGCTGGAACATCATGAGCCAGATCGGCATGTGATAACCCGCTATACCTATCATCATTGCAATAATTAACTCCCACCAGTGGAGATATTGCTTGTTGTAACCTTCCAGCTTCTGCAGGATGCGTGCAATAGTTTCAGTCTGTGCATCATGATCCAGTGGAACGGGATTCACGGACTGCAATGCGTTGGAGATCTCATCAAAAGTTGCTCCTCGCTTCATTTCGATGCGTTCGAGTACAGCTTGATCTAAGCTTGTCTTTTCTGTAGCCTGCTTCAACTCGGCCTCTCCCATCGCGCCAAACATCCGGTCATCTCTCACCGGATCATATAAGATATGATTTCGTTCAACCTGATGCAGCAACAAGACACAGCCAATGGTCAGGACAAAACAACTTGCAAATAACATCAGCCTTCGTATAGCCAGCCATTCATATTTCAGTTCCGAGCTACTTTCCCGCATCAGTCTTACGGTTTGACTATAATTGGTACTACCAGGTTTGGCCGCGAACAACATCGCCACCTTACGAACGAACGTCTGCTTGTATAGAAACTGATCCATTCTGGAGTGTTTGCGACCTGTCCGATAGCGGGTTTCATCATATTGCTGAAGTCTTTGCAAAAGCAGGTAGGCAAGTATGATAATGACGTAGATCGATATTTTGGTTACAAACCCGATTTTGCTGCGATAGAATTCATCCATAGTTGGAAAACTTCCTCTGGCCCAACGTTCAATTGGAGCTGTGAAAAGAACGGGAGCCAGAGCGATGAAATTCAACCCTTTTAACAAATAGTCCAATTTGTCCCGCCGTAAAATCTCCAGATGAATTTCCTGCGTCAGATTCCCCAGGCCTTTCAAGTAAATCGAACCCTGTGCTCTGTCTTTATCCCCGAACTCCATCACCATATATGAAATACCGGCGAAACCTTTAAGAAAGCGATTTGGGGCAATCTCGTAATATCGTTCCAAAGCTTCGTTCGGATCTGGAGAAGTCAATGCTTCATAGATCAACAGCACTTGCTCGGCAGCCTCTCCTTTACCTGCTTCCGCCGCTTCATACAGTGCTTCCTCTACCATTCCATGCTGATGATACCGATGTCTCACGTCGGCAAACAGGTCCAGCATCTGTACCAACAGTCGTTTCTCCATACGATTCAGACACATATCCAGTACAAGGCTGTTTAGAACTACAGCACAGAGTACCGACAATATGACAAAGGCGATACCCGGTTGCATTAGGAAAAGGATTACACTGATACTCCCGTATCCTCCGAGGATCATTAAGACCACGCTCATCGTCATTCGTCTTAATGATGGTTCGTCGCCGACATGCCGGAATGAAATTCGTTTCTGTACTTGCAGAATATAGGAAGAGAGAAGCGGCACTTTCATGCCCCAGCGATAAGACTGTAACAGGAACGCTCCCCACCGCAGCGTACGATTTCCGTTTAGCTTAGCGATCCCGATAGATTTACCAGCATTGTCTCCTCCTCTGTGACGTAACAGGTTCAGTATAAGTAGCGTGATTATCAAGCCACCTGCACACATCCCCAGCACCAAGAGAAGAACAAACTTAACGGTCATAGGTATCACCCCAATGTTGCTTGATGAACTGTTCGAACCACGCAGCGTCCTGCAGTGTCATCTGATCCCGCATATCCGTAATGCTTCCTATGGAGATTGGAGCTGTAGCGACGTAATT
Organism: Paenibacillus sp. LK1; assembly: GCF_002750415.1. Classification (NCBI taxonomy): domain Bacteria; kingdom Bacillati; phylum Bacillota; class Bacilli; order Caryophanales; family Paenibacillaceae; genus Paenibacillus; species Paenibacillus sp. LK1. The sequence continues at coordinate 294,336 of NZ_PEII01000005.1, forward strand.
GCCATCCCTGTACTCGATCACATTGCGAAACGTAAATCCCGCTCGTTCCTCCACGCTATCCCCTTTATTCGCACGTGGCAGACACTCCGTAATTCGTTCGATATATCTTCGTCCCTCTGCGTCCTTTTTCATATGTACATCGAAATTAATGACACTTACTACCTGCTCCTCGGCAATATGTTCATGTTGGAACATACCTGTTTTGAGCAGTGAATTACGGAGGGAGAAAACCAGATCACGAAACGTTTTGGCATGATGAGTAAACAAGGTGAACAGACTGGCAACCTGGGACATCTGAATCATCCATGCGGCTACTTCGTCACTTGCGACCTCACCAAGAATATTTACAGTACCATCGGTCTTTTTCTGTAAATCCAGTCCCTGTTGACCTGAGATGTGCTCCGTTTCCCGGAAACTTAGTATGTTACGCCGACTGTATATACGCCGAAGCTGTAGCTCGAAAGCCATCTCCTGTACACGCAGCGTATACGAAGCGTAAATATGCTTCACCATCGCCATAAGTAGAGTCGTCTTACCTGATCCCTGTGCTCCTGTTACAGCTGTGATTCGACTGCCTTTCATCAAATATTGCAGTAAGGTGATTGGCAGATCTGCGTTGTTACCAGTAATCAACTGTTCCAGTGAAGCATTGGGAATATCGAATTTCCGGACAAAGAATGCCCATGATTCGGCAAAGGGAGGACGTACAACAACGACACGTGATCCGTCCTTCATCTCGTTCACCTTGTATCCATTCGCCTCCGAAAGCTGTCCCGGATAGTTGTATTTATAAATATTTTGACATACCCTCTTCAGTTCACGTATATTGCCAAATGACAGGAAGGACAGATGAATGGACTTACCTTTATAGAAAATCCAGACACTTTCCATTCCACTAAGTGGTTCTTCTAGGGGAGCATCCTCAAGTCCATCCGTGAGCAGATCATTCCACGAAGCTGGCTGCCTTAGCCCCATATCCTGCAGGGCATCCAGCATGCCGCTCACACCACCACTAACGCCATCTATTCGTTGATCTCTTATTTCATCAACCACCGAGAAGCCTTTGTAATGTTGGTAGATCCGTTGAACGATGATATCTGTTTTTTCTCTGAATCCAAGCTCTCTATACTCACATTCAAACACATACCGGATGTCCTCCTCGGAGATATAGTAACTTCCTCCGTCGTCTGTACCCTCACTCAGCCTCAATCTGCCAAGATCATAAGTGTCAATCATGCGTGACAAGGCATCGACACCAAATTGCTGCCGGTATAGATAAAACACGATTTCGAATTGATCTTGGACCGTCAGTAACTCAGTGTCTCCGAAATAAATGACCTCATCGATATTTGACTTATTCAGTCCTATACTGCGAGTAAGCAGATCACCTATCAGATTTTTGACATACGTTTTGTCACTGATGCTTCCTGATACACAACCTTTAAGCGCCTTGCGCATCTCGGCACGCTGATTGATTCTTCGCCGATACTCTTCTTCATGTAATCCGGCATCCGCAAGTTGACTATGACTAAGCTCATGAAGCGAGTTCTTTACTTTCTCTGTCAGCACTTCAATGGTGAAGGATTCACGCTCGGGAGCACGGTTATTTTTTTCACGATGAGAAGCTCTGTACTTGAACCAAACATACGCAAGGCATAACAGCAAAATTAAAATTAACCATAGGGTATTCCAGAGCATCAGAGGTCAGGCTCCCCTTTCCAGCCTCTTTAGTACGGTACGCATCCCTGCCCCGTCCATAACTAGGCGAGCAAGTTCAGCCATACTTGCGGCAAAGCTCCCTTTACGTATATCTTTATTGTTGCTTAGACCTTCCAATTGCAAATACGAGGCCGCATCACGACGATTGAAGGCATCCATAAATCCGGTGGTATAAGGCAACACCGATATCGAGCCTTTGTATCGAAAACGCCGACGAATATTGGTGATGGTTGCACGTGAATGAGGATCATACTTATTCAGCACGATGTGCAGCTTCTGATCACCCATGCTCTCGGGTCTGATTTTTTCAAAAAAATACTCCAGATCCCTCATATTTTGATTCAGGTTCACCACAACATAGTCCGCTTGATCCAGCAGAACCTGATCATTAGTGCCTGCGCGATCTGCATCGAGAAGAACCAGATCATAATATTCATTGGCTACGTGCAGCAACCTTTTTAATGTCTCCACATGCTCTTCTGTTGAACGTTCCAATCTGTTAATTCTGCCAGTCAACAAATCCAAACGGTCATTAAGGAGCGGCTTGGTATAATCCCTCAAATTATGCTTGTTCAAACTTCCGCTGATATGCAGCCGTTCCACAGCATCCCATCCCCCCTCCTCGAATGTAAATACAGATCCTGTGTCCTCTATTTCTTTAGGTGGGAGGGCAGCTTCCGTACTGCTCCCGACTGGACCTGTATTTACAAGCAAAATTCTTGTCCTATATTGAAGGGCCATCGCATAGGCGCCAATTAACGCACTTGAGGTGCTGCCTGTTCCTGCAAAAGGACTCCAAAACGTAATGGTGCTCATGCTCTCATCCTTTCTGCTTCTTTAATGGCCCGGCGACTCTGGACATTTTCCCATCCGGTCAACTGCTCCACTAACCTGCATAGCGATTTTTTATAGTTCCGTGACAATGACCCCAGGCGAATACGGCGATGATGTTCGTTTTCCAGTTTCACTGCTGCAGTCAGTTCATCCCAAGGCAACATCAGCGATTCCCCTGTCCATACAAATGGACTACCTTCCAGATACGCCCACAAATATCGAGCTTCCAGTTTGCAATCAACGGCATTAATCAAAATGCGCTGAAATGGTAGTTCTGCTGGCAGGGACTGTTCTTCAAGCAAACGCTTGAGCCACCCTTTACCTCGTTCCAGATTGTAACGTTCATAGTCACTGACCCAGACACGAGTATCTGCCGTGAGCCATAGGTCACGTGATGCAAAGTGTGATGTTTCCATGTCGTAAAGGACGTAATCATAACTCTCTAATTTCTCGCCATTCGCTTCAAGATGACTCTCAACCGCTGTTGAAGTTACGAACTGACAAGCGATATCAAAACCTTCAAATTCTGTAATACGCAGAGATTGCTGACTTTCCCCAACGCCGTATCCATATTTCTGCTGTAATGTTCCATCAACAAGCAAGACACGTTTTCCGGAGGACGCTAGTATTTTGCAAAGGTACAGCATCAGGTCATTCTTCTCGCATAACCCAGCAAAGATCCATGTTTGCATAGCTATCGAATCCCCTTTTAAGTTCTTTTATGCGTTGTTACATGTATAAAAAATCGTTTCCTCTCCGTCTTACTCCCCACCCGTCAGTAAACTTTTCTGCTCACCCGTACTTGAAGTTGATGCTGAAGAATCATTGCTGGCATTTCCAGTCGCTCCATCGCTACCTGAACCGTCATTCCAGATGACCCCATCAGTAGATGAAGAATTATTCGCTCCAGGGCGACTATTGTATGAAACGGACGACTGCGCAACGTCCTGCTCCACACCTTGGGATGGCGCTGAGATGGATGCGGCGAGTGAGCTTTCTAAAGAACTCCTTACCTGCCGTGCCAACTCCACCTCAGCACGCCGCACAAGATTAGGATCACTCTCCAGCAGTTTTAACACTTCATTGTTGGCAGGGTATGTCGGGATTGCTGGTGTCTGGAACTGTGGTTCTACATAGGTTAGGGCATAGATTGAAGCTTTATGTAAATAGGCATCTACAATTGCACTTGAAAGGGACAGGATCTCCTCCTCCGTCATCGTAATCCATAGCGTAGCTGCATTTAATCTTTCGACTTTCTTTTTAGACAGGAGAATGTAGTCTTGACCCGTTGGAAACTGAATACGAATATCAATGATATCTCCCTTAGCAAGTGAAGACGGTAATAACACAACCTGTAGTTCACGATTTCTTAAATCGGGCGGTGCCGGGGTATCTTCATACACCATTTCAGTTGTAATGGCTGTTCCCTTTTTTAATTCTATTTTCGCCACTTGACCATCCATCTGCTTGGAGCTAGACCACAGATTCCTTGGTGCCTGTGCATCCGGAACGGCTATCAGTTTGATATCCTCGGGCAATATCGGCTCTCCTGCTTCAACATCCCGTATAGTTACCCATCCCTGTGCCCCCGAGTTCCATTGTTGCATCAATTCAGCTTCTTTTTGTTCGTAGGCTGATGAGTAACGGGCCTCCACTTCAGCCCTCGTATCACTCATGGTTTTGACATTGTAAATGACATATGCCCCAAACAATAAACCGATTGCTCCTGCTCCCGTCAATCCAGCGTAAATCAGTTGACGGCTTTGTTTTCTTAATTTAGACAAAAGAGGCTCTCCTTTCGCAATCTCTCCTAATCATGTACTTTTTTTCTTGCAAAGAATGAACGTTTCTTGGGAAGCTGCCCCATCATATGAGTCAGAATATGAGCAAAAACCTTATCCATCTGCGGTTCCCGATCAAAGGGATCGATATGTAAAGGCAGACCGTAGACACTGGAAGTATCCAACGTCTTGCGCATGCGCTGAACGGCATCAGCTGCTGCCAGTGGTAGGCAGTAGATCCATTTGTCTCGCGGGTATCGGTTGTGTGAACGGACAAAAGATCCAATCTCCGCTTGTCTCCATTCGGCACCGGAACCTATAACAATGGGCAAGTCAGCTCTGAGAAACTCTTCAAGCCGGTTCTGATCTTGACCACTGCCCAGATCCATCACAATGAACTGATAGCTGCCTCCTAATAAAGACAGGATGTCTGCACGTCCCGATTGTTTCCAGTAATGTACACCATCCACTGCAAACTGTCTGCCTGCTGGCACGGGTTTACCTGCATGCGCCACTTGTTGAATTCGTGCAAACGATTGGGAACGTGGTGACATCTCGATTATGGCCACTTTGAAGTTCTGCCGCTCCAGATAGTGACTGATGGCTATGGCCGTATGCGTAACCCCAACACCAGATGATGCCCCCGTCAAAGCGATTACTCTTGTCCCTCCGCTTATCGTCACCGTCGTTTCTGTACCAACAGACGCTATTCCCGGTCTGCGCAGCAGCTCCTTACGAACTTCATCAGCCGATTGAAAGCGTTCATTTGGATTCAGTCGCAACAATCTTCTCGCAACAGGAATATAGGTACGCGGAACATCGCTGCGAATGGAACTCTCTACTCCCTGAATCCATTCCGTATAAGTCCCACAAGTCATGAGATATAGCAGCAATGCTCCAAGCCCATAAAGGTCAGAACGCGCATCCGTCTGTCCTGAACCATATTGTTCTGGTGCAGCGAAGCCGGCCGTTCCCAATTTAACCGTATCATCGACTCTTTGTGCTTTATAACTCCGCGCTATACCAAAATCAATCAGTCTGACTTCATGTTCTGGTGTAATCATAATGTTGGATGGTTTCAAATCCCGGTAGATGACAGGTGGGTCCAGACTGTGCAAATAACTTAATACATCCAGTAGCTGAAGCACAAACTCAGTCATATGTTCAAGCGGAATCTTCCCACGACATTGCTTGAAATAGTCACCAAGTGTCAATCCCTCAATGTACTCCATCACAAGATAGGTATACCCGTGCTCATCAGGAACAAAAAAATCTACGATTTGCGGCAATCTGGGATGCCTCAGAGATGTAAGAAGAGCAGCTTCTGACTCCATACTGCCTTCGTATGGCATCGCCGTCACGCTTTCTTTGATCGCCCAGGTTTTGCCTGGCAACTTCAAATCCTCTGCTTCATATACATGGCTCATGCCACCTGAACCTAGAATGGACACAATACGATACCTTCCTCCCAGCAGGCTTCCACGCTCGAGCCTGGCCGGATGTCTCATATAGACTCCTCCTTGTGTGCATAACAAAAAAGGGAAAGCTTCACCGAAGCGTAACAGACCGGATATCCGGACTCTTCACTTCGGGATGCTTTCCCTCAACTTGTTATGGTTAATATTGGTATCATTATAGTATAGGCAATAAGGTATTGTAAAGCATAAATTTTAACGCCTTTAATATCTTAATACTTAATCATATATAGCGTGATTTCTTCACGGTTGTGAAACAACTGTTTGGAACGTTGAATCTGCATCCGGGAGCGCTCAAATGTATCGATGACTTCTTTAATCAACGCAAGCGGCTTCTTATGCAGTAACTTCACTGTCACAACTGCTGTTCCCCCTGATTGAAGGCTGTATAACAGATCCGATATAAGACGGCTCATCAGCTTTGGACTCCAGCTCATATCACATACGAGCAGATCGAATTCTCCTTCGCGGAAACGTACATCACCGGCATTTTTTTTCAAAAAGGTCAATTTGGGCGATTTCAGCAGGGTCGCATCCATCTTGGCCGGATCAACAGCAGTAACTTCAAGCCCTCGCTCTAGCAGGAAAGAGGTCCATCCACCTGGTGCAGCACCGATGTCCAAGGCTTTGTGGAAAGAAGTAAAGTCTATGCCAAATGTCTGCTCCGCTTCAAGCAATTTGAATTTGGCCCGAGAGATTTGGCCCTCTTCCTTCTGAAAACGAACTGCTCCGCCACTCCAGTCCGACAGATTTTGATCCGGTCTTGATACACCGGCATATAACGTATCATCCGAAACAAAGACAGATATAACATGATCCGCATCACGGACAACCCACTCACAACCAAGGTCATCCAGCTTCTCGGTCAAGAGCTGTTTCAATGAAGCAGCGTTCTCCTGCCAGAAGGCACTTTCCGTTTTTCGAACTTGTAATGCAACTTTAGTGCCCGTTAACTCTGTATGGTTCAACACAAATGAAATCAATTTTTCCATAGCTTGCGCTGATTCTTCCGTATTTTCCTGAAATTGAACAGGTTGTATATGACGTAAAAACGTCGGGCTTTCTTCCAAAAGCTTAATCGCTACCTCTTCTTCCGCAATTGGAAGACCGGCAAGCAGAATCTCACCTGGTACGAGTACCGTGCTCTTTACTGCCCCAAACGTACGGCGCAATTCCTCCTGAGCATAGGGCGCAAAGCCATGATTGGCTGTGCAGATAAAACGGGAGAAGTCTCCTTCACCCCAAGATGACTGTGTACTCAAAATGTGTTACCCTCCAGAACGTACGCGAATCCAGGGACGTCCATCTTCCCACTGGATATCAACCGGAACATCGTACGTATGCTTAATTGTATCTTGTGTTAAAACTTCATGTTTGGGCCCTGCCGCAGCAATACGTCCATCGCGGATCAAGGCCACATGTGTGAACAAAGGTACGATCTCTTCAACGTGATGAGTTACATAAACGACAGTGATATTACGCTTACGCAAAAGATCGATTTCGGCCAACATTTTCTCACGTTCATACAGATCTAGTCCGGCACAAGGCTCGTCCATAATCAACAATTTAGGATCTGCCATCAATGAACGAGCCAGCATTACTTTTTTGCGCTCCCCTTGAGAAAGGGTGCCGAGCGGATGATTAGCCAGTTTTGCAAACCCCATTTCATCAAGCAGGTTCAATGCTTTGGCCTTCACGTCATCCGGAATCGTTTGATAGAAACGCAAAAAAGCATAAGCTCCTGTTGCGACCACTTCCCACACCGGATCTCGTGGTGTCAGTTTCTCAATTAATGTCTGACTGATATAACCAATTTCTTTTCGAACTTCCCGCACGTCACATTGACCATACAGGTTGCCCAATACTTCAATGCGCCCCTGACTTGGAAACATATATCCATTCATCATTTCCAGCAGCGTTGTTTTACCTGAACCATTGCGCCCGAGAATCACCCAATGCTCGCCTTCTTTAACATGCAGATGGACGTCATCCAGAATCTGATTGTCTTCCCGTCTAAGAGAGACATGCTCCATCGAGATTACACTCATTTTAGCACCGCCTTTCGGATTTCCCCTAACAGATGCTCGACAGAGTTCATACGATAAACCATTCTGGGCACATCATGTTCTCCATCAAAAAGCATAACCGCAGGCACGCTCGAAATCTGAAACTGCTGTACAAGTTCCGGGATATCGTGAATATTCATCTCGGTCAAAATCCCTTCGGGCAGCAAATGTTCGGCGATCTCAAGCATTCGACGCGCTGCTGCGCAAGTTCCGCATAGCGGGGTATATATAAATACAGCCTGAGGCATGCCTTCCCACACACCACGCATTAACATTTTGGTCGTAATCGGCTTCATCAGCTTTCTTCTCCCGCAGCAACTCGCATCATAACCTCACCTGACATCGGACCATTATGGACGGTAACAGAGTCTGGTTTATTGCTGTACAACAATTCGTACATCTGACGTTTGCCATACATGCTGGACGTGTGCAAATAGATCTGACTTGGAAATAAACCTTCCCGGACGATCGAAGCAGCAACTTCACCGCCATTCGGCGAATCCGGACCCAATTCATAATCCAGGGATAGAATGTCCACGTCACCTTCTCTAAGCAGCATCAGGCACTCTTCTGCATTGGTAGCCAGAACAAACCCTTTCGGACATGCCCGGTAATCATCCAAAAAAACATGCATTACAATCGCTCCTCTCCCCATTTAAAGCCAGGAACGCATGAGCTCAATGTCTCCACGGTGTGTTCCATCTTCGCCTGATTCGGTCTCCAGCACAACTACCGCTTGCTGAAATTCAGGCGCACATAACAGTTCCTGCATCGCTTTTTTCCCTATATAACCCTGTCCAATCCGTGCATGTCTGTCCTTGCATGAACCGGAAGGATATTTCGAATCATTAAAATGAACAGCTGCAAGAGCATCCCAGTATCCCAGCAGTCTGCCTTTCTCCAGCATTGATGCCTCATTGCCTGTCGTCCACATGCCTGAAGCAAAAGCATGACATGTGTCAAAACAAAAAGCAATATGTTCAGGATACCGGCTTAGCTTACGAATCTGTATCAACTCTTCCATCGTCGTACCCATGGGACCATGACCTCCAGCCTGATTTTCAAGCAGAACCTTAGCCTGTCCATTCCAATCTGCTAAAGCGGTATCCAGACAGGATATGAGATTCTGATATCCTTCAAGTGGTTCATTGCTCTTGAGATGTCCAAAGTGAACTACAGTTCCTACTGAACCGCAGGCATCTGCAATATGCAGATCATTTTGTATCGAAGCGATGGTTGCATGAAAACCCGCCTCTCCTCGGGTTTTGCCCAAAGCCGGATTCGTGGGATAGGGTGAGTGGGCAATGGAAGATATCCCCTGCTTCTCACACCAGTCCCGACACTGTTCAGCATCTTTGAGGTCCAATTCTTTCAAGCCAAGGCTACGCGGGTTCTTCGGAAAATATTGAAATGCCGTAGCCCCCATCTCAGTTGCCCGCTTGGCTGCCTGTAGAAATCCACCTCTGGTGCTGACATGTGCCCCGATTCCGCTTTTAGGCCTCATGCTGGCAATCTGGACAGAAGAAAGCCTTCTTGCCCGTAATTTCCACGCGTGCTATCGTTCCCCCACAACGAGGGCAAGTTTCCCCTTCACGATCATACACTCGACACTGCTCGTCAAAACTTCCCGTCTTGGTATCTCCCTGCATCAACGGCATTTCCATATAACCGCCTTCCGAAGCAGCTTCCCGCAACACGGATTGCACAGAATGGTACAAACGTGTTGTGAGTTCAGGCGATGCAGCAATATTTTGCGTCTTGGAGCTTGGTCTCAGACCTGCTGCAAATGCAATCTCATCCGAATAACAATTTCCGATGCCTGCAATAATGTGTTGATTGACCAGTGTAGTTTTAAGTGTACCCCGACGTCCTTTCAATAGGGCAGCAAAACGTTCTGCATTCATGCGCCGATCAAGAGGTTCAGGTCCAAGATCAGACATAGCCTCTTCCGTCTCTTTGGAAGTAAGCAGATGCAGATATCCTAAACGGAGCCCAATAAAGAATAAAGTATATTCTCCAAATTGAATTTCCACTTGAGTGGAGCGATCAGGACGTTCAGCTTCCGTGCCCCAGAAAATCATTCCGCCCAGCATGAGATGTAGCACAAGCCGCTTACCATTAGCCAGATGAAAGATCAGATGTTTGGCCCGGCGCTCTACAAATATGATACGATTGCCTGTCAGTTCACGGGTGAACACATCAGGATCGGTATTAATCGACTTATCACGGTTAACCACCACACCTGTAATCGGCAAATCGAGTATTTTCTCGGACAGCAAGGTCCGGTAGTTTTCCATTTCCGGCAATTCCGGCATCGTACATCTACCCCTTCTTGGATGCTTGGCTTGTCGTCTGCGACAGCCACTCAATCAGTTTATGCAAATCTTCAAACACATGATCAGGACGAACCTTGGTCGCCTGGATGTGGCTATCCATATTGTCCCGTGTCGTTATTCCAGTCAGAACCAGTAGGGTCTCGCAGCCTGCAGCTGCTCCTGCGGCAATATCTGTACGCATATTGTCTCCGATTACAGCAACTTCATCAGACTTTAAGTTCAATCGGCTAATGGCAGACTTCATAATAATACTTGACGGTTTGCCAATGACAGTAGGATGAACTCCAGTTGCTGCTTCTATCGCTGCCCCAATTGTCCCCGCTCCGGGCGTAAGCCCATCATCAGAAGGTAGTTGCAAATCCGGATTGGTCATGACAGATTTAGAGCCGCCATTGATCCAGCGAAGCGCTTTAGTCAATTTATGATAGGAAAATTCACGATCAATTCCTTGTATAACGTATTCAGGTTCATCATCCGTTAGTGTAAGCCCTGCAGCTTCTATCGCTTGCAACAGCCCTTCTTCTCCGATACAAGCCACTTTCGCACCTGGAGACTCTTGGGCCACGTATTCCGCAGCCGCCACCGCAGAAGTACATACCTGTGATGCATCGGCAGGGATACCCATCCCGTTCAGATGATCTGCCACACCTTGCGGTGTACGCGAAGAATTATTAGTCACAAACAAATAAGGCATGCCTTGTTCATTTAATGTCTGAATAAGCTTATCGGCTCCTTCAATACGATGTCTGCCATGATAGAGCGTACCGTCCAGGTCGATCAGATAGGCCTTAATCATATACAGCACTTCCTTTCTTTATTCTATTAATATTTCATGTCATTAATCATTTGCCTCGAACTTCAATGCCACTCTATGTATACAGTACAAAAAAAATGGCTAGCTCGCATCTGCACGCAACACGTCGAACCGAATCGAACACGGACGTTTGGCCCCGCGCGTCTTCTGTACAAGCTTGTCATTTCCTGCGCTTTCCCGGAAAATAATTTGAATCATTTCCCTGCTCATATTGCCCATCCTACACGCTTTCCGGCCAGATTGCAAAAGGGACCTCGGGAGTAACTTCCCCTTAGTCCCGTGCAATTAACGGCTTATTCTCCCGTCGTGTTTGGCTGTACTGTTTCGCGCGTCCATCATTAGGATTCACTCTTACGGTGAACAACTGGAATAAGCTCGTGTTCAATCGCAAGTTTCGTATTCGGGAATATCGATTGCGCTTCCTCCAGTAGTGGCTGCAACTGATCCTCATCTTTGTAACGAGAGCTAAAATGGGTCATGATCAGCTGTCCTGCACCTGCCGCTCTCGCCGCCTCAGCCGCTTGCTTTGATGTACTATGATAGTACTCATGAGCCGTATCAGCTAAATCATGCAGAAACGTTGCTTCGTGTACAAGAACATCCGCATTTAGTGCAAGTGGCTGTACATTGTCACATGGGCGCGTATCGCCCAAGATGGTAATCACCATCCCTCGCTTGGGTGCACCCAACACATCTTCTGGACGAAGGAAGTCCCCATTGTCGAGGGTAATCGTTTCTCCCCGCTTCAAGCGACCAAATAGCGGCCCAGGCTTCAATCCATACTCAGCCAGTTTTGCAGGGTCCAGACTGCCTGGACGATCCTTTTCGGTAATCCGATACCCATAACTGTCGATACGATGTTCCAGCAACGCAGATTCCACAATGAAGCTCTCATCTTCGAAAAGCACTCCGCCTGTATGTTCTACAATGCTTAAATCATAGTTTAGACGTGATTGGCTCAGCTCCATGGTTGTCATGATCATTCGTTCAGTTCCTGGCGGACCATACACCGTTAGCGGTGTAGTGCCACCCTGATATGCTCTGCTGGAGAGCAGACCTGGAAGTCCAAATACATGATCTCCATGTAAATGGGTGATAAATATTTTCTCCAATTTGCTCAATTTAAGCGGAGAACTTAAAATCTGATGCTGGGTTCCTTCCCCGCAGTCAAACAACCACAATGCTCTGCGCTCATCCAACATGCGCAGCCCTATGGAAGTTACATTCCGCTGAAGCGTAGGTACACCAGCGTTAGTTCCCAGGAAATATAGTTCCATCTGGATCGCACCTCTTTCTGCTGCCAGCAAAAAGCCTCCGACAATGCGGAGGGCTTTGCCTGACCTTTTACTTTTAAGCCTTATCCACGTTAAAATACTTCGCTTGCGGATGGCTGAATACCATCGCCGATACGGATGCTTCAGGTTCCATCATGAAACCTTCAGTCAACTCCACACCAATATCCTCAGGCTGTAATAACTTGAACAGTGGCCCTTGGTCTTCCAAATCGGGACAAGCCGGATATCCGAATGATACCCTGATTCCCTGATAGCGTGCTCCATGACGCTGCTTCATGGTCATCTGTGCTGGATCTGGGAATCCCCAGATATCTCTCATCATATGATGAACTCGCTCAGCTAATCCCTCTGCTACTTCAAGCGCTACGGATTGCAGAGCATGTGAGCGAAGATAATCACCTTGCTCCTTCCAAGCTGTCGATAACTCCCGTACACCGTGCCCAGCCGTTACGACCATGAAACCAACGTAATCCATTTGTCCGGATTCCACTGGCTTCAAGAAATCGGACAGGCAGAGGTATGGTTCAACTTTTTGACGAGGGAACGTGAATGTATGCAAGATATTACTTGTATTCTCTGGGTCATAGATGATAACGCTGTTACCGCTGGACTGAGCCGGGAAGAAACGATACATCGCATGCGCCTGAATAATCCCGTCACGAACAGCTTCCTGCATAATCTCATCCACTACCGCTTTTAGGTCTGTGGCTTTCTGATCACCCGAAGCAAGCAACTGCTCTACTGAGCCACGCAAACCAAGATGGTGACCTAGCAACATCTGCATGTTCACATACGGTAATATGTGTGATAGCGGATAGTTCCGCATCACATGTCGCTCCAGATCCGGTGGAACGAGAACCGGGTTGTCTATTGCGATATCCGAACGCTCTACCCGTGTAAGCTCGGGAAGTGAGGTAACGTTTTCTGCACCAGCTGCGTCCGCCTCTTTCTCAGCGTCCATCTCCAGCTGCATCGCTTCGCGAGTGCTTGGGTTCATGAGCTTGTTAGCCAAATCCAGACCGTCCATCGCATCTTTTGCATATACAACCATGCCGTTATATTCCGGGCGTATACGATTCTTGGTGAATTTGCGTGTCAATGCTGCTCCACCAACCATAATAGGTACATCAATTCCTGCTGTACGTAAGTCCTGAGCGGTAAGAATCATCTGTTGTGCCGATTTTACCAACAGACCGGATAGACCGATCGCATCGACTTTCTCTTCTCTGTATGCCTCGATAATTCGCTCTGGTGGTACTTTTATACCCAAATTAATGATCCGGTAACCGTTATTGGAAAGGATGATCTCCACCAGGTTTTTGCCGATGTCATGCACATCGCCTTTGACCGTTGCTAGAATAATCTTTCCCTTAACTGACGTCTCATTCTTCTCCATGAACTGTTCCAAATAAGCTACCGAAGCCTTCATAACTTCCGCGCTCTGAAGCACTTCTGCTACGATCAGCTCATTATTGTTAAACAGCCGTCCTACTTCTTCCATGCCCCGCATCAACGGGCCATTGATTACTTCAAGGGCTGTATATTTGGCGAGTGCCTGCTCCAGATCGGGCAGCAAACCTTCTTTGCTTCCTTCAACAACATACGATGCGAGACGTTCTTCCAACGACAGGTTCGAAATCTTTTCTTTTTTCTCAACCTTTTTGTTACGGAACGCCGCTACGAAAGCAGCCAGTGTTTCGTCATTTGTATTATATAACAGCTCTTCTGAGAGTCTTCGCTCTTCTTCCGGGATGGATGCATAACGCTCCAGCTTCTCGGTGTTAACGATGGCATAATCGAGACCTGCTTTGGTACACTCATATAAAAATACAGAGTTCAGCACTTCACGCCCAGCTTCAGGCAATCCAAATGAAATGTTACTGATCCCCAGTATTGTATGACATTCAGGCATCGCTTCTTTAATGACACGAATACCTTCAATTGTTTCTTTGGCCGAACCGATATACTGTTCATCGCCCGTCCCTACTGGAAACACCAGGGTATCAAAAATCAGGTCTTCGGCTTTTAACCCGTACTTGTTCACCAGCAAATCGTAAGACCGCTTGGCTACCTCCAGCTTGTCCTCACGACTAATGGCCTGACCGCGTTCATCAATCGTTCCGACAACGACAGCACCGCCGTATTTATGCAAGAGCGGAGTGACCAGCTCGAACTTTTCCTCGCCGTCCTCAAGGTTAATGGAGTTAATTATCGCTTTACCCTGAGAGTATTGCAGTGCAAGGTCGATGACGGCTGCATCTGTCGTATCGATCATAAGTGGCACCTTTACTTTTTTGACAACAAGTTCAAGGAATTTCTCCATGTCTTCGGCTTCTTCACGGTCCGGATCTTGAACACAAACGTCGACAACATGTGCCCCATTTTTCACCTGAGCCCGAGCAATTTCTGAAGCTTCTTCATATTTCCCTTCAACAATAAGACGCTTGAATTTCCGTGATCCAAGTACGTTCGTACGTTCCCCAACCATATAAGGGCGATTGTCCTGTTCAACGTAGACTGGATCTATTCCTGACAACGCTGGTGGATGTGTTCCGTTCATTTCTCTGGGAGGGTACTTGGCAAGTGTATCCCGCATTGCCCGAATATGTGCAGGTGTTGTTCCACAGCAGCCACCCGCGATGTTCAACCAGCCCTGTTCGGCAAAAGCACCGATCTTCTGAGCAAGCGAATCCGGCGATTCATGGTAATTACCGTTTTCATCCGGAAGACCTGCATTTGGATAACAACTTACCGCAACTGAAGCCATGCCGGAAAGAGAGCGAATATGGTCACGCATGAATTCCGGACCTGTAGCACAGTTTAGTCCCACTGAAATTGGGTTAAGGTGTTCTAAGGATATATAAAAAGACTCAATGTTCTGACCAGCGAGGGTTGTACCCATCGGTTCGATCGTTCCTGAGATCATCAGAGGAAGCTTGATACCACTTTGCTCGAATGCCTGTTGAATTCCAATGCTACCTGCTTTTACATTGAGCGTATCTTGTGAGGTTTCGAGCAGCAGCGCATCAACGCCTCCCTCAATTAAAGCAAGCGCTTGCTCAAAATAGCTGTCAATGAGCTCTTGAAAAGTAACTCCACCTGTTACTGACAGCGTTTTGGTTGTAGGTCCCATAGCACCTACCACATAACGTGGAGACTCCGGTGTCGAAAATCGATCCACGGCTGCTTTTGCAATTCTGGCTGCTTCGAGATTAATTTCACGTGCACGGTCCTGAATGTCATATTCAGCAAGTACAACAGATGTTGCACCAAACGTATTTGTTTCAATTAAGTCAGCACCGGCTTCCAGATATTCCTCATGAATACGCTGGATTAGCTCTGGACGTGTAAGTACAAGCATTTCATTACATCCATCCAGGTCTTCTCCGCCAAAATCTGCGCCTGTGAGATCAACTTGTTGAATCATGGTCCCCATTGCACCGTCGAGGATCAATATTCGTTGTTTTAATGCATCATGTAGGCTAAGCTTGTCCAATATCGTCACCTCCGCAAAACGTTAAATCTTAGTTTAACAGAAACTAACTTAATGTGAAAGATCGGGTTTGATCAGTTCCCTGGCGGTTTTTGTTGAAGTTCGAATCAATTTGTGAATCGACAAAAATAGAGGAATCCGATATAATAGCGATTAAACCAAGTGGAAAAGAGGGAAAGAACATGGCTGAAATTGTAATCCGAAATACGAACGAACGTATCACTGGAGACGAAAATGTTCGAAATTTCTTAAACAAATATGATGTATTATTTGAAAAATGGGACGCGTCCAAATTAAACACGGATCTGCAAAATAACTTTGGACTCACCGATGAACAAAAAGAAGAAGTCCTAAAAACTTATGACTATGAAATCAGAGACTTGGCAGCACGTCGCGGGTACCAAATCTGGGATGTCATTACGCTATCTGAACAAACACCAGATATTGAAGAGAAGCTTGCTAAATTCGAAGAGATTCATACTCATGCTGAAGATGAAATCCGAGCTATTGTAGCCGGCAAAGGAATCTTTGTCATCAAAGCAACAGATGATGTAGGTTACTTTAATGTAGAATTGTCTCCTGGAGACGTTATCTCAGTACCTGAGAACACCCCACACTTCTTCACATTGATGGAGAACAAACAAATCATTGCCGTACGTCTGTTTATTGAAAAAGATGGCTGGATCGCAGATCCATACCCGGATCCAACGTTTATCAAACAAGCCTAATAAGCAAATCTTATTATTTGCTCAACAAACCCCTGTTCATTTCGAACAGGGGTTTCTGCATATTCAAATAGTATACAACATTCGATGTTTTATATAAAATAATGCGGATATTTTGCCTTCATCTTCTCTTGTTCAACAACAACTAATCTGAGATGAGCTTCCATCACCTTAACTGCTCGATCAGTCTCACGTTCCGTGATAAGTCTATATATTTCCTTATGTTGTGAAATAATAACTTCAGCATCGGAATCTTCAGACAAACGTAATAAACGAAGGCGGTTAAAGGGAATATTAAGCTGCTGCAGCATTTTCCAAGTTCTCATTTTTCCAGTGCCTTGAAATAATATCTGATGAAACTCTTCGTCCAGTTCAAAAAGCCGATAGAAATTATTTTTCCCTATACATACTTCCTGCATGGCGATATTGGTTTCAAGTCTGAATCTGAACTCTTCCGGAAAAGAAGCACAAGCAAGAGTGACAATTTCTTTCTCCATCTTCTCTCTCATAAACCGGCCTTCTTCAACGTGCTCCAGATTAATATGGGAGACAATGGTTCCGCTCTGTGGAATAATATCCAGTAATTCTTCCTCGGCAAGCTTCATGAATGCTTCTCGGACCGGCGTTCTGCTTACTTGCAATTCATCTGCTATTTCCTTCTCGGAAATCTTTGTACCAGGCTCAAGTTCAAGGTGCAGAATCCGTTCCTTTATCAGATTGTATGAATAAGCCCGGGTCGAACCTCTAATCTTTTGATTAAGTGACATTCCTTAACCTCTTCCTCTCAGCCATATTCATCCATCTTAGCACAATTTGCCGTTCCACTAAAATTCCCTTAATGAAACGGCAATGTGCAAATTTCAGTTCAGAACTATTGTTGCTTGTTTTCTTTATATTTCTTATACGTGTCATTGGAAAGCTGCATATACTGAGGCAAGCCTTGGCTCTCCAGCTCTTTTACAAATGCATCAAACTCAGAAAGTTTACGTTCTCCCAAAATGAATTTAAGCGTATTTTGATCCGAGAAATCTTTAAGCGGTGTGCTAAGCAGTGTCACCTGTTCACGATCGATATCCGAGTAAGGAATTGGAGGCTCCGCAGGAACTACTTCTTTGATATCTTTCATGTCTTGCTGGAATTTCAATTCTTCCTCACTAAACATGGAGTGCAACAAATCTGTTGTTCCTCCATAAGCAAACACACCACCAGAGAATCCGTAATCAATACGCAAGTCCTTCGTGCCTTTTGGGTTCAATCCATTATAGTTCACATCTTCGGCCAACTTACGAACACCATCCTGTTTGGTGAAGGTTTCGCCTTCTACACCCCATTTAGCAAATTCTTGACCTTCATCACTATAGTATAACCAATCAATAAATTGCATGGTTGCTTTGAAATTCTCGTTGTCCTTAATTTTACCGGAAATCATGACACCGTTTTCAAGTCTGGAGCCAGACATCAATTGACCTTTTGGACCACCAGGAACTGTAATTTTGGCGATGGAGAAATTTCCTTCTCCCAACGTTTTGTTCATGTCATTACGATGAAGCACTACCGTTTGCGAGTTACCATTAATAATAAAGGATTTTCCAGAAACAAATTTTTGAATAGCCTGGTCATCGTCCTGGGTGAAGCTTTCTTTATCCAGCAGCCCCTCCGATACAAGCTTGTTAAAGTAAGTTAACATTTCCTTGTATTCCGGCGTAGTCGAAGTGTATACAAATTCATCCTGATCTTCTTTATACGTTAAACCATTGCCAAATCCCCACCCAGCTTTCGTTCCAAAACTGGTAGCAGCAATATTCAATGTACTGTTAAATTGGAAACGATCTGAGAACGGAACGGAATCGGGATAGATTTCTTTCAGCTTTTTGGCGGCATCATACAATTCATCCCATGTCTTTGGAATGGCAATGTTATTTTTCTCAAAAATATCAGTTCTCACAATGAGGGTATAGTCTGGCCAAACCTCTTCATGTAAACCTGGAAGTACATAATATTTCCCATCCTCTTGTCGAAGGCCCTCAAGTTCATCCTGAAGTCCCCATTTCTCTACTTTATCTTTAAAGTTAGGCATCAAATCAACATAGTCGCTCACTGGCAAAATCGCACCAGAGGATACAAAAGCAGATTCTTCACCCGGATAGGTTTTCGGAATAACCAGTGGGGCATCTCCAGAGCTGATCAGAAGGGATCTTTTCTGGGAATAGTCACTCATCGGAACGATGGTAGGCTCCAGCGTTACTCCGGTTTTTTCCGTGATTTTTTGGAACAGGAGCCAATCTTTTTTGTACGGGTATGCTGGCTGGTCGCTGTACAGAATAGATAGATTAAATGGTTCAGCCGCTTTGAAAGTCTCTCCTACACCATAGGATTCCATGGCCCCCTTAGATTCTGGTTCAACTTTCTCTCCACCAGCTCCGCTGCTACATGCTGCCAGAACGACACTCATCATTGTTGCCAATACCATCTTGCCTACAAGCTTACGTGGTCTATGTTTCATTTAATTCTCCCCCTGCATGTGGTTTAGATTAGCCTTACAATCAAGATGTTGAACTATATTGGGCTAGGATTACTGTTTAACAGATCCCAACATGATACCGGTTACAAAGTATCTTTGAACAAATGGATAAATCGTTAAAATAGGCAAAATGGTGAGTACCATCGTGACCGATTTGATGTTTGCAGAAATTTGAGTCAGATTATCCGCTGAAGCACCAGCCGAAGCACCACCCGTTGCACCTGCAATCATGTTGCGCAAGTAGATCGTAACGGGAAACAGTTCCTTTTTGTCGAGATACAGGAAGGCAGGAAACCAGGAATTCCAATGTCCCACAGCGTAAAACAGAACCATCGTTGCCATGACAGCTTTACTTAGCGGTAGAATGATCCGCAACAAAATGCCATACGTATTCAAACCGTCAATAGCTGCCGCTTCCTCAAGCTCTTCAGGCATGTTTTCGAAAAATGATTTCATAATTAACATGTTATAAATGCTGATTGCCCCAGGCACAACCAATGCCCACATCGTGTTATTGAAGCCCAGAGAGTTAATCAGGACATAGTTAGGAATCAAGCCGCCACTGAAAAACATCGTGAATACGGCGAACATCGTCAAAAATTTTCGTCCCATTAATCTTTTCTTGGATAAGGCATAAGCGAAAATGGTCGTCATGAACATGGAAATCAAAGTACCTACAACGGTATATATAATTGTGTTTTTGTAGTTGGTCCAGAACATGCTATCACGAGAGATGGTCTTGTAGGTTTCCACATTAAATCCTCTTGGGATAATGCTTACCTTGCCTGAATTGATATAAGCCTCGCTGCTGAAAGACTGGGCCACGACATTCAGAAACGGATAGAGCGTGATGAATACCACAAGCAGCAAAAAGATGGCATTGAAAACTTTAAATACTTTGTATGATTTTGATTCCAGCATATTGCTCCTCCTTTACCACAAGCTTCGTTGTGTCAGTCTGCGTGAAATGGCATTAACCGAGAATACCAGGATCAGTCCAATAATGGATTCGAACAAACCAATGGCGGTAGCATAGCTAAAATTGCTGGACTGCAAACCTACCCGGTACAGATAAGTAGAAATCACGTCAGATGTCTCGTAGATCAGCGGATTGTAAAGGAGCAAGATTTTCTCAAATCCAACCGCAAGGAAATTACCCATGTTCAAAATCAACAATGTAACGATCGTTGGCAAAATGCCTGGTATGGTTATATGGAGGGTTTGCTTCCAACGGTTCGCACCATCGATCCGCGCAGCCTCATACAAAGAATCATCAATTGTTGTTAATGCAGCCAAATATAGAATGGCTCCCCACCCCATACCTTGCCAAACCTCAGAGGTGATATAGATTGTTCTGAACCATTCCGCACGTTGCATGAAAGGAATGCTCTCTCCAGTAAAGAATGATACCATTCCGTTAATAGAGCCATTAACTGCCGTTAATTGCAGAATCATTCCGGCAACGATAACGATGGACAAGAAGTGCGGAAGATACGATGCGGTCTGCACAAACTTTTTGAAACGTTTGCTTTTCACCTCATTCAGCAGCAATGCAAAAATGATCGGAACTGGGAAGGTGAAAAGTAACGCAAGTCCACCGAGCATAAGTGTGTTCCCAAATACTTTCCAAAAGGTTGGGTCTTGAATGAACATCTGAAAATATCTGAATCCAACCCACGTCTCTCCAAAAATACTGCCTCCCGGTACAAATCGTCTAAATGCGATTACGTTACCGAGCATGGGCCCATATTTGAAAATAATAAGATAGATAATTGGAAGAATTAACAGTGAGTACAGCTGCCAATCTTTGCGAAGCAGAGCTGTAATAGTTCTCAACCTGCTTTCTTTACGTAAAGATGTCATCGTTAGCGTGGTTTTAGCGGTTTCCGACTCCATATGTTATTTCACTCCGATCCTTAGCTTAATAAAATAAAAGCGTTTTCGATCAATGCTTATCATCTCTTCTTTTTGTAGAAGACAAGTAATCAGATGCACTTCACCCCCACCTGCAGAATAAACCAAACCAATGTAAGCGATATCAATTTTGAAAATCACTAGAGGCACATTTCGGTCAAGATGCTTCCCCTTATTTTCTTACTAACCACTTCATGTTGCCTTTCACGACTAGATAGTTTACTTCGATTATGTGAAGCGCTTACAAACGATGTGAAAATTATAGCGAATAACTCCCGCTTCCACTTCATTCAAGTAAGTCAACAGATATTCGCTGTATTCATTCGCATACTAGTCATACTAGTATGTTAGTTATATTCTAAATCAGTAGTTCTATAATTTCAATAACTTTTAGTAAAAAAAATTATATTTTGTTATTATGGTATAGTTCAAACTGTCCCAAAACAAAAAAACATTGTTAGGTTTTATGGATAAAATACATCTCACAAAACCTAACAATGTTTGAGTAGTGCACTAAAAATACGATTTATGATGCACTTATTGAGAATTCAGCAATGATTCGTTCCAATTCGGATAAATGCTTGATTTGATGGTCAGGCACATACGATTCGGTGTTCTCTTTATTCTCGCGGTTAATCCAAACAGATTGAATACCTGCAGACAACGCTCCACGGATATCAGTTGTAAGCTTATCTCCAACCATCATACTTTCCTCAGGTTGAACTCCCAGCTTACTCAATGCGTGTTCGAAGATCGAAGGATCAGGTTTTCCTTTACCGAACGTACCCGAGATAATAATTTCATCGAATAAAGGAGCCAATTCAGGAACGCCATCAAGTTTCTCTTGTTGTAAAGCAGGACAGCCGTTGGTTAAAAGCAAAAGCTTAAACTTCCCTTGCAGATGACTCAATGTTTCCATCGTTTCTTCATAGACATGGGGTCTTGATCTCCGCTCAGCCCCAAATTGTGAGGCAAGTCGTTCCGCCAGATCTTCACGATCAACACCCAATTTTAACAAGCCGCGACGCCATGACTCTTTACGATATGCGGGTGCAAGTTGCTCCAACTGGCGAAACTCCGGCTGATCGCCACCTGTGAAGTTAGCCCAAAGACCTTCAAACGGGTTAATCCCAATCATTTTGGTAAACGAAAAAGTTTCATAAGATTCATACAGATTACGTGCCTCATTACGAACAGCCTCTTCAAGGTCTTCGGGTTTAATACCCGTCTCTTGAGCTGCAATCAGGCAAGTCTCATGGAAGGCTTCTCGAACACTGCGCTCATCCCACAGTAAAGTATCATCTAGGTCGAACAAAATCGCTTTTAACGCCATTTCGGTCATCTTCCCCTTTATGCAATAATTACTTTTTCTCGTATGTTTCCACGGTGATCTGATGTGCTTTGGCGAATTTCAGAAGACGTTCAGTGATTGCATCGGTATCATAACGATTAAGTAGTTTGGTAAATACCCATCTCTTACCTCGTGCATTATGCTCAATTACAACCGTACCTGGCTCAATTCTGAATTTCACGATATCATCGACTCCAATTGAACGCTCGCGGTTCCCTTTTGTCGTCAAAATCCGATTACTTCCTATTTTGACATAAGGGCGACGGAGCATGAAGATGACTGCCAAAAATACGTACAGCAACATGGTCACCCAGTCCCAAGTGGTCATCGGAGCTTTGACAAGAAATGTACTCATAAAGAGGTACAGGAAAGCTAGTCCGATCAGAAAAATAGGAAACAGAAGGCTGCGTCCTTTAAATACGTCCTCACCTGGTGTACCGGAAATCGGTTTACCGCTTTTTTTGCGTTGCTGATTCAACTGCTTAGAATTTTTCCGAACCGTTCTCTCGAACGAACGCGACATGAGAATCCCCCTTAGATGTTCTTTGTATCGGCTTACATAACTGCAAACCAACATTTCCCCCTATAATTTGCAACCTCTAGATAACAGGAAGAAACCTAAATATCATATTGATATCATTAGGTTTCCTTAATGTTTGAGTTTGCCTTGGTGGCCTTGATCGTTCTCATCATCTACAATTTCAATCGAATCCAGTTGCTGTCTGAAATTGCTCCGAATGTTACTCAAATAGATTTCTCTAAGCTTGGCACGCTCTGCGAGCTCTTCCTCTGTCAATCCAGTGGATTTTTGCTTACGGGCCAATTCATTAATACGTGCTACCAGACTATCTATATCCAAGCTTGTCCCCTCCAAAAATACAAAGTCTTATTAACTTTGACATGATAAGGGCAGCTTGTCAAGCTGACATGCATTAGCGCGTGTGGATATGCAGTCTTATTCTGTGAATTGAGGCAGTATTAAGACTTGCCCCACTTGTATTGAAGTTGACTGAAGTTGATTCACTTTCTTAATTGCTTCTATATATACACGTGTATCCATTGTTTCAGGTTTGTGATCTAATGATATACTCCATAGTGTATCTCCTTGTGAAACTGCCATCTTCCCTCCAGGCAATAAATCTTTCTCATTGCCAGCGAACACAGTGAGTACTGTACTGCATCCAACCAGTATAATTAAGCTTACGATTATTAATTTCAAGACCCAAGTTGGGACATTACCTTTTGCAAAAACCTTCTTAAAATTCCTTATGTTAGTTTCAACCACTTCTGAACGCACCGGTTCGTAAATGCTTTGATAAGTAGAATATCTCATTAAATATCGACCTCCAAACGTTTGTTCCTATCCGTTGAAATCAATATAACACGAACACTTGTTTTGTACAATAACTTTTTAGAACAATTGTTCGCTTTTTTTGTTGCATCCTACATTCCAATATCTTTCTTCTATTGAAAAGGGAACTGTCATTTGCAGTATTTGATTAGACCAAAAGAAAATTTTCATCTTAATTCGCAAAAAAACATTGATTTTATGGCATTTTATTTAGAACTTATGTTTGTACGAACGGAGGTTCTATGTTATAATTTTCCCAAACGTTACTAAAATGGGGTTGATACGGTATGTCGAAGATATCCAGCAGGCAACAGGCTATTCTGGAGTTTATACGCAATGAAGTCCGGTTGAAGGGGTATCCTCCTTCCGTACGCGAAATTGGTGAAGCCGTTGGATTGGCTTCCAGCTCTACAGTACATGGACATCTGGATCGTTTGGAGAAGAAAGGTCTGATTAGACGTGACCCAACCAAACCAAGAGCCATTGAACTTCTCAGCCAGGAAGAGTCAGAGCATTCACATCAGTTTGCTCACAGCGTTGCTCGCATTCCTGTCGTGGGTAAAGTTACTGCAGGGGTTCCGATCACAGCAACAGAAAATATCGAAGATTACTTCCCTCTTCCCACGCATTATGTAGGCGAACAGAAAGTATTCATGCTTTCTGTCGTAGGAGACAGTATGGTAGAAGCAGGCATTGTTAACGGAGACTATGTTATCGTACGTCAGCAGCAAACTGCAGATAACGGCGATATCGTAGTAGCCATGACTGAAGACGATGAAGCAACGGTAAAAACGTTCTACAAAGAGAAAGATCATATTCGTCTTCAACCGGAAAATTCGACTTTTGAACCGTTGCGTTTGAAACACGTTAGCATCCTGGGCAAAGTCATCGGCCTTTTCCGTGATATTCATTAATATGTATTCTAGTTGTACAGAAGTCTCACAATAAGATACTTAAAGAGGTTGTCCCGTTCAACGGGACAACCTCTTTTTTTCTTATACAATTTATATTGTTCTACGTTAGTCGATTATTCGCTGCGTTTAAGAATGCTTTTATAATGAGAGAACACTTCAAAACTCTGTTGACCATGGTAAGAACCCATTCCACTTTCCCCTACGCCGCCAAACGGTAGATAATGTGATGTCATATGAGACAAGGTATCATTAATACAACCACCACCAAAAGAAACTTGATTCAGAACCTGATTCTGCAGATCCTCATCCTGAGTGAAGATATATAATGCCAGTGGTTTTGGACGACGAACAATCTCATCTAGCATGGGATCGAGGTCGGTATACTTAAATACAGGAAGAATTGGACCAAAGATCTCTTCTTGCATCACTGGGGATTTCCAATCCAATTCCCCCAGTACTGTTGGTTCAATGAGCAGCTGATCACGTTCAGAACGCCCACCGATCATCGCTTTGCCATCTTGGAGCAAAACGGATAAACGATCAAAGTTACGTGCATTGACAATGTGCGGAAAATCAGCATTTTTCATCACGTCATCTCCAAATTTATCCTGAATTTCTGCAGCGATCAATTCAAGTAATCTGTCATGTACGTGCTCGTGTACAAGCAAATAATCCGGTGCAACACAGGTTTGCCCAGCATTCAGGAATTTACCGCGAACAATGCGCTGAGCCGCCAGCTTCAAATCTGCATCCTGATGAACAATGACCGGACTTTTACCGCCTAGTTCTAACGTAACTGGAGTCAAATGCTCAGCAGCTGCCTTCATAACAATGCGACCAACACCTGTACTGCCTGTAAAGAAAATATAATCAAACTTTTCTTTCAACAATGCCGTACTCGTCTCAACTTCCCCTTCCATAACTGCCATGTACTCACTAGGAAATATCTCATGAATCAAATCATAAGTTAGACGTGACACGGCTGGGGTTAATTCAGACGGCTTAATAATGGCACAGTTACCCGCAGCAATGGCTCCAATTAGAGGGCCGAAAGCCAGTTGGAACGGATAGTTCCATGGTGCAATAATAAGAGCAACTCCATAAGGTTCAGGATAAATGAAGCTTGTGCCATCGGGTATAGCAGAATTTGTAGGTACAGGTTTTGGTGTAGCCCATTCCTCCAAATGTTCCAATGCAAAATCCAGTTCACCCAACACGATCCGAATCTCAGAGCCATAAGCCTCTGTTTCAGATTTATTTAGATCCGCACGAAGTGCGTCAAGAATACGTTGCTGATACTTCTCAATTCCCTGTCTCAATTGCTGAAGAGCACGAATACGGTACTCAATAGACTTCGTTTGTCCTGTATAAAAAAATGTCCGCTGTGCGGCAACCAGTTGCTTCTCTTGTTCCATATTAACATCTCCAATTAATTGTTCAAAATTTAATTTCTAAAAACATAAATGAATTATAACGCAAATATATGAAACTATCAACATATAGATACTGTAAATACAGAGCAAACAATTTAAACATACTCTCGCTTCAACGATATGATCATATCTTAATTAACCATTCTATTTCTTATTGACTACATAAAAAGCCTCAACACTAATATGCCAATATTTTATGCTACGAATGCCAGCTTCCTCTTTACATTCTTATTCCCGTTCCCGTTTTAGTCAAATATGATGTATCCATCCTTCCAAATGATGGGCACGTGTTTTGTCTATATTTTCTCTCCCTGAATTTTTTCTTCATTATATACACTTTGAGGGAGAATCCACACTGACATCTCTTTATTAGAATAAGATTGACAAAAAAGGAGGTCATTGTTATAATCGCCCTCATATCTTAAGGAAGGATGATTCAGATGATTCGTCGTCTAAAAAAACTAAAGAATGTGGCTACCGCATCACGCTTCTAAGTTACTCAGAAATAAAACTTAGAAGCGAGGAAACTAAAATGAATATAAACCAATTTAATCACTGGTCTGAAATTAAGTATTTAAAGGATATTGTAACCAATCCATTAATCGAAGTCGGCGATTACTCTTATTACTCCGGTTATTATGATAACAATTCATCTTTTGAAGACGGATGCGTGAGATATTTATGGGGAGATGACAAATCCAGGATCTTATTCAACCCCATTGAGGACTTTGGATGGCAAATAGATCGATTGATTATTGGTAATTATGTATGTATCGCAGCCGGTGTTTTTATTCTTATGGGAGGAAATAACAATCATCATGCGGAGTGGATCACTGTTTATCCGTTCGCTGATCAAATTAGCCATTCCTTCTCACCCAAGGGAGATACCATTATAGAAAGCGATGCATGGATCGGCATGAATGCAATGATTATGCCTGGTGTTACCATTGGTGAAGGTGCGATTGTTGCAGCAGGCTCAGTTGTAACAAAAGATGTCGCCCCTTACACGATAGTTGGTGGCAATCCTGCAAAAGAAGTTAGGAAGCGTTTCTCAGAAGAAGAAATCATGAAGTTAAAAGAAATGCGCTGGTTTGATTGGAAAAGAGAATCAATTGAAGCAGTCACTCACTTACTTTCTAGTTCTTCAATTAACGAGTTATATGAGCACTACTTATCAGAAATTAAGGACTGAGTTCCTATAGATATAAAGCTAGGTAGAATATTATTCTACCTAGCTTTTTTATATCTCCCGCCAAAAAAAAAGAAAAACCCCTCAGCGCTAAAGCGCCAAGGGATTCAGCTATTAGTACAACGTGATATATTGATCGCGTTCCCATTGGTGGACTTGTGTACGGTACATGTCCCACTCAATTTCTTTCAGCTCGTAGAAGTGAGCCAGGGCGTGGTCGCCGAGAGCATCACAGATAACTTCGCTGCGGATCAATTCGTTCAATGCTTCTTTCAGGTCAGCCGGCAAGCTTGGAATGCCTTCTTCCACACGCTCTTCTTCTGACATGATGTAGATGTTACGGTCAATCGGAGCAGGTAAGGAAAGCTCACGTTTGATTCCGTCCAGACCTGCTTTCAATAAAACAGCCAAAGCCAAGTATGGGTTAGCAGCCGGATCCGGATTACGAACCTCAACACGTGTACTCAGACCACGGGAAGCTGGAATACGGATCATTGGGCTACGGTTACTGGCGGACCATGCTACATAACAAGGGGCTTCATAACCTGGTACAAGACGTTTGTATGAGTTCACAGTTGGGTTCGTAATTGCTGCAAACGCACGCGCATGCTTCAAAGTTCCAGCCATGAAGTGACGTGCAGTTTTGCTCAGACCCAGCTCGTCAGACTCGTCTACAAATGCGTTCACTTTGCCTTGGAACAAGGATTGGTTACAGTGCATACCAGAACCGTTCATACCAAACAGCGGTTTCGGCATAAAGGTAGCATGTAGACCATGCTGACGTGCAATCGTTTTAACAACGAGTTTGAACGTTTGAATCTGGTCTGCTGCTTTTAGAGCATCAGCATATTTAAAGTCGATCTCATGCTGACCTGGAGCTACCTCATGGTGGGAAGCTTCGATCTCAAAGCCCATTTCTTCAAGTGTGATAACGATGTCACGACGACAGTTTTCACCAAGATCGGTAGGCGCAAGGTCGAAATATCCACCTTGGTCATTCAGTTCGTTAGTCGGGTTTCCTTTTTCGTCTGTTTTGAACAAGAAGAACTCTGGTTCAGGACCGACGTTGAAGGAAGTGAATCCCATTTCTTCGGCTTCTTTCAGGTTTCGTTTCAAGATGCCACGCGGATCCCCTGGAAACGGATTACCATCCGGAAGATATACGTCGCAAATCAGTCGAGCAACACGGTTCTCGGCTACCCAAGGGAAAATGAGCCAAGAATCAAGATCAGGATAGAGGTACATATCAGATTCTTCGATACGCACGTAACCTTCAATGGAAGAACCATCAAACATCATTTTATTGTCCAGAGCCTTGGTTAGTTGGCTCACAGGAATTTCAACGTTTTTGATTGATCCAAGCAGATCGGTAAATTGCAAACGAATGAATCGTACATTTTCTTCTTTTGAGATGCGTAGTATGTCTTCTTTAGTAAAACTCACGATACCCTCTCCCTTTCTTCTCTGCGTATTTGGCTTGCCTGTTATATTTGTACATTAGAATATTGCACGGGTCAAGGAGTCCTCCTACCCAAAAGCAGGATTTCCCCTGACCTACGAGGTTATACGAACTTATTTTTTATTAAAGAATCGGGAAAGCTCTCCCTGGATGAGAGATACTTGTCCAGGTCTCTTACCTGACACCAGTTGTTGTTTAAGCAGACGATGCAGTTGGGAGTCCGACAGCTCTCTGCGTTTTACTTCCGTATCGGCTGTAATAACCGTTGCTTCTTCTGACTCTTTGGATACAGGATTCATCACTTGTTTAATGCCCGCGATGTTAACTCCTTTTTCAATCAGAGCCTTGATTTCCAGCAATCGTTCTACGTCATTGAAAGAGAACAAACGCTGATTACCTGACGTTCTCGCAGGAACAATCAAACTGTGCTGCTCATAATAACGAATCTGACGCGCGGACAGATCTGTAAGTTTCATTACAATACCTATCGGGAATAAGGCCATATTTCTGCGAATTTCGTCACCCATCATTCATCAACCTTCCAGTCATCTATTCTTCACTCTATTGTACATTTAGTTATTACCAAGTGTCAATGATGTGTTAGATAAACTCACAATAATTTACGTTCTTTCATCGTTTGTAATGCCATCAAAACGCCATATTTAACATGAGAGTATGTTAAACCACCCTGCATATAGCCAATATAAGGCTCACGGATAGGCGCATCTGCAGATAATTCAAGGCTTCCACCCTGTATAAACGTACCTGCCGCCATGATGACAGGATGCTCGTAACCCGGCATATCCCACGGTTCAGGAACAACATGGCTATCTACCGCAGCAGCCCGCTGTATTCCTTGTACAAAGGCAATTAAATGTTCGGCCGAACTGAATTGAACAGCCTGAATCAGATCTGTACGCATCTCGTTCCATGCCGGTTTGGTTACAAATCCAGATGCAGCAAACATCGCCGCAGCGAATGTGCTGCCTTTAATGGCCTGTCCCACAATTGTCGGAGCCATGTAAAGTCCTTGGTAGATGCCACGAGTTGTTCCCAACATCGCGCCAACTTCACCGCCAATTCCAGGAGCAGTCAAACGATAGGCAGCCAATTGTACGTACTTTTCCTTCCCGCATATGTATCCACCGGTTTCCGCCAGACCTCCACCGGGATTTTTAATCAGTGAACCTGCCATCAGATCTACCCCGATTTCAGTTGGTTCACGTTCCTCCGTGAATTCACCATAACAGTTATCCACAAATACGATGACATCTTCCTTGATCGCCTTTACACGTGCAACCATATCAGCGATTTCTTCAATACAGAAGGAAGATCTCCAATCATATCCTCTGGAGCGTTGAATACCAATGACTTTTGTCGCTGCATTGATACTTTTCTCTACTGCCGTCCAATCTACTCCTCCATCTTCTAACAGAGCCGTCTCTTGATACCCAATGCCGAAATCCCGTAACGATCCTGTCCCATCACCAGGCTTGCCAATGACCTTATGCAATGTGTCATAGGGCTTACCCGTAATGTACAATAACTCGTCACCTGGACGGAGCACACCGAACAAAGCTGTAGCAATCGTATGGGTACCAGACGCAAAATGGGGACGCACCAGTGCCGCCTCTGCACCAAACACATCGGCATATACTTCATCAAGCACCTCACGCCCCCGATCGTTATACGCGTAACCCGTTGAACCCGCAAAGTGAAAATCGCTGACTTTTCTACGTTGAAAAGCATTGATTACTTTCCATTGGTTATGATCGGTGATCCGGTCAATCTGTTGCAATTGCCCCGCAATCTGACTTTCAACTTGTCGTTGAAGTTCAATAATCTCTGAATCAAAGCTTGCCATCTTACTTCATTCCCCTTCATAGCACGAATCTGACGTCAAACATCAATTATCGTGTCAACTTATCATACAAATATGTCATCGATGTTACAGTTGTATGAAATCTTCAAGTAAATAACCGAATTTCTCATATTCGCCTTTTTGCAGTTCCACTTCATAAATTACATCATTATCTTCAAATGTGGTCTCAACCACATCACCAATTTTGTAAAGTACAGATGTAAGATCCCCACGCTCAGCCGGAATACGGAAGCGTTTCGTGTCACCAGTCAATTCAGCCTGGATAAGCTCCCGAATTTTCTGCAAGTCATCGGCATCCAGAGCGCTCACTTTGATATGCTCTTTATCCAAAGGAAGCATTTCAAGTTGCTCCGGTGTACAAGCATCCTTTTTGTTATACAATACCAATTGAGGCTTGTCCCCTGAACCCAGTTGCTGCAAAATGGTGTGTACCGTTTTCATCTGATCTTCACGCATTGCAGACGATGCATCGACCACATGTAATATAAGGTCCGCTTCATTCACTTCCTCCAGCGTTGCACGGAAAGCCGCAATCAGATCATGAGGAAGGTTCTGTATAAACCCAACCGTATCAGTGAGTACGATTTCTTTACCACTTGGCAGTTCCATCGTCCGAGAGGTTGGATCCAGTGTGGCAAACAGCTGGTCTTGAATATACACATCTGCCGCCGTTAATTGTTTAAGCAAGGTGGATTTACCCGCATTCGTATAACCTACAAGGGCTACCTGAACGATCCCTGTCTTTTTGCGACGCTCCCGGTGCAGCTTGCGATGACGTGTCACTTCTTCCAAATGACGCTTCAAGTCATCTATGCGGCCACGAATATGTCTACGATCCGTCTCTAGTTTACTTTCACCTGGACCCCGCGTTCCAATTCCGCCACCAAGTCTGGACAAATTCTTCCCGTGACCCGACAAACGTGGTAACAAATAGCTCAACTGAGCCAATTCAACCTGAATAATACCTTCTCTCGTGTTGGCGCGCTGCGCAAAGATATCCAGAATCAGCTGGGTGCGATCAATAATTTTGAGATCCAACGCTTCTTCCAGGTTACGCACCTGAGCACCGGACAGCTCCTGGTCAAAAATAGCTGTTGTTGCTCCCATTTCCTCAGCCACTGCACGAAGTTCTTCCACTTTCCCCTTACCAATGAACCATTTGGTGTCCCGGGTTTTCAGGTTCTGTGACAATACACTCAGCACTTCTACGCCTGCCGTCTCCGCGAGTTTTACCAACTCCTCAAGGGAGTACTCCGGGTTAATACCTGAACGTTTGACCTCATCGGTAACCAGACTCACCAATACGGCGCGATCCTTCTTTACCATATCTGTATCATGTGTGCCATTTGTCATCGTGTATATTCACTCCTTCTATTACGTTTCCGCATATATTCTGTGCCACCATGGTTCCATGGCATGCTTTAAGCCGAACCGGTTAACCCGGCCGGCTGCTTTAAAAACTATATTATCGCTTACTTTTGATCAAACTTCAAATCCTCTGTGCGGATAGTCATCAGCTCCAGTTTTCCCGGATTCCCCTGGGTATACTGTTCCAATAGTCGAACTGCCTGATGGCGAATCGATCGTTCAATGGCATTTCGGACATATCGGGCGTTGCTAAACGCATGAAGAGACTCATTTTTTTCCTGAAGCAGATGCTGCTTTAGTTTGAGTATGGTCTGTGGCATGAGAATATAGTCACGTTCCTTGGCCATAATTTCGGAGATTTGAATCAATTGATCAATGCTATAGTCTGGAAATTCAACCTGGATCGGAAAACGGGAAGGTAATCCGGGATTCGTCTGTAGAAAAAAATCAATTTCTTCCGAGTAACCCGCCAAAATGAGGATAAATTGATTCTTATTATCCTCCATTGACTTGGCGATTGATAGAATCCAAATAAGAATTAGTAGAGTCACTTTCATACTGTTTATCATCTGAGACGAACTTATAGACAATTTCTAGTTTTTTATTGTCATGTAGTACCACTTTATCAACGAAGACACGCAATATTTTTCTCTTATCTTCCATTTTTAAATTGTTTTTTATTATCTTTTGATATTTACTCAGTATTGAAACGGCTACATTGATATTCTCGTCACTCTCTTGAGCAATATGAATGTTGTAAGATATTGCAGCAAGTTCCTTGTTAAGAGCTTCAATCTCATCTTCAACTGGCTTAATTTTGTTTGCTAACTCATCTTTAGATTTGATAAATCCATCAGCATAAAGGTCAATATATCTAGCTTTTGAGGCATCTTTCTCTCTTATTAACTTATTTAAATTATCTCGATTCTTTTGCAATTCAGTAATTTTTGATGCATCAGAAGCCCTTTCTAAAATTTTATCGATCAACTCTTTGGGGTTATTGATGATCTTAAGTACTTCACTCCATATTATAGTATCAATCATATCCACACGCCAGTTGTCTCCTCTACATGTTGAGTTAGACTGACCAGTTTCAATACTATAGGATTTCTTAGCCTTTCTTGTACATGTGTAATACTTAAGAGTGCCGCTTTGAGTTTTAGTTGTTATTCCTGATGATACTGCCGCTCCACATCTTCCACATTTAGCGATACTTCTTAATAAGTAGTCTTCTGATGGCTTGCCGCTGTTCTTATTATTGTCATCAAGACATTTCTGTAGTTTCTTATATCGAACCTCATCTATGTACTGTGGAATGATGATCTCCTGCCACTCATCCCTAGGTTTTGGAATTTGTTTCTTCTTTCCAGATACCTGCACTACTTCCGTCTTTCCATAATAATAAATTCCTTTGTATGTTTCGTTTCTTAATATACGGCTGATTGTTGCTTGATACCAAATATCCCCCTTTGGAGCTAAGTATTTTTTTATGGCTAGATACTCTGCAACCTCTGAGCAAGTTGAACCTTCCAAGATCATTTTTACCATGATCGAGTATCCTTCTTTTTCAGTTTTGTTCTCAATTAATGTATTCAGGTCTTTATCGTAATCGTAACCATAGATTTTGTTCATTCCGGGAATCTTGTTATCAGCAACCATAGCTCTTCTTCCACGCTTAGTGTTAGCAAGAATCTTAGCTTTGTTGTATTGAGCAATAGAACCTTGAATATTGTAATTCAACATTGACTCTGCATTGCCTTTTTGTAAGTCAAACTCAACGAAATGAAGATCGCATCCAAGTTCCCATATCTTATGTGTGATTTGTTGTTGTAAATGAAGATGTCTACTTAGTCTGTCTGGATGCAAGAAAATTACTTTGCTCCCTAAGCCCTTTTCTAATAGAAACAATATGTAGTTGAGCATAGGTCTATTAGGATTGTCTCCTGATTCTGCTTCTTCTCTGAGTACAATAATTTCATCTTTACTAATATCAAACTTTGTTTTTGCTTCATTAACACATATCTCAATCTGCGATTCTAAAGAATAGTTGTCTATCTGTATTTCTGATGATACACGGGTATAAACAATAGCCTTGATCTTTCCGATCAAGGCCTCAATTTCACTACGATTTAGCTTTTCCATATCCTTTAAAACAATCATATAACATCACCTTGTTTTATTATTTTTATTCTTATAATTATAACACTAATTTATTTTAATGACCATCTTCATCTGAGTATTTATTGAGAATATCTTCAATCCAACTCATAAGCCTACCTTCAATCTCTTCTTTAGATTGGGCATAATCGTTCTTATCTATATAACTGTCTACAACAGTGTATTCAGCCATTCTCTTTTCTCTGAGTTTAATGTTCAATTGTGACTCCTTTCAACTTGGTTCCATATGTATTAATCGCATCCTCTATAAAATCTTTTAAGTGGTAATGCCATCTCGTTCTAGGTTTAAATCCTTTAATCTCGATTCCTATCTCTTCGCATATTGCAATTGAAATACTACTTTTATTTACTTTGCTTCTATATGTATGTTCCTTGATTTGATTCTGAGCTATGTTTTGATACTTCAAAAATTCTTCTATATGTATAAAGTACACTTTGTTATCAGGCTC
Source organism: Paenibacillus sp. LK1 (assembly GCF_002750415.1). Classification (NCBI taxonomy): domain Bacteria; kingdom Bacillati; phylum Bacillota; class Bacilli; order Caryophanales; family Paenibacillaceae; genus Paenibacillus; species Paenibacillus sp. LK1. Next base: position 328,883 of record NZ_PEII01000005.1, read on the forward strand.
TCTGAAATTCATAATAAACCCTGATATGACACCTTCATATGCATTTGCTTCATTTAGTTTATCAATCTGATGTTGTTTGATTACACTTTCTTGAAAGCTAATTGATTTATCTTTTGTAGACTTCAGTTCTAGTGTGAATAAGTGACTTTTCGCAAACATCATACAGTCATAGTCATTCTTTGTTACTCTAACTCGTGAACGAAGATCTACAGGTATAAGAGTGTCTTTCAAACGAACAAAGAACACCTTCTCCGCCCCTTGTGCTGCTGACTTTTGAAAGTCCTCTTCAAACAACTTACCTTGATTTGTAGCCAATAAATCATTCCTCTCCTGCAATTAATCGTTTAGCGTCTACTGCCTTAAACAAACAATCATATGTATCATGCACACAAACCCCATACACATCTAAAATTTCTTCCCCAATATTGATAGTTTCCCCACCAAAACAAGTCGAATATTGAATTATCTTTTCTTGTGGATCAGGGAAGTGGATATAGTAATAATCACTATCGAATCTATCCATTTGTTTTCTCAATTTTCTCATTCAACAACTGATTAAGAACCGTTCCTACAACCTCTGTGTATTCATCCTCAGTCAACTTACGTCCAATAATCCGTTCAATCTTTGATTTGCTAAGCTTGTTTTCCATTTAAGTATTCTCCTTATTCTTATACTTATTGTAGCCAGTGATCCAAGTTTCTGACTGATTTGTTTCAATGAAATTTCCATTCCCATCAGGCACAGATTTCATTTTTTTCTTAAACTCAGTAATCTCAATTAAATCACCGATATCTATTCTTAAATCTCTATCCTTAACATTGAATGTCTTTTTGCTCATTTTGAAGATACGGGTTTCTCCTTTTTGAACACCGTACAATGTCAATTTTGGAGAATACTTTGTATCAATATCCGTTACTACACACCATCCAGAACTTGTATCAGGATATTTGACATCTGCATAACCCATGTGCTCAATCTGAAACATAACTGTTTCATTTGGAAGAATTGCTGGTACTTCTTGATTCTTTAATTCAATTTCAATTTTCTTTAATTCTATGAGTCGTTGTTCTATTGTTTTTTCTACATATGTTTTTTTATATTTATACTTACCATCTGAGAATTCCTTGAACAAGACAGAAAGATACCCATTGTTACCAAACATACCGAAATAATTAAGCATAATGAGTATTTTTAATTGTCTAGCATTAACTGAAGTTTTTAGATTTATATCAACTAATAAGTCTACAAAGCTTTCATATGTATTTTTGCCAATCTCAAATAGTTCTTCGGCTACTTTTACATTCATGAACTTAATTCCTGATAGATCGGCATAGATTGAATTTCTCTTCTCATCTGCCACAAAACTTCTATTATCAGTCCCAAACTTTATGCCACCATCTTTAATTCCGAATCCTTTCTGCATTTCTTCTTTAAGAAGACCAACCTTATCTTTGTTTTTTTTCTCTGAAAAATGCCTCAATAATGATTCATAGAAATAGATCGGATGGTGACTTTTTAGATATGCACAATATACGGAATCAAGTGCATAACTGTACGCATGTGACGCATTAAAACCGTATCCACTTGAATCCTCTATAATCTTCCACACTTTATCACTCATATCAAATGCTTCTTGTTGAGATACTGATTCTCTCTCAAGTATCTTGTCACTGAATCCTTTTAGGAATCGTTCTTTTAAAGGCTTTACTACCGCTGGCTTCTTCTTACTAATTGCCTTGATAATTCCGTATGTTTCATCTGAGGGGAATCCCGCATAAGCAAGTGTAGCCATGGTCTGTTCTTGATATAGTACAAATGAGTTCTTCATTTCTTCCGTTTGAATGAGATCATCGAAACTGCTAATTCCATAAGCGAAAGGTTTTCGTGTTTCAAAGGTATGGTACATGGACTTAAATGATGGTCTGATAGCTGCTATAAAAGCTGTCAACTCAGATATGTTTTTAGGCTGATATTTCATTGCTTTTTGAGTGGTTGAATATTTCTCAACCTGATTTACACCTACTGTTAGACCTTTAGCATAGATATCCCAGACCTTATCGTTATCTTTAATGACGTTAAGAAGTTCTGTCTCTGAGTGTACGGGTAGTCCTATGCGTTTATATGTATCATGTGTAGTTTTAACCACATCAACCTTAAGCAAATCATTCTTAAGGAATTTTTTTCGTTCAGCAATATCGCCGTCAATTAAAGCTGCTATGACTTCTTTCTTTGTTGACTCACTTTTGATTCTGATTAAACCAATTTCTTCCTTGATATTTCCTTGGTATATTAGGTGTCCACATGGATGAGGTTTTTTGTCCGAAATGATTCCGGTGTATTTTTCACTTTCTTTGATTAGATGATGATACTTTTTATCAACATAATCATAAACATCGATCAAATCTTGCTCATCATCTTCTGCATATTTCAAATCATTTTCGTATTCCTCAAGCTGTTTTGAAACTTCGTTTGCAATCTCAAAATCAAGATTCTGAGATTTAGCATACATTTTAAATCCAGACTTTCTTTTGAAAGTACCGTATGCAATCATTGGGTATGAGTGACCTTCACCTAGTACTTTGGTTTGAGCAGCAATAAATACTTCTGGGTTTCCTAAGTTCAAATCAAGATCGGGTAGGGATTTCGTTTCTAGGATACGGCTTTCGCTCATAAATCTTTCAGGGTAGAGATGTACAGGAGCAGATATTCTATCTACTTTTGAGAATCCTAGCAATGTATTTGTATAGAACGAAACCCCAGACCCACGGCCTGTAGAGGTAATGATTCCGCCCATATCAACAGCTTCTTCTACTATCTTATGATCAATCAAGAAATAATCAGACATTTTTGTGTTTATTACTACCGAACCTTCTTTTCTAATCTCATCTATGTATTTAGCATGTTTCTCTTTTGGGATACTTTCTTTCGCTTCTCTCCATTTTTCATTCAATAGCTGCTTATATTTATGATCTCGTTGTTCTTGTGTTAACTCTGGATATAATGTGGGGAGTTTAATTTCATTGCTAAACACCTTAATTAAATCAGAGTCATAATCATCAAAATCCATGAAAGTTAAGGTGTTCTTAATTGCTTTATCAATCTGTTCTTCATTTAGAATTCCTTGTTCTATAAACCGTCTTTTGAGTGTTTCTCCATCAGGGTAATCCATGAACCATCCATCTTCATTTTCATAAACAATACCTTTTGCTTCTAAAACCGCATCACGGTCTTTTGCCTGTTCGGGATAAATGAAGTGACTATCACATCCTGCAATCAACTCGATATTATGTTTCGCAGATAAATCTAGAATTTTTCTATGAAGCGTTTTCTGTGTGTCTGTGTGATGTGCTTGCACTTCAAGCATAAAGTTTTTACCGAAATAAGAATTTAAATCGAGAGCAATCTTTTCAATATCTTCATATTGCCAGAAAGCTATACAAGCACTGGTGACAAATACTTCATTAGGATCGAGCGTAGAAATCAAATCTAAATCAATTCGAGGCTTATAATAGTATCCCGTCTCGTTGGCTTCAGATAAGATACGATTAATGTCACGCCTTCCCTTCTCTGATTTGGCAAATAAACACATATGTCCATTGGTATTATCCTTCTCAAATCGATCCTTAACCCAGTATGCTTCAGTTCCAAAGATGAACTTCAAGCCTTCTTTTTTAGCGACATCATAGGTATCAAAGTACCTTCCTTGAAATCCATGTTCCATACTGGAGAGAATTTTATGGTCAAGTTCCTTTGATCTTCTTACATAATCATCTATCTTGACTGAACAGTCAGGAGTAAAAATATTTGAGTAGTCCCTGTGATTGTGATAGTTGCAAAATACACAAATGGTTATCGACCTCCTTATTCTTGATCAAATATTGATTTTATAGTGATTTCAGATGTGTGTTTACATAATCATCACCTCCTTTAAGTCTCATTAGAGACTCTACACAGTATAAATTCCTTCTACTTTTTTGGATTCGGTTAAATTGGATGTAATATCTCGCATTGTAATTTCCATTAAATTTTGGCGAGTCATCTTTTCTCGTCTCTTCATCAATCTCACAGCCTGATGACGAATTGCTTTCTCGATTACATTGCGAACATATCTAGCGTTACTGAAATGAATCCTTAAGTCCTTTTCCTCTTGAATAATGTACTTAAGTTTATCTGCTGCATCATTTGTAAAAGTATAATCTTTTTCTGATGCCATTTTTAAAGCAATCAACATTAATTCATCTGTAGAGTAGTCATCAAAGTTGATCTGAATAGGAAACCTAGAGGGTAATCCCGTATTGATCTGAAGAAAGTCGTCCATCTCTATGGGATATCCAGCTAATATGATGATCAGGTCATCACTTTTGTCCTCCATAACTTTCACAAGCGTGTCTATAGCCTCTTTACCAAAATCTTTTTCTCCACCACGGGCAAGACTATACGCCTCATCGATGAAAAGTATCCCGCCCATAGCCTTTTTAACAAGGTCGCGAGTCTTCAAGGCTGTATGACCAATGTACTCCCCAACTAAATCGGCACGTTCAACCTCAATCAAGTGGCCTTTACTGAGTACACCCATTTTGTTAAGCATTTTAGAGATAATTCTTGCCACTGTAGTTTTTCCAGTTCCGGGATTACCCTTAAATATCATGTGATATACTTGCTTACTATTCTTTAACCCCTCTTCACTACGATACTTATTTATTTGGATCAAAGAATAAATTTCGTAAATGAGATCCTTTACCTTATCCAGCCCAATCATTTCGCCCATCTCACTAAAAATGTCTGCTGCGGATTCATTATGATTACTTGTTAATGACTTCTCCTCACTTTGCTCTAATGGTGCTTTTAGTCCATCATCAGCATTGAATACAATATTGATCCTTGAATCATTAACAGTAATTCTTCTGACGCTCTCGTCCACAGTCATCACCTCGTTAAGACAGTATATGCGACTGTGTAAGTGCAAAATGCACATCTGATTTTATTGATTATAATCTATGTATAGTAGGCCGAAGCCTACATTAAGAAGTAAGAAATTCATTCAGTTTAGCATCTAAGTCGTCATTGTCTTCAGTATTATCTAAACTTACATCTTCCATGATTACTTGGTCTTGCTTGTCTAATTCAGTTATTGTAGTTTCACTAAATAACTGTACCCCTTTAATCATTGGCTCTCTCCCTGTATGACCAAATAAAAGTTGCCTTAGCGCTTCCCTAACTATATCAGCCTCATCATAATAGATTGGAAGTTTATCCATAGCCAATCGAATATCATCATCTTTAAGTGGTCTTAGGCGCGCAATAACATGTTGCTTCCCCACAATCGCACACCCACTTTCTCATTCCCGTTGACCTGATCGAGTTGACCATAAAGAGATTTTTCTTCAAGTTTCAGATATTCATATATGTAACGTGCAGCTCCACCACCAATCATATACATATCAAAATTGATGTTTAAACCTTCAATTTCATTCTGAATCTGTATTGCCAATGCTTTAAATGCTTTTGCAACTAAGTGACGAATATCTTTTCCTTCATATGTACCACTGATCACATATTTATCTAATTCATAAATAGCAGGGGCAGTTCCAACTAATTCTTGTAGATACTTTCTTAGTAATTTATATGCTTTTTCTACACCCAAGAATAAGCTAGTTGATTCCTTCATTATCTCTAGACCATCTAATCCGAGTAAATTCAATGTATAGAATCCTAGGTCCACAACAAGAATCTTTTTCTTTGCATCACCTTTGTTTTGGATTTTTCCTGATTCATTTAACAGGTGATTCATCGCAATACCATAACCCTGAGGAACTATTTTATATTTATCGATGTTGAGTTTAACTTTATTGAAGCTACTACGACCTTTCTTTATCTCGAAAGGATTTGAGTCAGCCAACCTTACAATCATCTCTTCCATTTCAGACATCTGATTAAAGTAAAACAGTATTGGTAATCCAGTAATGAGATTGAATTTTTTACTTCCGTTTAAATATCCCAATCCAGTTTTAAGAATAATCTCAGATGTCATTGCTTCGCTCTTTTGTTTATTAAGTGTGAAGTATTTTATTTCACTCTGTCTTAGAGCTAGATCTCCCACAAACATTGTGTCCTCATAGAAAAAATCATTGGGTTTAATATTCGTATCAAACATTGGCTGTGCTTCTCCAGCAATGGATGGTTGGACAAATAGTTTCTTATTCTTTTTTCCTTTTGCCCAACTAAATCCAAGATCAAACACACTTATATCTTCGGTCAATATAGAAGACATGGTATAACCTCCTTATCAATGTAAATACAAAGCGGTTAATCTGAGTACGGCTGTCTCAATTCAACTACAATGTAATACAAACTTATAAATCGATTATATCATCAAATGTGTTAAAAGTACATATTTTTATTCTTAATGTATATTTTAAAATCTTCTTTATTACAGACTCACCGTAGGTATCTCAGTAAAATTGATGTTTCATCAGGAATTGCTCTTCATAAAAGCCTTATGTTTCAAGGATAATTCAGTTAGCCATTCTTCATTATTGCATCTTTCTGTTCGTGTATCCAAGGCAAGGTCAATCATTGAACGTATTTGATCTCCATTAAGGTCAACATCATCAACTTCTATATCACAATAGAAATTCACATTTTCATGATACTTGCCGGGATTATCGATACTATTCAATTTGTTTTCTATGTATAGTTCTAAATTTACTTTTGCTTCTGGATATTCTTTCTTAATCATACCAACTGCTTCATGATATGTGAGTCTCCTTAAGTGGTCTCCATCAAATTGAAAGTTAAGAATGAAACTATTAAAGTGAAGCCGTCTTAGCGTGTAGTCGTATGTTACAGTTTTCTGATCGAAGATGTATTCTATTTTTAATGGCTTATCTTTAAATGTTGGATAGAATACTCTTAAATGTTTATCAAAAAGTTTAAACAATTCTTTATCGTTTAGTTTGATCATATGTATTTACCTTCCTATTAATATGGATCGTTCTCGGTCTGGTAATATTCTATGCCGTAGTTTAGCTGCCACTCTACAAGTTTAACTATGTATTTGTCGTACTTCTCTTTCTCAATCAATCCCTTGTCAAATCTACTATTTAAAATCTTTGTGTAGCTTTGAATCTGAATAACGCATCACTCCTGTTCTCTATTTTACTTTTAAAGGTGTGTAACAAACTGAACAAATAATCCATGTACATGTGTCTAAGCAATTTGAAAACTGATACCACTTAGATGGCTCAAACCATTCCTTAGTGGATGTGAATTTAGGTGTAGCTTCACAGTTACTGCAATATAGAGAATCGGTGTTGCTATGTATTCTTGCAGATGGTTTATATCCCAAAATTCCTATGTATTTTTTTAATTGGTTATCCACCCTTATTTTACAATTCTTAAAAATGGGTCAAGTTGATCTTTATAATACCCCTTTAATTCTCCATCATTAAACATCAACGAGTACATTATTTTTCCATTGGGATGCAGAAATGAATCTATAAGATCTCCCACTTCACCATGTTTATTATCGATGATGTAATTCACAATGTACTTAGTTACTCTTGCTCTCATTGTCTCCTCCTACTATTATCAGCAATATTCATCTTTTACAAAGAATCATTCAATTCTTTTAGTTGATTAATTACATCACGCATGTACCAATACAAGTCACTTATTTCCTCAGACTTGTACCCATCAAGAAAAATCCAATAACACTCATTCTCATACGCCACATTGACAGCTCTAACACTATAGATTTTATGCCATCCGAGATGCTTTTCCTTTAATCCACCATTTTGTTCTATGTATTGTTTAAACGCTTCATTAAACTGTTCATAACATTCAATAGCTTGAGTCATATTCTCAAATCCCATGTATCCCTCGACTCCGACATGATACCGATCTTTGTCTGAGTACCAAACCTTGTCTTTCCAAACACTAAAGTCGTCACCTTGCCAATCAAACACTTCCTCTGCGTGTCCATTGCTTGCTGCTTCATCGAACTTTCCCTGTCTGTAAGCTTCGTTATAATAACTTTGTCTGATTGGTTCCATTTCTTCTGAGTAGAAAAGTTCTTTTAGTTCCGAATTATCCATTCACATCTTCCTCTCCGAAGTATTCTTTAATCGCCTTATCAATATAACTTTTTCCAATATTTAATGCATAATGCCTATTGAATACTGTTTGGTATACTAGAGGACATATTTTCTTTTTGATTTTTACATTGTGACTATGAAATAATCCGATTCCTTCAATCCACTCTGAATTATTTTTATATGTGATTTTATATGTAATTTCATCATGCACATAGTACTTAATGATTTTATTTCTGCTCAAGATGTTCCTCTTTTCTATGTAAAATATAAGTTTCATTCAAACTATGTATTATGCAAATGCTGGAGCTAATTTCTTCACACTACTTTTAAAATATTGATGCGCGGCCTGTCTCGATACATTCATTTCTCTGCCAATATCAGAAATACTCATACCATCGAAAAAATACTTACGAGACACAATCTTCTCTTTTGGGGTTAATATACGTTCAATCTGTCCACTTAGTACATTGTCAAACATGGAGTCTTCAACAGCAATCAAGTCAAGATGACTATCATCTGCCAATATTTCTGACAATAATTTTTCGCTGCCTCCTGAGTTTGTCTTGTAAAGATTGTTATCCATACTAATGCTGCTATATTTGCTACGACACTTCATACCTTTTGCTCTGGCATTTGCTGAGAACTCTCTTACTACCACCTTTGCTAAATAAGTGGAGAATTTAATATTCTTAGTGTGGTCATATGTCTCATAAGCTTTTATTAGTCCAACCATCCCCATACTAACTAACTCATCTGGTTCTTCAAGTGAGCCGCTAGTTAACGTCTTGTTAGCCAATTTGACTACAAAATGCATGTTGTTTTTGATAATTTTGTCTTTTAATTCTTTGTCTCCTGTCTCTTTTGCTAGTTTAATCATTTCTTCATTGTTAAAATTTGCGATACGCTTCTCCAGTTTGATGCTTATTTTCATTGTCTCCACCATTGACTACATATTTAATGTAGAATCTTTCTTTTGTATTGTTGATTTAAATGACACTTCAAAGTAAAATTAATCCTGCAAGGGTAAATTAGATGGTGAATCGTATGAAGAGTCGTTCCTTAATTGGAGCGATTTCTTTTTTTCTTCTTAAAACAAGTGTTTTATTAAAACTGCTATGCCAGCGCCAAACCATTAATCAGACAGTCATACAAGTCATTCGGTCTTTCTACGCCATCAAAATTCATAAGACTAACCGCACGAACAATTTCTTTCAAGTTACCTAAGAGAAATCTATAGTCACTAATATCTAAATTCTCATCGCTACTCTCTCGAAGTTTGCTATCATCTATTACCGATCTGTCTATGTATACTTTATTGTTTATGTAGTCATGTACCGCTACAAATTCGTCTTCAATTTTTTCAATCGTATGGTTTAATACCTCAATTTGAGTTTGCTTTAGCACCATTACGTCACCTATGGCGAAGATATTTCTACTGAATCCGATCATCCGACTAATCATGTCCAATAACATTAGGGCTCGGCTTTCTTTTTTGCTCAGCTCAGTATTTGAGATGGATGCTTTAATCAAAGTGCTCTCAGTTAGTTCTGAAATGTGTACAATGTTTTGTTCCTTCCCCAATGTTTCTAAAATTCCACTTTCTAACTTATTCCTAGACACAATTACCTTGAGTTTGTAATGCTCTGCAATTTTAAATTTCTTTTCATGTTCAACTATTTGATCGAATGATAACCAGAACACTGGTTCAGAGTCAAAGTCAATCTGTCGTCCTTTTCTTTCTTCGATTTTATCCTCATCAATTTTAGGTTCACTTCGTCCACCAGACGACCCTTCACTTCCATACCAAGTAGAAATACCATCAGCTTCAGGTGCTTGTCGTTTTACCTCTTGCGTGAATTCTATTTCTTTATGATTCGATTCGGACTGTTTGGCAGCTTCTGATTTAATGAAAACCTCATATTGGTTGACGCTTCTGATCTCTGGATTCTTCCTTTTAGCCAAAGCTATCTTACTTAAGTATTTGGAATCATTTTCATTTTCTGTATCAAACACAAGGAATGACATCTCATTTTTCAATTTATCTTTGTCTGCATTCCATGAGATAGCATCGATATGTTTTTCAATGTGTCTCTGTTCCCCTTGTAGGAAACTGTTATTAGCAAGCTCTTTGGTATATTCAGATATTTCCTTTAAAAATAATATGTATTTGTCATCTCTAATGATGTCTTTGCGATCTGGAGAGGTTAGATTTAAGGTTTTATCATTGATGTGAAGATCGCCTTTAACATAATAGTAGTTATCAAGTTTCGTCACCAACCTACCTTTATAAAACACTTTTAATTCTTGACTGAATCCTGAGTTCAATGCAATCCAACCTTGAATATTATCTGATTCAATTACACTAGAAAACACACTGCCATCTGTATCAGTCAAATTCTTTTTCGGTTGAAGTTTATCATCACAATAGATATCTAACTCATGTATGTATTTTCCCAACAACTCAATTCGCTCTCGAATTAGAGATGGTGCTACTTCTGTAAAGTCAAAATTATTTAGTATCAATTTGAAACCTTCATATGTATTGTCTGTCTCAGTTACCTCTATGTCTGTTTCGTTATTCTGAATCATCTCGCCAACATTAAATACAATATGCTTGTTTCCCGTAAACACTTCAATATGATCGCTCACAGTAATGTTGCTGAAGAATCCCATTCCAAACGGCGACTCTGATTTTTGAATATCTTCATCCCACTCTGACTCAGCGATTGAAAATAGGGCTTGTGGATTGGCTAGTGCTTGACCATTATTTTCAATCGTAACTTTCTTGTTGTAGTAGTCTATTGTTACATGAACCTCAGTAGCTTTGGCTCGTTGAGCGTTCTGAATATCTTCATCAAGGAATGACAGCTTGTCCTTGAATGTACTCTGTCGTAGCAGTTTTAATTGGTTAATTACATTAACCTTTACTTGAACATTACTCAATTAATTGTCCTCCTTTTTGGGAGAAAACATATCAACCGCATCCACAACATCTAATTCATATTTTTCATTTTTGTAAAGTTGAGCTACACCTTCATTCATTAAAATACTCTTTTCCCACATGAGTAGTTTAGCGTTGTCTTTTTGTAATCCCTTAATCATATTATCGTTGCTATACATCTTACTCCTAATTGACTCGACAACTAAACCAGCACTCTTTTTAGCGTTTCTATTGACCAGATACTTTTCACCCCGATATCCCCTAGGAATATGAAGTTTGTCTGTTTCATCATAAAGACAAAACTCTTCCTTCGTTACTTCTTTGGCATCATCTACCATCATTACAAAACTCATTCGATCCTCAATACCATTTACCAGATACCATTGTTCATTATTATCAAACTCCTTCGTAATGCTGTTACTCCAATATGTATCGAAAGCCCACATAAGTCCATTCTCACTCATAGCCGTATGCACAATTCCATGCCTACAACCTGTGCTGCTATTATCAATCCTATAAATCGCTTTTTCTTGAATCATTTCATCTCTCCTAATTTGATTGTAGGATTTAACACTGTCAACAAATCTTCAATCTTAACATGCGAATATCTAGCGGCTTCATATCTTGCTGCTCTCCAAGTGTCTTCATCTATTTCTTTGTCCCTAAACTCTGCAACTATCTTATTCATGAAACGTTTAGCATTTCGATTTATATCAGTGTACTCAACTGTACTCAATGGTATCGCACTCTGAGTTTTCTCATTGAATCCAGAGCAGATTCGTCTATCATAAACTTCAGTCTGATAATAATATTCAAGCCACTTAACAAATGCATGTTCATAGTGCACTTGGCTTGGTGAAGCGAATATCTCATAATATTCACGATGAAAGTCCATGATTCGATCTCCTTTCTCTGTAAAACAGGTATTTTAACTAGAACAATCACATATTTAGTTGATAGTTTTAATTTTGACTGACTCAAGTTCTTTAACTTGGTTGCTCCAATACTCAACTTTATACTTAGCATATTCAAGTTCATATTCTTCTCGAAGTTTTTCCTCTTCTTCTTCAATATTCTCAAGGTAATCAATCATTTTTTGAATGTCGCCAACACCACTATGTATCCAGTAACCATCGTAGACTTCTTTAATCTCATACGCTACTTCAAGGGGTGTCATGTCTCTATAATTGATACAATCTTTTTCAATATCAACCAAAAATGACTTCCAAAGATCTTTAGCGTCATCTCTTCCAATTACAAAATAATAACGAGCACTTTCTTCTGATGACCCAAGTGTGTATCTGCCTTGTTGACAAGTTACTGTTACGAAATTCTTTTTTGGTTCTTGAATAGTCATAGTTTAATATTCTCCCTTTTATGTCAATTATCTAATCTTCAATATCATCTTTCATCGCTTCCCATAGAGCATCAACTAATTCTTTTCCTTCGTAGTGCCTATCAGTATGAAAAGTACACACATTCCATTTCCCATCTATAATACTTCTGCCAACTGTTACTTCGTCCAAATAGTCAATCATCTTACCAATATCCATCTTCCTATGGTGATAATTAGCCCAATCTTTACGAGGGACAATTTCATTAAAAAATGAGTAGAATTGTTCTTCGGTCACTTCTTTGGCTTGCTTGGGCGTTATATGATATTTCATATGTGTCTCCATTAGTTATCCCATGGGATTCTGATTGCATATTTGTTTTCACCGTAATATGTAGTTGTCCATTTTTGTTTTGAGCACCACTCATTCAGATACTTTTGCAATTCATCTTTTCCTTCAATATTATCTAATGCATCCTCATGTAAATCTTCGGACTCACGATCTAAGATGTCGTCAGCATCAAGAGAAAGACTTGCTGAACGAGTACCCCACACATAGACTGGTTTCGGCTCATCTGGTTCATGATTATCTTCCCATGTCTCAATGAATTCATCAAAACTTGCAAAGTAACCATCGCTGTATGGATAGTCGTCTGATTGATACATCCCCATATTCTTGGCAATATCATTAGTCGGATCTAATTTAATTGCTTTATCCCACAATTCTTGTTCTCTTACTGCTCTTTGAACATCTTTTTCATGTAATGCATCTGGGCAATCACAATCATTAAACCGTGATAGTTTTTCATTGCAAAATTCACACAAATTCACTACTCCTGAATAGCAGTGTCTACAGCTAATTATGTATTGATTATCGTAAGGAAAGAGTTTGCTTTTGTCTGGATCATCGGATAATCCGTATATTTTGTTTGTAATTTCTAATCCAGTTCCTTTACAATCATCACACGGTTTCTGGTGTTTCTGTAAGTCCTTTTTTAGTCCATTTTTTAAAACTTTAGATAAATATGATAATGCATCAACTGTTACTGTGACTGGTTTTTCAAATAATGATTCTGTCAAAATGATTCCTCCAATTTTCTTTATTTATGTTATTCCCAGTTTGGTTTTATGTATTTGCATGATCATAGTCAATCCAGCTAATAATTTTTCTATACCTAGTTTCGCTAAAAAAGTATTTCTCCTTAACATACCAATCATAAAAACTGTGCTTCTTTTTAGAAGAGTTGCACGAAATACATCCGGGTACACAATTACTAATATCATTTTCACCATCGGATTCAAAGTGATCTCTATGTAATTGTTGTCCATATAACTCCTTGTGTTCGTCATCGCTCATCCCGCAATAGGAGCAAGAGTATCCAAAATATTTCTTACAAGCTTGCCACTCGCTAGATGATAATTTAAAATCCTTATCCTTTCTTTTCTCTCTGTAAGATTTGATTTTATCCTTATTTGCTTGCTGCCATTCTTTTTGTTTACCTTCGCCTCTTCGGCGTTTCTGAATTTCATAGTTTTGCAATTTTCGTCTATGTGTTGAATCTATCCTGTTAATTACAGCTAAGTATTCATCATAATGCTCTAGATTTCTTTTTCTTGATCGTTTTACGGTGCACTGTTTGCATTCTGGATAATAATAAACATAATCTCCTCTAGTTTTACTGCTGTTAATTCTTGAATAAAAATCAGTTAGTGGTTTTACTGTGTGACAGGTTTTACATTCCTTCTCTAGATTTTCTATGCTTTATTCTCCTTTCTCTTCTTCATCGTCTTGTTTTAAAAATGTTTCAAGCCACTTAATGTCACGTAATAATGCCTTCTTTTGATTGTCGATTATTCTCTGAGCAACTTCAAATTCAATTACGCCCTGATGTGCCAAGTTCGACGTGTTTTTAATTAGTTGAACAGTGTCATCGATGGTTTTGGCGTAATCAACTACATATCGAATTGAATCTCTTGATGGTGAAAGTGAAGCATCAACCTTTCTTCTCTCCTCCTCTGAGTTGTGAATAGCTTTCATCCATGCTTCAGTTTGATCCACTACTCTATTTTTCTTATTTGATTTTGTCATTGCATATCCTCCCTAAAGTTATTGTATCTACTTTTCAGTAAACCTTTACCCTTCAATCTGAGAGCATTGTTGCTTGGCTTAACAAACTCTTTCATACGGATCTTGCTACCATGCTTGTCGTATTCCCAACCGTATTTACCAGTACCTTCACATTTCGGGCAATCATATGAGTTCCATGGGTCGTAAGGATATCCATACTCTACGCGGCGTTTACCATCACATTCTTTGCAATCTGGAAGATCAAACAGGAGAAGGTTTGGATCATCTTCCTCTGTATCAGCAACCAACCAATTGCAATATTCCCGTATATATTTTTTAGTTTTTCGTGACACTTTATTGCATGATTTAGAAGAGTAGTTAAAATGTTTCTTCTTTATTTTCATAGCACACCTTCAAAAAATAAATCATGGTGTATTTCTCCCCACTTATCAGTACCTCGTAGTAATTTCGCTGAACATCTTACTCTCTTTTTAGTCTTTCGAGAGCAACCATGAATAGACTTGTGTTTTCTTAGAAAAATCCAATCCTTACTTTTCATTTGACCCTTACCACCAAACACCGTCCTCATACTTCTCTCTCCTTATGACTTTAGATTTTCTTTGACTTGTTGCTTAAACTAATCACTGCTTCCCATTCACCCTTACGTTCTTCATCTGTCATCCCGTTGTTATTCATTGAAGCATAGTGTACTCCGATCCATTTGACGTTAAGTTTCTCTGGAGAATATCTCTTCCCTTGATTCGATCTCACCGTGAATCCATTTGCACTGTACTGAGCTGCTTGCAGTAAGTTCATATCAGTTATATCTCCTCATTTTTGATAATTTCATTCGCTTTTATATGTATTTTAGACAAGAATTTCTTCGACTCTAATCCCCCATCCATCTCGATAGGACTCATTTTCGTCATCAATTCTTCCAACATTCTTTACAATTTTGCTTATTTTGCTTTCCATTTGCGTAGCACTTAAAGATTGATGTAAACGCTGAATTTTTGCTAATTCATGTTTAATAACTCTTCTCTCTCTTAAAACTTTTTGAAGTTCCTTATATTTCTTAAATCCTGCGGAAGCGTTAAAATAATTCGTCTCAATATCATGATAAATATTTGACACTTTTTTATCATATTCAGACTGTAGCGCTATTAAGGACTCATAATCTTCTTTCATTTTATTGATGGTTTCAATAAGAACATTTCCGTATTTAACTGCCAAGCACATTGCTAACAACCCCTTGTTATATGTATTATTAATTCTGATAAAAGACGGCTTTCATTTAAATGATTGCTTTTCCAGCTTTCCAATCATAGGCATTTTTTACCGATTTCCTTATATCAACACATTTACTCAAGTCCTTGTACATATCCACTACAGTATTGTTCTGAATAATGAAACAGTTATGGTAATATTGAACGTGCCTCTCTTTTTCAGTTCTCTTGATCGTTTGTCCCAGCACAATACTTCTTTCGATTTTGTACTCCACTTCACTGAATGAATCACATTTCATGTAACTCAAAGGACAGAGTTCTGCATACTTCTCAACAACATTATTTTTAATTTTCATATGTATTTTACCTCTTATTTTTATTATTTTTGATACTTTTCATCTATGTATGTATAACAGTATTCTTGTTCTTCATCATATCTACCTAATTCATAGCACATGTTTTTGTGTGCCTCTCTGATTCCTTCAAACGCTTTACTCCAAAACAGATATTGAATCAATTTGTCGATCATATGTATTTACTATCCTCCCATCGACATCAATAAGATTGTTATGTAATTATAAATTGAATGGCTCACTATTGTTACTAAGATATTTTCACTTTTCTTATAATGCCACGACCATACAAGTCCCAGCCAAATATACCCTAAAGATAAGGAAAAATTAAAGTGAGGAATCGCAAAGATCAATGAACTAGTTAGAGCTGCAATTATGAACCCAAATCTTTTATCTAACCATCCAAACATAAATTTTCTACATATTAGCTCCTCAATTAAAGGACTAAACAATATACTGTAGACATAAACAATTGGCAAACTAATAATTGTTGTAGCAGTATCATTTGAACTTGCCAAAGACGCTATAATGTTAAATCCTATAAATGATAATGCTGTAGCATAAAGAGCGTGTCTCCAAAAATTCAAAGTGACGATATCTTTAATTTTCTCATGCGTGACCCAATGTCTGTGGTTTCTGATAATTACAACTAGTAACACTGTTGGCAGTAGCAGCAATACTTTCATTTATACTGATCAATTCTCCTCTCATATCACATCTCCTTAAATAAGAAAAAGTACAGGTTTTTAACCTGTACTCATCTTATCACATATTATATTGTTTGTACATATCTTTATTCTTAATAATCAAAATATTTATTTAGCCATGAGTCTACTGATAAGATTGAATCCTTAATTCCCTCAGCTAAATCAGCAACTTCCCACTGAGCACCTTTGCCATGCTTACGTTTGTTGTAAAACTCAAGTATAGTGCGCAGATTACCAGTCAATACAATGTTCGTAGCAGCGGCGTTAGGCAGTACCATTCTTGCATCTTCTGCTGGTACTCCTGCTTTTCGTAGTCGGTCATATGTATATTGAGCATCCTGCATTGCTTCCTCAAATAAATCCGCAGCCGAACAATTTACATATACTTCGTGTTCGTCATTAGTTGGAGCAATCTTTCCGCTTAAACTAGGAGGGCTAACAAATTCAAATCCACCAATTTTATCGTCCGATCCCATTCGTACATAGCGCTGACTTTGAACACTAAAGGAGAGATGACGGTGACGAGTTAGTTGTGCCAGCAGTGCTCTGCTGACTCCTTCTACAGAAAAAGTATAACTGATGTGTTCAAGTGTAGAGGTGTGACCTGAGCCAGTAATGTGTCTAAACAACCTATCAGCTTCGGTTCCACCCAATCCATCTGTTGCCTTGTTTTTAAAATATTTTTCACCTTCAATGTCAACAATTTCCGATGGTTTGTTTGGACTATAGCATGTACGAATAGCTGTTAAGGCTACAACTTGACTATCTTTGATTACATCATCACCAATTAGCTTCAAGATATCACTAGAAATAGTATCGCAAAATTCATGAGAAAGCTGTGTGTGAGCAATTAGTTTAATATTCATATATATCTCCTTTAAAATTCAAATTAAAAGGCAGTGGATTAACCACCGCCCATATGTATTAGATAAATCGCGATGCTCCAAGTTCAATCTGACGTTTAATTTCTTCTTCAATCTTCGGTTCTGGCGCTTCCCATCGATCAGGCTTAATTACTTTACCAACCTCATTATAATGTGGTTTTCCATCTGGGAAAATTTTTTGCATGTTTGCATTATGCACAATATCAAAAATTTTGTCTGGAATAACCGATGCTTCAACAAGTCCACCTTCAGCAAAATATTTAATGTCAATTAGCGCATCAATCTGACCAATTAAACGATCTTCAGGAAAGGGTTTGGTTAATTGCTTATCATATGTATCGTAAATTGATTTAATAAGGTTATGCACAAATTCATTGAACTTTAATTTGTTGCCGTTAGACGATGCATAGAGCAACTCAACTACTTCTTCCATGATAAAATTTGCTCTATTAGTGACCAACTTATCATCCAGTGCTGTAGGTTCTTCTGGTGCGGGACAATTAAATGCTTTCTGAAATTCCCTTACTTTTTCAAAGTTTGTTTTCTGTCTATTTAATACTGTCATATGTATTTCATTGCCCCTCTTAGCTATATTTTTTAAAGATCATCAAATCCGTTATCATCGCCAACCTTACCATAGTTACGTGATTTAGCCTCGAAGAAATCTGTCTTCGTAGAGTTCAAAGCTTCATCAGAGAACGGTTTAATCCAAGGCATACAGTTCACATCTACACCTTCATATAACTTCTCCATACCCATCAACTTCAGACGTTTATTTGCAGTGTATTTGATGTAATCGCTCAACTCATCTAGATCAATACTCTGAATGTCTTTGAGGGTGTAATGACCCCAATTGGTTTCAAGTTTAACCGCTTGATCAATCGTGTTATAGACATACTCCATGTTCTCAGGTGTATTCAGTTCAGGGAAGTCCACCAGCAACTGTTTGTACACTTCCGCGAAGAAGTAACAATGCTGATTCTCATCTCTTTGTATATAGGATACCATCTGACTTGTAGCCATCATTTTTTGATCGCGCGCCAGATTGTAGAAGAAAGCAAATGTACTGTAGAAGAAGATGCCTTCAAGAATTAAATCGGCAACCATTGACTTAAAAAATGTTTGAGGATTAGGATTGTCACGAAATCCTTGATAAATATCTGAGATGAATTGATTACGCTCAAGCAATACAGGGTCATGTTTCCAATACTCAAAGATCTCTTTCTGCTCTTGATCAGATACAATTGAGGAAAGCACATAGGAGTATGACTGGTTATGTACTACTTCTTGTTGCCCAATGATTGCAGAAATTGCTTCTAATGATGAATCTGTGAAATACCTTTTTACATCACCAACAAACATTGTTTGCATTGAGTCCAATACCGCAAGTAGTGAAATATTAATTTTGAATGTGTCTTGCTCCACTTTGCTAAGTTGAGTGAACTGGGAAGCGTCTTTAGACATTGGGATCTCATCTGCAATCCAATGATTGAGTAGCAACACTTTGTATAGCTTATACATATGAGGCATTCGGATATCGTTCCAGTTAAGGATACCCGAATTTTCTCCCTCAATAATACGTGTTGATTTATTTGGTGCTTCTGTGTTGAAGATTTTCTGAATTTTCAATTATATATTCTCCTTATATTTAACTAGAACAAGAGTCACATTCATCAATAATTAATGCACGACTTCGTACATAATAGGTCGATTTCATACCAGCTCTCCAAGCATGAAGATGTAACTCTAGAAACTCTGTAGCTTTGATGTCTGGACGAACATAAAAATTAAAACTTTGACCTTGGTCGACGTGACGTTGACGAGCTCCAGCCATATTAATTGAGGCGTGTTGATCAACCTTAAATGAAGTCTTATAATACCAAATTGTTTTCTCGTTTAAATCTGGTGCAGGATTTGCAATTTTGTAAGTAGTTTTTTCTTCATAGGAGATCAATTCATATAGCGGATCGATACTTGCAGTTGAGCCAGCAATAATCGAAGTAGATCCGTTAGGCGCTATAGCAAACATCCAAGCATTACGAACTCCGTTTTCTCGTACCTCAGTCTGCAATTCTATCCATTGTTCAGTAGTTACATATTTACCTTCTCGATTCCCCGATACATATTCACGTTTAACGAAATACTCTCCCGTATCCCAATCAGACCCTTTGAATTTTGGATAATGTCCTTTTTCTTTGGACAGTTCCATACTGGCTTTTACGAGCAAGTAGTTAATTTTTTCATATAGATTATCGTTATATGTGACAGCTTCTTCAGACTCCCAACGAATACCCTCAAGAGCAAGCAAATGATGTAGTCCGAATGTTCCTAATCCAATAGCTCTATACTGTGCATTTGTATATTGCGCTTGTAGTACATCAATATTGTTAATATCGATCACATTATCCAACATTCGAGTTTGTATTGGAACAAGTCGCTCAAGAACATTATCTGGTACTGCTTTAGACAAGTTAATGGAGTTGAGATTACATACTACAAAGTCGCCGGGAATTTTGGAGATAATGATACGCGTTTGACCGTCTTTAGTTACCAACTCTTCTTTTTCAACTACAGTAGGGGATTGATTCTGCATAATCTCTGTACAAAGATTCGAGGAAAATATCATTCCATGTACACTGTTAGTGTTTGCGCGATTCACTGTATCACGATAGAACATATATGGTGTTCCAGTCTCTAATTGAGATTTCATCACACGCTTCATAATATCAATTGACTGAACAGTGATTCTCTGTAGTAAAGGATGATTTACTGCTTCTTCATATTTTTCTCTGAAGGTTCCTCTGCCCAATTCCTCGTCATAGAAGTCTTCCAATCCAAGTGATCGTCCATCGCTATCTTTCCAACCCATAATAGACTTTACTTCATGTGGACAGAACAGACTCCATTCTCCTCGACTCTCAACTCTTTCCATGAACAAATCAGGAAGGCAGACACCATGGAAGATGTCGTGTGCTCTCATTCGTTCATCGCCATTATTGAGTTTCAGATCAAGAAAAGCTAAAATGTCACGATGGAATACATCCAAGTAAACCGCTACAGCACCTTTACGTGTTCCAAGTTGATCTACGCTGACTGCTGTATTATTTAGTTGGCGAATCCAAGGTACTACCCCTGAACTGGTGTTTTTGTGACCACGAATATCAGATCCTCTAGCTCGAACTTTGCCTAGATAAACTCCAATTCCTCCACCAGTTTTACTAAGTCGTGCTACATCTGTATTAGAGTCAAAGATACCCTCCAGTGAATCATCTACTGTGTCAATAAAACAACTAGACAATTGACCAGCAACCTTTTTACCAGCATTGGATAGTGTAGGTGTAGCAGCCGTCATATATAGATTACTCATAGCCCAATAAGCTTCTTTGACTAGATCCATACGTTGGTCTTCAGGTTCTTGATGCATTAAGTACATAGCAATAACCATGTATCTTTGCTGTGGCAATTCCATTAGTTTCCCATCAAAGTCATGAGTAAGATAACGTTCTGTTAGGGTAAGCAATCCGATATAATCGAACAGCAGATCATGCTCAGGGTTAATGTAATCTCCCAATTCTTCAATCTGTTCTTTTGTATAACAGGTGAGAAGTTCTTCTCTGAAGATTCCTTTTTCAACTAAAGTTTGAATTAGAGGATAGAATGAACCATATGGCTCATCCACATAGGACTTATACTTCCGATTGTTTGCAGCCTTTTTATAGAGTTTTGTCAGCAATCCTCTAGCAGCAACAAATTTCCAGTTGGGTTCTTCCTTTGTGATCAAGTCAAGCGCAGTCATTGAGAATGCTTCGCTAATCTCTTCCGCTGTGACCTCGTCACGTCTTAGCTTACTATTAACACCTTTGACCAACTTTCCCTTGTCTAACTCAAAGCCACTTAAAACTCTATCTGAATATGTATTGATTCTGTTTTCGTCAAACGCTAGTTGTCTGTTATTCGGTTTGTTTACTAATCGGGGCATTAAAATCCTCACTTTCAAATGTATATATCTGTGTAAAAGAATTATTTTATTATAATAATATGTATTATTTAGACGTATTTCTCTTCAACCTCTACTACCGTAACCCTATCCCCTACACTCATCGTATAGTTTTGTTTAAAGAATCGGTTCATTGCATATTCCACGGCTACCATCTTCATTTCACTGATGCTAACTGGATTCTCTCCCGCCATTTCGTAACAATCTTCCTCGTCTACATTGACCCAAAAATCAACCTCTTCTGTCTGTTCTTCTCCATAATCACGATCTAGTACAACTCTAAACTGCATTATCATCACCTCCTTGAATTAATCACTTTCTATCTCTGGTGTGAAACACTACTCGGCTAAACTCATTCCAAGCGTTATTCCACACCTCTTCTCCGTACTTGTCATATTTCTTAAACTGCTCTCTTCCTATATGCTGCTTCAACTTCTTGGTTACATAACTATCTTCATGTAACTTAGCTTCATTATCTGTGTCGACATCTTCATTGAAACATTCAATCAACACTCTCGATAAACTTAATGTTGCTTCATTTAGTCTTTGAACTTCTTTTTCCTCCCCACTTGCTTCATTTTTTGTCTTTCTAAGTAGTTCTTCACTTCAAAATACTCTTTAACTGATTCTTCCATACTGTTTGTTTTGAGATGTTGTCGATCAATAGCCATATTTAGAGCTTCCAAACTTTTGTTTAACTTATCTAGCGAATTCTGAAGCTTACTATTTCTATTCATCTTCAACACCTCTTCTTGTTGTTTGTATTATCAGTTTAATCCAACACACTAGTTTAGTCAATATGTATTTTCACTCTTAAAATATTAATCTCGCGGTGATAGGTTAAATTTAATATTACCAAATAACGTATCATTTGCGCTTCCGGTAAAGTTATCCAATACATGCTCATTTTCTTTGTCTGTGTGCTCAATAATCAACACGTTATATTTCTCATCATAATGCATACCACCCAATTTAAACTGTACGGGAATATTCTGTGATGAAGCTGCTGTTGCGATTGCCTGAATAAGTTCTGACTCATGCTTTTCCCTAATCGTTTTATATGTCCCAGTAGGTAGGGTAAGCGTATACGGAGTACCATCCACACTGAATGTAAAGATATTGTTGCTAGTATTAATTGTGACCTGCTTATTAATGTCTACAGATCCCCATACTTGTTGTCCATATTTAGCTATAATGTCCATCTCCTCAACTGATTTTTATTCCAGTTCTATTTGTCTCTAACCTACTTTAAATAAAAGGTACATTTTACAGAGTCTACTGTAGAGGTTGAATTACAAATCCATACTCTTTTGCTCTATAAGCTGCTTTTTGATCAAACTTACTCGAACCACTTATTTTAAATTCTATATTTTACATTATTTTCAATAAATCGTACTTTTGGACCATGTGAACAATGGGATTAAGAAATATACTTACATTGATAGAAATATTAACTATAAAAGGAGTGTATTACTGTTGTTCAAACTAGCAAAAACCTCTCTTGTATTGTCTATTGCTCTTTTCAGTTCTCTATCTTTTGCGTCTTTTGGCTCAGCCGAGGCTGCAAACAATGATGATGTTGCCCTATTCTATCTAAACCATGCAAAAGTTTCGGGCGATACTCCAGCTGAACCCATCCAAAATAAGTTCATTAAAGAAGAAGAACTCAATCCCACCATTGAAAGATCAACCACAATCCCTGTCTATGATGAAAATGGAAACTTGTTGAATGAATATACAATTGAAAAAAACACTGGTGCTGAATCAAAAACTTCTCTACTTCAAACAGGTAAGCTCGTAAACGTTCTTGTTGCTGTGGACGAAGAATATAGAAGCGCCCACAGCGATTGGCAAACAAGGGTATCCAATATAGTTGAAAGTGCAGATGATCCTTTTAACGAAAAATTTAACATAGATCTTAATATATCTGCATATAAGTATTGGTTCTCAGAAGGAAAAAATGCTTCAGAGTTACTAAGTCATTTAAAGGGTGACGGAAAAGATTCCTATGATTTAGTTATCGGTTTTACAGGTGAGTCGGACTTTTATGGAGTAAACGGTGATTTTATTGGTGGGCTCGCATATATGTACTCCAGTAAGCCCCCATATGCAGGCTATAGTGTGGTAAGCAACCAATCATTATCGGGAACAACGCGCGCTTTACAACATGAGGTCTCGCATAATTATGGTTTGGACCATGATACAGCAGCCTCCACACCAATCTGCATTATGAATTATAATACAATGTATAGTACTACCACTTGGCATACTGCTCACTTCAATGAATTAGCTCTGCGAAAACTTTGGTACGGAACAACTTTTAACTAAATAATCTTAATTGTGCCATAGGTGTTGTCAACTTATGGCACAATTTCTCTGAGGTGAAATCAATGAACAATAAATTTGTAATTATTTTAATTCTCATGCTTCTCTTGAGTGGCTGTTCAAATCATTCTGCAAATAATCTACCCAAAGGAGATGACCCAGTATCCTGGATTAATTTTGAAGGCAAAAAGTACGAATTTTACAAAACAGATGTTTCTGTTGATGATTCTCTCATTTCAACAAATGAAAAAACTGATGCAGACGATGGAGTAGAAAGTAACTTAGAAATATTTAAAGCGGAAAGTGAAAATGGTGTTAGTTTGTTTATTCAAGATCCAATTAGTAAGGAATGGGTTGAATATAGGTTAAAGTAAATAATAGATACCATTTGATTGTCTATTTCGTTACGAGTAAAATGGAGATAAAATTTGACTTTCATTAACATTTCATCCTCTAAAAACCCTTATATATCAATACTTTTCTGACTCAAGTAAAGCTAAAATCTCATGATAGGCAGTCATTCGACCAAATTTCCTTCCATGACTACATCCCATCTCATAGCAATCATCAAAGTTGCCTCCTGACCAGTCTTCAGGGTTGTAGTCTTCTTCAATGTCCTTATTGATGTCATCGATATACTCTTGCAATGTCTCAATCTTATTTCTCAGTGCTTCAGCAAGATCCATATAAACATCTCCTTGAATTGTTTTACAGTAACTCAGTAATCTCTTGATTAATCTCGTCAATCTTTGTATTGTAGTATGTATTTTTCTTGACTTTTGCCTCTTCAAACTGCTTCAAATTATCCAAGCATTGTTTTAGGTAGTGATTCACACATCCTTCTTTCGTGCGGAAAATGCTGAGGGACACACCTGCATATGCTCTGTAACCAGTGTTGTCATATGGAGCAATAACTGCGCTCGACAGTTTTTCATTACCTTTGACCTCTCGAAAGTGAAAATCAGAATAATAGACTTTTTTATTTTTTGGTAAGTCTTCGTTGCTGATAACTACAACTTTTTTAGGTGGAATATGGCGAATTGCCTTGTTGTCGACATCATTATAACGATAATCACAAATCCAAACTACATCACCAATCTTAGCCTTCGATCTGAACTCTAAGTGATTCAACTACTCTCCTCCTTGTGAGATATATGCCTTTTAGTTCATTGTGTGGAGCGGATTATCGATCGCTTTATCTATTTCGTTTACAGTAGCCAATCTCCAATTATTAACTACGTAATGATAACCCCTACTGTAGCTTCCATCTAAATTGTCAGCAGAAAAATCTATAGACCCTTTTTCTAATCCACTTACTCTTGCCACTTTACCCGCTTCTCTGTCAAAAATGTATACACCAATACTAATCTGCTTCTTGGATTCATTTTCAATTTCAGCTAATTCACGATATCTTTTAGCTTCTTTCTCATGATATTTGACTTGTTTATAAAAAGACATTGATCATTCTCCTTTCCCTTTGAAATACGCCTTTCATTTGGATCTCACTAAACTTGACAAATCAAACAACAGTCCCACCAAAAAGAAAATTACATAATATCCTGAGACGGTAATAGTGAGACCGAATAGTTCTTCTAAGCCAGTTACGCATATTGCATCAAATCCAAACAGTGATAAGAACCATGCCAATATTAAACCACTCACACAATTCAGTTAATTGTCCTCCTTTCCCATTGGGCGCTTATATCAATATCGGGGGTTCAAAGATTCATTAACAGTTGAAAAGATAACCTGAATTTGATTAGCCCAAGGTTTTAGGGTAGGATCTAACCTTCTAATTTCACCTAACTCTGTTTCGGAAACTTGATTGTAGAAATCGTTCTCACCATATTTGATCCACTCAAATCCTTCACGAAGGACATTGATTCCGTTGATCAGTTCCACAATCATTCCTTCTTTAAACGAATCATCATCTGAGTAATATGCATCAGTAATTTCTCTTAGGCGTTCTGGTGTCAGTCCCATAGATTTTTCTCCTTTCAGTAGTTGAGCTAAGTATTCATCTTTATTTTCTTCTATGTATTTCATTGTTTTACTTAAACTCATATCCTCAGCTCATCTCTTAAGTAGATTTATCTTTAGTTGAATTTAAGAATAATATCACAATACCTTTGACTCTTTTGGAATAATATCTAAGCCAGCAGCATAATCTTCTGCCGTTTCATAAATGTCATAACCATCTTGTTTAGTCTTAACAATGATGCAATCTGGAACCTCGACACCGTTTTGATCAACAATCTCATAAATCTCAATCTAATCACTCATTTCCTGATGAAATCTCACATTTATCAACTTTCTTTATTGACTTCAACACTAATAGATAGTTGATTTGCAACAATGTCGGTCAAGTTGTCAGTCAATACTTTAGATACTCGTTGCTTGAAAGCATCTTTTGACCAATAATCACTTCTAAATGAGCCGTAAATTTCTTGCTTAACAACATCTTCAATTGTTCGTTCAATATAAGCAATCTTGTTAACCTTACTTATCTCTGTTTGGACAGTTTCTTTAATGATTTGGAGGATATCATCTTTAGTGATTCCTAATTCATTATGCATGTAGTTCTTTACAGCATTGTATTCTGCTCTAAATTCTTTAGGTGGTTTGCTGGTAACAGTCTGATTTTTTCGATCTACAGAGTTTTCATTCATTCGTTACTCTCCCTTTCTCAGTCAAATATATCTTTCACTTAGAATGCTAAATTGTAAATCATATACCCAAAATATGTTGTCCAGATCATTGCTGTTAGTGTACTATTAAGTGTCACATTTTTATTACTTAGTACTTTCATCTTTTCAGTAACAAGTTCTGAATCGGTCATATCTTTAGCTTTTTTCTTTAATGAAGAGTGAATCCACATAAAAATGAAGAGTAGAATTGCAAGTAGTGTTGGAATCTTAATCGGATCAAATCCAATGGCAGCAACCAAATAAATTGCTTCAATAACAGTCAGTACTAATGCAATCATTAGCGGTAAGCAACCATCCTTCATAAAGCTATCAAGTAACTTACTATTATATTCACTGTTTGTTCTTTTTCCTTCTATTTCAGAAATCTCTAATAGCTTCAATTTCTTACCTGTCTCTGAGAATATGGAGCCCTTAAAGACGGTGTACAGGTTTATAGCAAAGAATAAAATTGATAGAAAAATCATCATAAATCTAAATCACTCCTATTATTTTATGGATGAATCCAGGCATGAATTTCGTCTGCACGAAGCAACTCACAAAGTTGATTTAAATTACATCTACGTTTAACCGCATCCCACATAAAACCCTTATAGCCAAACTCTTTCTCGCAAAATTCCACTGCCTCGTCTACCTCCGTAAATGTCTTTTCTTCGTTCTCCAAATCAATAATCAACATATTTTCAATTCTCCCCTGTGTATAGTTTGCTAGTTTCGTACTGATCGTGAATAATATCTAATGCTTCCCGTAGCCCAAGAATTTCACCTTCATGAGCAATTGGATCTGTATCCTTGTAGTAATTAAGTGATACTTCAATATCTTCAATGATCTTTTCAATTAGTGCTTCCATTTATGTATTTCTCCCTTCTAGAATCGTACAGTTGGGTAAGGATCATAAATATCTTTCTTTCTACTTTGATACAAATTCCATTTAATAAATTCTTCAGACAGCTTACGACTCTTCATCTCTTCAAGCATTGCAATTTCAATGTTGGTTTTTCGTTGTTGTGTTCGTAAAACTTCAAGTCTATTTGTGATATCTAGGTAGCTAAGCTCAGGAAACATTTATTTACCTCCTTCATTCAATCTCTTCAGGATACTTTTCAATGCTTCTCCAATAACTTGAGATGAATCTCTTGTAGATTTCATTGCGAGGTTCATTTTATTGATTGTTTCATCCATTTTTTCATTTACCTCCCTTGGATTTAAAAAACGGAATGTGTAGTACCATTAGTGCACCTGCTGGAGCCATCAACTGAGTCAAAGCTATTCCAATGATCTTCCCGATTTCCGTGTAAGGTTTTAGTAAGAATATAAACTGAGCTAAATAATAAAATGTGAATCCAAATACCAGCCATAGGAACATAAACTTTAATATCAATAGTGTTGATTTGATTTTTCTCACTCATTTCTTAACAAAAGTATCGTCTCTTGTTGCTATGAATTGTTTAAAATCGTCACTAATCCATTTGAGTATTTTATGTATTCGTACTTGACTAAACTTTTCATTTTTCTCGTTATACCACTCAGTTAACGTTTTATTGTGTTTTTCACTATTACAGAGCCTGCAACTAGGAATACAATTTGAAAGATCGTTTGTTCCATTCGGATTAACATGCTCTTTACTAAAATCGTATAACTTGAAAACTTTTTTAACTTCAATTAAATGTTTGTCTTTGGGCAAGCCGCAGTAAGCACATTCGAA
Source organism: Paenibacillus sp. LK1 (assembly GCF_002750415.1). Classification (NCBI taxonomy): domain Bacteria; kingdom Bacillati; phylum Bacillota; class Bacilli; order Caryophanales; family Paenibacillaceae; genus Paenibacillus; species Paenibacillus sp. LK1. Next base: position 357,225 of record NZ_PEII01000005.1, read on the forward strand.
ATTGAAATGTTTCTTGCAGTTTTCCCATTCTTCATCTGTAATTTCATGTATTTTTTTATTTTTCCTATAAGATTTCTGTTTGTCGGGATTATTTTTGTACCAATTTTCATAATACCCTCTAGATCTCTTTCTTCTGGTATTTTCTTTAAACTGGACTCTTCTTCTGTCTTTGTTCCGTTCATCACCAGCTCTCACATTTTTCAAATGACGTTCATAATTATCTTCAGCCCATTTTTTAGTCTTTTTAATGGTACAGAGTATACAATATGGCTGATAATAGGTATAGGCTATTCCTTTTGAGTTAAATTTTTGTCGACTATAAAATTCATCTAGTAGTTTTAATTCATTGCAGATACTACATTCTTTAATAAGTTTATCCCTCCTCACAAAAGTTGATAAAGCCACTATTTTATTTGTCGCGATCACTTTTAGGGACAAAGTCATTCCCTTTGCAGGAAAGTAGATTTGCGGTTCTACAGAAGTGTTCAAAGTTACAATCTTCGCAAATGTCCATTGCTTCATAATCTTCAAGCTTTTCTTCGCTCAATAACCTCTACCTCACTTATCTTGAAACTTGTATTTTATAAGGAAATAGGGTCTAAAAAATCCATTCCAAAAGTATTTCGAATGTCTTTTTTTAATTACAACTCCAACACACGTATCCATCTATAGCCTGTGAACATTTCGCACATACTCTCTCAATGTATAATTTACCACCTAAAATCTCTACTCTTGAATATTCACCAGACTCTTCTAGTTCTTTTTTCTTTTGTTCAAGAAATGATCTTTTATATGACGATTTACACCAAGGAACTAATGCCATAAAAATCCTCCTTCGCTTAAGATTTTTCTAAAAACAGATATCAACCAGTTCATCATATGTGCTCTCAATTCTTTGATTAGCCAACTCTATGTATTTACTTTCTGTTTCAAATCCAATAAATCTACGATTGTTTTTTAATGCTGCTACCGCTGTTGTTCCTGATCCCATGCAATTATCTAGTATGATTGAGTTTTCATTTGTGTAAGTTAACATTAGGAATTCAAAGAGTTCTAATGGCTTCTGTGTAGGGTGTATTGGCTTCATATCGACCCCAAATCTTTGTACACTTCTAGGGTAGCCCGTATGTGTCTGAATCGCATCTTTATCAGACTTTCCGTAGTTAGTACCGCCAGCCCCTTCAGATTTCTTTCCACGATCCCCTTTATTAATTGTGGGCTTATCTTTTTCTACTAATCCTTGAGGGTTGTAGATTGGTAAATTCTTATAAAAGACTAGTACATTTTCATGAGCCTTCATAGGCATCTTCTTAGCGTTTAAATGACCAGTTGCCTTATTCTTTTCCCATATCCACTCGTATTTTAGAAGTTTTAAATTGCTTGATCCAAGTACCTTATCAAATGGTGTCTGAGCTGTTAAAACAATAGCTCCGTCATCTTTTATAATTCTTTCATATTGAATCCATAATCTTTCTAGATCGATAATACTATCCCATTTGTTTTGAGTCGTCCCATAAGGTAAATCACACAGTATCATATCCACGCTAACATCAGGAATTAATTTCATTCCCTCTAAACAATCCATTTGATAAATGCGATTCAGCTCAATACTGCCTAATAGCTCCTTAGTCAATTGCCCATCTCCTCATATTTTGATGAAACAGTTCTTTCTTGGACTTCTATGTATTAAAATGTTGTACATCCCTTACGATATCTCTTGCCTTTATATTTGAATCGCGCGATGAATGTACGAACTAGAATTAATCCTTCATTCACACGCTCAATCACAATTACACCCTTTTCAGTCATCCATCTTATTTTTCCTTGTACATTTGGAATGGAGGATATCATCTTAATGAGATATCCCACCCCAACATTGCTTTGCTCACATCTTACGCGCGCATGATCACTGACTTTGATTCTTACTTTTTGATTCTTCATATGTATTACCGTTTATTAGATTTGCGCTGAGTACGTTGCTTCTTGAATTTAGTCAACACAGATCCTTCCTTTCGACCATTTTCTGCTGGCTTAACATAATGGAATGAGAAACCCTTTTTAGCTGCTTGCTGTTTAGCTGCAATGACTGCACCAAGATAATCAGCAGGAAGATTGTCGATTACCACACTTTGATTGTTGTTGTTAGTTGCGATTCCGTAAAATTTCATATGTATATTTCTCCATTCGTATATGTATTATTTTATTGTTTAATTACTTCTCTATAATCTTCAATGAACAATTGGCATGTCTTAGTAACTTTAAATTTAGGCTTATATTCAGTCCAAATGTTCATATTGAGCGAACCTATCGCCTCTATATCTGTAAATACCGGAACCTTATTGTAATACTCAATATCGACTTTGAACTTCATTAGTTGTAACTTTCCGCAATCTATCTTTACAGTGTTATTTGATTTTCCTAATGGTTTTCTATCTGAGATGAACAGATCTTTGATTAAAAACATTCCCGGCTTAAAACCATTACCTGAGTACCGATAAAACTCGGTAATATAATTGATAAATCTCTCATCGATTTCATTGACACTAAACTCTAAGTCATAGTACAGCGTGTCATCTGGAACAAAACTACTTAACCGATTATTGAGCTCATCCTTCAGTTCTTGTAAATTCTCTTTTTTTATACTCAGCCCTCCTGCGCCGGGGTGTCCACCTGTATGTTCAATAGCCCTACATTTTTCTAATAGGTCAAGCATGGAGAAATCTTCTAATCCGCGAAAGCTTCCTGCATATGTATTTTTATCGTCTCCATCCCCCAGAACAATAGCTGGCCTATTGAATTTCTTAGACAGCTCCTGTCCTACAAGGCCGTTCATCCCTTTTCCGATTGATGGATCATAAATTATTGCTACTTTATCGTCGTCACTAATGTTATCTTTGTGTCTCTCAAGAGCTTCAGCTTGCACAACTTTCCGATATTCATTTAATTTAATTAACTCTTTTATATACTCTTTCAATTCAGGTGTTTCTTTGTCACACATTAAGAAATCAATTGCCAGTTTAATATTGTCAACTCTGGTCGCCGCTGTAATAGCAGGACTTACTCCATATAAAAAATCAGTTGCGGTTAGGTTATTCAAATCCTTCTTCATGCCTTTAAAGAGTTGCTTTAATCCTTCATGCCGCAAACCTTTTAGTGACAACTTGGCATAATATCTATTTTCCATTTCCATCATTAACATCATGTCTGCCATAAGTGAGAAACCCGGCAAATCACTTAATTCATAAGAATAAGAGGTTTCCATTAGATCATCTAGCACCTGACACAACTTAAAGGTTAAAAGTCCTCCACATGCATTTTTATTTGGATAACCGCAATCGTCTTGTTGTGGATTTACGATTATTGCGAAAGAATTTGCATTAGTAATTGTGTGGTGATCTATAATTAGACAGTCGATTCCTTTTTCAGTTAAATACTTCATCGACTCCGTATCATTAGATGAGCTATCCAATGCAATAAACAGTTTAGTTTCGTCTGGAATACTTTGTATCAAACTACCAATCATGTGGCCTTTTGATCTTTCATTGCACACATAGTGTAACCTGTCTGTGAAGTTGCTTAAGTATTTGTAAAGAATAACAAGCGAAGTCACTCCGTCCATATCCGGGTCGCCTGAAATTGTGACTAATTCATTTTTATCTAATGCATTCTTAATTCTTTGCCCAACCAAATCAATGTTTTTCAGTAGATATGGACTATGCACTAAATTAGAGAGCGGATTCAGAAATTCATCGATATTTTCAATCTCATTAATCTTCGCTAGTTTTGAATATGTATTGTCATAAGGTTCAAATGGAATTTTGGGTTGCTTTTGTTTCCATGCTATGGCAAAATCACTCCTTTCAACATTTTACTGAACTACTATTTTGAATTTTTCAGGTAATGCAATATTCTCATTATTATTTATCCAACTACTTGTTAACCACTTGTCTACCAATCCTGTATGTTTGTTGATGATTTTGATATTCACTTTTCTCAAATCGATCCACTCCTCAGAAATTAGTTAAGCAGCATTTTAAAACCCTTGTGTTTACTGGCTTTTTTGATCTTCAATTCTAGGTAAAAGAGCAGTTTCATTTAAGCCTTAAATTACCACCAATATCGGTCTGTTTCATCTGAATATTCGCCCATCTTGCAATAACGCTGATAGTGATCCCAATTATCCAAATCTAGTCCTTGCTTTTTGCCATCCTCATAATCCTCATCTGAATATGGCTTCGTTGGATCGCCACCACACAACGATAATTCTTCAATGCTGCTTCTTTGAATCAATTGATTGATAATATCTTCCGTTGAATTCATATTCAGTTCTCCTTTAAATCGAATTTCTTACCACTTAACACTTGGAAGCTTATGTAGCTTTCTTACATATCTTTTGACTAGCCAGTAGCTGATTGGATCGCGAATCTTCATACCCTTATCTTCAAACTTGATGATGCTTGCATGAAAATAACATTTAGCTTCTTCATTTTCGAAACTCTTTGGATAAGACTTCAGCCGTTTCCATTCGTATTTATTCCAGTTCTCTTTAAATTTCTTGTAGCTTCCCCATCCAGATCTCTGCGTGTCGCCATTGGTCATAGAGATATGACCTAACCAAGGCACACAGGGAATTGAAATTAGTGCGTAAATAATCAAGCAGGCTGCAATTAACATTTACATTCTCTCCTTTTGTAAGTAAAAGTATATTTTTACTTAGATTTTCAGTTGCTAGAAGGCAATGCCTAAAATATCACATGCAGTGCGCATCCCTACCTTGAAATCACTTTCTCTTCCCTGATAACCATCTACTACATATTTGTCGAAGCTATTGTAGGCCAATCGTAGCTTTTTTTCTATTGAAATCTTTTCTCCAAGGTATTCGCAAATAGTTTCAAGGGGGATATTGTGCAAAATCTCATCATCCCACAAAGCTGGATTTTGAGAGTGACACTTGATAAACCATTCATTGTTAACTTCACTGACAATCTCATTGATAAGCTCTTTTTGTTCATTCGTTAATACATATACCATTCCATCATCTTCCTTTCTGATTCTCCATCAAACTCTTCTTTCACAGGAACGGGGTAACAAGCAAAGTCACTTTATTCACTTGTCACTCCCATCTCCCCGAATGATTATTTATCTAATTGACCAAGCATTGCTTGTAGCTCTTTAACGGACTTGTTCTCCAATTCTTGATTTTGTTTGGTGAACAAGATTTCTTGGATCTTCTGTTTTTGTTCTTTTTGAGCTTTTGCCTTAAATTGCGCTTCTTTCTCTGCAAGTTTAGTTGAAACAATATACCTTACTAGTTCAATTTTTACATCAAGCTCTTTATCCTCTTTTGTTTTAGAATTCAATAGGCTTTCTTCTTTTACTTGTTTCAGTTGAGAATTAAGTGTTTTGAAAATTGAATCTAAGTTTTCAACACTCAAATCCCACAGATCCTCTGTGCTTATCAAGCCTTTAAACTGGAATCGAATCTTAGTTTTTGTTGCAATTTCAAAAATGTTTTCTGTTGTCATAGTTAATCTCTCCTTAATATTGGTTATTAAAATTTCACTTTAAGAATTCTCTCAGTTTGTCCCTTTACTTTAACCAGTAGATCATTTCGTCTAGTCGAACTGAATCCAATCCCCGACAACTGATCATCCACAGGTTTAATAGATAGTTTACTTCCTAGTGCCTCAAGAACTCTTCTGTGCTGCATCAATTCCTCTACCAAGAATTCATTATAAAATCCAGATGGTGATTCTGTATTGGTACAGTCCTTTAGGAAAAACATATAATGCTTATGCCCAATTCCTTGTTGTTGATTCCAGTAGTTAGGCGAATATGAGACAACACTTACTGGAACAAATTGATTAGTCTTTACTCCCCATACATCCTTAGATGATGCACTTGAAGGCAATTTTTCCTTAAGAGTAAACCCTTTGTCTCGACTAAAATTCACTTCTGCTACTTCAACTTTCTCACCATTTCTCAATTCTTGGCTGTAGTCGAAGGAATAAATTTGTCCATCAAATTCAATCTCTGCTTTGAAACCTGTCTTCCCTCCGCGATGTGAAAAGTTATGAACTAAGAATTTATATGTTCCTTCTTGCATTCTGTCTTTATTTGTCCAAGTAATATTCTCAACTGCTGGAATTCCCCTAAGCGGATTAATAATATCCACATCTAGTTGACCTGTAGTATATCTATTATTCTTTTCACCATAATAAAGTAGATTACCATCAGGTTCATAGCAATGAGCGTCCAAATCATTTTCGTCATATTGCTCGTCATTCCATTGAATAGAAAATCTGAGTACACCTTCTACATTGCCACCTGCTGATTTTACTCGTTCCTTCAGTGCGCTATCGGTAATATTACCAGAATAGGCCCAACTAAAAGCATTGTCCCATTTAAACATTGACTCTGCGCTGCTGTCTTCGGGAGCAATAAGTGATACCATATTTCCAGAATGCTTACTTTCCAGAAACACTTCTAGTTCATTTGCAGTGGGGAGAATGTGATCAATAAAGCTGTCAATGGAAACCTCTTCTACTCGCGAAAAACTCTTAGGGTTAATACCAATATCTTTTGACATCTTATCAAAAACATTTGCAGCGCCCTGAATACGATTTGCTGAGTCTTTGTTAGAGAAAAGGATGTTGTTCACTGTAATATCATCTAAAGTTGCATGTCTGCGATCCAATGAATTTAAGTATCCAAGCTGTTCAATGGTTTTGCGAGCATCATCAAGCATTCTTTGAGTGAAAATTGGCTTGCTTCGCTTGTAGTTTTGAGGTGCTACAATCACTTCATATTTCTTTACAGCCGTGTCCAAATCCAAGCCTTCACTAACATTGATAAGCAGAGTGCCAATACTGTGGTTCCTGATGCGCCCGATTGCACCGCCAACTTTAACGGATTGTTCCCATGCATAGTTATTTTTTTCCTGAATGGAACTTAGTAAGTCATATGTCTTTTTGTGCTTTAGGAATTCAGTTAGTACTCCTTTCCACTCTTCACCCTTATACAAGGAGTTCTGAGAAATGAGCTCTAAAACTGTAAGTAAGCTGTCTGCACTGATTTCTTCAAGGGATCGTTTAAATACATTGCGTGTATCTCTGTATACTCCTTTTGTTTCTGCTTCTGACTTACTGCTTTGATCAAAGAATCCTTCTGGCAACTCCATGTACAGGTGATCCCATTCAATGATCTTTGTATTTGTTTTTTCAAAATTCTTATCTGTGCCGATTTTCTTAAACTTGGTTACATATACATCAGAAACATCATGAGACCTAATGAAGGTTGAAAGTGCGTTAAGTACTGGTTGGAACTTTGTTTCGTTGGTCTCAAAATCCCAAATAGTAGTGACCTGATTGTCTTTAATAAACACTGCGTTTCCAATATTTTTGATAAACTGTCTACAGCAACTACAATCGTATTCTCTTCGTTCACGGAAAATTTCATTTGTTCCTTTTGGGAAACTGTCAAGATATAGATTCCAGAGCTCGTCTTTGTCCACATCCACCTCAAACAATTTGGTGGCATCTTGAGACAGTTTGTTGAAATTTTTCTGAAGCAGCACCTTTAACTCTTTGGTTTGCATATATGTAAAACTCCTTTTTTATGGTTTTTAAATTTCTATGTAACTATTTGTTTTGTTGATGAAATTCAAACTTCATCTACTTTTTATTTTTCCGTTAGCTCGATAGTTATTTGACCGGAAGAATAAGTTGCATCTTGATTGATGATTAGATTTGATAATCCGTACTCATCTCGCATTTCTTTTACTATCTCAAAAATTTTCTCATCCAGTAACTCTGTAAACTGCTCAATATTCATTTAATAAATCCCTCCCAATCTTGATCAAATCCAACATTCATCAGATTACTTCTCTCAACCCGATGAATGTTGTCTAGTACAGTCACTTGTAAAACTCTTTTTTGCAGCAGATCCAGAATGAATAGTTCTCATTTCCGTTGTCATCCAATATGTATATTTCTTCTTCAACCGCTGCGCAATCGTCATACTTTATAATGTAAAGCTTGTACATTCCCCCGATAGTGACTGGTACATTTCTTATACAGGCTAGTATTTTGACATGGGTGGCTTCCTCCTCATTTTGTGTGGGCGTAAGATCAGATACGTCCATCCTCTGCTCATACATTCGACCATCCCTTTCAGTCTTATATTGTTATTATACTACCGTTATTCATTATGTCAATATGTATTTTTATTCTTAAATTGTTTTAATGAAAACTATATTTTATCTGCTTATACATCAGTCAAAATATCCATCATCTTTTCAATGTCCTCATCATTCAGCCCATTGACTTCTTTCCAATCATTTACTAAAAACCTTAAGGGTGGACACTCCAGATCCCACCAAGATAGAAAGCTAAGTTGTTCAAGCTGTTTTACCGTAAACATTTAACACCTCTCTCATATAGAAATTTTAAATTTAGATTCTTCGTACAATTGCTTAAATGTATCCACACCAAGATCACAAGGACTATCCCTGTCTTTAAACATGTTTTTATTGTCAAATAACGCATACACATTCCGTGTTTTACCAAACTTAGCAGCTTGTTTTTTTATTGCTTCTACGGACTTATCCTTATCCATAGCAATGACAATATTGATGTCTAGCCCTAACTCTTTGATCATCTTTACCTGATACTCGCTAATGTCGTCACCACTAATTGCCAGACAATTTCTATAGCCAAATTGACTGCTTAACCAACATGTCTTTTCAGCTTCAAATATGATCACTTCTTTTTCCTCAAGAATGTAGTACATAGCCCTATGCCAGTTGTACCACTCAATCATCTTATTAAAATTGATGAGATACATAAATTTATAGATATCTCTATCCTCATAATCCTCATAAATTGTTCTGCCTTTGACAGAGATAATATCCCCGAAACGGTTGTGTATTGGAAATACAATTCTTTGACTTCTTATGTCATATCCTATGCCAAATTCAATTTGTGTTTTGTAATCAACTCCTTCATCGTAATATTTTTTATGTGGTAACATTACAAATTGATTCATGTACTCATCGTCATAGATATTGTTTTCCAAATCATCTCTCAGTCGACTCTTCTTGCGCCCTCTTTTTACATTTTTCAACCAGCTTAAATGATCTAATGATGGATTGGGAGAATAAACTCCTGATAAAAATTGCTTATAATTTAACTTATCACATATCCATCTTTTCGCCTTTGGTAGACTTTTCTTTTGCTCATCTAACGTGTAATCATCGAAAACTATGTATGATACTAATCCGTAAATATCGATATCTGATTCTCCAAGCGACCTAATTCTGCTAGATAAAGATTCATTAAGGTAAACCTGTACAGACCTTTTATTTGGGGACTCAAATTTGTGGGGCAATTGTGCTTCATATCTATTTTTCTTGGGATTAACATGTTCACACCCCATTAATTCAAGCAATTCTCCAACTCGGTCTTCCTCAAGTATCTTCTGTTTGATTAATTTTAAGTCATCAATCATGCTGCTCCTCCAAGGGAGTTTAACGTCCGTTATTTGGTACGACTACTAAGGCAACTTCTTTCCATGTATTGAAGTCGTAGTTTACTTCAAAAATGATTTGCTCATCTTCAGATCCCTCTCGGTTCTTGGGAAGGAACATGATAAGGTACTTCTTCTCTGGATCAAGCTTGTACGACTTTTTATTCCACGTTCCAAAACCCTTATCTTTCTCCCAATTGTAAGGAGAAAGTGCGTTCTTTTGTCCGTCGTATTCATCTGCAAATACCAATCTTCCAGCTAAAACGACAGCCGCGACTTCTACAATTTCAGGTGATTTACCGATACAGTCCAAATCAAGATATCTAAACTCTTTACCAATCTTAAGTTGAACAGTTGCAATTGTCGAACAATTATTTGCTTCTTCTTTAATGCAATCATAAAGGTCTTGAGCTGAATTTGAGAAAGCCAGCCATCTATCTATATTTTGGGTCATGTCTGGCTTAAAAGTGTCAAAATAAATATGCTTATATCCCAATGGACGATACAGTTCAATTCTATTGATAACATCTTCAATCCGATATTTCTTAAGTTGTATGAACTTTATATAATCCGGTCTGTGCTTTTTGAGCCATTCTGCTGCTTCCTTTAAAGTGTCTTTGATTTGCTTACTAAATCCACCTCTGTTTACAGTATCACGAGGGATCGGCTTATTTAAAATTCTGGCTGCTACGGTGACAAGAAGTCTAACTCTCCACCTTTTTACCCCCTCCTCATTTGCAAAGACAATTCCTTTTTCTTCTTGCTCAATTAAGCCGAGAACACCCTTCTCAGTTACTAGACTCGATTTACCTACGCCCGATGGCAAAACAAGTAAAATAAGATTACCTAATTTTTGTCCATTTATTTTTTTGTTCAGTCGTGGCGAATCAAACAATGGTACTCCCACATCTTCGCCAGCCTCTAACTGTTCAATTGTCTCGTCTAAGCCATCTGTCAAATTGTATTCTATTACTTCTCCACTGTTTACGTGCGAGAAAGATTCTTTGTGCTTGAACTGAAAGAAACTTTGCATTTGCTTTAAATTCATATTTGCAAGGGTTGTTACTAATTTTTCATTTGAAGTGTCAATTAAACCCTGTTTCTGCAAATTTCTGAGTGACTCGTATTTTTGAACTTCACTAAAATGGTATTCATCATTACCCTTGTCTTCATCGCATTCTGCTTTAACCTCTTCAATTGTTCCATATCCGCCATACTCATTATAATATTCGAAGTATGACTTCCTTCCTGTCTCTTGTGGCCTTGAGGTGAGAAAAGAATATGTAGTTACATCATCAAAACTCCTAATGCCATTATCGAACATCTCTTTACCAATATAGTAGTAGTACCACCAAGTAGCTTCAGTGAAAGTTTCTTTGGTAATCTTGTGGGTCTTGTACTTCCCATATAGACTTGGCGAATTCCAAAGATAACCAATGAAAATAGCTTCGTGTACTTTTGAAGGATCAACGAATTCTTTAATATATACTATATGTATCACTCCTAATTCTAAAGAAAGTTCGAGATATCAAGTTCATCACTTTTATTTTTGTTCTTAAAAGTGTTTTGTAAAGATTGATCCCTTTTACTTTCCATTGCTTGAACTCTAACTTCTGCTGCTTCTTGCTTAGATTTGTTCTGCCTGATTTTAAATGCATCATTCAAATACCCTAGCATAGTTGATATTGTGTAGTTTATTTGTGACACAACAGCCCACTCGCCTATTTTATTGTTAATTGCATTCCTATTTGTCTGCTCCGCTAGACTGTACGCTTCGAGCATTAAAGCAAAATCAGGCCCAGTCCTCCACTTACGAGTCCTACTTCCATTCTTATTTTCATACCCAGCCCTCAGATCCTTGAGACGTGAGATGTTTCCTTTTGGTAGTAATAAAATATCGTGCAACTTGATTATGTATTGGTATAAATTATTCCACTCTTGATTTTCCCTTGCTGTTTCTGCCTTCAACTTTAAATACTTATCATGACAATACTCAACATGATAGTATCTCTTATCTTCCTCATATTTCATGTCTTCCTTCTGTCCGTATTGAGTACAGATAGGACACTTAACTGGTCTAGCCAGTTTAATCACCTCCTCAAAATACAAAACTTTCGAACTCAGGCAATCTCAACAAATTGTTTTTGGTATATCCTCTATGCTTGACTACACACTTGATGACAGGATCAATATAAACCGTATCCTCTGTCTCTCTCTTTTTAAGTTGCTGGAATACTTTATATCCCGCTTTTCTCTCGTTTGTGCCGACAGCTAAACTCATTACCCCAACCATTCGCTTACCATCAGACAAGAGCCAACCAAATTCATTTTTCTTGTATCCAGCAATGAAGTATTCTCCTATCTCATACGCAATTACCTTCAACCACTTGTCGGATCGCTTATCTATCTCATACCTTGAATTAATATCCTTCAGAACGATTCCCTCAAGTTTCTGCTGCTTGGCAAGGTTAAAGTATTCAATTCCATTTCCTCTTATAAAGATCGACTTTGTATAATAGTCATTGTCCGTGAAGGCATTAGAAAGTATCACTTTGCGTTCCATAAGTGGTTCAGAAGCCACACTTTCACCCCTATAGTTAATGATATCGAACGCACAGAACGTAACTTTATGTCTGCTTTTCTTGGACATAAACCTTTCCATGATTGATTCAAAGTTTGGTTTACCGTCTGAGTCAGTTACGATCAGTTCTCCATCAAGCGTTGTCCCTTTTTGTATCGGTATGTTTTTAACCAACTCAGGAAACTTGGCTGTAACATCATTGTTGTGTCTTGTATAGATTTTTACCTTATCTCTGTAATCGACGATAAGACGTATACCATCGAGTTTAAGCTCTGTTATATGCATGTTACTGTTGAAAGGCATATTGTTTGGAGCCTTGTATTGCAACATTGGAGAAGTAAACATATTATCACCCATTTAAGTATATCAAACAGGTGTTTGTATTTTCAGCGGTAATATATGTATGACTTAATACATCTACTCACTCTTCTCACAAGCTTCTGAATCTTTATTATCACTATCTTTGCTCTTATAATGTTTTAATATGTCGTCTACTGTTTTAAGCTCTACTTCCACTTACAATCATTCCAATCTTTGTTTATTCATTTTCTTCCCATTCATTTATTTCTACAAAGCGTTTTGTGCCATCATCCGTATAACCGAAAAACATGTTTGCTGGTCTAGCCCATAAAAGATCATCCTCGCCAATGTAGACAACTAACACCTCTCTGGTTTCAGTGTGTCTTGCGAGTCTTATAAGTTTGTATAATCCACCCTTATAATGTCTAAATGATTGACCCTTGGTTTCCTCGAAACTCAATAAAATCACCTCACTAATACTCACTCTTTCTCTCGATATCTCCCATTTACTATTCCAATATTCTGATGAAACTGTACTTTTACCTAGAATATCGGTACAGCTTTGACTTCAGTCCATTTGATATATTCTTCTTTCGGAATTTCACGTACTACATAGCAGCCATTTGCCAAGATCTTGTCACTGTCCTTTTTAGTGAAGTTATCATAAGGTATAACAACTTCTATGAGTACACCTTTATTAAAATAATTGGACTTGTCGATCTCAAGTTTTTCACTAAAGTATAGATGTTCATTCTTAGGTACATTTATTTCACCAAACTTATACTCGTACTTACTATCATAATGACTAAAGTATTGACCATCTCGTTTCTCAACGAACTTGTAGTATTTCTGCGATTCTATGTATTGTTTTCCATCAATCTCGATCATATTGTTAGGTTCATTTTCAAATTCTCTAAGAGTGTTTTTCTTAGTAATTCTGTATGTATGTTCTTTAATATTCACTACTCTAACTGGCCCTTTTACAATCACATCAAGAATATCCTCTACGTCATCGTATTTAATTTCTTTAGGTTTTTCAAAATAGTCTTCACTCATTGCAATATTTGCAATCTTATCAATGATCTTGCTTAGGCTAAATGCTTCACCTTCTTCAAGTTCAACAAGTTTGTCGTAGTTGATACCATACATTCCACCAAGATGCTGTTTCAATTCGTCTGTGTTAGTGATACATAATTCCATGCAACTCAGTGCAACTCGCAAAAACTCAGGCTTAGAAATGTTATATCCCTTATCCTTATACTTCTGAACTCTCAGCAACGAAACAATTGGAAAGTCAGTGTTCTTGTTAAACTTCAAAATTCGTTGTGCATTGTGCTTCAAAAAGTCTTCATGCAATACAAACTGTTCTGTTTCAAAATCAAATGCTCCCATACATACTGTGTAGTCAAAAGTATTAAAGATATCTTCTGCTCTCTCAAAATACTTAAAGTGAATCATTTGAATTTCCTTGTCATCTACTCTTACTAACAATGCCTTAGATGTTAGAGCATTTACCCAGTCATTACTGTCATCATAAATCTCTTCAATCAACTCGGCTAGAGACTCTTCGTCTCTGAAGTACAAATCAATATCATTTACCGGATTGTTGCTGAAAATACTTGTGATTGTTCCTCCTGCTATGTATGCTTTCTGCTGCTTCAGAGTATTCACCAAGCTTGTTCCTAAATAATTGTACAATTTGTTCTTTTCGAAAATATAATCCATTTAATTAATTCCTCCTTTAGATTCATCTTACCATACATTTTAGTAATTGTACATATTTTTATTCTTAAATAATTCTAATTAAATCAACCTTTTACAAAGATTCTTGATGATATATTTGCGGCATCGCCAAAAGTTTTAACAAACACGAAATCCAACACCTCGAAATAGCGGTTAAATTGGATATCTGCCCACTTATACAACAAGACTGGTTCGGTATATTTTGTAATTCATTGAGATCCATCAGATATGCTTCTGAACAAGTGGTTCCCCTTTTTAGATACTCTATGTAGGTAATACGTTCCGTTCTCATGTTCAATGACTAGATCCACTCTTTGCACTTTAGTTCACCTCCTTCCTTTAGGACGAAGAAACATCCACAATCTTCGATACCACTTTCTTGGTGGGTTAGCTATCTCTTCAAAAACTTCCTGATGCAATAAAGACTCAAAATGTATCAAAGAATCTCTTGCTGGAAAAATGATGTTTTTTTCGTCCTCTTCTATAAACACAACCTGTCCCTTATTTTCATGATAATAGGGTTCAACAAATTTAAAAAAGCTATTAACTTTTCCAACTAAGATTTCAAATGTATTAACTGTAGTCATAGAGTTAAATAAGTGCTTCCTGCTCTTGTATGCCTCTCTGAAGTTTGAAAATTCCTGTTTGGCATCTTTGATATCTTGCCTAGTTAATGCGCTTGATATAACCATCTCAACGAAACCAACAAGCTTAAATAACGAAGGAGAGACTCTATCATATGCTGCTACCTTCATTTCTCGTTTAATACGAATTCTTTCAATTTCCAAACTCGCCTTCTTTTGTCTTGTGACATTAATCGTTGTCAACAATAACCCTGCTGATGATACCACTAAAGTCCATATAGGTACATTCATACCAATTTCTCCCCTTTCCTGTGAAAGTAAACTTTCTTAGAGATTATCTGCATCTGGAACAGATCTATCGACATTAGCTGTTACTTCTATGTCGCTGCATACTCTATTGACTAATTTTCTTGCATCGTCTGCTGTAACTTCAAATAGTTCAGCTAGTTTATTTAAAGTTACATGACCTAGTAAATATAAACCCATCAGCTCGATTGGATTCAACTTCTTAATGTCTGTGTGATAATAATCGATCATCAAATTATTCGACTCTTTAGATGAGAACATAGTTCACCTCCACTCTGTGTGAAAGAAAGATTTTATATAAACTTAAAATCACCCTTCTTGAATGTGAGACCACCATATGAGCTGCTAAGTTGTTTTGTTGCGACATCATCAAACTCCACTAGGTATAAGTCTTCAGAATTGCTTGTTCGGATCGGGTTTTCTTTTATGGTTCCTGATTTTCCAATAGCTTCTTTCCAAACTGTTGAATCGTTAATTATAACTCTTTTCTTCATACTATTTCACCCTTTTCTCCATGAAAGGAAAATTTGATCAGAATACTCTTATTATTTTGTTTTTCTGCTTAAATGAATAGCGATTGAGTTAGTCAAATCATCGGTATCGAACGATCCATTTGCAGCCTCAAGTTTAACGCCGTACTGTTCGATTTTTTCTTTAAGCTCAATCATTTTTGCAACATTTCTAAACAAAACACTTGGTTGTGATGTAATGATTTTTTGGAATTTACCACTTTTCGAATCTTCAATTAGTTTAATTAGACTTGGTCTAGTCTCGTTAAGACCGCTATAGCCAAAATCCTCATAAACACCAACCAGTTTATCATTAACACCTAACATCTTCATACATTCTCGTTCCTGTGATTCAGTAGTTTGTTCTTTTGTTGCCGCTCTGTAGTAAAAAACTGTCTTCATTTTATCTCAACCTTTCTAGATCAAATGTACGTTTCTTTAAGATATGTGATTCTCAAGTTTCTTCTTCCAATCTGAGATTGTATCAAAAACAAATTTTGAAGTTTCTACAGACATTTTATTTACGGCTTCATGTTTTTCTAAAATTTTGAATACCTTATATGGAGTAATTGCATCAATTATTATTTTGTTCTCATATTTTGGTATATCATATTTTATATCATTAAACACATCGTAATTGAAACGGTTCTTATAGCTAAATACAAATGTTGAATTTAGTTTATGATCTCTTCCTCTCTCCTCGAACGCAGAAAGAGTCGAAGGATCTATTTTTTCAAGATTAGATTGAATCTCATCATATAAATAGATTAAAACTAAATCAGCAAACACTTTCTCTTGTTTATCTTTTTTCGTTTCATCTTCAAGTCTTTTAATCTCAAGTTGTTCTCTTTCATGATTTAGTTGTTTAATGGCTATATCAGTTTGCGATTTAGCAATTAATAGAGCTATAAAGGCCGCAGCTATACCTCCAGCGTAACTACCAAAAAAACTAACCCAGGTTTCAGAGTCTCCTATTGCTATAGGATTTGGAATCCATGCTAGCACATTGATGAGAATAGGAATCAATATAACAGCAATCCAATATTTAAGTGGTATACCAAAAAACTCTTTATTCATTTCAGTTCATCTCCAAGTCACTCACAATAAAATATTTGTTTGATTAAATCTTAATCATATCTGTATACAACAACCTCTGCCTATTTGGTAATTCAAAGTCATGATGAAAATGACCAAAATACCATTGCTTATATTCTGCCTTCTGTTCAATACCGTAGAAGTAAGGATGCATCTCATCTCGATCCATTCTAATATTACAACGCTGCTCAATGTATTCCAATGCTGTAGTGGAACAGGTATGTGTCAGTATGTAATCCACTTTCCAGTTGTGCTTCTCTAAATTATTTAATCCTTCTTCATATTCCTCCTTTGACGGCATTTCACGACTCCACCATGACTTTCCTTCCTTGCGATACTCTTTGTCGTGTGAAGCAGCTCCACCAAACGTAAAGATCTTCTTACCTTCAATCTCAAAAACCTGTCCACGCATCAGATGAATAACGCTGTCGTTAATTCTATGTACTTTACCACCATTCCAAATCTCCACCGGATACTCTTCAAGTAAATCGAAGTTCTCATGGTTCCCATCAATAAACAGTGTCATAAATGGCTTAGTCTTATTCAGCCACTTAAGCCAGTATTGATCCTCTTTACTTCCATCCCATATTAAACCGAAGTCTCCAGCAATGATTACATAGTCATCCTTAGTCATATCTCTTTGTTGTGGAAAGTTCTTAGTATTGAGTCGCTTGTTCACACTAATTGTTCCATGAATGTCTCCAGTAATATTGATCATTTATGTCTCCTATCATTTTAGAGTCTCGATAATTTCAATTCCATTAATATCACAATCATAAAACTTATCTTTATCATCATAATAAAAAATTGCTGACTTCTTAACTTTGAGTTTAAATTTACTGTTAGACTGTTCTTCTGTCCAAACAGCGATACCATCTTGTGTATTTGACATTATAAGATCGTAACCATCATTATCTGTATAAGCAAGAAAGTAATCAAGGCTTTCAAGCTCATTCATTTTTTCTATCACAATGTCTAATTTATTTTCAATGGCCCAGTCTTTCAACTCTATCCAGTTGCTCAATTTGAAACCTCCTTATTTTAAATGAAAGTCATATTTCATTAAATTCCGACTTATTTGAGTCATCAGTTATTTCACCTATACCTCCTCTAATACTCTTAAGGTCGACATGGACTTCAATCACTTCGTTCGGGTCAAGTTGTTTCATTTTGAGTGATTTATTGCCATTTTCGTCTAGCAGCCAAGCTTCTCTAACTGAAAACTTTTTAATCAAATTCATACCCTCCCTTTCCTTAAATCTCACATTTCATATTGTTTCTTTTTCAAATAATAAAAGAAAAGATTAAGATGATGGAAAGAAGAATCCATGTGAAATATCCATAAGTTTATCCATCCATTTCTCGAACAAAAAGACCGCATTTTGTCGTGATATCTAAACCAAAACCGATGATAAATAGCCACAATCTCACCCCTATTATGTAAAAGATTCGTTTTACCCGATCTTACTCAACCTTGTACTCTTGTTCTTCCTTTTTCCGCTCATGTTTCTCTAAATAAAATTTGTGGAGAAACCTTCTTTTAATTGTGTCATTTAAATCCTGCTTTATCCAAGGCCTTGCTTCATTTTTAGATCTTTCCCAATCATGCTTCAAAAGCGTACCAATACAATAACGAAACTCTTTCAGCACTTCTTGTGCTCTATTCCCTTTTTCGATTTCTTCTAATAATTCTCTGATTCTGTTATCTAGTCTATTGTCAGAAGTAAACCTTAGAGGATTTAAACTCAATATCAGATGTGTGATGACACCCGCCTCTGTCTCCTTGTCTAGATCATATTTACCAGAATATATTTTCGAAGCGCTAATTTTAACAAACTCTCTCCACTTTGCTCTTTCATCCGTTATGTACTTTAACGATTGATTCTT
Source organism: Paenibacillus sp. LK1 (assembly GCF_002750415.1). Lineage (NCBI taxonomy): Bacteria > Bacillati > Bacillota > Bacilli > Caryophanales > Paenibacillaceae > Paenibacillus > Paenibacillus sp. LK1. The sequence goes on from NZ_PEII01000005.1 coordinate 375,755, forward strand.
ATCATTGCTTATTTTGTTTATAATGGCTGCGATTACAGTAGCAGAAACGGAAGCCGTTATTATCGTTTGCAATATCCCCATAAGATTCTCCCCTTATTATGAAACTACTCTTTTACTTAAACTTCGTTTCAATAACTTCAAAAACTTCTCCACATTCAACTTTTAATTTAATCGCAGCATTTTCTGCTCTTACAAAAGTAGTATATTTCTTTGCTGTAATTTCACTTCCAACTGTCACTGCTATGTATTCGTCCTCCCTTGCTAACTTTTTCTTTCTTAAGAAGTATTCTGTAGAGTTCAATCCAAACTTACGCATCAATACGAACATACCATTCCCTCATTTCCTTAACGACCAGTGCCACTCAGACAATAATTACAAATCGTCTCACCTTTGATAACTCTCCATCCTTGATTCCTTAAAGCCTTCTCAGCAATCGATTTGTTACCTCTCATTTCTGCTGGATTAATATCTCCACTAGCCCAATTACCACACCTGTCACAGCATGTATCATAATATCTTATTAAATTAAAACTCAATAAAGAAATCCCCCTTTTATCTATGAAAGACTAATTTTACTTTCTCTTATTACCATTATAATCCTTTAATCATCCTGTTCAACACAATATCCTATGTATAAAAGCTGCGTCTCTTGTCATTAACAATTATTTATAATGTTATTTTATTATCTTTATTCTTAAAAGTCAAGTAACAAATCACTTCATGTCTTAGTTAGATCTATTTTCATGTAGTCAGCCAACATTACTAGCACATCTGTTCTAACCCTGCTCATTAGTGGGTTCATTTGATGCTGATATTTACGGATTGAGTAAGAAATAAACAAATTGTCTTTAGTTCTTCTCTGTTCGATGATTTTAATGTCACGGTCTCTTAATGTTTTCTTCAACTCATATATATCAGCGGTTATTCTATCTTGCAAAGAACTTAAATAAAATTTCAACTCTCTTTTTAATATGACACTGCTCTCATCTATCCTTTTCTTGTCTTCTTCTATAACGTCTAACAGTAACGGCATCTCAGCATATTTTTTCACCAACTCCAACTCTTCAGCACTTTGTTTCATTATTCTAATCCTCCTCCCGATAATCTGACAGCAACTAAACTCTTTATGTCGATCCATTCGTGCCCATTTTCCCATTCGATTCTAATCTTCTTTCCTAACTCATTAACCTTTGAAACAATCCCACTTACAGCCCGTTTCGAATTCGATTCAAAAATCTCAAAGTATGCTTCTTCAGTATATCTATATGATATTCCTATGTTTTGATAAATAACTTCCCATTCGTCCTCGTGTAAAAGTGGTTTAGATAAATCGTTATCTCTTGAACGATGTTCAATGATTCTTTCTTTATGTTGTGGCAGCATCATACGACTTGATTCCCACAGCCCATTTGCCTCCAGTTTTTTGCTCATTTATAGTGTCCTCCAATTTTATTTGATCTGTCTATGGCTTGACCAGCAGATGTAATTGAGCTTGCCCGTAAGATTGCAATATCTCCAAAACGATCCTTAATGTCATCCATTACCTTATCAATCGCACGTTTTTGTTCTTGATCATCGAACAATGAGAGTTGATAGGTCTCAGCATTGGAAAGATTGGACAATGATATCCCCACTCTTCGCACAGGCTGACCATCCCAATGTTGCCTAAAGATTTGTTTAGCTATCTTACACACGTCTACAGTTATGTTAGTGGGATCTTGCAACTTAACTTGTCGACTGAAACCTGTAGGATGATCAAAGTCTGCTCCCGATAAACTCATTGTAACTACACTACCCATTAATCTCTTTTTACGTGCACGTCTACAAACCTCAGTACAGATATCTTGAATGACTACTTCAATCTCCCAAGCTTCTGTATAATCCCTAGGCAGCGTCATACCGTTCCCAATATCCTTTTGTACACTATGAGTATTAATTGTTACTGGAGAGTCATCCAGTCCATTTGCCACTCTCCAAATAACCTCTCCGTTTACGCCCCATTTGCTTCTCAATTTTGACAGAGGAGTATTCGCAAGCTGTCTTATTGTTCGAATGCCCATTTTCCATAAATGTTTTTCCATCCTAGACCCAATACCCCACATATCACGAATTGGTTTATCGCCTATGTGCTGATGAAGCTCTTCTTTTTTAAGGAAGAATACTCCACCTTCAATTTTCTTAGCGATCAGGTCACAGCAAAGCTTACTCATCACTTTATTTGTTGAGATGCCAGCTCTTGCATAGACTCCCGTTTCATTGTAAATCTTGTCTTGAATCTGCTTTGCTAAATCAATGGGATCATTGCCAAAAAGGTGTAGTGATCCTGACACGTCCGCGAAAAGTTCGTCGATGCTATAGGGTTCCACTAAGTCAGTAAACTCCTCAATAATGGACATAATTTGAGTTGAAACTTCGATGTATTCCTGCATATGTGGCCTTACAATAATCAGCTCAGGGCACTTTTGAAGTGATTGCCATAATGGTTCAGCGGTTGACACGCCTTTTGCTTTAGCTAGAGGACATGCAGCAAGTATGATTCCTGAACGCCTTGCTGGATCTCCTGCAACTGCCAACGGTTTGTTTTTATGTTGCGGCATTTTAGCCTTTTCTACACTGGCATAAAACGATTGCATGTCAATTAACATAATTGTCCGCTCTTTCTTCGCCATCATTATCACTCCCGTAGTTATATAAGAACATTTGTTTGTATTAGTATTATACACCGAACAGACGTTCTTTATGCAACAGGAAATTTTTGTAGTTCAATTAAACATTAAAGTTGTATAATACATTAGGTATTCTATCTCACATAACAAGGGAGTATTAAAATGAAGGACAAGTTAAAGGGGTTAGTGATTGGTATTCTGATCGGATCAACAATTACAGGGGCAACAGCATTTGCAGCTACTACAACACCAATTAAAGCAGCAATCCAGAAAGTCAGTCTTTATGTAGATGGAACTAAGAAATCCACAACTGATGCAATAACGTACAAGAACACTACATATATCCCAGTTAGAAGTATGAGTAATGCAATTGGTGAGAAGGTTTCATTAAAAGGGGATAATCTTTATATAGGCAAGCAGCCGAAGTTTATTGTAAATGAGGACAATGCCTACAAGTATGTTTATGCTAAGATCAAAGTTGATGCTGATAAATACAAACTGGGGTTCATGGACGAGGGATATAGTGATGATGGGAAATATTTTACGATCAGAGCTTATGAAGATCATCAAGAATACATCGTCACTTATGGATTTTATTATGTAGAATTGACTACAGGAAATGTTTATAAATTTGACCTTTTCTCTGACGGTTTAATAAAACTATAGGGTGGATTTCTCCACCCCTTTTCTTCTTAAAACTTGTCTTTCATTGAAACAATCATATTTAAACAAACGAAAAACTTCTCATTTTTTCATCAATATCTATTTCCATGTCCCACCAAATCTTACCCTCTTTTACCTCAGGATCTTTTTGGAGATTCATTTCATTATCTAATCTAAATACATTTTGATCATATACCTTCCCGTAGCTCATTCCATATCTAGTACCACCTTCGATCACTCCTTCATTTTTCACTGTAACGATTTTTGGACACAATGCTGCCAATAGTCGATCACGTTCAATTAAACGCTTTGAGAATTGACTCAATCCTCTCTCGTTGCGTTCAACTGCCTTTGTGGCGTATGGGTGAATAATACATCCTTTGTTTCTAATCTCTTCGGCAAGGCTACGGTTTTTCCATGGGTAGATATCTTGCTCAATAGGTGTGTTTACGATTGCTATCGTTTTCCCATTTCCAGCTATAGCTCCCTTGTGTGCGGCTGCATCTATACCTTCCGCTAATCCCGAAACAACTATGTATCCGTGCCTTGCTAAATTATAGGCAAAACTATGTGCTGTTTTTAACTCTTCAGGGCTTGCTTTTCTTGACCCAATCACGGCAACCCAATTGTCTCTTTGAGTTAAATCCAAATTTAAACCAGATACTTTAATTAGTCCCACCATCCTTGAGACTTTTCAGCAATGATTTTGAATGCTTCTTTCATGTCATTTAACTCTTGCTCTTCGGCTTTACGATTTACCTCTTTCCATTCCTGATAAACAGGGCTATTTCTATTCACATGCCATTTGCGATTCTCAATACTGATAAATCCATCCGGTAAGCTATCGACCTTATTGGAATGAACGCTGTTTATCATATTGTTGAGTTTATCTTTTGCTTCTTTAATTTCTTCTGCAATCTGTGGAGCTTCAACAGAATATGTATTCTTACTATTAAAGAATTTCTCCATACTGGACATCTTATAATGAACAATGCGATACAGATAATCATGATCATAGTCCCTATCAGTCCATACAATCGGCAACCATTTAATCAGATTCCGAACTCCAACTCTAAATGCTCGTGCTTGTGACATAATTCTTTTGTAGATGTTTATACTAATGACCTCTCTTCAATTATAGGATATGGAATCTTCGTAACACTGCAATTAAAACAAACGTTGCCATCATCACATAAAAGTATAGTCTGTGTGAGAATCTTGATTTATTTGTAAAACTTACGAAACGGATAGGAAGATATGCTAGTGCCATTGTACTCAACAATCCCAATGCAGTATCTAAATAATTTACCAGAGTTCCTGCCTCACCTTTCTTTATCAATTGTTCATTTTATCAGATAGAAATTTCATACACATTCCCTACCTTTGTCCCCTTGGTAATACAGGAGCCTTTTAGATGTTCTTCATGCTCAGGATCTTCTAAATGCTTTGAGTCTGCCAAATAATAGCCTGTGTTCACATAATCCCACTCAACTACGTACAGCCAACCCTCATATTCTATAACGTCTTTATGATAAACTTTTTGCTTGCCTGACACATCGTAAAGGCCAGTAAACGCTCTAAATATATAGTTGGCATAATGTCCACTACCTTCAGCATCATGAACTCCACTCTCCTCAAACCAATATAAATCTTCAATGGTCTCCATTTCTTTGCGGCGAGTATCGAAAGCCTGAAATTCTGAAAAACATTACTAAGTCACTCCTTATTCGTATTTTCAATCCAATATGTATTTCATTCAATTACTGATATCTTAATTTCTTTTCCTTTTAATCGATCTAGAATCACTCCAATAGAAGTGCCTCCAATAATGTGATCTGTAACAATGCCTCTTGATGGTGTAACTTTACCTGTTTACTGAACATTACCTGAGAAATCTTCGTCATCAATGGCTATGGATTCTCCATTTTGTTTATCCAGCTCATTTGCCACTTGATTAAATTCATTGGCGATACTTCTAAGATCCTGAGCACTCCACGTGTTATTTGTTAAACTGATACTGCTAACAAGCCGATGTGGGAATCCGATTTGTTTTACTATTTTCCCTTTTATAAATCTCCCGTTAACCTTTATCTCAGCACTAAACATTCGCAATTTCCTCCTTTTTAGTCCATTCTAATTTATTTGTTTCGTGTCTATCCTTTTTATGTTTGAACCCCAGTTTCGCCAAAATATAATCATAAAAGGGCTTATAGTTATAGTTGTCTGTTCTGATATCTTTAGTTAAGTATGGTGACATATCTGAGGGATGTTTATAATAATGAACCCTTAAATAATATCGTTCCCCATAACTATCTCTCCCGAGTACTCTGACACACAATTCAGCATATTTATTTTCTGCTTGAGGAATCCAAACATAATGATGTGAATGGAAGCTTCCATCTGGATCATTTCTTAAATCCTCAACCTGATAAAGACATCCATCTCTAACTTCATATGTATACCGCTCATTGTCTGGAGCATAATTGAAACTCTTTGGAATTTCGTATTGAACACCATTAATATCTGCTGTATTAAGTTTACTACTTACTCGGCGTGCTTCCTCGTCAATCTTATGTCTCAACTTGTACATCTCTTCCCCAATGCCCTTTTTTGCCGTTTTGCTTTTCACATTCCCGTAATCCATTTTTGCTTGTTCATACTCGTTCTTCATTTCTATTAGCTGCATTTTCTACCTCCCCAATGTTAGTCAAACACGAATTTCATTCTGACTTGTTGAAAGCAATCCTTCGGTATATACCAGTCATATGTATTTGATTAATGATGTGATTTCGAATCTTCTTTTCTGAAAGATATGATTTTACTGGTGTGTCTGTTTCCTCAGCAAATTTTAGCAATTGTTCCTTTGTGAATGGATCAAATACTACTTTTAATTCTTCAACAGATAGATTGTAGTAATATTCTAGTGTCAACAAATGAATCTCCTCCTTTCCAATAAAATAGACCTTTTACAAGATTGTATACCATGCCTCTAGATTACTTTCAGTTAGCGGAACTACTTCGTTTAAGTGCTCTCCATCCTGATTGCAATATACAATTGCACTGTCTCCAAACCTTCTAGTTATGTACCACTCCTCATGAAGTCCGTATTCTGCTTTTGCTACATTTCCATTAGTCAGCAGATCTAAAATCCCCGCCAACGTCAACATTTTAATCACTCCTTATTATAAATAGCCAACAAATGTCCCTTTTGGTGCAATTTCAATCTGATCAATAAAGTCTCTCTTTGATAAATACTCAATATCAAGCTTACTCCTGTATCCAATTAAGCCTTTAATTACAGGCGATCTATATGCCACGATACCAAATTTATTTAGCACTTTTTCACACTTTTCATAGTCTTCAGAAAGTCTAATTATGTACTCCATCTACTAAGCTCCCCCTCTTATCTACCAAAGAAGTCATTGATACACTCCTTCTTAAAACTTTCAAGAGATATTCCATAGTCGCTATCTAATTTATTTTTATACACACTCTTCCAACCAAACCAATACTTCATTTTCTTAAAAATACTCAGATTGTATTCTGTTGTATATAACTCAACTCCACCCATACGACCCGTTGATACTCTTGACTGTCTAACTTTCATTAAGTATCGTGTTCCATTTTCTACCCAATACTTTTTATACAAACTTGTCCCCTCACAATCTGTACAATGTCACTTCATAATCGCTGAATACTTCTTCAATAATTCCATAAACAACTTTCCAATCTCCATTAGCTAACCCACAACCAATGTTATATGGAAGTGCAACTGAATAACCAAACTTCTTTGCCCGTAACTTCAATGACTCAAGCGCAGACTTCAAAGCAGCATAGTCTGTGTATACAACGTTCCTATTTCTTCCATATGTAGTCTGTCCAAATATATTAGCTATAACTCTCTTATTGTTTACCTTGGTAGTCCAACATAGACCCAGTAATCTATCACCATATTCATGACATGCCAACTGGTAAAACGGATAAGCATCTGGGTACATCTGTTTGATTGCTTTGGCGATTCCTGATCCCCAGACACCTTTAGTATTTGTTTGATGCCCAATGATATCTTCAGTAGCATCAAGCAAGTCACCATCGATTATTTTAATCCTTCACATTGTCCTTTCTTTGATGGGCATATAATTCATAGAACTTTGTAAATAATTCACCACTAGATGGACTTCGTTTAATTTCAAACTCAATTTCTCTTGTTCCTAATTCCAACATAATCTCTTCTTTTATGTCTCCAAGTTCTTCGAGTTGTTTTTCATGTAATAAATAATAGTCCAAAGCTTATTCTCCTTTCCTGTGAAACGTGCCTTTTACTTAGACTATGATTGCAAGTCATCTACTCTAACTAAGCCCCATTTCTCTTCGTCGTCTGGTGTTGCTTCTCTGACGAACTTTGCCTGAACATGAGGACACAAACACCCATCTTCTTCTCTTACAATCATTTCAATAAGATTGTCTGCACACCATGATCCCTTATTGTATCTAAACTCAACATCTTCATCCTTCCAAGACTCCGGTACGTCCATTACCATCCTAATAGTAAAATCCATAACAACTGTTCTGTTTCTAATTACACATTCGGAAGTATGTGACTCTCCAATCAAGCTATGGCAATAAAAACAACGATCTGGTTTACCTGCTGGTCTTGCTGCATATTCAGTTACAATCCAATCTTTTCTTCTCATATAGCTACCTCCAATTTTTGATGAAACAGATCTTTTACATAAATATATTTGTGGTATATTTACTCTTAATTATTCTTCTGTAAAGCATCTAATGCGGATCTCATCCTTTGTACGGTTTCGTCAAGCACTTGCTGCGCCCAATATTCCAGAGGATAGTGTCCAACAAATTCTTCATCTTCTTTTAACATCTCAATAAAAGATGAATGACTAATAATGACTCTTACTAAACTTTCCTCTAAAGGTGTTGCATCGGTTATGTACTGGATTAACATTTCAACAAAAATATGATCGTTCAATGAACTTGTCCTCCTAGCTCTTTTCTATATTTACTATCTGCTATCTCAGGGAAGATTGCTACGAATAAATCTATTACATCTAAAATTTTACGTTCTCCGTTTGTTGCAACATAGAATCCAAAGTTTTCACTATGCTTAGTTACTTTTATGCCCAATTCTTCAGCTAATATCATTGTCTTGTCTAAATCAACTGATTTGATGTCTTTCAATTTATGTATCGCCTCCTAATTAAAGTAGTGGTATAACAACTTGTTAAAGTCATCATACCACTACTTTTATAATTTGTACATATATTTATTCTTATTTAACTGATTCTCAAGTGTTTTTTGTCATTTACCAGTACTGCACCTTCAACTTCCAATCCATTTTTCACGGCTTTAAGAAGTGCCTTACTATCAATTTTAGGCTCCTGTTCAATTTTAAACGTATCTGGGATCTTCGCTGGATCAATTATATTGATTGATGGTGGATTTACTTGGAGTTTTACTTTAAAGGTTCCAGCATTGACCTTATCGATCTTACTGACCTCAAGTGTATTTTGCATGTAGCTCTTTAGACCATCAAACTTGTTCTGAAGATACTTACGTTTCTTTTCAAGTCGCTTTTCCTCGTTTTTAAAAGCTTCAATATCGCCTTCGATATTCTTCATGAATTTCACAATGTTCTCAACTTTAACTTCAACCTCATCTTCAATTGATTCAAGTGTCTCAATATACATCTGCAAATCATCTTCAGTCATATCCTCATCATCCCAAGCTGCATCAACAAAATGATTAAAGCGTCTGTACTTCTCTCCAAGCTCATAAAGTTTACTCATTCATTATTCTCCTCATATATGTATTATTCTTGATAAATTCTATGTTTCATTGAAATATTTCATCATGAGGCAATCAGATAGTATCGTTACTAAAATCAGATTCTATGTCTTCTATTGTTTGATCAGCAAGCTCGGAAATAAATTTAATCTTTTCCTCTTTAGGAATGTTCAATTTACAAATCATCTCAATTTTCTTGTCCATCCTGATATTTCGTTGCATTATAAACGCTTTCTGCTGAGGATATTGGAAGTCTAGATAATAAAAGTGTCCATATTGATTTTCTGTCATTTGGTCTTTAAATAGTTCAGACAACTCAGTATTAAACTTTAGAAGATATGAATTCTTCTTAACGAAATTCTTATGGATTTCTTTAAGATTTTTCGTCGGAATGAGCTTAAACAATTCTTTAGACTGACTAGTACTGATATTCTGATAGTCTTGTATTTTAAAGAAGTATTCTGAATGACTCTTCTTGTTTAATATTGAATCATAGATCAGTTTGAAGTATTTATCTTGAGTAAGTAGTGGATTCTGCAACAGTAGATTCCATGGAATTTCAACATATGATTCCTTCTCAAATAGATTCTTTAGATTCCCTTTGTAGCGGCTAACAGAGGAGAAATGAAAACCCATATTGTGCTCAAAGATACAACCATTACACACGTACATTTTATAAAGGTTGCTAAAAATCATATCTAACTCACTTTCATTGTAGTCATACGGAAGCTTATAACTTTTTGCCCATAGTGGATATTCGATATCAAAGAGATCAAACAGAGCAAATATGATATCTTTATCTGGATAATATTTAACAATCAATTTAAACCATTGGGGAATCTCATCCTTATGCATCCCCTCAAAGTCAACTGAACTAGATTCTAGGTTTAAATGTGCAATCAATACAGAAATATTATCTAAAGTAATCTTAGACTTAAGAACCTCAAACAACTTCATTTGTTCAGGTTTCTTGTTTGTCTGAGTTAATTCGATGATCTTTTGCTCACTCAACCTATTGACTTCTCTTAAAGAGTGCAACTCATCGAGGTATTCATTAACCCTCTTTTCAACCTCTGTGTTCACCAAAGACATAAAACTGCTCTCGAAACTCTGATAGCTTTCCTCATCATATTCTAAGTACAATTTATTAACTCCTTTTCTCAGTAAAATTTACATTTGATCAAGATTCGTTCGACGTTAAGTCGATACCAAAGAAATATTCGCTGTTTGCCCCTCTTACACTATCAGGTGTGTCAATAAGTTCGATTCTGCTTCCATTTCCAAATTCAATATAACCATTGTTGCCTTTTTGACTTCTCAAAAACTTGCGAATCTCAATCAATTCTCTGAAATTACGTTTCATCATCATCTCATCTACTTCATCCATAATTTGATACATCGCTTCCTGATGATCACTCCGTATAGCCGAAGGACAATCCAATGTGTTTGGAATAGCAGCATTATGTAGTTCTTCGCTTTCAGGGCAACATTGATCAAATGCATTCCACAAACAGTGATTGTTATTGCAATGCATTTGAATCACCTTCAGACACAGACATATCCGACAAGCTTTCAGATAGTTCCTTATATTTGTCGGTAAGTTGTCTTGCATCCTCTTTTATTTTTTCGTCATCATATGTATGCATTTTTAGGGTTACACCATTCAGGGCATCTTTTGTCATCATATTACTTCATCCTCCAATTCTCTAAGAAAGTCCTCTTTTACATAGTTATTTGCTTTAGTAACTCATCATTGTGCTCCATTAATTCCGTATATTTTTCGAGCACATGTTTTAATTCCCCAAGATCTATAAAATCAGAAGCTAAGCTTGTTCCAGTTTCTCTGTTGAAAATAATGAATTTGTTATTATCAAATATCATCTCATGCCTTCCTGAACCTACTGATGAGTAAATGACGTTATCCCAATTAATCATTTCTACACTCCTTTCATTTTCCATGTCAAAAAATTTAACTGCGAACAATCCAATAAACGTCAAAACAATTGTCCCAGCAGATATTTTTTGTTACGTAGCCAGTATCTTTGAACTCTCGGAAGAATCCGTATTTAATATCTGCCTTTTCGATATCCGTCAGATACTTCTCAGCATCTATCTTCATATGTAATTCCTCTACACTGTTGGCGTAAAATCCACCTTCAGTCCCATCAGTTTTACCATAGAGCACTGTGTACTTGTATAGTGAAGCTACTGTATTCTCAAAAATACGTTTCAGGTCATGAGAATATTTAAAACGCTCCATGTTTAATCTAATGGACTTTATTTAATTACCATCATCATGTCGTCTTGTTGCTGCATGCCAATCACAGAACATTTCTACGATATCAAACAGGTTCATGTCTGCAATTCCTCTTGGGTAGTGCTCAGGGTGATGTGAGTTGTTAGCATAATGATGTTTAAGTGCCACACCCATTTTTTCAAGATATACCTTGTATTCGTCAGACCCATAAGTACTCACCTTGAGTTTAGGAGTGTATTCAGTGAAAACCTCAAGTTCGGGAGATTCTAACTTAGATTTATCATGTACAAGTGCTCTTTCAGTCAATTCCTTTGTAAACTCCATCATGAATTCTCTAACCTGACCAATGTGCTCCTTGGTGTCTCGTATACAATGTTCTTTTGTGTATTCGTACATTTTATTATCCCTTTCTCTGTAAATTTTCTATTTCATTAACTTATTGAAGTACTCATGAATGAGCTCATCATCAGACATAGCCTTCTCAATAATGCATTTTAAGTCTTTAATTTGAATTTCTTTAGATCCGTTTTCTTCAATTTTAATCAATAAATCATAAAAGAACTTACCCGTGTTAGCAGAACCTAACTTAAATGCCTTATTTATAGTTGAGTATTCTGCCATTTCTTTAATAATCTCTATATAAATCTTATCCAGTTCACCTGTAGTGTCTCTATTCAACTTCAATTCTCCTTTTCTCTGTGAAATTGCGATTTGATCTGAATTACTTTTCATCTGAATTGGTTTGAAAACAGTGAAAATCATCGTTACACGAAAAGATGGCTTCGGTTCGAATGTTCTTTTTCTCACACAATCCATCACCTTGAAACTTACCATTGGTATAGTCGTCCTTATAATAGATGCAAAAATCACAGAGTGCTCCGACCATCTCGCATTCGCTATCACAGTATACAGCCATTCATTTTATCTCCTTATTTCTAATTATTTATTGTGATTTAATTTGCTTAGCTTAGCTTTTTAATCATATGATCTAGTGTATTTCTTAAAGCAATCGCATCAGCAAGGGAAAAGTCTATCCCACAAAATCGTGAATTGTCTTTAATTGTTACGTAAAACTCATCATCTCTCCCATGCTTCATCGCATTCTCAACATTGTCATGATTCCAAATTAACTGCAGCAAATTGCCATTGCTATTGTTTATTTTTAACTGTAAACCTTCCTGATCTAAATATTGAGTGCTTGACATACTATTCATCCCCTTCATACACAGAACAATATCCTTTAACATACATCTTAAAATTTATGTATAATTCTTCAATCGATTCTGCGTAACTATTAACATTTGGCAAAGAATATAGAAATCTTTTTTGATAATTCGTATTAAAACCATTGTCGTCCATATAGTCTTCGAATGATAACAGCAGGGACTGAAGATATCCTCTTTCTTCATTACTACTTTCACAATGTTGGGTTTGCATATGTAAAAAGTACAATTTGTTCTTTCTATCATAAATGACTTCTATATCATTTAAGGTATACATATTAGCTTCCTTAAAACGATTATCTATTGAAGACTTAACACCCCAAATGTGCTTAAGTCTTCCCTGATTGTATTCATTGTCAGCATAGTCTGGATATTTCATTTTGCAGCGAAACACGTCAATCCATCTTGTTGTAGCATAATAAAAGTCTTTCAAATTCTTACCCCTCTCTTAATGAAATCACGATATCATTTTAGATTTTCAATTTCACTCATTAGGATTTTTTTATATTCATCCAGTCCAACAATATGAACGTGTGTGTCTGGTTCGCTGTGATAATATCCACTTTCATCGTCAATTTCGAATTCCTGCTCAGGATCATAGCAAGTGTAATGTACATATGTATTAGGGAACTTCATAATACTCTTATCGTATTTCTTGGTGTAGCCACCATATATACCTTCCTCTTCGTATCGATTCATATCTTCAATGCTTTCAAAATCCAGTACTTCAGCATCTTCGACTGACAAATGCACACCCCTACGTTTGATTTTGCAGTAATTGAATTCGTAACTCTCAGCTTGATGTTCATAATCAAATTTCTGTCCATCACTTGTTTCCCATTTTTCTTCCACATGTTCACCTACTTGAATACTTTCAAAAACTGGAGTTTTAATTTCGATTTTCTTAGTCATTTAATCTTCTCCTTTTATGACCCAAAATGTCTGTCTGCTTTATTGCTATTCAAAATCTCAATTTCCTTATCAGTAAAACCTACGCTATGTAGTTTCAATAAAACTTTACTCATCTCTTTTTGTGTAATAGTCATTCCACGCTGGATAAATCGCGGAACCCGTACAATTGTTCCTACAATATCTCGTGCTCTTTGTTCGTTGTAAACCAACGCATTACCTTTCAGATATGACCAATCACTCAAAGTATATACTCGTTTATTTTTCCAATAGAACATGTTGTGCCTGAAATCAAATTCCTGAATAACATCCTGCGGATCTCCTACCCATTGAGTAATAATTTGATACTTACCAATGGAGATTGCATTGTTTGTGATAATCAAAGGTAAATCATGATATGTTCCACCACTTATATCACTGCCATGATATCCAGCACGTTCAATAAAGTATTCTCTAATCTCATTAACGAGAGATTGATTTACCAAGAAGAAGTCAAAGTCTTTAGGCTTCTTGTCGTGATATAGACTGTAGATACAGCCACCAGAAATATAAGCCTCCTCTTCAAACCGCTGCCACATCTGAGTTGGTAGCAATTTGATCAATTCATTTTTAACTTCTCTTAAGTGATTGCTAATGTCGTTCAGTTTTTGCTTATGTATTTCTTCGCTACCTCTATGTATTGTCTTTCTAAATAGATTACTCTTCAATAATAGCCGCTTAAATACGTTCAACAACTCAGCTCCTCTCTTTAATCTTCATCAGTAAATTTATGTTCAACGCTTGCGGTAAATAGTTTTCAATACTAACATAGGCCGAGACTAGTGGGATGAGACAATCCGCATGAATAGTTTTTTCTGAGTAAATGCAAGGCTGAACTTGAAAATTACTAACCTCACACTCGCCATCCTCATACTGCTTTTTTACCTCTTCAATGAATTCCTCTTTACTCAGAAAGTCATTAGCTAAACCATATACAAAATCAGAATCTTCTGACCACAGCAACTCTTTTGCCATTTTTATCGTTCTCCTTTTCTAATTGAAATTCTCATTTCGTGAAATTTAACAATACGATCCAATCTTCCGTCTAACTGTGAAGCCTTGTGTATCTAAATACTCGTTCAATTCGCGCGCGCTAATGTTTCCATTATATTTACTCTCAATATCTTCAATTAAAATGTCTACTGCTTTATCTGGCTTCTTAAATGGTTCTGTTGGTTCTGATTTCAATATGTATTTTGTAACTCCACCATCTAATTCTTCACTATGTATTTTGTATCCACGTACATATAACTCTTGAATACGTGCATTGTATCGTAAAGCAATCTTATTTAGTTCTACGTTGGTTGCTCCTGAATCTCCTGCACGTTTTAATGCAGATACAATCTTATCCCTCTGCGTCTCTGTTCGTTCTTGAGTCTCTTTTTTCATCTATTCTCCTTTCTTAGATCTAGCTTCTTTAAGCCGTTCAGCAGCAGCTTGTTTCTGCTCCTCAGTCCATACTCGACCACTACTCTTAGCCCGGAATGACACCTGTCCATAATCGCCTTTGAAATAATGTCCTCCATGCTCATCGACCCGCAACAATTCCAATCCCGCTTTCTTAATCTTTGTAATTACTTTGGAAGAACAACTATAGACTTCCCACTCATTAGTTTCGTCATTACAAACACAAACTGTCTCACGCTCAATAGCAGTAAAACTCAACCAACATCAACTCCCTTATTAAACTTTCTCTTTAACAACAAATCCTATTTTAATTTTCTGTTTATAGTATTCCTCGGCAGGTACTTCCTTTTCAGTTGCTCTTCTACATCTCAAACATCTACTTAAAGATTCTGACTCATAAATTTCGCCATCACACTTAATGCATTTATCGATCAATATCTTAGTCACCTTTCCTGATCAAAGTTTCATTTTATATACATCCTCCGAACTACATGGTATATTTATCCTATAAATTTACATGATTAATAGGAGGAAAGTATGAGTAGTTTGTCTAGAGTTAACAATAAGCGTGTTCCCAAAGAAAAAGATCAAACAAACAAAGCGGTAGTATCATTCATTTTCAGTTTGTTGGGTGTAATAACTTTAATTTGGGTATTATACGGAACAGCTAAAGCAGACGAGTTTATGTTTAGGCCATTCCTTATCACTTTGTTCTTCAACTTAGGTGCAATGATTCTTGGTTGGAAGTCAAGAAATTCACTTGAGTTGAAAGGGCTGGCTGTAGCTGCCATTACTATTAGCGCAATCCCTTTAGCATTAATTGCTTTCGTAGTAATTTCTACTTTACCCGCTTTAATTAGAATGCTTTAGAAACATGTACATATTATTTAATTAGGAGAGCCTTAACGGGCTCTTTTTAAAATGCTGATTTTACTAAAACATCTTTCGGTATCCTTCTTTTTGCCAAGAACCACATAGACCTTCATCTTCCATTCGTTCAATCACATAACTTGCTCCATACCAATTAACAGAGAAAGTTCTCATCACCCATTCAACATAGATAACACCATTTGATTTTGCCTTTCCAACAATCTCATCATAAATACCATTGGCCTTTTTAATAGAGTCATCTATGTATTCTTGTGTTATTTCATTCATATTTTCACTCTCCCTTCTTATGAGTAGCAGTGTTATTTTCTATTAACGAATCAAAATCTAACTCACTTAAAATCTTTAACAGTCTTTCTACTTTTGGAGCTCTCCACGCTGTCATTGCATATGTATGTGCCTTACTTGTGTAATGGTAATGGTTTAACTCAAGATGTCGTTTTGCTTCTGCTTTAGTCAGAAACATTGTATTTGGAGCAATAAAATCTTCTTCTTTCACAAATACCGAATCAAAATATCCATCCTCATTCAAATTGTTTGTTATGTATTGCCAGAGATATTCAATATCTTCATTGTTTAAATGCCATCTCAACTCATCATCTATGTCTTCCTCATAGTGTTCCTCAATGAACTCTTTTAGGTGGTTAAAGTCTTCAAATACTACATGATCACCATCGTTGAAGTAATACTGTAGTTCTCCACTATCATAATCTTCATTTCCGGGTGACTTTTTATAATCCATGATCGTCCAGAAACGTGGCGCTGCTTGACAGTCATTCTCTTGAGTATTTAATTCTGTTTGCAGCTCTTTTAGAAACTTTAAATCCTCGTTCATTCATACACTCCTTTTCTCAGTAAATGATCGATTTCATCTAATCTTGATGATCGTATATGTATTCGAGTTCAAACTCTACGTTCAACGCCTCAAGTAAATTCCTTACAACATCCTCATCAACATCTGTAAATGTACCAACTAACTTTTCATTGACAATTAACTCTGTTCCCCATTCGCTACAGCAACCATCAGAGCAACTGTAATGGTAGTCTCGGACTACAATCTTGTTCAGCAGTTTCACCCCCTTTATACTCCCCCTACTAGAAGAAATGGACATGTTCTTTCCAGTTATAACTATCATCATGTTCTCCATAAAAGTCTGGTGATCTCAACATAGTTAAAATATAATTAACCGCATCTGAAACTACAGACAAAGACTTGTCAATGTAAACTTCTTGATATCTATATCCCCTGCAACCCTCAAAGTACTTTTTAGCCTTAAATGTTCCTACAGTTGTTTTAATACGATCATTTTCTCTTTTCACAATGGATATCTCAGGTAAGAATCTGACTAGCTCATTCATCTTCGCTTCTGCCTTTGATTGATCATCAGAAAATATCATTGTGCTAACATGTGTAGCATTCATACTCATGTCATCTCTCCTTTCTTGATCAAATATCAATTTTATTCAACTACACAACTTGCTCTAGTTCCGTTGCCGCTAAAGAGATATGCTTATATTTTGTATTACATAAGTTTTCTAGCATACTTTTGCGTTGTTTAAAGTCTATTTGACCTATAATCAATGCAATATCCACAAGTTGTAGTTCATACAAAGTTTGATTGATCTGAATTGTCAAATTGTCTCTTGTTTTATCATCCTCTATTTCTAAAAATAATCTTATTTGCTTAGCTTTCGCTCCTAAAAGACACTCATTAATCATATCGGCTTCATTGCTATAGACAAAAATATTCGCTTCTTTCCCATTATGAGTTAACTTGTAATTACTATTTACTGCTTCACATAGTTGTTTGTATCCTTCTTTTTCTGGATTACGTACTAGTATCCATTTTTCCATATCGCGAACTGCTCGTTCCAATAGGATAAAATACGAACGAACTTCTTTTCCTTTTGCACTATTTTCTGATAAAGCAATGTGCTTAGCAGATTCTACAGTAAAATATTGATTCTCCAGTTCTTTAAATCCATCATTTACAAGGTGGATTTTTTTCCACCTTGTAATATAATCAACGTTCTCAGTCCACCCCTGCTTTCTAACCTTTCTATTGAACCAATGGTTGTATTTATCATATGGTTTCCCAAGATGCTCCCAAAGAATCCGATTATCAATAACAAAATTTTTCTCAGTGTGTTCCTGTAGAAGCTCAGGAAAATCTTTTTGGTATTTCATTACAATCTTGATTTCTTTTTCATTAAAACCTAATTTATTTCGTAAGTCTTTTTTCTCAAAAACCTTGATCTTATTCCCATTATCGAGTTTAATATTTTTTATTTGAATACTCTCCTTTAATTATTTGTTTCTTCTTATTTGATTCTAAATAAATTCTTTATTTCACTGACTCTTAGATTCCTTATACTTCCCAATCAATTCCTCACGGGTCATACTGAGCAATGTAATCGCAAATTCAAGTAAATTACAATCTGAAAAATCTTCTTTCCGACAGTAGTTGCAGCTCGTCCCTTGTTCCCAAGTGCTACCCTCTGGAGTGAATCCATCTTCCTCTTCTCGATAACCCTCTGTGTCAGCACATTCATCACAACACCAGTGCATACCACATTCACAACCAGTGTAGCTTCCACAGTCAGGAAATGTATCCTCACAGCTATTGCATGTATAATAATCTACTCCCACTTATAAGTCCTTCTTTCTATGTTTTATTTACTCTTGAACAAATCCATCAATTCCTGATAATCATCCACTAAAGACTGTCTACCTACTTTTATGTATTGTCTTACTACATCTGCCTGACAATTCAAGCTTTTACCTTTGAAGATGTCATTGAATTCATCAAATTGTTTCGCATATTCTACAAGCTCTGGATTATTGTCCAAGTAGTTAACCCACAACATCTTATACCATTGAGATAGTAATCTTAATTCATATTGTCTTCCGTTCAATTCGCATGTGTGTAGGTTCCTTGCCTTTTGCATCCTTCCAGTTAGAAGGTTTAGATTCACCAAACCTTTTACTCAGTTGATAGTGGTTTTCTATTGAATCATATCTTTCCCAAGCCCTAACCTTTGCATAAAATGCTGAATAACGTTTATCGCCTTTAGACGAGCATTCAAGAACTTTTATACTTAGCTACCCCCTATGGAAACTATTTCGCTTATTCGTATGTATTAATTACTTTCTCAATGTCGTTCAATATCTTTTTTATTTCTTCAGCATTCTTTCCAAAAATTGAGCCACCACTTGATTTAATCTCGAACTTGAAGTTGTCCTTGTTCATCTCTGGTTCAACTGGAACAGTGTTATAGATCAATGTGCCTTTTGGAAAAGTCTTTTTGGTGTAGCTGTCGCAATAATCTTCTTTAAGCTCTGTTAAACCTTTACATCCTCTATTCTGCTTAACGCTTTTCTTAGATCTGATCCAGCAATGACCAAGTGTTTTAAACTTATGTACTTCTAAAAGCAAACCTTCTCTGACTCTCCATATATCTTTAATTGCGTGTGATTGAATTTTTTCCATATGTATCGATCCGTTTCTGTAATTTCTTTTTAATTCGTTTGTTCTTTGTCTTTTTTTTCAATTTTGTTAATTTATCTGCTTCTACTTGGTTCAAAATTTCACTAGTTTTCTGATTGTTCCAGATTAGAAACTGTGGCTCTTGTGGAGGAAGACCTTCAACTTCTCCAGATGACCATGTCTCGGCTTTAGCAACCTGATCTCCATACCAACTTACATGTAATTTATTGGCCTTCACATTGCCTTCAATGTCCATTTTAAACTTGTCTTCCTTAAATACTTCCGCTGCCAACGGTTTAACTGGTGTACTAAATTTACTTGCTACTTTTTTAATGAATGCTTTAAATTTACTCATTCGATCTCTCCTTGTTATATGAATTTATATTTCCGATGAAATACAGCTTTTACTGTGACTCAAGGCGTTCAATTAACTCTTGCACCTTGAGTCCGTATTCAGTTCTACTTGCTTTTGCTGAATCAATTACTTTAATAATGTCACTCTGCTTAGAGACGATCTGTTTGACCATCTCATCCACAGAGGTTTCACTTATGTATTTAACTGTTTTAAGCCTATTCATCTAAAGTTTCGATTCAACTTTGATGATGTTTCTGATAATTTTAACTGCTTTGTCAAAATCATAGTTGGGAACCTGATAGTCATAACGCTTCTTACTAAACTTAATTCCGTCAGTATTGATACGAGACAGAATTCTAAGTACATCGTCACCACGTTTTTGCATACGTTTCATGCGTGTCTCTTTATCGACTTTCAGATAAATTACTACAAATTCAACATCCTTCATGCGCTCTTTTAAATCCTTAATAC
Organism: Paenibacillus sp. LK1; assembly: GCF_002750415.1. NCBI lineage: Bacteria > Bacillati > Bacillota > Bacilli > Caryophanales > Paenibacillaceae > Paenibacillus > Paenibacillus sp. LK1. Next base: position 395,927 of record NZ_PEII01000005.1, read on the forward strand.
CCACAGGGTCAACAACGTAAATATCCGAATTCAAGAGTTGTTTCTTCGTTGCGAAGTAATGGTATCCTTGGATTTGAGAATACGCGGCAATCTCATCTTTTGCTTTATACTTCCCATACTCTTCATCGTTACAAAATGTGTGTCCCCACTCATTCTTATGACGTTGTGGTCTTGTGGTATAGGACTGCAAGATTTTATATCCGTCTTTTTCAAGTTCTTTTACAATCTCAGTCTTACCAGCTCCTGAGTAAGCCATAATGCAGAATATTTTCTTCTTCATATGTATTCATCCTCTACTACTCAATAATTCTTACTTTTACGTGCTTCTTTCGTCCGAATTCCAGAGCTTCCTCTTCGCTCTCAAAGTACACGTCGATTTTTTGCCCCTTAATCGCGCCACCTTTATCGAGGACGGTTCTTTCGCCTACTCCATCTATGTAAACACGAGTTCCTTTAGGGAGCACTCGCCAGTCAGCAGCTATTGTGACACCCTCTTCTGTTTTAGCTCCACTTGCTGTGATACCATAGTCGGGATCACCTTTACTTTTCCCTGTGCTATTTTCATGATTGGTATATGCAGTTAATTCAAAGTACATCCAATCATTCTCATCATTGCTATTTTTACTTGCAGTTGCTTTAACTTGCTTGACTTCCTTTTGAACAACTTTCTTAACCTCAACGGACTTATCAACTTTTTTAACACTCTCAATCTTAGTCGTGTTTTTCGCTTCTCGTGCTTGATTGGCACTTTCTAATCCTGCCTGACCAATGGACAGTGCCAACAATAGAGATAGGAGTACTTCCAACGTATCACCTTCCTGATATTTGATTATAGTAAAGCCCCACTATCTCAAGTGAGGCCGTATGTATTATTGATTTACCACTGCGTGATGACAACACCATTATCTTTAATGAAAGCAATGGCTTCACCGTTTTCATTTTCAATCCATCCCTGATAGCCTGTTTCAGATCCCTTTGAATATTGATAATATTTCATATTTTTCACCTCCTTAAAATATCATTTGAACACTTGATCAGATGGACAATGTACCATTTTTAATGCTCTCGGCAATTCTATTCATTTATTTTTTTGTCTCTTCGCTTATTGATCCGGGTAAACTTTGAATTACATCGATCTTCATGCAAAGTGGTAAACTGGACTTCACACTCATCAGTCGTTTGATTAACCGTAATTTACTTTGATAGTTTTTCATGTTACCGATTTTAATATCCTCTTTTGTCTCACTCTGAATACCTGTAATTTCTGACTCGATAGATTGGTTTAATTTATCGAAAAATTCTTTATATTTAATTAATTCAGGATTTTTAGTACTAGACACAATTAAACTCACAATTAGCCCAATACTATCAACCACCGTTTTATAGTCCTCCGCCTGACCTGACTTTCTAAGGTTCACAAGAAGCTCCATTAACTCACCAATATCATCTTTATAAGAATCAATATTAACGGTCATATTCTCTCCTATCGTCTATATGTAGATCTATATAGTTTGTTATAATCTACATATAGACATCTATTCTTTATGAAATCTGTCTTTCACAAACTCTATGTATTAGATTGATTTTACGAAATCAAGCGCTTCTTGAAGCTTCTCTGTATCAGTAATTGTTCTGAAATTAGGAACACCAAGGATATCTTTAAATTTTGGCACAATCTTTTCGGTTTTATCATTAGAACTGAAACGATCAACCTCTGTTTGAATGGCGTTGATTAAGTCGTCGGCTGAAGCTTTTGCTTCCTCGTTTTCAGCAAATTCTTGTGCTTTTTGTTCCTGAACTGTTTCTTGTTCTTCCTCAATCTTCACAATATTCTTTCTTGACTCAGCATCCATTTGGCCTTTTACAGCCTCCTCATAGATTCGCATAAACTCTTTAGAACTATAAGGAACGGGCTCGGATGGTAGGTTTACATAGCGACCACCACCAATGGACACAAATTCATTCGGACGGAACAGCATCATGACCTGAGTCTCATGGAAAGCACTAGCTTTATCCTTACCTTTTTTGTCTTTGATATTTTCATCCAATTCATTTCCATCTTTGTCCAAAATCACGGTATCGTTATATAGCGTACAAATCAGACTAGCCTGAGACTCGAACACCTTTTTACCAGTAGCAGACATCATCATATCAATAGATGTAAATTTGTTGCCATTGCGAAGAGTAGTTTCTCTCTCTTTAGACCATGCGAGAGACATCGTTCCGTAGCCCGAATTTTCTAATGTATCGAATTGTTTATTCATTTCTGCCGTAAGAAGTGTGTATCCATTATCAGAGGTTTTATCACTAATTTCTTTAAGAGAAGTATATCTTGACCCATTTCTCTTGTTGAAGTCTCTAATTACCCACTCTTCTGCTGCTGCCATAGCTTTATCAGCCGTATCTACGCCAAGAAGTTTAACAATTTTATTTGTACTTGCTTCCTCAACAAGATCCTTTACAACTGTACTTCGGAAATATTCCCATTGATCTGCTGGAGTTTTACCTTTAGCATGAATAGGGACAACGTTCTTCAAACTCCATGTTTCCCAACCTTTTTCAAATGATAGTAACATGTAGTCATCAGGATTGTCGTAATGAAGTTCGGTTACTTCTTTCCAAAGTCGTGTTTTACCCGACTTATAATTTCCTACTATAAGCGAACGAATTCCATGTAAAGCTACCTTTGGTACATTGTTAATTACTGCGTCTCTCAATCCCATAAATTAAACATCTCTCCCTGATATTATTTTTTTTATTTTAAATTAGTTGTTTAGGAGTGCCATAAGACACTCCATATCTCAATTACCAATTAAGCAAATGGATCATCGCTCTTATCAGTTGCAAATGGATCGCTCTCAACTTGGCTAAACGGGTCATCTGATTTGTTTGTGTTGTTAAATGGGTCATCGTTGGTTGATGCTGCTGCTTTTCTGAATTCCTCTTCGGTTAGCAATTCACGCATAATACTACCTTGAACATAGCTCAGTACCTCTAAACCTTTTTTATCTCCATTAGTCACACGTTCTTGCCGGGTCACTTTTTCGCTACTGTCAACTTGGCTAAACGGGTCATCTGATGCAATTTCCTCCACAACATCTACATAAGCAAATGTCGCCCGGTTATTATCCTGTCCAATTACTTCGATGAAATCATATGTATTCAGAGAGGCGAATGCATCAGCCATAGAGATTCCTTGCTCTACTTTCTTCTGATAGACCATCAATTCAACATCTTTTGGTTCAGATCTATCCATACCATTTGTTAGGACAACTGCGTTTACTTTTGTATCACCAGTTTCACTATCTTGATATGTGGTATTGATACCAATCTGCATATTAAATCGATTTACTTCAATAAAGTCAGGTGATTGGAAATCACAAACATAGTTAATGGTGTTTTTGTCGACTTTAATCTCTTTGACTTCTCCATCGATAATTACTTTACCTTCATCGTTAACTGGATTGATAAAGCTGATTTGTCTTGAGATTCCTTTAATTACTTTCCCGTCTTCAGCTTCAAACTCGTATGGGATATATTTCCCCTTAACTTCCACCCAACAATCTTTCTCTACGATCTCTTTAAACTTTTCAATTCTATCCCATTCAGGCTCAATGAGATGATATGTATTATCTGGATAAGCTTCTTTATTGAATCTTTTATTCCATTCTACTTTTGCAGACTTGCCATGTTGTCTGCTATATGGATATGCAAATGGCTTCTCTTTGCCTGTAATTTTAACCTTTAGTTCATTACTCATTGCAGTTTCAATAATAAATTGGAATACCTTCTTTTTCCCATCTTCTTCAGTTGAATAGAACGGAATGTCTTCCCAATTATCTGTATTCTTATCTTTTTCTTTGATCGGTTTTACTTTACCAACGAAATGAAATCCACTATTAAATTCTTTTCCACCATGATTATTGTTGAGTTTAATTTTGTAATCTGCCATTAATTAATTTTATCTCCCTTTGTGTATATGTATTTTTGGATTGATGTCTCTTTGGCTAATTCAGTTACATCGGAGGACTTCTCAATCTGCTCGTCATATGTTTCACCACCTTTTCAGAGTAAACTTGCTGCCTCTATATAATCACGCTTAGCGTGTTATTTTATTCTCCGTCATTCTTTCATATACTCTCGCATGCTTCACTTTTCAAGCAAAATTTCTTGATGAAACTATTACTTCATCAGCTTTTTTCGTGTTAAGCACCTCATATATCCATTATATGCATACATTATCATTTTGTAAATATGTATTTTTATTCTTATTTTGTTGCCGGGTGATCCGGCTACAGAAAATACCCAGTAAAACTATTAAATTTAACATTTGGGTCTTTGATGTGATAAGTATATATAGTAATTGGATCAATGCAATTCAGTTTGCTTAACTTATCACTATTGATGCGCTCTTGAAATAGGCGCTCCAATGCCATAGGCGGGTTTACATTGTAGGCTTCTACAAACTCATTTTGCGACCTGTAGCGCGTTTCTGAGATCTTCTGAAATCTATACTGCATAAGCCAACTGTTAATTTGCTTCCCATTCATACCGCTGCACTGTCGTACAAATTCTTCGTTGTTTCGATAGTCTTGAAAAAAGAAATTAGCTATAGTAATAAGTCCTATCGACTTCTTATCAATATTCAAGGTGTTTTTCATATTTTCATTTCCTCTCGTATCTTATGATGAATACTGGGTGTGATTTATCTTATGTATTTATTTTAATCCATCTTTTAGCACTTGACAAACACTTTAACCCCCCGACTAAAAATGCTTGACAAGTAGATAATATTGGAAAGTTAGCCATCTTAATGTCGATAAGTGTCGAATAGAACATTTATAGAACTTGTGTTCGTATTCCTAATTATACAACAATTTATGAGTTAGTCAAAGTATATATACCATTTGGCAACATATTTTATTACGTATTTTTATTCCTTATAGGTTGATATCACTTCTTGCCAAATAACTTCTTAAAATACTCTTTTACAACACTCTTTCGGGAATCTCCTATGATCTCTATGTAATCGTTCGCCTGTACATCAAAAAACATCTTACCTTTTTCATAGTCAATATGTTCTGCATGATATAAGTTACCCATTCTACCACGATCTACAACGACTAATCCATGATGCTTGTGCATCAAATGCATGATTGCATCATTGCTTGTACAATAAATGAAATCTCCCCCATCAGTATGAAAAACAGTCTTATATTCCTTTTTGCCATTGATCAACTCTTTACTTGAAGATTTGATATCAACAATCTTTAACCATTCGGCTTCATCATTTATTTTTTTTCCCTCTTTCCTCTGGACAATAATGTGATCCATTCTATTACACCTCTTTTGATAAATCTGCCCTCCACATTTTAGTGCAGAGGGCATTGTTATTATTTTAATTCTTCAGGTACTGGCTCATTGTGAATCAATGTCCAGCTTGCAGTATTAACGCCAGCTACAGCAATAGCTGTCAGCAAAAATCCAAATGCAGTCATACCAAATTTCATCATTTTAATTTTATTCATTCCTATCACCTCCTTTCAAGCGAATCAAAAGGAGACTTTGAGCAAACATCGAACAACTGATAATGGGGTCTCTTATTAAAGCTCCCACTAGTACCGTAAGAATTGCTATGTACTTTAAGTATATAAAATATTTACTAAGAATCTTTGTTTGGTTCTCAATATTTGATGGTGCGAAGATTGTCACCAATATTAAAGCTGCTATAGAAAATATCCATTCTATACCTTCAAATAAATTTCCGAATGTCGCAATTGTCAATATCAGTATGCTTGAGTAAATCAAACATATCTCAGGGTATTTGCTGTGATATCCTCCAGAAGAAAGCCGCAGCGCAGAAAATGACAGAATACTGATTAAAACATTATTATAAATGTTAAACATCAAACCCACAAGTAACAATAACATGATAGGTAAGATATTTGAAACAATAAACTTTATTCCGTATCTGGTGATCCCATATGGCGGCAATTCAGTCGGAAAGCGATCAACTAATTTTCGTGAAATATTGTTTACATAATTATCTATCATGCCAACTCACTCTTTTCCTTAACAACATCAATGAATATAATATTGATTAGACATATTAACCAGAATAACAGTCCTAGGTATACATTCTCAATTTGCTTTACATTGTATAATATCACTACTGCCAACAGACCCAGAGTACAACTGATAATATTTGTTTTATTGAGTTTAATTTTAAACGTATAATCATATGGTAGTGTGGTGTACCAAATTCTTCTTTTTTGCAAAATTAACGTTAGAGCTATTAGAAAACCATCGCCTATCAATTGAATGTACATCCCGAAATTTTCAAGAGTATAAGTATAGCCTGATCCAGAGGCCACCATGATTAAAATGGCTATTATCATTTGAGAAACAAATTGTGCTCCGAATCCGTAAATTGCTAACTTAACACTACTCCAAGGTCTTATCCGAAAGTAAAATGTAAGTGATATAGCCAGTAACAGAAAACATATGATGGGAATAAAACTTGATATTGCTTCATTGGACTTCATGTAAAAAGTGCCTATTGAGATAACTACGTTTGTGACTAATATTTCCTTCCAATAATCTCGAAAACTCACTTTAAAACAACCAAAGGCGAACATAAAAATTGTAATACCATCTAATAAAGACATTAGTGCATAAATCAGATCGTTTTTCATTTCATCTTGTCTCCCACTGTTTAAGAATAAATATATGTATTTGATAAACTAAGAATAACATGCATTTATTAATAAGTCAAACACTTTTATAAAAAAAAGAAGAATAAAGGATTAACCTTATTCTTCTCCATAAAACTTCTCTATATTTTCAATGTTTAAAAAATCTGCCTTTAGTCTTCCATACGAGATTTCACCATTTTTACCTATGCCTACATTATATTGCCTCAACACTTGCTCATAGTCTTCCTTACCCAACTTTTTGTCATTTTCATAATACAACTCACTAGCCAACTTTAGCATCCCACTGTTTCGTATGTTCGTCGCAGTTAACATTGGTAACTGGTACATTTCAGCAATCCTGGCTATCCTTCTGTTTATTAGCGCTGGAGCAGATGGAGTATTACCAGAAGATTTTGTGCGTGCGTTTTCGGCAGCTCTTATTATATAGTCAGTCTTGACTAGATAATTTTTGTTGTTTCTCATTCCTTCAAAGTCAAGGCCATTATTCTTAAAGTATATATCCTCGTCATTTGCTATTCGCATTATATTGTACAAGTCAGATGTAACCTTCAGAGTTCTTTCTTTGTTTCCATCAACAGTTTCATTAATCAAGCGAACATTGTAGTGATCTGGATCATCATTTATTTCCTCAAAGAATTTCATTTTTAATGTTAAAAGCTCACTATATTGTCTACCATAGATTCCTTCGTATAGACCAAGTATTACCGCTTTATCTTGATAATTTATACATTCGTCAACAACATCTTTCTTAATTTCAGTGTAACTAAAGAGTGTTTGCTCACTCGTGTCCAAAAATTGTTTATAAAATTCTCCAGACGCAACTGCATCAAGTGGATTTATGTTGTCAGTACGAAGATCCTGTTCAATAGCCCATCTTATATAATTTTGAATAATATTGCCTGAATGCATTACAGTACTAAGTTTAGTAGCCTTTAGAATAAACAATAACTGTTTTATTTCATCTAAATTAAAGTCATATAGGTCTTTTCCAAGTTTGTTTTCTATTTTTGCAGCTCTCAACAATACTCTGCTATATGCTTTTTTTGTTGATTCAATTTGATCTTTTAAGTACCTGCTCTTTTGATTAGGATTGTAGAACTCCTCATAATATATCTTGTTCATTTTATTTTACACCTCTAAAAATAGATTCAAAATAACTTATCAAGTTATTGCGCGCTAAATTATTTCCTCTTATGCCCTTAGTACTCAACATACCTATCAGTTTTTCATCATCAAAATCGATCTGGTTAATCATTTTATTTAAATCTCTAAGATTAATATCTTGTTCTTGCATATATTTAGACAGCACAATGTATCCTATAAACATTAAAGGGTGTCTCATTACAGAGTTAGTACTTTCTTTAGCTTTTAAGGAGAATTCATCTGGATATTTCCCCACAAGGTATGCGAAAAAATCAACCAAATAGTCGCTAGTCTCTAAAACATCAAACTGTATTTTTAGTGGAAAAACTTTATCTATAGTATATGAAAGGATATCAAAAGTCGTAAGCTCTCCTGCTGGTATACTAACTTGAGATGACGATGCTATTCGTTTACCTATTTCAGATTTTCTTTGTAGGTTAGCTACCACTTTATCTGACATTCTTTCTTGAGCAAGCTCTTTTCTTCTTTCTGTCTTAAGAACATTAATTGTGTTTATTTGCCCAAAGAATTTTTGAGCTGTCTCATGATCATAAGTTCTCACAGATAGTATTTCAACTAAGTCAGCATTCGGATTGATCTCTAGAGCAGCCAAGGCTCCCTGAAGACGATGGAATCCATCCAAAATAGATATAATAGCACCATCATTTATAGTCAATGTTCTAGTTTCTTCATGATAGGTTACTGGTTCTATCTCAGTTGAGTATACGTTTAATACTATCATATCTTCTAAATAATCATTATCAGCCATTTTTTTAGAAATGCGCTTTACACTGGCTTTATTTACTATTGGCGTTTTGACTATACCACCAGAAGCATTTGTCTTATATTTAGCACCACGTTGAGTTTCATAGTCGTAAATTATTAGCTGACTTTCAAACATTTTTACTAATTCTTTTATTGAAATCTTTGTTACAAAACTGTCGTACTTTATTTTTATAACATCATTTAGCGGGATAGGCAGGTATATCTTTTCACTTATTGTTTGACCAAGAATATCCAAAGCATCTCTAACTTCTCTGTCTCCAAACAAGGTCTCTGTATGTAAATCTCTATCTTTAGTTAACTTATATACTGCAATAGAGATACCTACAAGTAGTGGAATATCCACTTCCGAAATTATTTCCTCATTAGCTAGTATAGACTCAACCATTCCATAAGGCACATTTAATTCAGAAAGAAATACATTTAATTCATTTAATGATTTTCTTGATTTCTTAACTAAATTTAGGCTTTTAATTATTCTTATTTCAATCTCTTTTCGATCAATTTGCATACTTATGTACACTCTCCTTTAGATTCATTATAGCATATAAGCATAAATATAATACATTATCTAAAGGGATAACAATATATCTTTATTATTGCTTCATAATATTTTAACAATTAAATCTCACTAAAAAACTATTACTTAACTTCTGATAACTAATTTACTACAATTTTATTGCTATTGCAAAACGTTTATATAGCAAAAAAAGCCTCATAATACTTGAGGCTTCTCATTATCTTTAATCCATTGTTTTAGATTTAAATTAGTTTTTATTATTGTATTGTTCTCATTATCATAAATTCTATAACCATTAAACATGAAATTGTTTAGTTCATGAGGTTTGTTTGTTCCAATGCCTAAAAACTTCCACGTCTCTAGCTTCGAATTTGAATCATATTTTACCAACTTCATTAAACAATACCTCTTCATACAAACTAAGCCCCTCTGTTACTACGATAATTAACATGTTAAAATGAAGATTCATGAATACTCCCATTGTTTTGGGAGTCTTTTGCTATGCAAAAATATTGGAACGATTTTCGTTCCACCTTACTTCTATTATTATAAAAGGAGACTTTTTACATGTCAAGTTCTAATACTAATTGGTGGTTTGAGATCACGCTAGAGCAAATTCTTGCTTCAAAAGATATATCTAAAAGAGAGCTGTCTAGGCTAACAGGAATTAGACATTCTACTATTAATGATTTATGTAATAATAAGGTCAAACAAATCCCTTTAAGTAATTTAGCTTCTATATGTGAGGCATTAAATATTACCAATTTAAACGAGCTAATTAAACTACATAAGTAATAGATTACATTTGTAAAGATATTGACAATGCTTTACTTATTGGCTGTTGAAATTTTTCTGGAAGAGTAGCAATTTTAAACTCTAATTGATCTTTGGATATTGTCATTATCTGCTCTAATAGAATAATACTGTCGTCATAAAGTTCAATCTCATTTGCCTCTACTCTAACATGAGTTGGCATTGGCTTTTTTACTTTGCTTGTAACTGGAGCCACAATAACCACTGGACTAAATTTATTTCCTTTATCATTCCCCAAAACAACTACTGGTCTTTCTCCGCTTTGTACACTACCTTTATTTCTTCCTAAATTAGCATTCCACATATCAAGTCGTTTAACTTCTTTATTCATAATTCGATCCATAGCCACTGCCATGATATCACACTCCGCATTTTCATTATATTTATTGTTTATATTTGTTTGTCATCTGTATATTTATTATTATAATAGATTGAACTTCATATAACAATAGGGAACTTATGTTCTGTCAAGCATTTTTAGTCGGGGGGTTAAATATTTCCAAAACAAGGTATATTCTATTGACAAATAGGATATATATGTAATTAAAAGTAATCTGAGGTGAAAACATGATAAGAAAAGATAGTTGGAATGCTGATGAGGATAAATTACTAGCTACTATTGTATTAAACTATATAACTACTGGAGAAACACAATTAAAAGCATTTTATGATGTAGGCCTAGAGCTTGATCGCACAGCCGCCGCCTGTGGTTTTAGATGGAACTCTTACCTTAGACAAAAATACATTGAAGAGATTATAGAAGCCAAACATAGAAAATTAAGCAATAAACGCTCTTCGATAAAATCTCCTCCATTTACTCTTAATATTGAATACATTGTTGAATACCTTCAAGCACTTAAACAGGATCTAATATTGTCTGAAGCTCAGATACGGCTCATCAAGGTAAAGATACAGGATGTATCATCAGAAATCGATTCTAGGCGCTCTGAGATGTCTCTAGATGCGAGTCAAAATAGAGACGCTCTTGCAGCTCTAATTGCTAAAGCATCAGAACTAGGATTATTTGAACACAACAAAAAACCCGCCATTTAATTGGTGGGTTTTGTTATTTAATCTATGTGAAATCTACATTTTATTTAGTCTTCATCAAAATTGGTTCCAAATAATTGTTTGAAAGTTCCTCCAGCATACCCAAGGCATTTTCTTGAGATGAAAACCCTTGTCCAGCAGAAGGAAATGGTATTAAGAAAATATACAAGGTCTTGTTATCTAATGGTACTTCTGCTTTAAACGCTTTTTGTAACTGTCCCTTGCTGTTTCTCATATCACATGTAAAAGGTATTGTTGAAAAAATATCTTTTCCAAACATTACTTCAAGAGCATCCTTTTTAAAGCCACCCGCTCCACCAATCCCAAGAAGAATTTGTGCTTTCGATTTTATTAAAGCATTTTTTATTATACTTGCTCTAAAATTCATATCTTCTTTGAAGTCACTAAAACTTGAAGTGGTATACTTTTTGGGATTGAATCTGCCTTTAGGTTTATTGAAAACTGCTAAATAGGGATTATCTTGATTTGGCTTGTCTTCAGGTGATGCTGCAACGGCTCCATATTCAATCGGCCAGATTCTCTCTGTTAGCCTAGGGAGTGGCCTCCAGTCAATTAAAGCAGTTTGAATTCCCTCAGCTCTTGGCTTATAAAGTCTTCTACCAATGTACTCTTTGATTGCTTCATATGCCAGTACATTAGTAGCACCTTGAAACCAATTGTTGCTTGAGCTTCGTTCATGGGCTAGACAAAGCCTTGCAATGGCAGCATTAAATACACCAGCAGTAAAATCTTTCGTCCGTTTATTCTCATGAGTTGCAAGAAGTTGATCTGAATCTGGATAAAAAAATCCCTCTCGCCAATTGCTAGCCTCAATACTGTAATTGCTAACATCCCCACCAGCTAAAATTAACTGCGTTCTGGCTTTTACATTCTCTGTTACACTATACCCGCCTGTCCCCTCTTCATTGCCGAAAACTAAAATATCAGCATTAGGAATATCGCCACAGCCTATGTATGAGAGAAGTATTTTATATTCTTCTTTGCTTAGCCTCCAGTTTTCCACAACACAATTCCTCTCCTTCTAAGTTTTAATCAAACTTGCATTTCATTATGTTTTTAGTCTATCTTCTCCAGTTCACCGCATTCAATTGCATCCTCAAGAGCTTCAGCAAAGTCTTTTCCTCCGTATTCGGCATTAGAGAGCATCCCAAAAACATCACTATCATTCGGTTCATAACCCTTTGATCTCAACCACTCCATTATCTTTGCTTCTGCTGCTCTTGCAGAAAGTAAGTGACTATATACAGAATCAGCCAAAACAATTATTTTCTTAGGCACTTTAACGCTCATAATTAGTCAGCTCCTTTTTTCTAAATGAAACATGCCTTTTACTTAATCACAAAATTCAAATCTAAACATAAAAAATTCGTCATGTTCATACCGCTTGTATTTATTGTTTTTAGTTGCAATCACATGCTGATCATTGAGATCATCTACAATCTCAATACCGTACTCCTTAACTTGGAAATCGTATTTCTTCCCCAGTGTAAACTCCTCATCACGTCTATCATGAACATATTTAACTTTCATCGTATTACTCCTCTCGTTACTCCCCAGAATACTTATTCACCGTTATTGGATAATGATATATCTCAATATCCTCATCAATAAACTCTCTGCGTTGAGCTGCTAACAGAGTCTCGTACATGTTCTGTCGTCCTACAGGATTATCAGTATGTATGTAGATCTTATCGGCCCTCAATCCATGCTCACATAAGTACTTCACCAATTCATATCCATTGGGTAGCTCTTTACCATCTACATCCTCACCTAGATCGTGGTCTAATGTAAGAATAGCCACCTCTTTGGTCTCAAGTATATGTATTGCTTCATAGTATGTACGAGCGACCACAAAGCCATCTGGACAGTCTCTGAGGTCGTCTACGTATAGGTTAATCTTATCTGTCATGGTCGCACCACCTTTAATGGGGATTTATTGCTTAGTTTGCTTTCTTAGTTCTAGGAGCTCTTTCAGGTACGGTAGAGCCCATGCAGTTGGAGTATATGAAGTTCCGTATGTAAATTCGCCAATTGATGGCATTGCGTATTCATGTTCTAATAAGTACTCATCTGGAAAATCGTAACGCTCACTATTTCTATCCATTTCCTTGATGAGATCTTCAAGCGTCTCTGGTTGATCACTCATTTATCATTGCTCCTTTATATTTCATTCTGTAAAACACATCTTTCATTGATTCTTGCTGGATATAGAAATGCTAATAATTTGTGTATGCGGCTTCTACAAGAATCGCAACAAGTTGATATAGACGATAATCATTAAACTCACTTTCGTTATCATAAATAGCGGCGATTTTGTCTGATAATTCGTCGATATTTAGTTCCTTATCGCTTGTTATCGTGATGGATTTCTCCAGATTCTCATCTTCTCCTGTATATACTTGATAAAATACTTTATAGATGTATTTGGCACTTTTAGTGTATCTGCTTTTTAACTCATTAGGTAATTCTTTATGCATTATCTTTGAATTATTCTCCTGAGACTTATAGTACACAGCGTACTCCATTCATTTACCTCACTCTCAAGATAGTAATACAGCCATTTTATATAACCTTAATGTATTCCATTATGACTGGGATAAGTTTATCAGACTCTTCAGGCGTGTATTCTTTTGATCGGCAGAGCACAACAAAATCAAATTCAACGGTATTTTGATAATCGTCCATATCAATAGTATTAAATGGTATATTTAGACGATTCTTATCTGATTTAATTTTGTTCTCAGTAAAATTAGAGTAACTTGATATCTCACTAGGATTATATGCAGCTAAATGCAAAAGTCCTGATTCTGGATTAAAATCTCTAAAATAGATGTCACTTAACCCGTCGTTATCATCCCAATCATAATGAGTAACATAAGTTAAATGGTTTATCCACCCACATGCAAGAGCGAAAACAAGATAATTGCTAAAATGTAGTTTCGATTTATCCATCTTACCCACTCTATTCCCGACACTTTCATGCATTAATTCCCCTAGAATGTAAGTATAGCTCATTGTATAAAGATCTGAATGCATATCGGCATGTACAACCTCGAATGGGACAGTCAATCGCTGAGCTTCCACTAATTCTTCCCAGTATAAGAACGCCTCATGATGTTGTTGAACCAATACGCCCTCAATTGGTTTTTCTTTCGACAGTCCGCATCTTTTCTCCAAGAATTGTCTAACTCTCTCTTCCTCAAAAGGAACATTGTTGTTATCTTCTCTATCGTGTGATAAGCCATCATACGCATATAAAAATAAATCAAGATCAATATCCAAGATTCTCATTAGACAGACTCCTCTTAGCTGTTTTTTGGGAATGAAACAGTCATTTGATTAAAACTGACTAAATTTATCTTTCAGGTAAAAGTTTCCGAGTTTGAATTCATACATATCTCTATCGATTTCTCGTATCTTTGATTTGTGGAGCATAATAGTGTATTTTTCGTCTTCTTCAAATTCGTATACTCGTACAAAATCATCATTCTCTTTTGCTACCTCAAAGAAAAACACCTTGTCTCCCATCCCTCTGTTTTCATCTTTAGGGAATACACATGGTAGTTTAATCATAATATCCTCCTCCTAAATTGCTTATAAAATAGTTATTTGATTATCTTCTAACATTAGTTAACCACTTTAAAATTAATTTCAGCCAAATCATGAACATTCACCAATACTGTCTCACTGTCTACAGTAACAAATTCAATGAATTCATTCACTCCAGTTCTAAAGGCTTTATTAATCGCTGCATATACAAAGTCTTTAGCATGCTCTGCCATAATTTCAATAGTTACCTTGTCATCAAGTCCGAAGTCTGTCTGATAATTTCTTTCCGCTCCACTCTTATACAATAAAGAAATCTTGGTTTTCATCTATTTTTCCTCCGTTCTGTTAATGTTTATATTCATAATCCATCTAGAAATGTTGGAGTTGTAAGTACTAAAATAATAAGAATACCAGCAGTTAAGGCAAATGATCCAGCTTTAGAATATTCTCTATTCTTAAGGGCAACAATTGAACTCACCAATGTATAGATTCCCCCCAACAAATACCAATAATAAAACATTCTTATCCCTCCTCTGTTTGTATGAAATAAACCTTTCACAACCATATGTATAACATGTCGCCGCAATCTACAATACTATTATACGGCGACATAATAAAGATAACTAGGTAAGATTCATTATCTCTTCTTCAATTTCTTTGAATCTAGCCGTAGATACCGATGCCTCTTTACCCTCACTGAACACAAGCTTTCTGTTCATTGGATCAATTCTTTTGACTTTCTTTAGGTTTACAGCAACCCCACCATCAGAAACCTTTAATTGTCCTGTATCTGTTAGATACTTAACAAATTCTGTTTCACTAAGTATGCGGTACTCACCATTTTCTGTTGATACTTTTTGTATTGAACCGTTATTGCCTGATCTTACAATATACTGTACTTCATCTACACTTATCATCTTTACTTCCTTAATTTCTATATCCATTACAGGAATATTCATTATGTTTTCACCTCACATAGAGATATAGTTTTTCTCATTTACAATACTAAGTTACTGTTTCGAGTACGCTGTTTCCTTATATATGAATTATATCATCATATTATTACTTTTACAATATATATTTTCATTCTTAAAAGAGGCGATTGTTAGTCACCTCTTTAGTTGCTCACTTATATCTATGTATTTGTGCTGCTTCTTTAAGGGTAATCCATTTTCCGCTCCGATTCATAACCCATAGTGTCCCATCTGCAAAGCGTCTCCCATGCTTAAACATTGTAATAGTGCTCTTTTCCTGTTTCTTGTACAACTACGTTGATGTGTTGTCTTAATTGACTTGTGAGAGCATAAACACGATCCATGAGCACATAAGCCATAGTATCTTTGCAACGTCCCTCTTCTTTAATAGAATCTACAACTTCTCCATTTGCTATCAGGTTATAAGTATTCATTAATAATTTCCTCTTTTCGTATTTTTATTGTTTAAATGATTATAAAAGACTTATTTTACTCAAACATCCTGCATTCAGCTCGTCCAATTTCCCACCCCAACTGACAGCAGTTTGAAGCGGCTCTATCTCTATTTGTAGTATCGTGTGGGATAAAGTGTCCAATCTTTTTACAAGCCTGTCCTTCTCTAATACATGTGTTGTAACAGCCTCTTTCCCAAACAATCACGAAATGATCCTTCAGCTCTGTGTAATCCATATTAACTTTTTCATGATTTAGATAGAAGAAATAGATATTTTCACTTACATCAACATGGACTATGTCGTTGACTTCAACTTTATACTCTTTCTTCATTTGTTCAGCCAGTTCCTTATGCATACCCCTTATTGGGGGCATTACTCTCGAAATTTCCTTAATGCATCTTGCAACCACTTCAGACACTATGTGACCACTCCTTTTAAAATACTTCTTTTATTCCAGTCTTGCACCTTTTGATAGCTTTTCTTTAACGATATTTATTTTATCACTTATAAAAGTATCAAGTGCCTCTATTGCTTGCAAGAATCCCCCATCGTTTAAGAATTCCTCTTCAAACAATGCTACACCCCATCTATCGAATGTCTCTGGGAATTCAGCTCTCATACAGTATTGAAAGTCTGTCCTGTGATGTGGTTCGATAAGTTGGATATGCAACTCATCACCCTCCAGAACAGTCACACCATATCTAGACCAACTTAGAATCAGATTGTATTTTGATGACAATAATTTAATATAGTCCATCGCTTCCCCTTATCTGAAACGGATTTCGTCACAATTGATCTTTTGTGCTTCATTATAATCCTGAACTGTTACCGCATCTAATTTTGAAACCCATGTAACGTAACCACTTGGTTGAATGCATGTATATGAATGAATGTTCTCACTAATCACAGGCAATTTAAATTCACCAAAGTATTTGGGATATGTAACATTTTTATCAATTAAGAAATCAAAGTGATATTTCTCAATCCAATCATACTTACTAATTGATGGAATAAAAACAAACCATTTCTGTTTATCAATAGATTGGGACTGTACGTGCAATACATCATTTTCATTAATAGTGTACTTCTCACCATCAACTTCACAGCTTACAGACATAGTGCAAAGAATACGACAATTATATTCCAATGTAATCAACCCCTCATTAGTCTTTGTGAAAGAATCCTTTTACATACACTTTGCAAATTCCATCACTTCTTTTAGTCTATGAGTGGAGGAAGGGTAATTACTCTGTAATAATCCAATGTTCTCTTTTAGTTCAGAAAGCATGTTTACTTTAAAGGTAATGTTACTGTCACCCATGTACTTGCATCCAATTAAAGCTATAATATTCGATTTTATATCACTTAATATAGAAAAATCTGTGCTGATAAAATTATCAACTTCACACTCATAAAATCTCAAGGTGTGCTCCACTTTCATCCAATTCATATCTTGCTTCATTATAAATTCTCCTTTTTCGTTTTAATGAAATAATCTTTTCATATACTTTAAATTTGATTCTCATAATCTACTATACGATGATAAACATCCTCCATACACTCTTTTTCTGTTGGGTTAAAATTAGGTGAATTAACTATGGTATCAAGTAAACTCTGCCTAACCATCTCTCGCTCTGAGTCAGATAAGACTAGTTCCATTCCACCCTCACTCCTTATAAAATATTCATTTCATTATCTATGCTTATAGTTAGTTGAAAACATATCTTTTCTCAGTTTAGCCATCTTACCATTGCTTCGATTAAGGAATACTACTCCTTCTGCCTCAACATCTGGATTTAGTAGTGACTTGAGACTAAGAATCCATTCTTTCCACATATCATAATCGTCTGTTTGTGGAAAATCCTTATAAACACTTACTCCATCCTTATGAGGTTCAAACGTATACCACATATTTCGATCTAAGCCATATTTATTTCCTTGAATATTCACGCCAATAGCCTCTCCATAATATTCACCATCTTTAAATTTCTTTGATCTCTTAGAAACTCGATTAACAACAGCTTCGTTGATGTATTTATATTGAGGATCGTTAAGTTCAGTCTTCACATAACCCTTATGTTTTTGATTTCTTGCATAGATTTCAAGCTTAACTCCATCAACAATAATTTTCACATTCGTTCCATCTATCTTCTCAAGAACAATTGCCTGTGCTGGATCAAAGCACCATTCCCAACCGCTTGCTACTTCTGTTGTACATAGACCAGTCTCCATATCACGGATAAATGGAGGAAACATTTTTTCGAATTCTAGATACTTAGTCACTAGTTCAATATTTTCACGATTCATAATTTATTTCTCCTCTAGTTAATTTATTTGGGTGAAAGGATCATTTTATTCAGTTCTATCGCCCACATCAACCAATGCTTTATACGCTATCTCTTTTAACTCAGCTATGTACTCAATCAGCTCTTCGTGGCTGACCTCTTCAACAGCTATTCCATGTGTATCAATTGCATTCAGTGCTTTAAGCATTATATGTTCCCTTCCCATCTCCGTCTTGTCCTTCAAGAAATCGTCTTCTTTTAAATGTACTCCGATTTCTCTAATCCATTTCTTTGCTTTCGCGATGGTTTCAAGTTGTGGAAGTTGGTGTTTAAAATTTTCAATCCCCTCAATTGACCACTCTGGTTCTACTACCCAGTCCTTCTCTGATGCATTCCAAATGATAAATCCTTTATATTTATAATCGCCCTGCCACTTTGATTCGGCCATTAAAGATCAACTCCTTATGAAATTATAGTTTCATTTAAACTGCCACAGTGATAGGTGGAGCGATTACTATGATATTCTCATCCTCTTCACAAAGGGATTTGAAAAGTTGCTGCTGTTCTTCTGTAGGAAATCCATATGTATTGTATTCAATTTTATCAAGTATCTTTTCAATTACAAGAACCTTGTACACGACAATCACCTCATCTATTTGATAACCTTATACTATCACATATTTTAATTAATGTATACATATATTTATTCTTAAATGATGAAAAAGAGATGCTTTAATGCATCCCCTGTTATCTCACAACCTAAAACTGATATTTGTCTTTTATACTTAGATAGAAAAATACTCCCGCTGCTACTAAAAACAATACCACAACTCCACCGTTAACAAAGTAATCGTACGCTGTTGTATAAAGCCAGTTGTTTAAGCTGTTATCGATAGGTGTACCCATATAATCTGTTTGCTTTGGACTGTTACTATATGCTATGTACAAGATCCATGACATAATAGGATATACTAAACACAAAACTCCGAAGACTGGATAAAACTTTCTCATATAATCACCCCCATTCACTACATATTGATTACACAGTTTGATTGTAACACAATATACAGTGTTTCTCAAAATAAAGACACAGCCAATGAATAACTGTGTCTAATATACAAACTTGATTACTAATTAGTGTTTTTGCTCATGAATTCAATATAGTGCTTTTTACATCTGTTTCTCATAAACGATCTTGCCCTACAACTTTTGACACTGCAAATACTGTAGCCATACTGCATTAAATCCATTTTAGTCTTGTGTGTTGCTTTTTTGGTTGAGTTTCTAATTATTCTTGCAGTGTCAATCAGATACTCCCTACATGGATAGCACAGTCCCATAGGAGCATTTTCGTTTCTGCAATTCTCACAACCATCTCTCAAACATTTGACAAGAGGTTTACTCATTGCATTCACCATCCAGTATGTTCTAAGTTGTCTGTATACATATATTCTAACACTGGAGATTCATATGGGTAAAATTAATCTTTCATAAAAAGAAGACACAGCTCAATGTGAACCGTGCCTATATCCTACTATTTAATTCTCTCAACTTGTACTTTGTCCGTCATTCCATCAACTTTCATATAGTACCTAGATCCGTCCCTGTAGATAATAACATCAGGTCTGTACGAATATCTGTAGGAATATTTATAATCAACCTGTTTCCAGATCTGTCCATTGGCAAGTTCATATAAATTCCCCTCTTCGTAACCTTCGAAATCATCGTCTATTTTAGTTTCTATAGTGTCCGATGTAACTGGAACAGTAGGAACAAGAGGCGTATTGTTGCTTGATGTGAAGGGAGTAGCGTTTAGAGCAGTATATGGGACTTTCACATCTATGAACCCCTCCGAAAATGGGGCAACCTCGTAGGGACTAAATCGAACAACAATACCACCATCATAGAAGAAAAATGTGGAATCGGGGCCAATTGGATAGTTGTCTATACTTTCATCATATATTTCTATACCTGCACGCTTTTGTATACTTAAACCTGCACTTATCGAAACAACTAAGTTACTTATTTGGGCTGTACTTTTTGCTACATCCCCCAAAGTAATAACATTGCCATTACTTAAATTGAAGTTGTATGTAAATGTTGAATATATTTCATGAACGCCGCCCATAAAGGCGCTATCAGTATAGACTATAGATAGTCTCTCATTTTTATTGAATTTAGTACTTGGAGATGTTTTATAAAAATTTTGTTTTGATTGTTTTTTTAATTCTGTGTCTAATTGAACTGCCGTTAATGCGTGAGTTTTTAGTATTTTATTGATCTTATCTGTTGCTTTTTTGTTACCACCCGTAAGTTGGATATACTTTTGTCCTTTATAGTTTAGTACTTTTGTTTTAACACTGGCAGTAGAAGCTGCGTCGACGTAGTGGGATGGAAAAAACATGATAATAGACAAAATAATGATAAAGCATCGTTTAAGATTAAATTTCATTCTTTCACCTCTACAAATCCACATCGGTTGTGGGCATGACTCATTAAGTAGGTCTAAAGAATTATATGCTGATTTCCCAAATTTAACAATATGAATTTATATGTCAGTATAAAATCAGACTTTTATATGATTTTAGCGACCAACTCAGTAATCAAAATTGGTCGCTATATATAATTAATGCTGTTCTAATTTAGGAATTACTTTTTCTGAAACAAACTTCTCCACCATATTGAAGTCTTCTGTGTACGTTTTAAATGGTAACGAACTTAATACAGACTTTCTGTATGGCTTATTGCTACCCTCGCTTAAACGTGAATCCAAAATGCTAATGATGCCTGTATCAGTCTCAGTCCTAATTAGGCGACCTGTCCCTTGGCGCAATTTAATTAGCATTTCTGGAAGAAATATTTCATTCATTGGATCTTTAGAATTATTGATCTTATGTTCAGTAATAGGGTCACTTGGAACTGGAAATGGAAGTCTCACTATAATTACCTGAGATAAATCTGATCCAGAGATATTAATCCCTTCCCAAAAGATCCCTGTTCCAAAAAGCACACCATTACTTTCTTTAAATTCAGTGATTGCAGAATCTTGAGAAGATCCCTCTTTTTGCACAATAATCCGCCAGTTAACTTTAATCTTTGATAAGTTTTCGATTACAAGCTTTAGATCTTCCTTTGCAGAGAATAAGACCAGTGTTCTGCCGTTAGTCAAATTGCAAAGTTTTACAATTTTATCAGTAGCGGCCTTTAGAAAAACCTCTTTATTGTCCTCATTTTTCACTCTGTACATAGGCATGTCATTGGTAACGTACATTAGAGCATTTTCTTCATACTTATAAGGCGAGAATTGTTGTTCTCCCAGTACTCCCTTGAATCCTAATGCCTTTGTAATGTAATCATATCTTTCTTCAAGAGATGAGCCAGATTGACAAATCGTAGCCGAAGTAAGGATAACTGAGTTTCGGCCTGAGAATAATCTATCTGTCAGTACATCTTTTATATTTTTTGGGCAATAACTAAGTTCAACAGTATTTTTGTTCGCTTTTTGAGACCAAATGAGATAATCAGACTTAACATTTCCTAAGATGGAAAAAAGCGTATGGAAATCTCTCAATTCTTGCAATGAGTCATCAATCTGTCTCTCTTTTTTACCTGTATCAATCAGAGACATTGATGTGATAAGTTCTTTAGTATGTTCAATAAGTGCCTGGAAATCAACTGAGTTGATAGTTGATATTGAATACCTCTCAGACTCTGATGATACATAACTATCAATCTGATCCTTAACTGTTTTAAATATATTTTCAAGCTCATAAACAAGCATGTCTATACTCCGTAAGTGGGTGTAAACACCTCTTGAATCGAGTAATCTTGATATATTTCTTATAGATTTTTTTGAATCTGAAAGATTAAATTTTAATGTTAAAGCACTTCTAACCTTCTCTTCGAAATTGTGAGCTTCATCAATTATTGTTAATACGTTGCTGTCAGTCATAAAACCTTTTCCGGTTTCATATTTTCGAATCAAATCTCTAATTAGTAAATCTTGGTTCACTACAATAAAATCAACTACCCTAGCATCAGTTTTTATTAAAGTCCTCATTTTATAGAACTCACAGGTATTCCTGTAAGTGCATTTTTCGTAAGTGCAATTATTTACAGAGACTCTATTCCAGTCCTTATCTGACACACCAAAAGATATGTCACTCCGTTGCTTAATTTTTCCGGATGAAATTTGTGTCACTAAGCTTTCAAAAAAATGTTCTCCTTCTTTAATTAAACCCATTTCGATTATTCTCTCAGTGCGCTCTTGACATGAATAATTGGCCATTCCCTTACCGATTACAGCTCTAACCTCATCAAAACCTAATCGATGTGCAATTGTGTATACATCGTCATAAATTTGTTCGGACAGTTGTATTGAAGAAGTTGCTATAATAATAGGCTTTCTAAGTCTCTCATTAATTAATAATGAAGGTATCAAATATGCAAATGATTTACCAATTCCTACCCCTGCTTCTATTATTAGATTGCTATCGTCAGTAAAAGCCTCTACAATATCTAATGACATATTTTCTTGACCTTCCCTGGGATGCATTCCATACGCTTCGACGTTTTCGTATATTTCAAAAACTTTGTCTATTAGCTTTGGTTCTAATTTTTTCTTAGAAAGCTGCCGATCAAATAACCATGAAATATGTATCTCCCCCTATTAAATGCATTCAACAACTATTATATCACGTAAACTAATAGAGGAACATGTGTGCGATACCAATCATATCCTGTAAAATAACTGTTTCATTCTAAAACCTTCCCATATATCTCTTCCATAGATACATAGATCACTTCTCCACTAGGAAGACTTACATTATAGCCTTCTCTTTTTGGTTTTCTCTTAATCAATTCATTTTGAAAGCTGAAAACATTATTTTTGTTATGGTTCTTGATGTATTTTCTAGTGTATATACGTACAAGGAAATAGCTAAAAGGGTCGTTTATTTTCATACCAACATCCTCAAATTTAATTATCCCTGCATGATATGTACATTTCATTTCTCTATTCCACAGGCTACCTCTGAAAACATTATCGCCCTTCCACTCATAATTGTGGAACCATTTTATAAAAGTTGAATAACTGGCCCAACCAGACTTAATTGAACCATCCAACGTCATTGATAAATGAATCATCCAATCGATAGTTATAAGTAACAAGGCAAGAATCAAAATAGCTAAAACTATCATTAAGGTAGTTATCTCTCAACTCCTCCTTTCTATTTAAAATCCTGCTCTCATTGGAATGCCTTGACAAGCTTATGATGAATTTCATCTTTAGAATCGAATGCACTAATCAATACATCGCGCTCATTTCGTCCGTAAGCTGCAACAATTACTCTATCCAGATCCATTACATGAATACATTTTGCACCAACATAATATGTAGTATCACCAATGACTACCTCAAAATCAAACGATTCTCCATTGTTCATATTAAAAATAACATTCGCTACATCTTTCAGGTTTTTCACTCTTATTCCTCCTTTTGAAATACTGTTTTGATCAACTCTCATTGCCGAACGTATCTTGATACCAATCTTCAAAGCCAAACGGTTCTTCTCCTTTATGGTAGCCCCATTCAACATAATTGTCGTAAATCTCCACAATCTCGTCTTCTGTAAGTTCTTCTCTTCTCTTGTTTATCTGCATCGTGTATCCCTCCATTTCTATGTAAAATCGTTGTTTCACTTAGTCTTATGTATCGTTACAGCACATTGTTTCTTTTGCTGGTACATCGTTTCTTACTTCCTGATCTAATCATAGCATCATAACACTATAATTACAATACATATTTTTATTCTTATTGTGTTTAATTTCATTTAACAATGAAAATCCTTGATAAAAGTATCATACTGAACTAGAATAATCCTATTGCATGAACTAGTACTTTAGGAGGAGCAGTACACTATGTTTACTGATGCTTTATGAGTAAGAGTACTTTGTTTTGGGTAATTGGAAATTGTCTTGCACTACTAGGATACATATTATACATAACTACGTCTAAGATTGAATACGTGTATGTAGTTCTAATTTTAGCTACAATATTGCTTATAGTTTCCGTGTATTTAGTTATTAAAAAGAAATAAAAAAGGAGCTGCTTAATCGCAGACTCCTTTTTTTATGTACTTATATTATATGAACTATATACCTATTTTTACTCTTAAATTAAACTAAACAAAGTTATTAACTGCTCTACAAAGTTGACTGGTACTACTTTAAAAGAAACAGATAGAGTTAAAACTAACACAGTAATACATACCAAATTGATTGTTGCGAGTCTCTTGTTTTCCATGCATATCAACCTCCTTCACCACATGATATCTATGATAAAACCATAAACTATATTGAAACGATATACAGAATATGGTAGTATAGATTCAGTGGTGAAGTTTTGCCACAATATTATTGTCTTTGTAAGGCCCGCCCTCTGTTCACTGCGAATGATCAGAGGGTACTATATAATGTTAATATATTTATTCTTAAAAGTCAATATCTTTTTCATGTAAGCTTCACACTGGACTATAAAACATCCAGTGTTTTTTATTTTGTTATGTAAGTGTAACATTTCATAGTATCTTGACTACCTTAATTCATCATTTCTAATTATCGTCTCACCCTCATTAACCAATGAGGCAGTTAGTTCAGTATACGGACTGTCATATTGTTTATGAATCACTACAGTTCTATATCCACCGATCTTAACTATATCGCCAGTAGAAATGAATTCTTTATGGAAGTAGAAATCTTGGTTGTTTTCTTTGATTGTCAAATGATAGTTCGTTCTATTCATCTGATTGCTCCTTCTTGATCAAATTAAAATTTCATTTGGTCTTAATTTCTACCTATTTTCAAATCACCAAAACGTTCCATTTTCTTTAGATAGGCATTCTTTCTTTTCTTCTCAGTATAATATTGAATTGCTTCTGCTAATTCATTCATTTGGTCTAAAGTAAAGTCTCTAACGTTAACTTCAATACTTCGCTTAAATTCATCGTCTAAATAGTATGTTAAAGTTGGACTTACACGCAATGTTTCGTAATTTTCATCAAAGTGATTTTGGATTTCAGCTTTGTCTTCACTGGTCAACGGGAACTCAGCCCATCTTCCTTTGCCGTTGGTGATGAATGTTCTTACTTTTTTAATAGTCATTTATAAGTCATCTCCCATTCAAGTGTTTTTGGTCTTACATTTCTTTTATTATCTCATGAACCTAAAGTTCAATGGAATACCCAACCTGTCTTCAATTGTAGCAATCCTATTCTTAATGTTCATTCTTTCTTCCCAGTTTAAGTTGTCATTCATTAAATAGTCTTCCTTCAAACTTTTCAGTAAATCTCTTGCACTCAATCCTAACACCTCTTTATGTATTATCATCTCTATCTGAATCTAATTATACAACAATAAAAATACATATACAAGTATTATTTTATCGTTATTGATGGTAAAAGTCTTGTTTTAACTAAATAAAAAAGAGCCTGTTGGGCTCTTGCATTCATTTTTTGTAGATTATTTCTCTTATTTTGTTCTTCATATGTTCTTCTGTCATCATAAATCTGGTTATTGAATACGGTGCTGTTCTATTTCTTTCAAATGTTTCTTTTTCAAGCCTAATAGATTGAAATAGGTTTTCCAACGATACTGTTCCTCCATAATCCCTATCTGCTGGATTTGCTCCACTTGTAGTTATATTTCTCCAGTGTAGGTTTGATAACCATACCAAAATTAGGTTACCTACCAATACGACATCGTTAGATATTTCTGGGAAACGCTTCACTTCCAAACCTTCCGACTTAGCCATTTCTTCAACTTTTAAATATGTACTCTCAATTTTGTTAATTTCAATCCCTCCTATGGATAGATGTCCCTTTAACATGGTTTTGACAGTATTAATTTACCACACTTTCTGTTCTCAATCTAACCCTTATAATCTTATAGTATATCTCTAAGAAAGACTGGTTTTACATACATCTGTTCAAAACTTTTGTTTCCTTAATATAACTTTCTTATCACCACTCAAAGATACATACATTTGTCTTCCGCTATTATTGCTTCCGTCAAGAACTAGGGGAATAAGTGATACTCCAAAGGCCACAATAGTTGAATAGTTTGATAATAGATTTAAATCAAGCTCTTCATCAAGCTTGCGTGTAAATAGTAGATAAAGAAGCTTTGCAATTACTGCAAGCATTAATAGAATAGCAAATACAACTACGCTTTTATGCATTTTTGAGGTCACCTTTTTCAATAAGGTAAAAAGGAGAACCATGAGTGAAACAATAAAAGAAAGAATTGTTATTACTGCTGAGAAGAACGGGGAGACTGTAATCCCAGCGAAAATCACCACGATCCCATAAATAATAAAAGATGAAGAAACTAACATTAAAAATCTTAGATAAATGCGCCTCAAATAGAATCTTCCTTTGCTTTGATATGTATTTATTTTAGTATACATTATATTTCCAATTAGTGCTTATATCGCTTTAATTGAAATAAGCATTTCATATAGACTCTACCATTGTCTCAACTACTCCAAATCAACTATTTATGCATACTGCTGAATGAAAGTATCACAAAATGCGAGTGTTATAATTTGAATCCTGTATATTCATGCATTGTTAAACTTTAATCCATTTCTGATCCACTTCATCCCATACGTAACCAATCTCATGAGCCTGTTTCCAAATAACTTCAGTTTCGTTTGCGACTTCGAAACCCTCTTGCTCAAGTACGGTCAACATTTGATTGTCGTTCATCCAGACCACTCCTTCAATTAATATCAAACTTTTGATAACATATTTGCGTCAATAGACATAGTCTTTAAACTTGTCTTCGCAATAGGCTACACCGTCTTTCAGTGCCTCAATTGGATCGTCATGGCTTAGTGTATAAACATAGTCCTCTTGCTCCTTACTGAAGACATAAACAGTGAACGTGTGGAGTGGCGAGTGTCCAGATTCAACATCTTTTTGGTGTCCATTTTCAATCTGATTAATAATATCGTAACTAATTTCTAATCCTCGGTTAGCCCAATAAATAATCTTCTTGGCTAAGTCATGGCCTTCTTCAACTGCCACACAAACAACTCCTTTTTCTATATTGATATCATTTTAATTCAAAAGCTAAATTTACTATCTGAACATAATTTATACTTTTTAATCTCTCAACAAATTCATTATATGACGATGATTAAGAATTGATTTTATAAATCTCTATTTCAATTTGATTGCTATTTTCCGATCTTGATAACACGAGTGCAGACAGGTTGTTCGTTTTGTTTACTTCTGTTACAAAGTCTATAATATCTGTAGAGCTATTGGTTGATTTCAATGTAATGACCAATTCATCTTTCATAAACTATTTCACTCCCTCAATATGATCATATGGCGAATACATATTCCATCGACTCTTGAAGTCAACTTTATTGCTAATGTTGTCAACAACTCTATACTTTCTGTTTGCGTTTGGCTCCCATTTTGAAACTCCATTCGTTAAGTACTCTAATCCTGTTGGAGAAGTGATCAATGCACCCTCCCAATACTCTGTTTGAATCCAGTTTTCGAATGTGTATTTCATACTGATCACTCCTATGTATTATTTTATAAATGGATTGTATTTCACGAATTTCCCACAGTAGACAGATTCACCAGTGTGCAATGATGCTGTCTCTTTAATTTGACCGCTGCCCTCCCATCCTTCAGCCTCCATTTGGGCAACATGTTCATCTCGCTCTTCTCTGGATTCGTAGTGATAAGTTACGTGGATGTACTCTAGTACCTTTTTCATGAATTCACTCTCCTTATTTATATATAAATTTTGTATTATTTTATTATTATATTAATTCAACAAAGCGATTGTTTCACCAGTCTGTATATAATATGCACGTTGCAAGAAAGTTAATGTGTAATCAATTTTGCCACCCATTGCATCCTTTACTTCTTCTTTACGCCATGCAAAATATGATTCTGGATCATTTACTATTACCTTTCCATTTTTAACTTCCTCGATGCACTCCAGCGCAATGTTGGCGAATAATTTTCTTGTGATCTTAATCGTCTCTTCTGTTAGTTCAACACCATTAAATCGCAAGATTCATTCCTCCTTTGTCTATGTAAAACAAGAATTTTATCTGGATTCCAATACTTCTTTTTTGCTCATCCCCATACTGATTAACTTACTATTACAGGATACATATTCTTTTTCCAATCCAACAAATTTATCTAAATCTTCCTTGCTTTCATTGGCCATTTTAAAAAAGGCTTCTGATGTTTGCTTTTTGATATCTCTTGAATGTTTTCCAAATCCGTACTTTATAAGCAAATGACGCTGTTTCGCTTTTATTTCTTCCTTTTCATTGTGTATCAGCATCATAATTTTTGAATCGATCATGTTATCAACTCCTTATTGTCTTTATAAAATCACTCTTTTACATTAAATTGTCCAACTTGATCTATTAATTGATGTATCCATTTATTCAATTACTTTATTTACTGTGATGCGGTGGTGAGATCGTTTGAGATTGACACCTCCAGCTCGAACAATTGATAAATGGAATGTCCCATTCGTACCCTGAACCGTACCTGACAGCGAGTGATTTGTGTATCCATATAAAGAATGTGTTAGATCTGACGAAATGATGTCGCCTGCTGCGGAAAGTTTTTCTAACACTCGTTTAATGATAATGCGACGATCATGCTTCGCAGCGTACTGTACCTCTGTAAACCGTATGACATCTACAAGCGGATCGACTTCAAGTGCAACCCCCTTCGTGTCTTGGCTGTCTTTTTTCTCTTCCTCGACTCCTAGACGTTCCTGCAACTGACACAGAAAGCCTTCCCAATATTCGATGAGGTCGTTAACCTTCGAAAGCTCCTCACTAGTGTCTGTATTGGTAGACTCTGATGAAAGATCTTCGATGAGATTAGTACGCTTATTGTACAAACAGTCTAAAAACTCCGTATTCACTTCAATAGCACTAGTAATTGTCATGTTATCCAATTTGCTTACCTCCTCTGTTATAAGAATTATAAATCTATATGATATGAGTATTTTAAATGGTTCCAGTACAATGTTTCCTATGTATTCCCTGTTCCTTATATTTATATAATACGCTCACTATACTATATTGTCAATACATATCTTTACTCTTAATAACAGAAAAGAGACTCCTTTAAGGAATCTCATGAATAACATCTATTTAATTTTAACATCCCAGATCTCTACTTCTTCGTCCTCATCAAATGGTTCAACATAAGTTACCACAACCTGTTTGCCATTATACTGTTTACGTAGCACCTGACTAAATGCTTTATCTTCTTTAGGTGTAGAGATATCAGTAACTTGTAACACCCAGAAGTGTCCATCTTTATCCTTAGTGGTATGAGCAACATAATAACCGCTGCCCTTCATGTAATATACCTTTTCAATCTTCATTATGGCCTGTTTAGGAGCTGCCTCATTGGCATTAGCAAAAGCTGCACTAGTCACCATCAAACTTAATACAAGTACCATCAGCACCATTGTAATCTTCTTCATTTTATCACACATCCAATTCTTTTTTATTATTTTTATTGTTTAATTAAAGATTCAACAAGCTCAAGGTGTTGGCTGAAAGATAACCCTGCTGATGAACGTTTGGGTTGGTTTTGTGAGTTTACTCTTTGCTGAGATTGCTTAAACGCTGTGTATGGATTAGTTTTATGTACTGGACTTATGTAATAGATTCGCACCATGTGATCTCCTCCTTTTATTATCAATTTATCTATGTGAAAGGCCACTTTCATGGACTCTTTATTAATTTTATTTGCAGCTCTCATGAGTTTCGTCTCCATTTAGTATCCACTCTCTCACAATTGATCGAAGCTCATCCACACTAATATCATCCGGTAAATCCATGACATCAACAATATCGTTTTCCAAAATAGCCATTTCTAATTCTTCTTTATTCATGTTATCAACCATTTTAATTACCACCTTTAATTATTTTTATTCTTTATATTAACGAAGGATCAATGCGCCTACGATTGTTTTACTTTTCAGTGCTTGCTTACGTGCCCATTGTGACTTCAGTACTGCAAGTTTAGATTGACTCATTTGTTTTCAGCTCCTTGTTTCGTTTTCCTTTACCTTATATATTCATTATATATGACAAATCATTATATTGCAATACATATTTTTATTCTTAATGACAAATAGACCAACTTTTTTAGAGTTAGTCAAAGGAAAGAATAATATAAATGACAGACACAACGTAAGTTGTGGATGAAGGTGAGCGACAGCCATGGAGTGAAACGGAATGGATCTCGCCACCTATTATTATCTCAAACAATTATGTATATATTGTACTATTTTAAATATATTTTTTTAATACTTTTCTTTTAAGACTTAGGTCCATTTTCCCCAGTGTTTATGCGGGTTTTTTGAAGAGTTTATTGCTTTTGAAGCAATAGATTATAATTCATCATTCAGCCATGACACTAATAATCTTCTCATTCTTTCTGATGGTAGGTATATATCAATTCGTTGATTATTTCTGATTGCACTTCTCCAGATCCATTGGATTAGTTCTGATAAGGCAAACATTTCTTGGTCTACTTTTATATTCATACTTTTGAAATATCCTTCTAAAATTGGACTAAGGAATCTATTCACAGTATAAACTAAGACATTTTTGTTTTGATATTTATTTGTGCTTCGTTCATTTACTGAAACGTATCCCTTAGTATAACCTTTCCCACTAATCTTTGGTTTGAAGTCTTTGTATGTAGTCCACATATTTTTATCAGATTTTGAATTCATTATATTACTGAAATAGTTTAAAGTGTTGTTCTTAAGTTGTTTGTGTAAATGCTTCTTGTTCAAGTACCATGACTTAGATAGTGAATAATTACCCTCACCTATTTTATTTAAGATCCCATCATATATATTTATTTTGTTTCTGATAATTTCTTTAGTTTTTGTTTCTGATAGATGACACTTATTTGTAAATTGATATCTATTCTCTATTCTTTCAACAGACCAGTACTCATAACTAACACCATGAATGTCAAAGTAATATTTCTGTAATTGTGATCTGAACAAATAGGTTAGGATATATGTTTCTTTAAACAGACCAAAAATGTTAGGAGGAAAGTTCCATAACAGTATTACCCCATTATGAATGACTAAATTATTGTTTAGAGCATATCTTCTCACTAACTGAAATTTACCATTATAAGTACCCTGCTTATCTTCTTTGGCAGTGTCCCATTGAATTAAACCACTGTCCGTTACTTTCATCCATTCTTTTAATAGCATCTTAGTATCATCTGGTGACACGCTTAACTCTTGGATAACTTCCAATGCTTCATCCAGTACTAATGTGTAACCCTCATTATAGATCAACTCTCTAGTCTCATCCGTAGCCAACTTAAATAAAGCATGAGTAGTTACAATATCTTTTCCTTCAGTTAAAAGTTTATGTAAAGAATCAAGTTTGAAATATACTTCCCCTTCACTTGTGTAAACTTTTGGCTCATAGAATTTTCTCGCTACACAAGACTGCTTAATACGAACAACCTCATCTAAGTATGGAGTAATATAAATATATTTATTTTCATCCACATTGTTCATTAGGTTTATAGCTGCGCTTGTCTTACCTGCGCCCATCATTGAATCAACAACTTTAATTGTAATGCTTTTTCATCCTTTCAATTTTAAATGTATTAGTCTCTTATATGTAAAACCCTATTTCTAGAGTGGAATCGTAAATTGTTTTATTATTTAAATATTATATTTATACTTAAAAGAGAAATAAAAAATCATTTCCCTTTAGTGATATTAAATAGTTTAACAGTATATTCTTCCAAGAATACTCTAATCTGTTCTTGTGCTTCTTTCTCATCTGTAATAGATCCATGTTTATAAGCTTCCATTACACCAATTAAATCATCAATAGTATAGTCCACTGCATTAATATATGCTTCTTGTTTATCTGGTGTTATTGTACTACTGATCAATGACTCTTTGTATTGTTTATCATTGTTGTAAGCCTCATTAAAGCTGCTCATATATGTTACCTCCTCATTTATTGTGTTGGCTACTCCGTTGCCATATGTAATCATATTGTATTATACCCCAATCGTATGTAATTTAAATAGGTGAATCAGTAGCCACAGTTAGAACACCGTGACTACCTTGATATATGTATTGCTTATGATAAGGCTAACTATTGCATGACGCTTGTTGTAACCTTGTACCTTATACTTGTATCGCTTCCTCTCTTCATCCCATTCACTTGTAATACTCTTAGGATGCCGTAGTATGAATAGTAATCGTTCATAGGTGAAATTCCTATCAGGCTGATTAAGTCTTATTTCAGCATGTGATGATAGTGCTATATTGCCTTGTGATGCTAGTTGAGGTATAAGTGTAAGCAATGTATCATTGGATAGTGGTTCTGGTATCATGTATTCACCCCCTGTATCAACTTCTTAATAATATTATACCATTTTAAATTAAAATTGTACATGTTTTTATTCTTAAATTGATACTAAGATTGGTAAGTGGTATTGGATATAGGGAAGATGAATAGGTAAATGGAATATTGGAAATGAAAAGTAGGATTAGAGATTGAAAAGATGAAAATTGAAATGAGAATAGTATAGAGTGAGATAGTGCAATGGTATAGTGTATGTGATAGTAATAGTATAGGTGAGATGGATAAGATAGTGGTGAGTATACTGAGTGAGTTGGTAAGGAGACATATTAGGATGATGAGAATGTGAGTAGATGATGATAAATATAATGAACAACAATTAGATAGTGTACAATTTAATTTGATATAAGTCATGATTTATGCAAAGTCTGTTACCCAGCGATTATATTATACCCCCATAGGGTATATGGTGTGTGTAATGAATTTTTCAGAAATTTTGAGCTTTTTGAATATTTTTTTTAGAAATAACTTGACAATTCAGCAGCTTATTGGATCGTTTAAACGAATGTGCTTGTATGCTCTAGATGCCACACAATATATCTTGTGTAGTATCTAGCAAGGGTATGGGGGGCTATTTTAAATCCAGAAAAGAGGACGAATTGGAAAATAGTGGCCTAGCACTTCCGCTTCCACACCATGATTTATATTTCATCCCCTCCCATATATTTTCCATATTATTGTAATCTATTTGTAACTTTATTCTCGATTTTCGCCAAATTTTAATCACAATCTCAATCGTACTCGTCCAATTTTCCCCTTCTTATATCTATACTTCTCAATTCATTACAATTCTGTAACCACACTATTTGAGCCATTCCACAACCTCTCATCACCTATTTTCCTATGATACGTCAACGTTTTTATGATACACACACATGATTAAACTTCTCCAACATACCCCCAATCTCACTTCCCCTTGGTACAACTGTAATTTCTACCTTACATCCTAAATTGACGATTAACATTCAATCGTAATGCTATCATTGAATACAAAAAAACCTACTGGACATTTTTTATCCGATAGGCTTAATTTGATGTTCTATACTTTTGTTTTTAGTTGAGCCAATTACATTTTAATTAAATAATCATTTCTCTCCTATTCAGTAACTTCTCTTTAGCCTCCTTTTTAATTTGAGTTAGTGTTCCGTAGGTTTGGTTTAATAGTAGTTCAATCAATTCTTCTTTTGTTAATTTCTCCAATATAGAATCATCTATCTTCTCTTCCATCCTTAAACTAATACTATTCGACAAGTCCTCGTTAATGTGTCTGTAATAAGTTTCAGTAGTTGCTATATTTGAATGATTTAAATGTTTTTTTGCTTCTTCCAGTGTTCCAAATCCAGCAGCAACATTTCGCAAACTATGAAATTTAATGTTGCGCTCTGGATCAATACTCATTTTCTCTTTTAAGCCATCTATCATTTTTTGTATGGTTTTAGTAGATAAATGAAAAATCTTATTATCTTTGTATCTTTTATAGTAATTTAACTCTTTAATAGACAATAGTTCTTCGTACAAATTTTTAGAAATTGGAACGACATGCTTCTTACCACCTTTACCTACCACATTTATATAGTAATATCCTCTATTATCATCTAACTTAATATCCGAATATTTAATTGAAAGCAATGTGCTTTTACGAAAACTTGTTGTATAGGCCAATCTTACAAACACTGCCTTCTCTAGTCCTTTAACTTTATCCAATCTAAGTATGGACACCATCTTCTCAGCTTCATCATAGTATAGAGCCCCACATCGTTCAGAGTCATCGGGAAGTACTTTTACTTTAGTAACTATTGAATTCACTTTATATTCGTTAATTTCTAAAAATTCATAGAAACTTTGAACGGCTGCTAAAATATTGTTTATCGTCGTATTGGAATATTCAACAGGGTGCTCCTTAAGATAATTTTGAAACCCGATCATATCCGCATTTCTGATTTTGAGATCATCTTTTTGAACAACCTCAATTTCCTTTCCAATAAACCACATAAAAAAATTCCTTAGTGAACGTTCATAATTTTTTTGTGTATGTATGCTATTATATTTTCTAAAAAAATTTGTCATATCATCATATACTGAACCACTGTGAAGTCTCACTACCTTTACGTTTTCCATTTGTGTATCCCTCCTGTAATTTCAGTATACACTAATTCATTTAAAGAGTAAATATATGTATTGACAAATTAAACGATAAATCTTAATATGAGTACATGGTGATGAACACCAAATATAAAACATACATAGAGGAGCAGCAATTTGAAAAACAAACACAATAAAGGAAATCACTCAACTATCACTTGGGAGGATCGATACTATGATGGATTTGAAGTAGATACATATGAAACGAAGATGGTGTCAGATTGGATGCGAGATGGAATAAATGATTGTGTTGAATACATAGATGTTTTGGATAATGAATATTTCTGGTATAAGAGTATTACAAACAAATAATACATATAGTAAAGGATGTTTGAATGGCACTGGAAAAGCAAGTATACATATATAGCGTTGATACGAGCGCCTTCTTTACATTAAAAGAAAGGTTATTGCGAAAAGAAATCAACCGAGCAAAACTGAACAACGAAAAAGACAAGGTCAAGGAGTTAGAAACTAGTTTTCGAGCAGTTATAGATTCAAACGTTAATCTAAAGCGAAACTTAAATCCAAATAGTTTGTCTATCAATAACAAAGTATCTCTTTTTGAGTCTTCACTCACTCGTACACTTGGTTTATTAGAAAATCAGACATACGAGGACGTAATTATTGTCGAAACTCATTACTACAGTGTATTTGACAGTCTAGTAGAAAATGGGTTTACTCTAAATGGTGAGGAGTATGTTCCATTTACTGCGTCTGCTGGACAAATTAGAACTAAGAAAACCGTCTTTATGAAAAAGGAAACTTGGGAAAAAGTCAAACTGACTCTAATGTGTGGTCTTACTGAAGAGCGAATCAATAATCACTTTGACACTGGTAAAAACAACAAAAGGCTATATGGTGTTAGCATTAATAAATACTTGGCCTACTTAGCATTATGTTCGAGCGCAACTGATCTATGGGGCAAATTTAATATTGATCGCTCAATCGTTGTAGAAGATTTTGAAACTTCAATCAATACTACCGTGGATTTCGTCGATGATGTCAAATATACAGTTCGTCGAAGAAAAATGGATGTGCCAATTTGCCACACAGATGGCTGCGGAATGATTTTACCCAAGAAGAGCAAGAAAGCATTTATGGTTCGTCTGCCTTGGGTTAAAGGCTTACTCGTTCCCTTCCCTTATGATAAATTTGTGGGGGAGCACAATAGAATTGTAGCTGATATATACGGTAAGAAACATGACATTATTAAAGATAAGATAGAAGTTATTTTCACTAAGTCTCAGTTTAAGATGTGGAAATACTATCAAAGTTGGGATGAGTATAAGTCACTCTACAAGAAATATAACTGTCATGCTAGTGTAACTAACACTGAAGAAGACGAATTAAGCTCTGCTCGACTTTGTTATCAAATGTTGCAAACACTAACTCTAATTTCCGAAGAAGAGTTAGACCAACTTGTGTCGGCTACTCGAAATGACATCCAAGAAACAGTAAGCAACCCTGACGAAATGCTCAATCTGTTAGGGGCAACAAAGGGGAAGTTCGAAGATAAGAACAATCTCCAGCAATCATTATATATATATCCAGAGCTCTTATTAGATCCTCACGTAAAAACTAAACTTAAGGAAGCCAAGGCTAGTTTAATGAGGAAAGTATATACAGGAAAAATCAAAGTCGATGGATGTTATACTTTCATTGCCCCCGATCTGTATGCTTTTTGTGAGTATTTGTTTAATGGGAATAAAAATCCAAGGGGATTGTTGTTAGATGGTGAAGTCTCATGTGTTTCAATACCTGACAGTGAGAGAGTCGATTGCTTGAGAAGCCCGCATCTTTATAAAGAACATGCGGTTAGATCTAATGTAGTTGATGATGTAACCCGAAAATGGTTTGTTAGTAAAAGCGTTCATACATCTATTCACGACCCTATTAGCAAAATCTTAATGTTTGATTGTGACGGGGATAAAGTGACAGTAAGTAACGATAAAACATTAGTAAAAGTGGCTGAAAGGAATATGGAGGGAATCGTACCTCTCTACTATGATATGAAGAAGGCCCCAGCAGAGAAAATCAGTAGAGATAGCATCAAGAAAAATTTAAAAAGAGCTTTCAGCGGAAATATTGGCATTATCAGTAACGACATCACTAAGTTATGGAACAGTGACTCAGTAGATGTAGATCTAGTTAAAATCAGAACTATGGAAAATAACTTTGAGATTGATGCAGCGAAAACAAATTATAAACCAGTTCGACCAAAACACATCAAGACAATGTTTAAACCATTTAATAAAATGAAGATGCCTCACTTCTTTACTTACGAAAAGTATAGACTTAAACCACAAGACAGAAAAAATAAGAAAGCAAAAAGAATTACTGAATCTTGGAGCAACACAACAACGGTTAATAGGCTGAAAAATATGTTTCCAGATGTTCGAATTAGATTTAAATCTGTCTCTGATATGTATGAGTTTGATTATAGAACCTTAATGAGCCAGAGCAGAGGTAAAGATGAGATGTATGATGCAGTGTTAAACAAGTATAGAGATTTAAATGACACTAAGTGGATGCTTTCATCGAGGCAGAAAAGTGGTGATATAAATAACACTGACCACCTCCCCGTTTATGTGTACATAAGAAATGAATTGTTACAAATACATAGCGATCCCTATTTTGTTACTGATGTTTTAATCGAGTATCTATATAATGGTTCAAACTCTGGATACAAAACAACATTATGGTCAAGTTTCGGAGATATAATTGTAGATAATCTCAAAAAAAATCTTGTCTCAAGAATCAAACTATGTGAAAGATGTAATACCGTAATTGATAATAATAGAAAGAAAAGTAACAACTCTAAGAAATATTGTGAAGCCTGTGGAAAAATCGTGGACAATGAGAAGAAAAAAGAGAGAAATTTAACTTATAGGAATAAAAATAATAAAAAGTCGGAAACGAAAATTGGCTGAAAAATGAAAACCCTTGATACATAAGGGTTTCAATAAAATTGAGTGTATTTTAGATAGGTGTTTTAGGGGAGGTATGCTAATTCACGGCTTAATGACAAGTAACAGAAGTTTTAAATGGCATACTTTCACCAAAAACAAAAAAAACAATTACAAGGGAGATTTATAAATGAATAAAACAGATTTGACTAACGTGGTAGTAGAGAAAACAGGTTTGACAAAAAAAGGCGTAGAAAAAGCAATTAATGAAACGCTTCAAACAATCACAGAAGCACTCGCTAAAGGTGAAAAAGTTCAACTTTTCGGATTTGGTAATTTTGAGGTTCGTGATCGTGCAGCGCGCAAAGGACGGAATCCGCAAACTGGAGAAGAGATGGATATTCCAGCTAGTAAAGCTCCAGCCTTCAAACCAGCTACTGCTCTGAAAAACGCTGTAAAAGAGTAATTTTATATACTTTTAACGATAAAATAATACATATAAAAATAT
Organism: Paenibacillus sp. LK1; assembly: GCF_002750415.1. Taxonomy (NCBI): domain Bacteria; kingdom Bacillati; phylum Bacillota; class Bacilli; order Caryophanales; family Paenibacillaceae; genus Paenibacillus; species Paenibacillus sp. LK1. The sequence continues at coordinate 434,277 of NZ_PEII01000005.1, forward strand.
ATAGGGTAGGACGAGATATTTCCTCTGTCCTCTCCTCTTTCTATTACAATAAAATAATTTTGGGGGCAATATAATATGGCAAAGCGAAATAACTCTATTAAATTTAAAGGTTTCCTGAACACAGAAACTATGGAAATCACTGAAGAAGATAAAAATGGACTTAAAACGTATGACCTATTGAGTGAACTTAAATTCTATGATGGTAAAAATGTAACAATTTCCATCAATGAAGATCTTCCAGTTCAGCCAAAGGAGTGAATTGATGACTCCTACAACAGCAAAAAGAAGCGCAAATGAAACTATTACAGACTATCATATTCGTCTAGGCGACAATCTGGAATTGTATGAATTGACTTGGGCCCAAGCTGCCATTCTGTTAAATGAAGAATCTGAGGAAGACTATACAGAGTCTAGATGGCGCAAAAAATACAAAAGCTATTTGGAATGGAAACCTGTGATTCTTGAGAAATTTGCAAACAATGAAGTAGCTGAAGAGGTTCGAGATGCTACATTGGAGTTGAAGAAAGAAACCGTTAAACTTCGTGATCAAAAACGCGAGTATAATCAATTAATCTTTAAAGAGGCTCGTTTCGAAAACCTACAAAATATCATTAAAGAAGCTGTACTAGATTTAGAAAGATTGAAGCCACTCCTGCCTCCATCCTCCCTATCCATACAAGTAACCAATAAAAAGGGTATCTCTTTGTGGAGTGATTGGCACATTGGAAGTGAGTTTAAGAACAGTCTAAATACATACAATATCGATATTTTTAGATCGAGACTATCTACTCTCGTTGGTAAAACACTGGAATACAGTAAGAGAAACGATATTGATGAAATTATTGTTGCTAACCTCGGTGACATAATTCACGGAGCAATCCATGTGTCTGCCAGAGTCCAGTCAGGTGAAGATGTGATTAATCAGATTCAAATAGCCGCTGAAAGTGTAGCGGAAGCACTTGCGGAAATTTCCCTACATCATCGTAAAGTTAAATTCATTAACATTATCGGCAATCATAGTAGATTAATTTCAAATAAGCATGACTCAATTTTCCGAGAGAACTTAGAGTATCTAATTCCTTGGTTCTTAGAAACGCGATTGAGAGACTTCAAGAACATTGAAATTGTCAAAGATACGGATGGTATATATATTGAAGATATTGCAGGAGAAAAACACGCCTTCGTCCACGGCGATCTCGATTCGGCTTACACTTCAGCGAAAAACCTCCCTCAGCTCTTAGGATTTGTTCCTAAATACATCTACTCAGGCCATATTCATCATAACTATGAAAAAGAGTTTGGAAAAACAGAAGTAATTGTTAATGGAAGTCTTATGGGCGTTGATGATTATGCAATTTCTAAGCGTTACTATGCTACACCAATGCAAAAATACATAGTTTTAGATGGCTCAGATATTGAATGCACATACAAGATTAAACTTTAAAAGAATACATAAATCGAACACCTGATTATTCAAATAAATCGGGTTTTTTCTTATTTATTTTTACATGGGGAGATCCTGCCATAAGGTTCTTTAAACCGGACGCTCCCTCCTACCCCATGGTTTTTTATTAAGGAGCATGTTTAGGAAGGTGATTTATGGATAGTAAATCGATCAAAGAAAAAAAATATTGTAACACATGTGAACGAGATAAAAATGTAACAGACTTTTATGTTTCAGGTAGTAAGTTTGATGCGGATGGCAGATTTGGCGTTTGTAAACCATGCCTGAAAAAGAATATAGATTATTCTAACATGCAAACCGTAAAAGATGCATTGTTACAAATGAATAGACCCTTCATTGCGTCTATTTGGGAATCAGCAATCGAAGAAGCAACATTAAAAAGACAAGATACTTTTGGTTTATACATAAAAACAATTCAACTTAAGAAATTCAAGGATTTAACATGGAATGACTCAGTACTAACTGAAGATACCCAAGAACAGGGAACAAACAACCAGATAAATATTAGCAGTGAATATGATATAAGCGAACTAAAAGACAAATATGGTTATGGGTATCCAGATGATGAATACATACTATTTGAAAATAAGTACCAGCAACTAAAGTCCAGCTTTCAACTCTTGACTACTATGCATGAGGAATACTTTAGAGAATTTTGTGTAAATAAAGTCAAAGAAACACTGGCAAAATCAAGTGGAGATTTAAAGGGTGCTAAAGAATGGGCTGCAATGGTAAAAGATGTAGCAGAAGCTGGAAAACTCAAACCATCACAAATGAGCAAAGCAGACTTGTCTGGGGGTCTCGACGGGTTTGGGCAATTAGCTAGGATAGTTGAAGAAAATCACGAAATAATGGGACTGCTCCCTTCATTCATTGAGCAACCAAAAGATAAGGTAGATGTTACTTTATGGTGCTACATTAACTATGTCCGAGACATCAAGGGACTTCCTTCATGTGAGTACAAAGAGATTTATGATTTTTATGACAAGAGAAAAATGGACTATGAGAGCCAGATGAGTGATTTGAACAAGGATGAATCAGGTCATGGCTAATTACAATAATTTTCAGAGTGATAATTTCAAGCATACTAAGAAAAGCTCTAGAGTTGGAACCAACGCTGAATTTAACTCTCCTGTAAAGATCGACGACAAGAAAAGTAATTCATTTGATAAAAATCTAAGCAAATGGGTCGAGTTTGTCCAATGGAGTAAATGGTTCCCTGACTTATTTTATGACTTAATCACGCCAGAAAAAGGCGGCATGAGGCTAGATTTAGATCAGAGAGTATTTTTAAGATCTATGAGTAGATTTGTAAGTACATATGGCGTATTTCCCCGTGGTTTTGGTAAGACGATGATTGAATTGATGAGCATTTATCACACTTGCATTTTCTTCCCGGATATAACTATAGCTATGAGCGCTCAAACCAGAGAAAATGCCTCTTCTATAAGTGAAGAAAAGCACAATGAGATCATAAAATGGTTTCCTCTCATGAACAATGAAATAGTAAAATCCAGTTTTTCAAAAGATCAAGTTGAGGTCATATTCACTTCTGGAGCTATATATAGTGTTCTTGCTAATGCTCAGAACTCAAAAGGTCAACGTAGAAGAAGATTGAACGTAGAAGAATCTGCGTTGTTAAATAACACTCTCTTTAAAGATGCCTTAGAGCCCGTAGTAAACGTGCCACGTAGAACCATAGGTAAATTATCTGCAATCAATCCATATGAGTTGAACGGTATGATAAATTACCTCACTACAAGCGGATATCGAGGCAGCGATGAATTCATTCGATTAAGTAACATGATCGATGATATGGCTGATTTAAAGGGAAAAATGGTCTTAGGTGCAAGTTGGGAGCTTCCTTGTCACTATGGTCGAGGCGAAACTAGAACTCAGATACTTGCTAAGAAAGATGATCCAACTACGAGTGCCATATCATTTGCTCAGAACTATGAATCAAGATGGTGTGGTGTAAGTGATGGTGCACTAGTTAATATAAACAAATTAATGGAATTGCGAACAGTGGGCAGAGCGTCGATCACACCGAAAAAAAACAGAGAATATTTTATTGGAGCAGATATTGCGCGCTCCCAGTCAAACAACAACAATAAATCTGCTTTTGTCATTGTTGAGGTAGAAAGAAATAGTAATGGCACAATTAAGCATGTAACAGTATCAAATATATTCATTCCCCCCAACGGAACAAACTTTAACGATCAAGCCATGTTCCTTAAGAGACTTGATAAACACTATGATGGTTCCGTTACAGTTGTTGATGCTAACGGTATTGGACAGGGTGTTGTTGAGGAGTTAATGAAAGAAACATACGACCCTCTCCAGACAGATCCATTTGACAGTTGGGATACAGTTAACACCGATGAAACCCCTCAAGATGGTGTTGGATTATTGAAAGTGTTTAGCTTAAAAGCACAGGGAATACAAACAGATATTATCACAAACTTTATCGACTTTGTGGAAAGTGGGAGACTAAAACTTTTAGTTCCAGAAAAAATGCTTGATTTAAATAGCAAAACACAAAAAGGAACCAAAGAGAAGGAATCAGATATTAATCAGATTAAAGCTGCACACTTTCAAACTGACCAATTGATTGACCAAGTTGCCAATCTTAAACTGGTACAAAAACAAGGCGGTAAACTAGGTGTTGATCAAGTAGTCAAAAAGACTGAAAAGGATATATGGGCAGCTCTTGCGTATGTCCTGTATTACTTAAAAACATATGAAGACGTGAAGAAGGATGAAGTTGAATTGAACTATCTTGATTATTTCTTCACTTAAAGATGTTGTAATGGAAGTAGGTGAAAAATGAAAAGTGCTACTAAGAAACCGGATCAGCAAAAAGATACACAAGAAGAGTCGTTTGTATTCAATGAAGAATATGCAAAAAAGTTCATACAAGTTTTGTTTTCCAGTATGAACAATCCATCCATGATTAGTCCCGTTTGGCAAAACCAAATTTTAAAAGATATGAATATGTCTCCAGCAAAGTTTAATCGTGACAGTGTTAAGAAAATGCTGTCAGATCCAAAAAATCATGAACGTGAACTAAAGGATTTATCCCAGTATTTGTTTAATTTTATCATGCAGTTTAAGAAACTAGTAATCTACATGTCTGAGATACTTACATATGATCATTATTTAGAGCCAACTAATGCAGATGCTGAAGATATGAAAAGTAAGGCATTTAAAAAATCATATAATAAAGCACTCCAATGGATTGAGGATTTCGACCTTTCTTCTGAGTTACCAAAAATTGCAGAAAGTATGATTTTGGAAGATGTTAAATATTATTATATGCGTGAAAGTGAACATGGCATACGCCTACAAGAACTACCGAGTAACTATTGTAAGATTTGGTCTAGGAACGAACTAGGATATCAATTCGCTTTCAATATGACATACTTTTTGAATCCGGGTGTCAACTTAGATGATTTTCATCCCGACTTTCGAGAATACTACAGCAATTTTATTGGAGAAAAAGATTATTCAAAGAATAAGTCTGGATATTCAAATGGGCGATACAGCTATTGGCAGAAACTTGATCCTGCAAAAGCTTGGACTTTTAAATTTGATGATACCCATGCTGGTGTCTCTCCTCCATTGATGGGACTGTTCTTAGACAGTATTGAAATTGTTAACTACAAGGAATTACTAAAGACGAAAACATCATTAGATGTATGGAAGTTACTTGTAAACAAAATTCCAATGCACAAGGATGGTACAGGTAAAAGCGGAAACCAAAAAGATAATTTTGCAATCATGGCTGACACCGCTGGTCAATTCTCTGCCCTCATGCAGTCAGCAGTTCCGCAAGGCGTAAAGGTTGTAACCACTCCCTTAGAAACAGAAGCTCTAGACTTCAAGCAAGCTGACAGTAAAGACAGTATTGTAGGATTGGGTAATAGTGAATTCTGGGAGACCTCCGGTACATCCCCTGTTCTGTTCGGTGAAAAGCAATTAAACGGCTCTGGATTGGCTGCCTCTATAAAGACAGATGAAATGTTTGTATATAGAATATACAGGCAATTTGAACGATTCATTAATTTTCAACTTCGCCAAATAACAGGTAGATACAGGTTCAAGTGTCACCTTGAAGGTACTAGATTTGATCAACAAGAAAGATTTGATCGTGCCATAAAAGCCGCGCAATATGGAGCTCCTGTGACGTATGTTGCCACTTCAATGGGAAAAACTCCTCAAGAATTCTCCAATTTAATTAACCTCGAAGACTCAATTGACCTAAAAGATAGAATGCGTCCTCTCTCCTCTTCTCATGTCCAGTCGGGAAATGAAGTTGGTGCTCCGCAAAAATCTAATCTTACCGATAGCGGAGAAAAAACACGAGACAACGACTCTAACTTGGACATTTAACAATGAAGGGGGGTGATAATTAATTGCAAAATACAGTTTCAAGAAATGTGCCTATACTATTTCAATCTATAAATACATATGAGTCAGAAGAAATAGACATTAGATTTCAAAAAGTAAAAATTTGGCTTTGTCACACAGGGAAAAATCACAATGGATCATACTTCTCCAGAGAAGCCATTGAAGACGCAATTCCCTCTCTCAGTAATACTCCTGTATTAGCCTATATTGAGAATAATAGATCGACAGGAAAGAGCGACTTCTCTGATCATCGTGAAATCTTAGTACGAAAAGATGGCGAAGTTACTACAAAATACTTAGGCAAAGCAATCGGTATTATTCCCGAGTCAAACAATGCTGCTTTTGAAGACAGACTTTGTGACGATGGCGAAACTAGAACCTTCTTGACCGTCGAAGCGCTTCTATGGACTAAATTTGATGATTCTACTGATATTATGAGTAGAGATTTAATTAAAGGCCAATCAATGGAGTTATCTGAAGAGTTTGAAGGTGAATGGGGTGAGGATAACTGCTTCCACTTTACGAAATTTCAGTTCTATGGTGCTTGTGGGCTTGGTGAAAATGTTCAGCCAGCGATGCAAAATTCAACGATAGAATTACAATTCTCATCAACTGATATTTCTGAATTCACTAACGTAGTCAATACAATGATGGAGAAATTCAAAAATAGTTTTTCCATTAAAGAAGAAAATGAACAAAAAAAAAAGGAGAACGAAGAATTGAAAACAAAACAAGATATCGCTACCTCCTTCAATCTTACAGTGAGCCAGTTGAGTGACGAATTAAGCCGAAAACTTTCGGAGCTTAAATATACGACAAAAAACTGGTATGACGAAGATATTGAAGTGGCAAGATACCGTATGCGTGACTTTGATGAGCAGAATGTATATGCTGTAGACCGCATGAACAACTATCAAGACGTGCGTGTTCCATATTCAAAAAATGGAGATAATGTTTCTTTTGAATTTGAGTCTGCAACAAAGATCAAGTATGTTCCCACAGATTGGGATAACGGAGTTTCTGAAGAAGCCGAAATCAATTTTACTAATTCGATTGTAGACGAGCATAAAAATTATGCAGTTCAAATTGTTAATGAATTGAAGGAAGAAATATCTACTAAGCAAAATGATTATATTGAATTGAATGATAAATTTAGCAAGGTTCAAGAACAATTGTCTCAAAAGGAAAATGAGATTTCAGGTCTTAATGCTGCAATGGAGCAACTCAAAGAATACCAAAGAAACACTGAAGATAAAAAGAAAGCTGAGCAAATTGAAGTAATCTTCTCAAAAATCGCGCGCGCTTTCTCCAGTGAAGAGCTAAACGAGTGGCGTGAAAAATCATCTTCTTATGATTCAGTATCTGAATTTGAGCGCGATATTAAATCATTTGCATATGATCGTATTTCCGAAACCAACAAGAACGTTAAAACTGACTTCAGTCAAATGGGAACTCTTCATACTGAATCAGACGAAAAACCAGAAGAAACAAAAAATAAAGATGTTTGGTCTCGTCTTAAACAATAATTATACATATTAAAGGAGATTTATAAATGCAGATTGTTAATCTTGGTACTATGGCGGGAACTAATGTTGATGCCTACGTTAAAAATGTAAAAAATTCGGTAGATATGCCTAATGGAAGTTTTGTTGTTATTACTGGTCAAGTTGCAGGTCAACCAGATTTGTATGTTGCAGCTACACCCACGGATGTTACCAAAGAAGATGTTTTGTTGGTTCGTTCGCCGGAACTCATTGAAGTAAATGGGCTTCGTATCGACCTTACAGATGTCACTCTGTTTACTAATTCCGCCAACCGACCAGCTACCGCATTCCATTTAAAAGTTGGCGACGATTTCACCATTACTGATGACGGTATTACTGGTGTTACTGCAAAAGGTAAATATGTTGTACCAGTAAATGGAGCACTGAAACCTGCTGCCGCAGACGATCTGACAGGAAACACTCTTGTAGCCATGCAAGTTGTAGATAAAACAACTATTTCCGTCGGCAGTCGCCGTATCCCCGCTACTAAATTGCTTGTTGTGCGTTCTGTTTAATTTAACCAATATTATAATCCAAGGAGATAACAATCAATGAAACCATATTTTTCTGCAAGATATAGCAAAATGGATGAGCAACAAAAAGACATCGTACAGGCTGGTGTGGAACTTTTCCGTCATTATCGATATGAAAACTCTACAAGCGAGTCTGAAAAAAGTAAACTTCGCCAGTATGCTGGGACCCTCTCCCTTCAAGAAAAACAAGACCTGTTTTCTAAAAATCTGACTTCTACGGCTATCAAATACGCAAATCTTCCTTCTGAACATCAGTTCAATGAAACTGCTCTCCAATCTCATCCCACTGTTAAATGGACAATGTTCTCCTTGATTTCTGAGATGCTTGATATCGTAGTGCCTGAAACAGTTCTTGATAATTTTAATCAATTTGCAGATGTAAAGTCTGTTGGTTGGGGAGATAATTTGGTATTTAATGTGCCAAATAGTGATCTGTTTGTTGTATCAACGGCTTCCAATGGTAAACGAAAAGGGACACGTCAACGTTTGCTTGGTAGCGATGTAGTTCTTACTCCAGTAAACCACACTATTACAGTAGGCGAAGATTGGTATCGAATTGTTTCTGGTAAAGTAAACTGGGGCGAATTTGTTACACGAGTTGTACGTTCGGTTGAAACTCAAATTACCGTTGATGTATACAATGCAATTATTGATAGTTACCCAACTTTGGGCGCTGGATATAAAGAAACAGGAGCGTTTGCACAAGACAAATTTAACCGACTGACACAACGAGTGGTCGCAGCTAATGGTGGAGGAACTTCTACTGCATTTGGCTCCAAACTTGCACTGTCCAAAGTTGTTCCTGCTGATCAGTACTTCAAATTTGGTCTTGGTGATAAATACAATACGAATGGATACCTGACTAATTTTCAAGGAACTGATCTATTCGAACTGGAGCAACGCTTGATTCCAAACACAGACGACTTTGCAATTGATGAAGAAACACTTTTGATTCTTTCTTCTGCTGTACAAAAGATTGTTAAAATCGGCTTCGAAGGTAACACACAAATTATTGAGTCACAAGCGTCTCAAAATGCAGACTTGTCTGTGGATTATACAATCCAACAACGTTGGGATGTTAAAATTGTGACCAGTGGTCGTTATGCTATGTGGAACTCGCTGGCGTAATACTATTTAAATTAAAGGGGTGCTTATATAAAGTACCCCTATTTTATATTTACAAAGGGAGTGTTTTAATTTATGGCGGCACCGAGAAAGACAGTTAATGCTGAACCTGCAAAAGAGGTTGCAGATGAAAGTTCTTTAGAAAAAGAAAAAATGTCTACCGAGATTGAAGAGTTAAGAGCTATGGTCAAACAATTGCTTGAAGATAAAGTTACGACCCAATCAGTCCCTACAACTGTCGAAAAAGTAAAAGACGAATATTACGACATTGAAGAAGAATTGAATATCAACTCAAATCAATTAGTTAAGATTGTAAGTCTGATTGAAGGTGGGTTGAACTTAAAAGGTAACTCTCCTCAACCACTCTACCTTCCAGAGTTTGGTGCTACGCGATCCGTAACATACGAAGAACTGCGAGCTATTTACTATAATCATCCTGAGTTAACTCGTAATGGAGCATTCTTCATCTTGAATAAGAATGTCGTGAAAGCTCTCTATCTTGATTCAGATTATGAAAATATTTTAAACAGAGAGCGGCTTGATAAGTTGGTTGATTTGCCAACCGTTGAAATGATGTCTGTTTTAAAAGGTTTGACTAAGGTTCAAAAAGAGACTTTTATTCAACGATATATTCAGGGAATCAAATCTCAAGATAATCGATTTGGGGATTTCAATAAAATCAAAGCTATCGATGATTACATTGGGAATAGTTTGATTGAGCTGGCAAACCAAGAGCAAAATTAAGATGGGCGTGTTTAAATGACTCCATTTGTAAATATCTATGAACGCTTCAGCACGAAAATTCAAGATTATATGTTGGATGAATTGTTTAGAGAATCAACTGACACATATGAAGATTATATTTTCAGCTTTTTAAAATCATCTATAGCAAAATTTACTCACTGTAGAAAGAATCTACTTGATAGAGATGAAACTAACAAGTGTTTTAACATCAATCTTTCTGAATTAGAAGAAGAGATTCTTGCCGAAATGATGAAGGTAGAATGGATGGATAAGGAAGTTAATAATGTTTTAGAAATGAGATTAGCTTTAAATAACTCAGATTTCAAAAGATATGCTGAGTCAAATAACTTAAAAGCAAAAATGGACTTAAGAGATAATATCCAAGAACGTGTAAATAACCTTATTGTTCAATACTCTTACTCTTCATATGAGTGGAAGTAGGTGCAATTATTGCTTACAAAAGTTTAAATGCTCGAATTAAGAGTATCCCTTCTTCCGTCCCACAACATAAAAAGCAGCAGAATGTTAACATAATCAATAATGATTTTTTCAATTCACTCTCGTATGAAGAAATTAACCTCAATGATTCAACAGAAACTTCTCCTGTACACATAGTAACAAACGGTAAAGTCCCAACTATAAAATCTATAATCATGTATCCGGGGTTAACAATCCAAGCTGGAGATAGAATTACTCAAGGAACTGGCGATCAATGGATATGTCTCCACATTGAAGATAATTCACTCTATCAAAAAGGCAAGATTGAAAAATGTAATTTTGATCTTAAATGGATTAATCAAGATGGATTTATTCAAACCTTCCCATCTATTCTTTACTTTAACGCCCGTTCGAATTTCGGAACTGAAGAAGATAAGATAATGAATTTACCTGCGGGACGAAGACAAATTGTAGTAAGTAAAAATAATGAAACACAATTAATACAACGTGACACACGTTTCATTATTGGAAGTGAAGCATTCAAGGTGATTGATACAGATTATATGTCTGATGATGGATTGGTAAATTTGAGTCTACAGTCAGATCAAATTGATCCAGTCAAAGACAATCTTGAATTGGGTATTGCTGACTACCACAAGTTAGGTAAATATGAATTACATATCCTTAATGACAATCCACTATCACTGAGTATCAATCAATCTGCAAGAATCAATGTAAAAGTAATGAGAAGCGGATCTGAAATAGTTGACCCTCTTCTTGAATACTCAAGTTCGAATACTGATTTGGTCGGTGTTGATGAACAAGGAATTATTACTATTCATGAGTCAGGCGAAGTAACTATAACTATTTCAGCATATGGAATTGAAAAACAACTGAATATTTATGTAGCCCCCACCATCCATTATGACTATGACGCTACAATAGACGGAGCAAATGATATTTACTTTAACCGCGAGTCTACATATGTGGCTAGTTTCTTCAATAATGGATTAAAAATTTCTGATGAAAGTTCATTTTCATTAACAAATTTGGATGGGTCCCCTACTCTCCTCGCATCAATATCCTCGCAAGATCCCATAGCAAATACATGCACAGTCAAAGCAAATAGTATCCGTAAATTAGGTGCTGTTATTTTGCATGTCAAAAATGCTAATGGACTGTCTTCGGGACAGAAAGAAATAAAAATTAAATCACTAATATAAGGAGTGTGTTCATGGGTCAAAGTATTGTTCGCTTTGGTGAACTGAAACCAGAGAATTACACAGAGGGTTTGAATAACGCATGGATTACGTTCTCTGCTCTCCCCTACTCGCGTCAACATTCATCTGGTATTGACGGTGACATTGTAATCAGCGCTACACCTACTGTGGAAATCGTCGAAGTAGACTTGGATGTAGCGATCAATTCTCAATATGAATTCGCCTATTCAATTGGTACAGACAACAAGCTGAAGATGGCTTTTGATAAGACTAAGTATAGTAAAGCATCAGCAATCGAAACACTCAAATGCATCAGCATCACTTATGAACTGGGACATCTTGAAGCAAACGGTGGACTGTACGTAGCGATTGCCAGAAACAGTCTGGGGGAAGAAGTGCATCGTACTGTTCCACAGACATTAGATCAACTAAAGAACGTAATTTCGACTTTTGATGATACTCGTTCAGTTGACGTGAGTGGATTCTTGAGCTATCAAATTGTACGGGATTATCGGGTTACCTAACCTCTGAGGAGGTGTTCACGTGTCAGGATTTAAAAACCTAGCAGAAGATAAGCTCATTGTTTTAGATAAGATTTTTTCCAGTCAGGAAATACTTAAAGCTCTAACTTACAACGAAATGAACTTTCTTGATAAACCAGATGTTATTCCAGAAGATGTTTTATTCGATAGAATTTTTCCGCATAGATTTATTCCCAAAACATCTGAGAAAAAGAAAACATACATAGCTATTTCGTTTGAAAGGTATCTTCCTATCAAGAATGTTTTTAGAAGTGGTCTAATTAAATTTAATGTTTTCACGCATCAAGATTTATTTAGGACGGATTACGGATGTCTTAGAACGGATTACATAATCATGAAGTTAGATGAATTGTTTAATAATGAGCGTGGTCTTGGAATTGGCAAAGTTGAGTTTTGCGAGATGGATGCTTTAAGTGTAAATACTGACTATCATGGCTCCTATATTACTTTTAAAGTCCGTGATTTTCAGTGATGGATAAAGAATATGTGAAATTGAAGACTCTGGCGAATCAATCCATTGTGCTTGATGGCTTAACAATAAAGCCGAAGACACTTAATGAGATCATTGATCTAGGATATGACCAGTTCAATCAAAAACTGAGACTAATTTCCTTACAAAAAGAGGATATATTTGTAGATGTAGATTTTAGTGAATTTGATTATCCTCTCATCTTCTTTCTACTTCAAACAGACGGAAGTGATTTAATAGTCGAATATCTTACCTCCTTCTCATATTTCTTAGGGATAAATGTATCTTTATCCCAAGGACAAAACTCATTAATAATTGCGGATAGGAATTATGAATTCAATATTTTAGATCAAATCAGCGAGATAGTCAAAATTCAAAATTGTTATGCCTCAGAAAGTTATGACGACTTTAATCCACTTAACGATCGAGTTAGAGCACTTAGAGATAAGATATTGGCAAGAAAAAATAAATTAAAACAGTTGAAGAAAGAGCAGGATGCGGAAAATAGTTTATCACTTCAGGATCTTATTTCAATTCTATGTTCAAATGCAAATGGTATAAACATATTTAATGCATTTGATTTAAACTTTTTTCAATTCAATGACCAATTTAATCGTATGAGAATGATAGATGAATACGCAGTCAACGTCCAAGCACTTCTCCATGGAGCCGACTCAAAGAATATCAAATTAACACACTGGATTTCCGGTGTTAAATAACTAATTATAAAAACGGAGGAATTAATATATGACTCAATATGGTTCACGCGAAATTATGGACGTAGTATTGAAAGACCCATCAACAGGAGAACCAAAAGTATACCTTGAGAGTCTTACGACTTCTACGTTTGAGTTCCAAGGCTCGACAGTATATGCTCGCGGAGGCAAAGGACATCCAAAGCGTATCGGTTGGGACTCTGAGAAAGATGTAACACTTAATATGGAGGATGCATTGATCTCCAAGGAATCTCTAGGGGTGCTTACAGGTTCAGAATTCAAAAAAGGTGTTAAAGCTGTACATAAGAAAGAAGTAATTACAGTTGAAGAATTGGATACGCTAACTCTAGAGAAAGAGCCTTTGACAACTAAACCAGTGTTCTTCTATCGCACAGTAGATGGAACGTCTATGGGTGAAAAGTTGATTTCTGCAACACCTGTCACACAAGAAATTACTCTTACGGGATTGGCTGTAGGCGAGAAAGTGATTGCTGATTATTACTACAGTGCTCCTGACACTACTCAAAGCATGACCGTTGCCTCAGACGTGTTCCCCGGAACTTACCTGTTGGAAGGAACGACTATGTGGAGAAATGAAGATGGAAAAGATGTTGAAGCACTATACACTGTTCCTAAACTAAAAGTTCTGCCGGGATTCTCTATCGGTATGGCTTCTACTGGAGATCCGCAACCATTCACTTTTACATGTGAAGTTTTGAAGGATACAAAATCAACTGCAATGGTTATCATTGATTTGTTGGAAGATTAAAGTACATACGGGCTGAGTCTAATTGGCTTAGCCCTATTTTTTTCTAGGAGTAAACATGAAGACAATTACAATAGCTGCACCAGTTCGAAATAGAGAATGGATACTTCCACAGTATTTGTTGAAGATTTTTGAGATCAATTATCCCAAATCTTTAATCGATCTACATTTCGTTGTTAATGATAGTTTAGACAGAACATTTGAATTACTGACAGAATTTAAAAAAGACAATAAGGGTCTATACAATAACATTAGAATTGATGTAATCAACACCAATTCACCCCAAGATGAACGTGAATTCAATGTAAGAAATAAATACATATATAAGAGTTTGAGCAACTTAAAGAATTACATTATGAGCAAAGTTCGAACCGATAAATTGATGTTTATCGATACAGATATCCTTGTAAAACCTGATGTTATTACTAAGTTACTCAAGCATGGAAAAAAGATTATATCAGGATTGATTTATAATGGATATTTGACCAATAAAGATAAACCATACTTATATCCAAACATTATGAAGTTGGATGATAAAGGGCAATATCGACATATAACTAACTATTATGTAAAGACTGCCCCCACCCTACTCTGCTCTAAATTGCAACGAGTGGATTTAACTGGAGCAGTCATTTTATTGGATAAATCAGTCTATAAGTCTATAAAATACGGATTTCATCCACAAGGCGAAGACGCATATTTCTGTAAGATGGCTCAAGAGCATGGCTTTGAGCTTTTTTGTGATTTGTTTGCCTACAGTCAACATATTATGTCTGAACAACAATTAAGGGAGTTTATGAATGAAACAAAAAACAATACTATACTTTCCGGTTCTTGATTTTTCGTTCCTCCGTCAACGACCACAACAAATCTTATCTCAGTTCGCTCGTAACGGTTGGACAGTTTACTTTTGCAACAACACTCAAACAGACAGACCAATTGAAGAAGTCGAAACTAATATTTTCGTAATTCATAACTTTGAATCCTTCATGAAAGATGTGAAGCATGGTAAGTACAAGATCGATGTGGCTTATGCTACGTGGGCTAAGTCAGCAGAACACTTCGACAGGGTAAATGCGAAGATTAAAATTTACGACAGTATTGATGAGTTTCCAGATTGGGAGCAATATGAGAAGTTTGCCGTAGACAGTGCGGATATAATGCTTACATCAAGTCAGCGGTTATATGATATTCGAAGTAAAATGCATGACAATGTACACCTAGTACGTAACGCTGCACCATCTGAATACATCAATAAACCTTCCATGAAACCTAAGGAGTATGAAGATATTGATGGCCCTATTGTTGCCTTTGTTGGAGCTCTTGGTTCATGGACAAGCACATATTTGATCAAGAAGGTAGCAGAAAAATATCCTACTGTATTTGTTGGACTGGAGTTTGGTAAACAGTGCCCATCAAATGTAATTAATTTAGGGTGTAAGAAACATGATGAGTTATACAATTATTACGCTCATGCAGATGTATGTCTTATCCCCTTTAATACAAAAACGAATATTACTCAATCGGCCTCTCCAGTTAAGATGTATGAACACTTGGCTGCTGGAGCAATTACTGTAGCAACAAAATGGCATGAGACAGACCTTTATCCATCAGCAGTACTTACTGCAAAAAGTGATGAAGAGTTTCTGGCTAGAGTTGATGAAGCAATTGCTAAATCTAAAGAAAAAGGATTTAAGGAAGAAGCTAAACGAGTTGCTTCCGAAAACACTTGGGAAGTACGGTTCAAGCAAATTGAGAAAGCAATTGAGGAATATACACTGAAAAGTGGTGTTGTGATTGGGTCTTAAGGTTTTATTCACAAATAACAGTTCCCTCATCAAATACGGGATTTCTTCAGGATTTAAAAATCTTGGACACGAAGTACAGATTATGGATGGCAAGTATCAGTTGTGGGACAAAGATAAAGAAACTCAAGTTGAATTATTCAAAGATTACATAGAAAACAATCATGTAGACATTGTGTTTTCTGAATGTTTTGCAAACTTTGCTGAAGGTATATTTGAGCACACAAAAGAAAAAGGAATATTTCATGTGTTTTATTCTATTGAGGATACTCCTTTTGACCATTGGATAGGCGATTACTGGTCTGATTATGCTGACTATATTTTCACAACAACCGCTGAGTGTCTCCCCAATTACTGGAACAAAGGCAAGCAAGCTGAGTTAATGTTGTTTGGATGTAATCCTGATTTTCACAAACGAGTCGATTCAGGTATACAAAGAGATATTGTGCTTATTGCTAATAACTATGAACGTAGATTTGAGCAAACTCGCAACTTTATTATGCCAGTTGTAGAACGTGGCTACGATGTGAGTATCTTTGGCAATGAGTGGTGGATGGATTCGAACCGTGAAGTAAATTTGCTGAACCATCCTTCAGCCTATAAGGGGTATGGTGCATACGAAGATCTTCCTTACTTATATTCCTCTAGCAAGATAATTCTGGGACAAAATTTAGATGATAAGTCAATTACACAAACATCAATGAGACCTGCGGAAAGTTTAGGAATTGGTGGAGGTATTCTAGTTTCCCCTTTCACCCCTGCTCAGCAATATCTATTCCATGATCATGTTTATCTACCCAAGAATACTGATGAGATGATATTGATGGTTGATGAAGTATTGAGTATGACTGACAGACAAAGGAGTCAGAAAGCCAAAAAAGCTCAACAGTATGTATACAAATATCACAACTATGATCTGAGAGCGGAACAAGTAATTAAAGCTTATCATGGTCATAAACCATAGGGAGATGAAAAAATGGCAAAATCAAATAAATTAACTCTAGCCAAACTTAATGCTATTGACAGTAAAAATAACCAGCGAAAAACAATCTATGTAACTCCCGATAATCACGAAGTAAATGTACATACATATTTTCGTGAATCACTAATGGAGGATGTGGTAACAGAATATATTGCCATTGTAGATGAGTTGAGATCTCGCACTGAGATTGATGATAACCTGATCAGAGATACTTTGAGTCTATTTAACATTTTGGTGATGAAGACATTCTCTGATTTACCATTCCCTAAGAAGATGAACATTGACAGCCTAACCGCCATTTCAAGAAAGTTTCTAGACAATGGCATCACTATGGAAGTTATTAACTCTTTCCCAAAAGAAGAATTGAAGAAACTTGAAGATAGATTTAAAGTAGCTCAACAACAAGCAGCTAAAGTAATTGCTGAAATGGCTGTTGCTTCAGTTGCACAAGCTAAGGAATTAACTGATGCAAGTTAAGACTCAACAGGATTTAGTTAAGTTTCTACAAAAGCTAAATCAGCCTATTGGACAAGCATTGAGTAATGATGTTGCTAAGACAGTTAAACAAGTTCAGAAAGAAAAAGTAAAAGAAGAAGTCTATGACGTGTATGAGCCTACCATGTATTCTCGTACAGGATTATTGGGTAGTGAGGAAAGTATGAAATCTGAATTGATCAATGAAACAACTTTAGTAGTTGAGAATATTCGTTCAGATGGAGATAGGAATGTTGCTGAAATCGTGGAGTCAGGTCAAAATTACCTATACGGATTTGAGTATGCAGGTGTTCCGCGTCCATTTACTGAGGCAACACGAGAAGAGTTGAGGAATACTGGTGCTCACAAAGCGGCTATGTATAGAGGCTTAAAACGCCAAGGAATTAATTTGAAATAATAAAACACAGGGAGCGTGTTGATTATGGCATTGGAAAGTTACGATCAATATACATAAGGATGATGTTAAATGAGTAAAAAAGAAGTTAAGCAAAACACATTGCGAGAACCAGCCAAGAAACAAGCAGAAGTAACAGAGGAAATGTGGCTTCAAGTTAACGAAGACTATAGGGTAATCGCTGAAGAGTTCGTTTCAGTACAAGATCTCTCCCCCGCATCACGAAAGCAATATACAAGTGTGATACGTCAGTTTGGATGGTACATGGTAAACTCCATGAACAACAAGCCTTTCTATAAGATCACAAAACGCGATTTTTTAAGATACCTCAGTTACATACGCGACAATAGAAAAATGTCTTCCTCGGCAATAGGACTCCGTAAATCTGTCATCTCCAGTCTCTGTAACCACATTGAGAACATCATTGCCGAAGAAGAAGAGAATTATAAACAGTTTAGAAATTTCACTCGTGGTCTCCCTCCTATCGCAAAAAACCGTGTCTATGAAAAAGTCAAAGTAACTAAAGATGAATATGACATGTTAATGAGCGTCCTTGAAGAAGATGAAAATTGGCTAGGTATGGCATGGCTTGCGACAGCGTTTAGAGTTGGGGCAAGACGTTCAGAGATTATCCAGTTCAAAACCGAAATTCTAGATTATAGAATCCCTGAAGGACAGAACTATGTAACCTCTCATACAGTTAGGGGTAAGGGTAAATCTATAGATGGTAAACCTTTACAGTACATGTTTCCCCTTGATGTAATTCCCCATATTCAGAAATGGATCGACACTCGTGGTTATGACAGCGAGCACATTTTCACCACTAAATACGGTAATGAGATCAAACCTATGTCAGCAGCATGGGCAGATGACTTTTGTTCCAATACGCTATCAGACATTTTAGAGCGAAGAGTTAACGTACATATATTTAAGAATTCATGTATCACATATCTGTTGGAGACAGGTGTTGACATTAATTTGGTGTCTAAATTTGTAGCACATCACAATGATATCTCAACAACATCGATTTATGATTTGCGCGATTTTGAAGATGAGAAAAATCAAATTTTCTAATTTAATCACTGTAAAATTACCATTTCATTTGAACATATAGGGAGCAAATAATGAAAATATACAATCATCAACTTGAGAAATTAATTGTCTTCCTCCACTCGCTTGAGTTGGAACGGAAAGATTCTCGTATGAGAACACGCTTTAAGAATTTACTGATAGATAAACTCCAAACAGTTTTAGACGAAACTGTTGTGATCAATAAGCAATACATAGCGCATGATGAAAATAATCAACCAATTAAGGAGAACGGTGATTATCTAATCAAAGATAATGTGAAGCGTGTAGCCGATATCAATGAGTTAATGAATGAAGCATATGAGGTTCCACAGGATATCAACAACAGAGAAATGTTATTGTCCATTAAAGATAGTGTCCTCAATCATTCCCCTTCTACATTTAAGGGTGATGAAGCAGACGTTTATGATATGGTCTGTGAACTGGTTGAACAAATTGAATATGAGTAACATTGGGAAGCGATCATTTGAATCGCTTCTTTTTTATTTCTCTTTAGATATTAGAAGCAAAAAGGAAGTGATTTAAGTAATATGAACACGGATTTACGTATCCTCATAGATTCATCCATCAACGTGGGTAGCTCCATTAAGAACATAAACAATGATATCAAGGCTTTAGCCAGCCACCCCTCTCTCAAATCTTTAAATTTGAAAGTGGATATCGATAAATCATTTGTTAAGTCAATGAATGACTTTATAGCAGCTACAAAAGTTTTAAATACAGCATTAGAACAACAACAAAAGGTAGTCAATGAATCAGTTAAGACAACCAAAATGTTGGATGGCTCTATAGAGAAAGTAACACAAAAACAATTAGCCAACGGCTCAATCATCACGCAGACCACCAAAAAGATAAATGAAGAAACCGAGGCATATTCAGAACAAAAGAAAACCCTTCAACAACTTGAGAAAGAATTAGATGGATATACACTAGCAAGAACCAGAGCCAATAAGAACAAACTTGGCGAAATCAATAGTACGACAAATACATATAAAAATCAGGCTGGTCAACAAGTTAGTGTCAATGTAGATCGAGATGAAAATGTTAAGAATTATAGCCAGATAACAGATTATCTCAAACAACAACAAGATGCTTTACAAAAAGAGCAAGCGATAAATAAGCAGCGCGAACAAGCAGCTCAACAAGAATATGCTACGCGTAAGGCGTTGGCTGACAAGAATCTAAAAGAAGAAGAACAGCGTAATCAACAGTTTCTTGCTCAATTACGTACTCGGTTTGCTGAGGAGCAAAAAATTGCTCGTGATCGTGATGCATTAGATAAAGCACATGCAGCGGCAATGACTGAGAATTTAAATAGGAAAAAAGCTGTTGCAGATATGGAAGCAAAAATTGCAGCAGCTCAAACTAAATTTAAAGGTAACGCTTCGGCGGTAGCAGAGTTAACCGCGCTAAATGCTCAGTTAGGGAATATATCAAAGGTTAGCAATTATAAGAATGCATTGACCGAGTTGCAAACTAAACTAACACAGATAACTTCTCAAGCAAAATTAGCAGGAAATGAAGCTAAGACACTTGGAGAGCGCTTTGCGAGTGCTGCATCCAAAGTAGCACTGTGGACAGGTGCTACATCATCCATTTACTTGACCATCAGAGCATTGAAAGATATGACCAATGTCATTATTCAAGTAGATAGTCAAATGACTCAACTAAAACGTGTAATGGATGAATCAACGGATTTTGAAGGTATGTTGAGTCGAAGCATACAATTGGCTAATGAGTTAGGTCGAAGTATCACAGAAGTCAACGAGAATGCTATTGGTTTTGCTCGTATGGGATTCGATGAAGATCAAACTATGAATCTTGCAAAGACATCAACGCTATTACAGAACATATCTGAATTAACACCTCAAGAATCAGTAGATACGTTAACAGCAGCTATGACAATCTTCAATGTTGAAGCTGGGAAAAGTATTGAAATTGCGAATAAGTTAAATGAGATTAACATCGGTCTCCTCATGCAGTAATGCATGTAGACAAACCTTTTCTGATTGACTTGGATCTCCCACTGGGATAACAAGGGGCAAGTTTAAATACAGCCTGAACGACTGAGTGAAAAGGCTCCACTATTCAGTGGATGAAGCGACAGTCTGCACTCTGTAGCAATACAGAGAGAAGCACTCAAGTGTAAAGACACTTTTGGAAGAAGTGCTTCCGCTACGAGCATCGTAGTCAGTAGGACAGCAAATGTCTGAAAGTAACAGATATAGCGATAACAACTTCGCAATCACAACTCAAAACTTAGCATTGTCTATGACAAAAGCAGGTTCATCCGCGAATACCTTCGGTGTTTCTATGGAGACTCTCCTCGGAAATACAACAGCAATTACTACTGCAACGCGCGAAAGCGGTGCAGTAGTGGGTAACAGTTTAAAAAGCATATATTCCCGTATGACATCAATGGCAAAATCAGAGGAAGTACTAAATGGCGTTGGTGTCTCAATGCGAGAAATGAACGGCGATGTCAGAGATGTTTCAGACATTATGGACGATCTGGCGGGTAAATGGACTGGATTATCTAAAGAGCAACAACAATATACGGCAGTACAGCTGGCGGGTTAACATAACGGCCCCATAATCAAGTGATTGATTTATGCAAAGTCAACCATATCGGTGGACACCTTAGCGAGTCATGTCGAAGGCAATACCGAGGTAAGGCGTCTTGTGAGAGAGACAATTAGCATTGGAGAATGATTTACATACATAAAGATATTGAACTTAGTATCATCGAAGACTATAAAAGTGGAATTAAGCCAAAAGATATATGTGAAAAATACAATATAAAAAACTTTTACAAAATACTTGATAAATACAATGTACCTAGATTTAATAAAAAATGGACTCAAAATGAAATAAACATACTAGAGAGTCTTTACCCTACAGAGCCTTGGGAAACTCTTCTGTTCGAGATTAATAGATTCCCCAAAGAGGAAATCATTCGAATGGCATCAAAGTTGAAAATAAAAAGAGAGAATTATCACTACTCATCTGAAGAATTGGAGTATATTAGAAAATACTACAGTTCAATGCCCACAAAAGAATTTGTTAAAAAGTTCTTCCCTTCTAGAACTGAGTCAGCGATTCACACAAAAGCTAGCAAAATGGGTATAGTTTCACGAGAACGATGGTCTGAGGAAGAGAATGAACTACTAAAAGACAAGTATCATAATACTCCCAACCGAATTTTGAAAAGTAAACACTTTCAAAACAGAAGTCTCACTGCGATTATTTGTCAGGCTGTAAACTTGGGCTTAAAAAAGAGCATAACAAATGTTCAGTTCTCAAATGACGAACTAATTACTAGCTTAAAAACACTTGCAGAAAAACTTGGGCATACTCCAACAGCGGATGAGATATTGGCCGATGAAGACATCCCCTCTCCTATGACTTTCTTTAGATACTTTGGTTCATACAACAATGCTTGCTCAGAAGCAAATTTAACTCCAAATCCTATAAACACTTTTGGAAACTGCGGTTTTCATAGTGCTTCTGATGGTACAGTTTGCTTATCCTATGCGGAACTCACAATAACTGAATTTTTCATAGAAAACAACATTTCTTTTGAGAAAGAAGTACCATACGCAGACTTTGTTGACGATGATAGATGTGGAAGAAAGAGATCCGATTGGGTACTGGAAGATGGAAGTATTATAGAGTACTTTGGTATGCCAGAAAGAGAAAGTTACAAGGAAAAGATGAATCAAAAAATTGACATATGTAAAGATAACGACATCAAACTAATCGCTCTTTACAGAAAAGATTTAAATAAACTACATAAAATTTTCAAACCTCTCACAAACGTTTCAACCGTAACGACTAAACGTTGACCTTCTTTGTAAAAAGAAGATGTTATAGTCTGAACATCTATGGAAACATAGAGAGGGAAGGTCAAGTGTAAAGACACTTTTGGAAGAACCTTCCCCGCTATACTTTTTTAAGTATAGTCAGTAAGGCGTTTTATGCCTGAAAGTAACAGTTTTGCGNCCTTCCCCGCTATACTTTTTTAAGTATAGTCAGTAAGGCGTTTTATGCCTGAAAGTAACAGTTTTGCGTTACCAGCTGTCGCGTTTCATTGCCTTGCTCGACAACTATGATATATCTGTTCAAGCCACTGAAACAGCTATCCGCTCTCAAGGTTCAGCTACACGAGAAAATGAGAAATATATGCAATCACTTGAAGCACGAATCCAAAAAATGAAAACTGCATGGGAAACTATGTCACTCGCCTTTGGTGATGCAATTATCTCAGATACAATCATCACACTTACCTCCCTCCTTGCCTCCATGCTAAACGGTGTTGCAGGTGTAGTTGATGCAGTCGGTGCACTCCCAGTTATCTTCGGACTGGCAAGTGTTGCTCTACTTGGACTTCATATAGGTTTCAAAATGTTAATTGTAGAAATGACTAAGACAATCGCTTCGTTATTTGGAATTACAATTCAAACAGGCAGTGCATCAGCAGGACTGCGTGGACTATCTCTATCTACAATTGCATCTAAAATTTCCTTAATGGGCATGGCTGGAGCAGCAAATATTGCCAAGGTGGCTTTGCGTGGTTTGCTCGTTGCTACAGGTGTAGGAGCTGCTTTTGCAGCAATTGGGTGGGCTTTGGAAGGCATAATTGGTTTATTTTCCTCGGCAACGCAAGCTACTGAAGACTTCACAGACAAAACTGAAGCACTCAATGAGAAGAAGTATGATTTAGCTAATCTCAAGCAACTTCAAGAAGAGTATGATACCCTTTCCAAAAAGACATCTCTCAATTTCGACGAAAAAACCAAATTAGCACAAATTGAAAGTGAGCTTTCTTCTAAGTATGGTATTACTGTTCAGGGAATAGATGGTCAAACTAAAGCTATTAATGAAAATAGTGAGGCCATTAAAGCAAAGCTCTCTTTGATGGAAGATGAGATCGCAATTGAAAACAAACGAGCTGAAGTAGCTTATGCTGCCAATGCAAAAGAGATCGAAGGCAATATTGCCAAGTATAAAGATGAAGTCAGTAAACTTGCCGAACGAAAGAAAAAAGCAGAAGAAGAATATGCACTTCGACAAAAAGTTTTAGCAAATACAGATCCAAATGACTCTTACTATGATGTTAATAGTAGATTTGCACAAAGAGCGGCAGAAGCTCTTGAAGCTGAAACAAAAGCATATGACGAAGCAAACACTAAGTTGCAGGAAAACACAAATAAAAAGGCATTAATATTGAAGAATGCTGGTCAAGAATACATTGATGAGCAGGAAAGAAATAATGTCAAAATTAATGGAATGACTCGCAAGTTTCTTGACATATATGCTACCGCTGCTGCTGATAGTAAAATACCTGCTGATCAGATCAAGAACAATCTAAGCAAAGTTTTTGAATCCGTTCAAAGCGGAAATATAAAAAACGCTGCTCAAGGGATGAAACTTTTAGAGTCTCTGCCGGGTGTTGCTAACTTAACTGCTGAATCATATAGAAATATGGGCGCTGCTATTTCACAAGTCGATTACGCTCCTGTAGTCGAAGGCGTTGAGAATACTGAAGATGCTGTAGATGGTTTAGGCATTTCTGCCGATCAAACAGGACAAAAAGTTAGTGAAATGTCTAAGAAGCTTGATGAGCTCTCAGTTTGGGCAACCAATTCAAAAGAAGAAGTTGAACTTTTAAATAAAGCTCAATCTGAACTCGCCAAGAAGAATACTCTTTCTGCTGACACAATCAAGAAAATGAATGAAAAATATGGTGACTTCATTAAGATTACTGGTCTTAGTAAAGATTCTATTTTGAAATTCATTAAAGCAAAAAAGGAAGAGAAAACAGAGTTTATCAATGCTGAAATAAAGAAAACAGAAATAGCTATTGAAGCCTCCATGAAAAGAATAGCTACTGTTGAATTAGAAATGAGCGCGAGACAAAAACTCATTGACCAGATGAAAGAAGACTATTCAGACATTGCTGGAAAAGATCCATTAGAAGATATCAAGACTGAATCCAGAATAGGCGCTGTTAGATCTGCTGGTGGGAAACAGGCTGACCTAACCTATGAAAAAGAAAAATTAACAGAGTTAATTGCAACACTACAGACTTGGAAGAGTATTAGTTCTGACACCAATCAAATGATAGAAAATGGCGACAAAGCCACAAAAGATGCGACTAAATCTAATGACAAGTCGAATCAATCATACAGCGAGACGAACGAAGTCTTAACTGATCTTCAAAAGAAGCTTAAAAATGTTGAAGCTGCCATAGACTCCCTACATAATAAGCAAAAGAGTTTAGAACAGGGATCTGCTGCCTATCGCAAATCGATCATTGAGGAAAATAAACTATTAGAACAAAAGGCAAAATTACTCGAACAAGGGATAGCCGACCCAAGTAAACTTGTTTCATATAAAGTCACGACTACAACCAAAACATCTGACGCTACTGAATCAGTAGCAAGTTCGGCTCCTACCTCTGGGGGGAGCTACAATGGCAAATACGCTGATATAATCAATAAATATGCTTCTC
>NZ_PEII01000006.1:0-398963 GCF_002750415.1 Paenibacillus sp. LK1
AATCCCGTCGGTTCCGCCATTTTTATATTTATTATACCGTATGCGGAAGTGGCTCAGCGGTAGAGCATCGCCTTGCCAAGGCGAGGGTCGCGGGTTCGATTCCCGTCTTCCGCTCCAATATTTGCGCCCTTAGCTCAGCTGGATAGAGCGTTTGACTACGAATCAAAAGGCCGGGAGTTCGAATCTCTCAGGGCGCGCCATTATAACTTCATACGCCGGCGTGGCGGAATGGCAGACGCGCTCGACTCAAAATCGAGTGGGAAACCGTGGAGGTTCGAGTCCTCTCGCCGGTATATATAACGGGATGTAGCTCAGCTTGGTAGAGCACCTGGTTTGGGACCAGGGGGTCGCATGTTCAAATCGTGTCATCCCGATCTCAAAAAAGACGGATTATCTATTTATAGATAGTCCGTCTTTTTATTTATGTCTAAAAGTTGATTGTGTTTTAAGCAATCATAACCTCTTAATTCATGACAACCTTTAATAAGGAATAAATATGGCTTTCATCTTATTACGCTCAAGCGTAGCGTATTGCTGGTGCCTTAGGTTAATTTTGCATAAAGCCCAGTGCTTTCGGTCACAATAGGTTTAAAAAGTGATAGAAGGGGTTCATGTGAACACGTTTAACTTCAAAAAACAATTCAAGAGACGCTGGCGCCGATGGAAAAGAACAGTGTGGATGACTTCAGCATTAGTTGCTGTAGCTATACTGGCTTACAGTGGTTTGCCGATTTCTTCTGCGATCGAGCGTTTACTCACGACCAATTTCAGTGAGGCTGTATCTGTAATGGGACCTGTTGCCAGTGAACAAAGGTCTGAGCAAGAAATTCAGACTTTGATGGAACAACTTGGGCCTGATCCGGACCGTTTAACGAGTGTTGTATTGGAGACGCAATATATCTGTGGGGTAGAGACGGAACAATTAGGTAAGATGGCGATTCCTCAATTGAAGATGCTGCTCGTTCAACATCCGGATTGGGATGCTCAAGTTGAATCGGCAGAAGTTTTACACATTAAGCAACATGTGGATGATCTTTCTCCATTATGTAAAGAGCAGGCATATATTAGCATAGATGCTGTGGGTAATCTTAACCTGTATGAAGGAAGGCCCACAGAAGAGAAAGTCATCCGTACTTTTTTTCAAATGGACGTAGGCACGTTGGAGACATCATTGCCTGAAGGTGTGTTGGAGCAGTTGCAGCAAGGTATTCGTATCCAGGACAAGGATGAGTATGATAGTGTAATCTCTACGTTCAGCGATTATGCGGTAGATGAGGCCAATAAAGAAATCCGTAATGGCGGATAAAAAACAGGCTGATCTGCATTGAAATTTATTTGTTTACATCGCCTAGAGGAGAAGTTCCTGGTCGTAGGATTCGCAGATTATACAACATACGAAGTGAACCGAAGGACATCGAAAGATGTCCTTTTTGTCGTTCCATGACCGAAACACCTGAATATAGGAGATTGCGATTGTAGGTTATACACGAATTCAGGCGAGTATATGAAAGGACAAAGTTTTTCCTGCCGTAGGGTCTATCTTTTGTTATAATGAAATGAACGATACATATGTTCGCTTTTGTAAGGGAGAGATGGATTTGCGTTTTTTGGGAATTGACCCGGGGATTGCGATTGTCGGTTTTGGTTTTGTGGATAAAATCGGCAGTAAGGTAACACCTGTACAATATGGCTGTATTCAGACAGAAGCTCACACCCCTGAAGAGGAACGGCTGCTTCATGTATATGAGGGTATGGTACAGCTGATTGATAAATATAAACCGGACGCAGTAGCGCTGGAGAAACTTTTTTTCAATCGTAACGTCACAACAGCGATGTCTGTAAGTCAGGCTAGAGGTGTCATGGTACTGGCTGCTGCCCAGAAGGGACTGCCTATAGCCGAGTATACGCCGATGCAGATTAAGCAGGCGATTGTGGGATACGGAAAAGCGGAAAAGCGGCAAGTGCAGGAGATGGTCAAAATGTTTTTGCGTTTACAGGTGATCCCGAAGCCGGATGACGTAGCAGATGCTTTGGCTGTAGCAGTGTGTCATGCACACTCATATACATTAAATTCCAAGTTGAATGAGGTATTGCGAAAATGATTGATTTCCTAAGAGGACAGTTCGTACATCTGGAGAATGAATATATTGTACTTGATGTGCATGGCGTTGGTTATCGTGTATTCTGTCCGAATCCTTTTGCATTTGCGAAGCAAGAAGGCGAAATTATGGTGTATACCCATCACCATGTACGTGAAGATGCGATGTTGCTGTTTGGCTTTGTTACTCGTGAGGAACAGAAGTTATTTCGCAAGCTGATCGAGGTATCAGGTATTGGACCCAAAGTTGCTCTGGGTATACTCGCTGGCGGTACGCCGGACCATGTCGTGACGGCCATATATCAAGAGAATCTAACGTTCCTGACCAAACTGCCGGGGATTGGTAAGAAAACAGCGCAGCGCATGATACTGGACCTTAAGGACAAATTGGATGGTTTCGGTGCTGCCACGTATGCAACAGGTTTGTTTGCTCCTCCTTCGGAAGAAGCAGGAAGCGGCTCTGCCTGGGATGAGGCTCGTGAAGGACTTAAAGCGCTGGGGTATACCGACAGTGAACTGGATAAAGTTTGGCTCAAACTGAAGAAAGATGTTACTTCGGCCGATTCTGTTGATGTGTTGATGAAACGGGCACTGCAAATGCTGTTTACGGGATAAATTAATTTTGCCTCTATAATAGAGCAGTAAACCGCATAAAAAAGGTAGGGATGAACATGGATGACCGGATTATTTCCGCGAACCTGATGATGGAGGATCAAGCTGTGGAGCTTAGTCTTCGTCCTCGGTATTTAAATGAATATATCGGGCAAAACCAGGTCAAGGAGAATTTGAAAATATACATTGAAGCGGCTAAGATGCGTAATGAGGCGCTCGATCATGTGTTGTTATATGGACCGCCTGGACTTGGTAAAACAACACTTGCCAATATCATTGCCAATGAATTGGGTGTTAACTTACGCACAACATCGGGACCTGCGATTGAACGCCCAGGTGATCTAGCTGCATTGCTTACAAACCTGCAAGAAGGGGATGTCCTATTTATTGACGAGATTCATCGCCTTCATCGGACGGTAGAAGAAGTGATGTATCCCGCCATGGAAGACTTCGCGTTGGATATTATGATCGGAAAAGGCCCAAGTGCCCGCTCCGTACGTCTTGATCTGCCATCCTTTACGCTGATTGGTGCTACAACCCGTGCAGGTTTGCTGTCTGCGCCTCTGAGAGATCGGTTTGGTGTTATCAGTCGGTTGGAGTTCTACACGGTGGATGAGCTGGCCTACATCGTCTCACGGGCCTCAGAGATTCTAGGGGTGGAGATTGTTGGTAATGCAGCAGAAGAAATCGCATTGCGCTCCCGTGGGACACCGAGGATTGCCAATCGATTGCTAAAAAGAGTGCGTGACTTTGCCCAGGTACGGGGTGATGGTATTATCACACAGGCTCTAGCGGAAGAAGCGCTGCAACGTCTCCAGATTGATCCGCGTGGTCTGGACGAGATCGATCACAAGATGCTCAAATCAATGATTAACAGTTTCCGGGGAGGCCCTGTGGGTCTGGATACGATTGCCGCTACGATTGGTGAGGAGAGTCAGACCATAGAGGATGTCTATGAGCCTTATCTATTGCAGATTGGTATGCTTCAACGTACACCGAGGGGCAGAATTGTAACAGACCTGGCCTATCATCATCTGGGTTTGCCCGTTCCACCGAGAGACGCCAAATAATTGTAACGATATATCAATGAGATTTATCTTAATATACAACTTGGGAGAAACACGGAGAGGAGACTGATCGTGGGGAAAGCAATACAAACAAAGAAGTGGAGTCGGCGTTTGAAGGTATTGGCCGCAGCTCTGCTGACGGTAGGATGCCTGCAAGTGCCGGTTTATGCCGCTGAAAGTGATGGGCAGATAATCCGGGTTGCTATGTTTGCGAACCTGGGAAGTACGTATAAATCGACTACACCACTGATTACGCTTGAGTCGAGTGGGAAATGGAATATCGGTTCGGAGAGCGGGGCAAGTATAACTCTTCCGGCAGGACAAATCCGTTTCAGTGCGGACGGATTCCGCGTCAAAGTGTTGGAAACAGGGGATTTCAAAACGGCGGCAGCAGCCGCAAAATTGTTGCAGGCCACTAGTGATAAACCGTTGTTGTTTACAACTTCTTTAAATGGCAAAGCGACCTATCAGCTCTACACAGGAAACTATGCAACAGAAGCGTTGGCTGGTCAAGCGGTAGCCCGTGTACAAAAAGTGG
Source organism: Paenibacillus sp. LK1 (assembly GCF_002750415.1). Taxonomy (NCBI): domain Bacteria; kingdom Bacillati; phylum Bacillota; class Bacilli; order Caryophanales; family Paenibacillaceae; genus Paenibacillus; species Paenibacillus sp. LK1. The sequence goes on from NZ_PEII01000006.1 coordinate 4,316, forward strand.
CTGCAGCCCAACTGGGCGGACAAAAACCAGCGGTAACAGGCAGCAAGCGCCTGTCTGCAGGAGTATACAGTTCACTTCAAGAGGCCGAAGCGGCACAAGCATCTTTTGCATCGGCAGGAGTTAGTTCCTATACGGTGCTTCAACTGGATGGAGGCAGTCAAGGCTATGCTGTATGGGTGGGTGAGGCCTCATCAGAAGCTGATTTGTCTGCATTCAAGAAGAGTGTGGAGGCCAGTGTTCCAGGAGTAAGTCTATCACCGGTAAACAGTAATAGTGCTGCTCTTATCATCCGCCAGGATGCTGGGTTAAGCACGGATACACTTAAAGTAGCCCCGCATTACACTATTGTCGGCAGTGAAGCTAAAGCCTTTGTACAAGGAGACGGCAGTGGAATCAAAGTGGTGGAACGTTCCGGACGCACGTATCGCGGTGACATGGAAATTAGCATTGTAAGCGGCGACTTGGCTTTGGTTAATGTAGTTCCACTAGAGCAATATTTATACTCTGTTGTTGGTGCAGAAGTGTATTCATCCTGGCCAGCAGAAGCGCTGAAAGTACAAGCTGTCGCTGCTCGCTCTTATGCGCTTCAACAGGGAGATCGCTTTAAAATTGCCAATGTTGTGGATACCACGCTCAGTCAGGCATACAACGGAATGGGTTCAGAGAATGATAAAGTCTCCAGTGCGGTTGACGCCACCTCTGGAGAAGTCATCAAGAGCGGTGGTAAAATCGTAGAAGCCGTATTCTCTTCCAATGCAGGGGGGCAGACTGCACATCCATCCGAAGTATGGAACGGAGGCGGGGATGTGTTCAGTAATGTGGACAGCCAGGGAGATACATCGGCCCAAGCTGGATTACAGACATGGTATCATGTGCTGTTGAGTACAGGAGTCAGCGGATATATCCGCGAGGATAATATAAAAGAATTAACGACCAAAACAGATGCGGGTTTAGCCAAAGTGACGGTTACTGCCCAAAATACCAATGTTCGTCCCGTTCCGTTAATTCAATCCAATGTTGAACCGGTAGCGAAAATAAATCCAGGCAACGAAGCTGTTGTTCTGGCCAAAGTGCCGCAGTCCAATGATTATGCTTGGGTAAGAGGACCATTCACGTCAGCCCAGTTGGTTAAAACTCTACAGGGTAAAACGACTTCAACTGTTCCATCTTCGATCTCAACGCTCGAAGTGACCAAGCGCGGGCCATCAGGAAGAGCACTTGAAGTTACAGCCAACGGCCAGCCTATGACGGTAAAATATGCAGATACCTACCGCTCTGCTTTAGGTGGATTACCTAGTACTTTATTTGATATTGCAGGGACCGGAAGTTATACTGTATTAGGCGCTGACGGCAAAACAGCAAGCAAAACCGGCTCACAGGGTGCTGCTGTACTATCTGCCTCGGGCACAGGAACTTCATCCAGTAATGCACTTGTGGTTATGAGTGGTGATGGTCAAGCTCGAGCTGTAACTCAGGGCCAAAGCTTCATGATCATCGGTCAGGGTAATGGGCACGGATTAGGCTTGTCCCAATGGGGTGCCAAAGGTATGGCAGATGAAGGGTATGATTACCAGGCAATATTGAAACACTATTATCAAAATGTGACTATTGTTAAGGAATGAATCTAATATGAATGTGAACTTATATGATTTTGAATTGCCGGAGCAATTAATTGCACAGACGCCACTGCTTGACCGCACGGCGTCCCGGTTGCTTACCTTAAATAAGGAAAATGGTGAGGTTAACCATCACACGTTTCCTAATATTATCGACTTCCTTCAGCCTGGAGATACACTGGTGCTGAATGATACACGTGTTCTTCCAGCGCGTTTGTTCGGAACCAAAGAGGACACCGGGGCAAAGGCGGAAGTACTTCTGCTCAAAAACGTAGAGGGCGATCGTTGGGAAGCTCTGGTTAAACCAGGCAAGAAGCTGAAAGCTGGTTCGGTCATCGTTTTTAGTGACGAGCTCAAGGCAGTCATTGATGAGGAAGGCGAAATGGGTGCGCGTTTGCTTACGTTCTCCTATGATGGAATCTTTCAAGAGATTCTGGATCGTCTGGGTGAAATGCCGCTGCCTCCTTATATCAGAGAGACGCTGGATGACCGTGAAAGGTATCAAACGGTATATGCGAAACATGAAGGATCCGCCGCTGCGCCGACAGCAGGATTACATTTTACAGAAGAACTGCTGAATCGGATTCGGGATAAAGGCGTTAATGTAGCTTTCATCACGCTTCACGTTGGACTCGGAACATTTCGGCCTATGTCAGTTGACAAAGTTGAAGAGCATGTTATGCATGAGGAATATTACTCTTTGTCACAAGAGACAGCGGATCTAATTAATGAAACGAAAAAACGTGGCAACCGTATATTTGCTGTAGGAACGACAAGTTGTCGAACACTTGAAACGGTTGGAAGCAAGTTTGAAGACGGGCAGTTGCAAGAAAGCAGCGGCTGGACCAAAATCTTTATCTATCCGGGATATACGTTCAAAGTGATCGACGGGATGCTTACGAATTTTCATCTTCCCAAATCCACATTGGTCATGCTGGTCAGTGCGCTTGCGGGTAGAGAACAAATCATGCATGCATATGAGGAAGCAATTAAAGAACAGTACCGTTTCTTCAGCTTTGGCGATGCTATGTTGATTTATTGAGAAGTGAAGGTATTACGATTAATTTTTAGAGGATGATTAAAACCAATGGCAGCAATTACGTACGAACATATCAAAACCTGTAAACAATCCGGAGCCCGTTTGGGACGTGTACATACACCTCACGGTATTATTGAGACACCAACCTTCATGCCTGTAGGAACACAGGCGACGGTGAAGACGATGAGTCCCGAAGAGTTGAAAGAAATGGATGCTCAGATCATTTTGAGCAACACGTACCACCTGTTTCTGAGACCCGGACATGAAATTATTCGTCAGGCAGGCGGCCTGCACAAATTTATGAACTGGGATCGCCCGATTTTGACTGACAGTGGCGGGTTCCAAGTGTTTTCTCTGAGTGAGATGCGCAAAATTACGGAGGAAGGCGTTAACTTCCGCTCCCATCTAAACGGAGATAAAAAATTCCTCTCGCCTGAAGTGGCAATGGAAATCCAGAATGCACTGGGCTCCGATATTATGATGGCATTTGATGAGTGTCCGCCGTATCCGGCTGAGTATGAATATGTAAAAAAATCACTTGAAAGAACGAGCCGCTGGGCAGAACGTTGTCTGGAAAGTCATGCTCGTCCGAATGATCAAGGGCTGTTTGCCATCGTACAGGGAGGCATGCATGAAGATCTTCGTCGCCAAAGCGCGGCAGATTTGACTTCCATGGATTTCCCGGGTTATGCTATTGGTGGACTGAGTGTTGGAGAACCGAAACATTTGATGTATGGCGTATTGGATTACACCGTTCCTTTGTTGCCGTCCAATAAACCACGCTATTTAATGGGTGTAGGTTCACCCGATGCATTGATTGAGGGATCGATTCGTGGAGTGGACATGTTCGATTGTGTTTTGCCTACCCGAATTGCCCGTAACGGAACAACGATGACCAGCCAAGGACGTCTGGTAGTTCGTAATGCCAAGTTTGCAACCGATTTTGGGCCACTAGACCCTGAATGTGATTGCTATACTTGTCGTAACTATTCAAGAGCCTATTTGCGTCATTTAATCAAAGCGGATGAAACGTTTGGCTTACGTTTGACGACCATCCACAATCTTCATTTCTTGCAGAATTTGATGCGCAATGTGCGTAAAGCCATAATGGAAGATCGTTTGCTTGATTTCCGGGATGAATTTTTCGATCAATATGGTCTTCATGACAATGACAAAGGTTTCTGATCAGGTTTTTGCGGAACCGAAGTAACAAGTATTATCTGTACGTATAGTCGATAAGGGGGAATTTTACATGTTTCAGGCAATGACTGCATCAGCAACTCCAGCTGGCGGTGGAATTGTATCTTTGATTGTACCTTTGGTACTCATGGTTGCAATTTTTTACTTCTTGATGATTCGTCCACAGAACAAAAAACAGAAGCAACGTAATTCCATGTTAGGGCAATTGAAAAAAGGCGATAAAATTGTTACAATCGGCGGTCTTCACGGAACGATTGCTGAAATCACAGACGATGTGGTTGTATTGCGTGTAAACGATGTTACTAAATTGACATTCGATCGTAATGCAATTAGCAGTGCAGTTGCACGTGAAACGGCTGAATAGACCATAGATGTTTAAAAGCCTGTAAGGCTATGAGTACGTTTGCAGCGTATTTTTCACTATCAGAGAACTGGATCTCCTTGGAGACCCGGTTCTCTTTTTCTTTTTTACTTATAACCGTTACACCCCGATCTTCTATGATCTTCGTGTGTTGACTCCAAATATGCCGCCTAGTGCAGAAATCAGGAATGCACTTGCAAGCTGCAGACTGTCTTTCCAATTGAATGAGGCATCAAGTGCCAGAAACCCAATCAGCAATACGATTAGTCCGTAGACGATTCCGGTAATACCTCCGTGGTACCAGCCTCGCTCACCTGACCTCTTGCCAGATACAAATCCACCAACCAGCAATGACAAGCCATGGACAACATAAGTATACAGGGAAAGATCCTGTTCCCGCATTCCGGTCATCCAGAGAAAGAAGGATAGGATCAGTGCGCCTAACATCATCCACACAAAAGCATGACAGAGGCCCGAAAGAACTGGGTTAGACATTCGAAATGAAACCATGCGGCGAATCAACTGCATGAAGCAACCCCCTTGTACAAGTTTGAAATTAATACAGTGTATGGTCAAGCCTTCCTACTTATGAACTGAATTTTCCATTAAATGAACAGTTTATATTTGCATGAGCATGTAAGCTTCAGGTCAAAATAGGGATTACGCTTCAGGTACCTGTATAAAATTCAGATCCGAAGGAGGAACCCTGTTGTGAATTTCTCAGATGTCGGAGCACATATTTTTCGAACCATACTCATGTATTTTATTGTTTATGCTTCTATCCGGATCATGGGTAAACGTGAGATTGGAAAGCTGTCCATGTTTGATTTGGTCGTATCTATCATGCTTGCAGAAATTGCGGCATTTGTCATCGAAGATATCAATAAGCCGTTATTCCATGGTATTGTACCGATGCTGACGGTACTGGTAGTACAGATTGCCATAGCTTTTCTCAGTCTCAAGAGCCGGAAGCTGCGGCTGATGATTGATGGCAAGCCGACCGTGTTAATTTCCAAAGGTAAATTGCATCGAGATGAGATGCGCAAGCAGCGTTACAATCTGGACGATTTGCTGCAGCAACTTCGCGAACAGAATGTAGACAGCATTGGTGAAGTTGACTTCGCCATATTGGAGACGACAGGCAAGCTGACTGTTTTTTCAAAAGGGCAGAGTTCTTCAGACGGTAATAGCGGCTCATCAGGTACTGGTTCGACAGGATTTAATTCCAAACAAAAAGCAAGAAAAAATAAAATAGATGGGTTTGAAAATATCAAATATGAAGGGCTACCATTGCCTTTGATCATGGATGGCAAAGTTCAGGATCAGAACCTTGAACTGATTCAGAAAACGAGATTTTGGCTTAAAAATCAGATCCAGCAAAAAGGTATTACGGACTTCAAAGATGTGTTTATCTGTTCCATCGATCATAACGAGAAAGTTTATGTAAGTTCCAAAGATGACAAAGATAACTGACGTCTAAGAACGACGTTTAAACCAGGAACCAATAATGGGAGCACGGGAAAGATCGTGAAAATCAATCATTTTGGTCCAGCCCATAACAATGAAATAAACGATTAGACCAACAAGGGGCGCGAGAAGCATTCTGATCCAAAATGGAAGCATAGATGCAGTCTGTTCATATATGACCAGAGTAGCGGCGCCCATGATAACCATACCAGTGCCCGTTTTGACCCAATCCATTACCTTGAAACGGAACTGTAAAAGGTTGCGTACACTTCTTGCATGTAAAAGGGTAACGACCGTTGAATTCACACAAATGGCAATCACCGCACCAAATATACCGTATTCTGGTCGGGAGGCGAGTACCAAAATCAATGTGATTTTGATGACAGCACCAATAAATGTATTGAGCAGTGCCTTTCCCGGACGATCCAATGCTTGAAGGGCGGCTTGAAGAGGAGCTTGAATGTAGATAAACAAAGCAAAAGGAGCCATGAGCTTAAGCATGCTTCCAATCGATGCATCATTATACAGAACAAGACACATCGGTTCGGCAAGCACATACATAAAAACAGAAAATGGAGCACCTGTTACAAGTGCTAGCCGCAGCGCCTGATGCATCCGTTTATGTATGAGCGCACGGTCACCTTGAGCCGAGGCCTCAGACAATGAAGGGACAAGTGACGTGGCTAGCGAGGACGTTAATGCTCCCGGCAGTAGAAGTAGCGGTATAATCATGCCTTGTAATGCACCATACTGGGCCGTGGCGAGCCCTTTGGAGATACCTGCAATAGCTAGACTCTGTGCGGTTACAATCGTCTCAGCGAGATAGGAGAGGGAACCAACTAATCGCCCGGCAGTTACAGGTACAGAGATCGCGAGTAAACGACGAAGAAGTCCAGGTTCTGAGCCAATTGAGTTTTTTGAAATAGCAGGTTTGGGTTCGATTGGAGATTCGAGTATGGGCAGATGTTGATCCATATATTTCTTCTGCCTAGCATAGTTCCATAGTAATACAAGCATACCGACGAATTCTCCGACGAGTGCTCCAAGCATGGCTCCTGCAGCAGCTTGAGCAATTCCTCGGGGTAAGAGGAGCCAGGAAAACCAGATCACACAGATAATACGAATGACCGTTTCTACGATAGATGAAACAGCCGTAGGCATCATGTTTTGCTTTCCCTGGAAATATCCTCTGTAGACTGCAGATACGGCGATGATGGCAATCATAGGGCTCATGCTGACAAACGTGTGATAGACCCTCTCATCGGTCAGCACATAACGGGTGACCCATGGAGCGAAGATAATGCACAAAAACATAAACACAACGCCAAGGGTCAGTGTGAAGCTCAGGCTGATTTGAAGAATTCGCTGGGGTGAATAACGGTTGGCACCTGTATCCGCTTCGGCTACGAGCTTGGCTACAGCCAATGGAATACCGCCAGTGATTAATGTGACGAGTACGATGAAAAAGGGATAGCTCAGTTGGTAGATGCCAACTCCTTCTGCACCGATAACCCGTGGCAGCGCAATGCGCGGGATGAACCCTAGAATCCGATTAATGATGCCTGCGGCGAGCAGGATCATGGCTCCCTGGATAAATGTCTGTTTCTTCAAGACTACCCCTCTTTCCCGGTTGGAGTACAGATATTCATAAACGGGACAAAGCCGTCGTTCTTCATCCTATGCCAGTCCAATATCTTCTCATGACAACTTGGACACGATTAACAAAAAGATCCATCACCAGCAAGAAGGAATATGATCGGGTAAAGTCGAATGATGTAATATTGATGCCGCATAAAGGCTTGGATGTATGAAGGGAGGCTCCCCGTTGGAAGAAATGAATGATGTGGAGTTGGAACAGTCTATAGAGATGCTCTGCCGTAGCAAAGCAGAGGAACTAAGGCTTGTCGGTTACGAATATGTCACCAGCAAAGATGTCTGGAATTGCATCAGTCATAAATATGAAAAGCAGGGCATTCCACCGCTTCACCAACTGGTGAACGACATATTGTCACTGAAAGCAACAAGCTTTATGAACTTTATGACCGTGTCTGCATACCGGGGGTCCTCTTTCTAGCGAAAGGGATCTTTTTTGTTGGAAATTGACTGCTTTTTACGGCATCGCTATAATGGGAATATTGAGAACGAAAGGGGATCTAGGAACGGCATGAAAAGAATCGTCAGTTTCATTTTGGTCGTGCTTGTGACCGCAGGAGTAATGTTGGGCACAAGTCCAGGGCTGCTCAAAAATATACGCTTGGGCCTCGATTTAAAAGGAGGCTACGAGATCTTATATGAAGCAGAGCCGCTGGAACAAGGACAACAAGTCACCAAAGCTTCTTTGGTGCAAACAGCAAAAAGTCTGGAGAGCCGTGCCAATGCGCTCGGAACAAGCGAGCCGGAAGTAACAACTGAAGGAACGAACCGGATCCGTTTGAAGCTGGCCGGGGTTACCGACGAGGCTGAAGTCAGAGCCAAAATGAAAGAACCTGCTGTCATGACCTTCCGCAGTAAAGCTGAGAATGACAAAGAAGGCGAATACACGAAAATCGAGCTTCGGGGAAATGAGTTCGTGGAGAATGGTGCCAAAGTGGTATTCAGCCAGTTGAACGCACCGATGATCGATATCCAGGTTAAAGACAAAGCGAAGTTTGCTGAAATTACCAAACGTTTGATTGGACAACCCTTGGCCATCTATCTGGATGATCAGCTGTTATCCGCTCCAACCGTGCAGCAGCAGCTGAGTGATGGCTCTGCACAGATCACGGGTAACTACTCACGTGAGGAAGCCAATCAGCTTCGCGATACCATTAATTTGGGCGCGTTGCCGTTGAAACTGACAGAGAAGTACTCTCAAAGCGTTGGTGCAACGCTTGGTAAACTATCTCTGGACCAGACGATTAAAGCGGGATTAATTGGTTCCGTGATTATCCTGGTGTTCATGATTGGTCTGTACCGTATTCCGGGGATTATTGCGAGCTTTGCCCTGATTACACATACATGGCTGGTACTTGCAATCTTCTATATGGGAGAATTCGTACTTACCCTTCCGGGTATCGCGGCATTTATCCTGGGTATAGGGATGGCCGTGGATGCCAACATCATCACGTACGAGCGGATCAAGGAAGAAATGCGCAGTGGCAAGTCGATATTGTCTTCGGTTAAAGCAGGAGGTAAACATTCCTTCCGTACAATTATCGACTCCAACATCACAACGATCATTGCCGCTTCAGTTATGTTCTTCATGGGTACAGGTGCGGTTAAAGGTTTCGCACTCGTGCTGATTTTTGACATCGTGACCAGCATTATCACGAATATTTTCTTCTCCCGCTTCCTGTTGACCCTGCTTGTGCGGGCTAACGTGTTGAAGAAGCCTAAGTACTTCGGAGTGAAGGAGAGTGAAATTCGTGCGCTTTAATTGGAATTTTGATTATGTTAAAGGCAGTAAAATTGCCTATGCCTTTTCCATCATTCTGACGATTGCAGGGATCATCAGTATTTTGGCCCTGGGATTGAATTATGCGGTAGATTTCCGTTCGGGTTCTAATGTAGATATTACGGTGTCTAAAGCCATCACAACGGAACAAATTAAGCCCATTGTTAGTGATCTTGGTGTTGACACAAAAGATGTTCATATTACACCTGGTGCTGATCGGGTTAACGTTCGTTTCTCGAACGTACTGGATGAAACTCAGGAAAGTAAGTTTAAGCAAGAGTTCACCAAGCTGGATTCAACCGCTTCTTATGAAGTCAACACGGTTGACCCGGAGATGGCTAAAGAACTTGAACGCAATGCCATATACGCGGTTCTTATCGCAAGTATCGGGATTATGATCTATGTAGCCATCCGATTTGAATGGCGGTTTGGTTTGGCTGCTGTAATTGCGCTCTTCCATGATGCCTTTGTAGTGATTAGTGTGTTCTCGATCTTCCGACTGGAAGTGAATTTGACCTTCATTACGGCTGTACTGACCATTGTCGGATTCTCGATCAATGATACAATCGTTATCTTCGACCGGATTCGAGAGAATATGCGGTTTGCTAAAAAGACTTCGAAAGCCGATTTGCGTGAAGTAGTCAACCGCAGTTTGGCGCAAACGATGACACGTTCCCTGAATACAACATTCACCGTGTTTGTCGCTTCGCTCTGCTTGTTTATTTTTGGTGGAGAATCCATTCGCATGTTCTCACTTGCTATGGTCATCGGAACATTGTTCGGTGCATATTCTTCGATCTATATCGCCGCTCCATTGTGGCTGGCGCTCAAAGGTAAACAAACAGAGAAACCTAAAGCAGCTGTCAAAGCATCCAACTAAACATTGTATTGTGAAGCCGCGTCTGCCAGGCGCGGTTTTGCAACTTTAGGTAGAGTATTAAGGGGGGCATCGCCATGACCAGAGAACGTTTCCCTTCTGTTCACGCTGCCACGTGGAGCGGGATCGCCGGGAATTTGACACTTGCAGTAATTAAGGCTGGGTTCGGTTATATGGCAAACAGCAAATCGTTGCTTGCAGACGGCCTGCACTCTGCTTCAGAAGCTGCTTCTTCATTGTCCGGCCTCTTTCCCTCGAAGTCTGTACAAACAAAAAGAAAGGCTCGTAGGGAGCGGTCAAAGGAACATTCACGTATCGCGAGACCTGGAATTTCGGTATTATTATCTGTGCTTATCCTTATGGGAGGTTTGCAGATCGCCATCTCCGCTTTGGGTAGTCTGTCCGGAGATGTACCAGAATCACTTGAGAAATATACTCATGCACTTGTGGTAGCTTTTGCAGCATTGGCTGTGAAAGAAGCAATCTTTCAATATCAATACCGATATTTCCGTAAACGAAATCAATCGCAGGCTCTAGCTTATGCACAGCAGCATCGTCGTGCACTCTACTGTTCGCTTATCGTCTTGGTCGGTATTGTAGGTTCCATGACAGGAGAAACGATGGGGTGGAGTATTCTTCGATATATGGATCCCGCAGCTGCATTGATCGCTTCCTGTTTTGTGCTTCACAAAGGCTACAGAATGATTGTCGATACCGTATATGGTTCACTTGTTCAGGAATTGGAACAGGAAGAAGCACTTGACTTCAAAGAGACGGTGCAGCGTGTATATGGCATTATTACGATTGAACATCTGGTAGCACGTGAACAGGAACATGATGTTACAATTGAACTGGTCATTAGTGTGAACCCTAGAATTTCCGTGCTTGAGGCACAAGAGATTGCGAATCGGGCGAAGACACTTCTATTAACTCGTTTCAGTCATGTGAAAGAAGTACAGATCCAGGCTGTACCTTATGATCCTGGATATCCTTATAAATCCAATCATGAACTGCCAGATCCTGAAGCGACATTAATTCAGTAATGAAGCTTGGTCCAGTAGATCAGGAAAGGAGCGTTATCATTGCTTTATTCGCAATACCGGTGGAACACACCGAATATCGATTTGGAGGCGGCTGCGGGACTCTCGCAGGCGCTTTCCGTTTCATCACTTGTTGGACGTTTGCTGGTCAGTCGAGGGGTTCATAATGAATCAGAGGCAGAACAATTTCTGCATCCTGATCTGAATCAGATGCATGATCCTTATCTGCTTCTAGGCATGAAAGAAGCTGTGCCCCGAATCCAGCTGGCTATTGAGCGTGAAGAACATATTTTAATATATGGGGACTACGATGCGGACGGAGTATCCAGTACATCCCTGATGATCCATCTGATGCGTTATCTTGGTGCTTCTTATGATATTTATATCCCTCATCGTTCCAATGAAGGTTACGGGTTACACAATCATGCCTTAGATTGGGCTCATCAACAAGGAGTCACGCTGGTGATTACGGTTGATACCGGAATCAGTGCGGTAGAGCAGATTGCTTATGCTGCAACACTGGGAATGGAAGTCATTGTGACGGATCACCATGAACCACCTGAAGTTTTGCCTGAGGCTTATACGCTTATTAATCCCAAGCTTCCGGACTGTCCTTACCCTTTTAAAGGGTTAGCTGGTGCGGGTGTAGCGTTGAAGCTGGCTCAGGCATTGATTGGAGAAGTGCCTGGAGAATGGATGGAAATTGCCGCTATTGGTACGGTTGCCGATTTGATGCCTTTGGAAGGCGAGAACCGGGTTATCGTTAGTTATGGTGTTGAGTCCATGCGAGGTACACGTCTGCCTGGTATTAGTGCTCTGCTTGAAATTAGTGGTGTGGATCAAACTCAGGTCACCTCAATCAATATTGCCTTTGCAATGGCTCCGCGTATTAATGCAAGCGGACGTCTGGATCATGCTGGCAGAGCCGTATCGCTGCTTACAACCGAGGATCTGGATGAGGCACACACGTTGGCAGGCCAACTGGACTTGCTGAATCGTGAAAGGCAACAGGTTGTTGAGGGCATACTTCTGGAAGCGACAACCCAGTTGGAGCAGAAAATCCAGCTTAATTCCGGAGCAGTGCCGGATGTCATCGTTTTGGCGGGAGAAGGCTGGAATGTTGGAGTTGTAGGTATTGTTGCTTCCAAGTTACTTGAACGGTATTATCGGCCAACGCTTATCCTGGGCATTGACCCGGAAAGTGGCGCTTGTAAAGGCTCAGCACGCTCCATAGAGGGTCTGGACATCTATGAGGCATTAACTGCTTGCAAACACACGATGGACCATTATGGTGGTCATCCAGCTGCAGCAGGCATGAGCCTTCATCGTGATCAACTTAAAGAGCTGGAAGCCGGACTGAATGAGTTTGCGGCATCCGTACTGACAGAGGAGGACTTTGTGCCCCATCGTCTAGCAGATGACGAATGCAGAATCAGTGATGTACCATTGCAGGTCATTCAAGAGATCGACAGACTCCAGCCGTTTGGCATGAGTAATCCATCTCCACGTTTTGTATTGCGCAATGTGACTGTAAAAGAAACACGGACGATGGGACGGGAAAAACGTCATCTGAAACTGGTTTTGGAGCAGGATGGCCTGCAATTGGAGACGGTCGCTTTTGGCAAAGGAGCATTGGCTGAGTTTCTGCCTCCAGGCTCCATCATTGATGTTATGGGCGAGTTGTCTGTAAATGAGTGGAACGGGATGAGGAAACCACAATTAATGCTGCAGGACATTCAGGTTCCACATGCGCAAGTTTTTGATTTGCGAGGTAGTACGGAGCCTCTGAACGCGATGAAGCAGTTCTTGAGTTCACTTGAAATACATTTACGATACAAGTCAGGCTCAATTGGTGCCATCGTTCGGAAAGAAACGAATGTTTCCGAGGGAAATTCATTGTATGAACCGTGCCTTTGGGTATATGATAGAAAGGTCGGTTTGTTTCCGTGCAATGCTGCCGCGCAGCATTATGGGCAGGAACAGGTCCGGACGTTATTTGTGTTTGATACGCCGGAAACCCCGGAACAACTTGATGCAATGCTGGCTTTATTCAGCGGAGCCGAGAATATCATCCTTCTGCACGGATCAGGCAACCGCCGAGATCGCCTTCAGATGCCTTCCAGAGAACTCTTCAAGCGTATTTATATGCTGGTGTCCAAATGGAGAGCTGAACCCGTGGAGGAACAAGAGATCACTCCTGTGCTCAGTCGTCAGTGTGGCTGCTCGCCGCGCATGATTACTATGATGTTGGATGTTTTTGAGGAGTTATCGTTCATAACCCGAGAAGCTGGAAAGATTGTGTTTGTGGATAACCCACCCAAGCGTGAGCTAACCGCTTCGCGTCAATATCAGGCGCTGGAGAGCATGGCCGAGACAGAGCAGGTGATGCTGGATGCATCGACCCCTCAACTGACACAATGGATGATATCCCGGATGAAGGGCGTATCTTAGATAGAAGTTGTGCTATTTATTTTAGGAGGAGATTATTTTGGATTTTAAAGATTATATTCGTGTCATTCCTGACTTTCCACAACCGGGAATCAGCTTCAAAGACATTACGACATTGTTGAAGGATGGAGAAATGTACCGCAAGGCGATCAATGAGCTGAAAGTAATGGTTTCGGATCTCAAAATTGACGTTATTGCTGGACCTGAAGCACGTGGATTCGTTGTGGGCGCTCCTCTGGCGTACGCTCTGGGTGTCGGTTTTGCTCCGATCCGTAAAAGTGGAAAATTGCCTGGAGAGACGATCGAAGTCGGTTATGATCTTGAATATGGCAAAGATACGCTTGCTATGCATACAGATGCGATCGAAAAAGGACAAAATGTCCTGATTGCGGATGATCTGCTGGCGACAGGCGGAACTATTGCTACCTCCATTAACCTGATTGAACAATTGGGTGGCAAGATTGTAGGTGCAGCATTCCTGATTGAGCTGTCTGATTTAAATGGACGTGCAAAATTGCCGGGTATTGATGTATTTACATTGATGAACTACTAGAATTCTGGCATTTATTGCTGTTAAATCATGTGAACTGGATCTCCCGTTTCCCGGGAAATAATATACAGCATTAACTATTTACAAAAAAGCCTGTCCCTCAACCCGTTAAGGTTAGAGAGCAGGCTTTTTGCATTGTACGATGTATAAGATGAAGAATGAATAAACATTGTTCGTTCAAAATTAGTCGGCAAGAAATCAATCCGGAGTTTTCTCGGTTAAAGGCTGTTTCTCCGTTTGATCATTCGACCAACCCAGTACTTCAAATAATTTAAACAACAAGCTCAGCAGAATTCCGACGATGGTTGCCAGAGCCATTCCCTTGAGATGAATACCATAAAATGTGATCTCAGTACCACTGAGTCCGATGACGAGTACAAGGGTAGTTAGCAACAAGTTGGTAGGTTTGGCAAAATCCACTTTCTGTTCGACCAGAATACGCAAACCAGATGCCGCAATTACTCCGAACAGAAGCAAAGACACACCACCCATAACCGGAACGGGAATGTTAGCTATAAGTGCCGAGAACGTACCTGAGAACGAAAGCACGATCGCGATAACGGCAGCGCCGCCAATAACATACGTCGAGTAAACCCGTGTCAGAGCCATAACACCAATATTCTCACCATAAGTTGTATTCGGTGTGGATCCTACAAAACCGGAAAGAATAGTTGAAACGCCGTTCCCAAGCAGGGAGCGATGCAGACCTGGGTCCTTGGATAGATCTTTGCCCACAATGCTGCTCGTTACAAGCAGATGTCCGATGTGTTCAACAATGACAACAAGGGCGACAGGCAAAATGGTAAAGATGACAGACCAGTCAAATGTCGGTGTCGTTACAGTAGGCAGCGAGATAAAGTCAGCGTTCACTATATTCTCGGTTTTTACCTCACCCATAAAGTACCCAAGCCCGTAACCGGATACAATCCCGATTAGAATGTGAATGATCTTGGGGAACCCACGGAAGGTTACTGCACCAATAACAGTGATACCAAGAGTAACCATGGCTAAAATAATTGGTTTGGCTTGAGGTACCCAGTCTGGGTTCTCAGCAGGGTTTGAATTGATCAGACCAGCCATTCCTGCTGCCACAGGTACAAGTTCGAGACCGATTAGGGCAACAATAGCACCCATAACCGCTGGCGGGAATACCACGTTAATCCAACCTGTCCCCGCATACTTGATGATAAGAGCTACAATGCAGAAAACAACGCCTGTTACGATGAACGCTCCAAGTGCCATGGAGTATCCGTTATCAGGGTGTGCGATTAACACGGAAGAAACAGGTGCGATAAAAGCAAAGCTTGACCCAAGATAGGCCGGAATCTTTCCTTTACACATGAGTATGTACAGCAATGTTCCAATACCGTTCATAAGCAAGATCATACTTGGATCGACACCGAACAGGTTCGGCACGAGTACCGTACTACCAAACATGGCGAACAAATGCTGGAGACTCAGCAGCGATCCTGAGCCAAGCGGCATTTTTTGATTAACCTGAATTTCACGTTGCAATGAATGTTCATCTCCTTTTTTCCGAAACACAAATCTTCAATATAGTACAGAGTTTCTCT
This sequence comes from Paenibacillus sp. LK1, assembly GCF_002750415.1. Taxonomy (NCBI): domain Bacteria; kingdom Bacillati; phylum Bacillota; class Bacilli; order Caryophanales; family Paenibacillaceae; genus Paenibacillus; species Paenibacillus sp. LK1. The sequence continues at coordinate 19,921 of NZ_PEII01000006.1, forward strand.
TCATTTAGCAATAACATTTTTCCACTAAGCACTGCTAAACCATTTTTATTTTGCGAATGGATCCTTCTATTTCGGCAAATAACGGTAATAATATATAATAAATGAGGAGGATTTCCGACCTCTGTTGAATAACGGGCAACATCTTTCGGGAATGGCACATAACGTATAAAAAAATTGGATATGTGCTCTTATTCGTCAGTAGTTGACGGGAAACGGGCGAAGCGTCATAATTATAGGAAATTACTTTTACGGGGAACCTGTGTTGATATTATGTCACGGGTTCCATTTTGTATAGAAAGGACACGGAACAGATCAGAATGGGCATAGAGCAATTACTCGAGAAGGCCGGGGCATATATCAAAGAACCCGATCTGGTGCGCATACGAGAAGCTTACGAATTTGCTGATCAGGCCCACCATGGACAGACGCGAAAATCGGGAGAACCGTATATTCTGCATCCGCTTGCGGTTGCCGATATTGTTGTAAACATGCAGATGGACACCATCTCCATAATTGCAGCGCTTCTTCATGATGTAGTAGAAGATACTACGGTTTCACTTGAAGAAATCCGCAATCATTTCGGCAATACGTGTGCCATGCTTGTTGACGGCTTGACGAAGCTGGAACGTATTCAGTTCCGCTCCAAGGAAGAACAGCAGAACGAGAACTACCGCAAAATGTTCATCGCCATGGCGCAGGACATCCGTGTCATCGTGATCAAATTGGCTGACCGTCTGCATAATATGCGGACACTCAAGTTTCAGTCGGAAGAAAGCCAGCGCCGTATTTCATATGAAACGTTGGAGATTTTCTGTCCGATTGCGAACCGTCTGGGTATCTCTGCGATCAAATGGGAAATGGAGGACATCGCCCTCCGTTATTTGAATCCGCAGCAATATTACCGGATTGCAAACCTGATGCACAAGAAGCGTGCGGAACGTGAGCAATATATTGATACGGTTATGGACGGTATTACAAGCAAGCTGGATGAGATGGGAATTCAGGCAGATCTGTCGGGACGTCCTAAGCACATCTACAGCGTGTTCAAAAAAATGACAACGAAAAACAAACAGTTTAACGAGATTTATGATCTGCTTGCGATTCGTATTATTGTGGATAACATCAAGGATTGTTATGCTACCCTCGGCATTATACACACGTTATGGAAACCAATGCCTGGACGTTTCAAGGACTATATCGCGATGCCGAAGGCGAACATGTATCAATCGCTGCATACCACAGTCGTAGGTCCGAATGGGGAACCGACTGAAGTCCAAATCCGGACATGGGATATGCACCGCACCGCTGAATTCGGTATTGCTGCTCACTGGGCCTACAAGGAAGGCGCTGCGAACGGAAACGGAAATAATTTTGAAGATAAAATTACGTTCTTCCGCGAGATTCTTGAACTTCAAAATGAAGCGCAGGATGCGTCTGAATTTGTAGAATCGCTTAAAATGGATTTCTTCTCGGATCTGGTCTTTGTATTCACACCAAAAGGTGAAGTTATCGAATTGCCTACTGGATCTGTTCCATTGGATTTTGCATATAGAATCCATACAGAGGTGGGTAATCGGACGATTGGTGCCAAAGTAAATGGTCGTATCGTTCCACTCGATTATCATCTCAAAACGGGTGATATCATTGAAATTTTGACGTCCAAACATTCTTACGGACCGAGTCAGGACTGGCTTAAAATTGCAAAATCCTCTCACGCACGAGCGAAGATCAAGCAATGGTTCAAGAAGGAACGGCGGGAAGAAAACGTTGAAAAAGGACGCGACAGTTGTGAACGTGAACTCAAGCGCATGGGACTTGATCCATCTGCTTGGATGACCGACGATAAGTTGCAGGAAGCAGCCAAAAAGTATGCCTTCAATGATATTGAAGATATGCTCGCAGCTGTTGGATTCGGTGGCATTACGGCTGCACAGATCGTGACCAAAGCAACGGAGAAACTTCGCAAGGAGCAGGAAGAATCCAGCTTGCTTGAGCTGAACTCCGAGATGCGTGAGCTGAAGCCTGCACCTGAACGCAAAAACCGTCCGACGAATGGCATTCGTGTCAAAGGTATAGACAATTTGCTTGTTCGTTTTGCGCGCTGCTGTAACCCTGTACCAGGGGATGCTATTATCGGGTATGTTACACGTGGACGTGGGGTTTCGGTGCATCGAACGGACTGTCCAAATATTCCTTCCAGTACGGATGGGGAAGAAGCAGCTCGCGTCATTGAAGTCGAGTGGGAAGAGAATATTGAAGCCAACTACAGTGTGGATATTGAGATTACGGGTCATGATCGCAACGGCTTGCTCAATGAAGTGCTTCAGGCTGTTTCCGAAAGTAAAACCAATATTTCTGCCGTCACCGGACGTACAGATAAAAATAAATTAGCATTGGTGCACGTTACAATTCTGATTCGTAATACGGAGCATCTGCATTCGGTTGTGGAACGGATCAAACGGGTGAAAGATGTCTATTCTGTGCATCGGATTATGCAGTAAGGAGCCTGTAAGATGAGGGTGCTTGTACAACGCTGTAAAGAGGCTCAGGTGACCGTTGGAGACGAGCTGACGGGGAGAATAGAATCCGGGTTGATGTTGCTTGTGGGAATTACACATGAGGACACGGAGAAGGATGCTATATATTTGGCAGACAAAATCGCTGGACTTCGAATCTTTGAGGATGAGCAGGAAAAGATGAATCTTAGTCTGATCGATGTGGGCGGGGCTGTATTATCTGTCTCACAATTTACATTGTACGGAGATTGTCGTAAAGGAAAACGCCCAAGCTTTGCAGCTGCAGCCAGACCTGAAGCGGCAGAATTGTTGTATGAAACGTTTAATCAGCTGTTACGTGATAAAGGAATTCAGGTGGAAACCGGACGTTTCGGAGCGATGATGGATGTGACTTTCACGAATTGGGGACCCGTGACTTTAATGCTCGAAAGCCCTATTCGTCAAGAAACGCATGCATAATTGATTGGGGAACAGGCCATAATGAGGGATAATTCGGTTCATTAACATAAGATGATCAAAGGAGTATCCCAACCATTATGCGCCAATCCGTCAAGGAAACACGCTCCCGAATAGAACCTCTGCTTCTGCCTGGAAACCTGTATGAGTCCCTGAAACTTGCCCGCGCTGCTGCCGAGTGTGCAACAACGATCTGGGCCCTTCAGGATTCGGACAAAGGGGAACAGAGCCGTCTTCCGCGTGACTGAGTGCTGACCATTTGTAATGAATGAAAAGTCTTGATTCGATGATCGAATCAAGGCTTTTTTTGTTATGGAGCTTAACTGTTGATGAATCGGATGGTCTGATCATAGTCAAAATAATACAGGATCGTCATGTTATAAACGGCTCTGGTTAGGGTAATAACAGAACGAGGCACGATGGCGTGCCAGGTTCAGTATTTATTACGGGCAATGAACAAGAAATGTACACCAACAATTTCTGCGAATACCCGATTTCAAGAAATTTCGAACACGGAAAGGAGAACATACGTTATGAGTAAAGTTGCTTTTTTATTGGCGAATGATTTTGAAGATTCGGAAATGCAGGTTCCATATGATGAGGTGAAAAAAGCCGGACACGACGTGGAAATTATCGGCTTGAAAGCAGGAGAGACGCTGAAAGGTAAAGGTGGTAAAGCCTCCTATACTTCGGACAAAGCGATCGCTGAGGTTTCGGCTTCAGATTACGACGCAGTTGTCATTCCAGGTGGATCTTCTCCTGAAAATTTACGTACAGACGCACATATTCTGAAATTCGTAACGGAGATCAATAGTGCGAATAAACCAATCGCTGCGATCTGTCACGGCCCGCAAATTCTGGCAAGTGCGAATTTGTTGAAAGGCCGTACGATTACATCCTATCCACCGCTCAAGGATGATATGGTGAACGCAGGGGCAGAATTCAAGGATCATGAAGCTGTAGTAGATGGCAATTATATTACATCCCGTACGCCTGCTGATGAACCGGCATTTGTCCGCGAGTTGTTAAAAGTCATTTAATGACTTGGGACGGGCCGTACGTTAATGTGATTATTGATTAAATGTAGATTGAAGCTCAAAGCTTCTAGGTTTTAGTTTCACCAAGCATTTATTCCGATAAAGGAGGGTTTGACATGACAAAACATATTCAGGCGTATTTTCGGACCGAGGACGAGGCAGAGGGGGCAAGAACCTCACTTCAGACGTTCCGTACAGAGCATTTGGAAGTAGGGCAACTGGATAGCGCGGTTGGCAGAGACAAACGGATTATGGTACCTCTGGTGCCTTATAACACAGCGGGTGGCGTAGGAACCAATGGAGCCATGGGTGTGGGTGCAGCACCTGGGGTTCCCGCCAGCGAAAATGTAATCCCGGTCGTCAGCAATGTGGATCGTGATAACGAGCGAGGTACCCGAGATAATGTTAATGAGGAAGGCGATCTGTTGGATGCTGCGGATGTGTCCTCGGCTGACTATGACGATCTGCATTATGTTTTGTCTGCCAAAGTAAGGGATGAGGATTATGAGGAAATCATTCATAAACTTCGTTCCAACCAAGCTTATGTGGAAGAATTGAATTAATACGTAGTATGAAGCCCTTGCAGGGTCTGACTTCCATGTCAGGACACTCTGCAGGGGCTTTTATAATGGAAAAAACAACAAATTATAAAGCGCTATCATTTTTGTAATATTTCTGTAATATTAGTTACATAAGCCTTTAACATAGCCCGTTTATAATAACACACATGACCCCCTTTTTTTATATATCCTTTGAGCCTGCACACCGTGTGCAGGTTTTTTTTTTGAGATGAAAATTTATATGTTTTGGGCGAAGCTTACCCCTTATTTAAATTTTTGATAGAATAGAGAAATGGGTTTAAGTATTTTAAAGCGATTTGTTTTCATAGTTGGGCTACAATGGACGGTAAATCAAGCTTCCAACGATTGGGTTCAGGCGAATCCAATCCTATGATAAAGAGTGTGAGGAATTCATAGCCAGAGTGATCGTCATATTCCAGATGAACATATACTCGCTGAACGACCCCGCCCTTATATAAGAGCGGGGCAACCGTTTCTGCTTGATGCTGGAAATTGTAAATTATATAGAATGCCTTGTAGGAGAAATGACACCTATAGTGCTAAAGCAACAGTATTCTCATGCAAATGGCTAGTGACAGATTTAAGGGGGAATTAGTTTTGAGTAAGGTTGGAAGAAATGATTTATGCCCGTGCGGAAGCGGGAAAAAATATAAGAAATGCTGTCTGGGCAAGGAGCCTTCTGCGGTAGAATCCATACTGGGGCTGATATCAACGGAGCAACCGGTCCAGGAAGCCTCGATTCAGCCTGAGAGTAAACTGACCCTGACCAAGCTGAAAAAGATGGTGGCGAGCGAACTGAAATGGGAGCATCCGGCTCACGAACAGCTGGCCCTGGAGCTTATTGAGAACATGAGGAACCATTACGAGCGGGAGCTGATAATGGAAGCTCTGATGCTTTGGAATGGCTATTCCCGTCAGACCCGCCCTACTGTCAAGAAGACTGGCTCGTTCTGCGCCGCAATCGAGTATTTGCTGTCCGAGGAGTACGGCTTCAATGTTTCGAAGGCTGAGCTGTCAGGTAAATATGAGGTAACGACATCAACGATCTCCCGAAAGGTTAAGGAGATGTTCGAGTACATCGAAGAATACGGCATGGGTGGCGAAACGGACGAGCTGATGATTCTGAACAGCCCAGGCACATCGAAGGACAAAGCGCAGGCTCTGCTACATAAGGCGATGGAATCCAGTTCTTCCAAACGCAGAATACAGCTGGCGAAAACGGCCCTGGAGATGTATTCTGACAGCTCTGATGCATATCGTATTCTGGCTGAGGAATCGGACAATGAGTCTGATGCACGAGCTTACCTCAAGGCCGGAATCGCTGCTGGCGAACACGAACTGGGCGAACTGTTTTTTGAGAAGAATAAGGGTAACTTTTGGGCGCTTCATGAGACTCGTCCATATATCAGGATATGCAAAAGCTACGCCGAATCCTGCTGGTTTGGTGGAGATGCCAAAGAAGCGGCACAAATCCTGGAGCATATTTTGGAGCTTAATACGGAAGACAATACCGGAGCGCGTTACCTGCTCGCTGCTGTGTATTTGTACAGCAACCAATTGGAGCAGGCAGAGCAACTGATGGAGAAGTATGGGAAAGGTGACGCCACAGCCGCCTTTGCCTATGACAAGATCATTCTGGAGTATAAGAGGAGCGGAATCACCTCCCAGCTCAAAAGGCTGTACCGTGTGGCCCAGGGTGTGAACAAACATGTGCCTGATTATCTGCTGGGTTTGAAGCGGCTGCCGCATAACCTCCCTGATTTTGTCGGAATGGGCAATTCTGACGAAGCGATTGAATATGTCATTATACACTCCCGTCTATGGGCGAATGTGCCGGATTTGCTGAAGTGGATGCTGAAACAATAGAGATATAAGAAAACAATAGAAGTTGGAATTCATTTGATGAATCCAGCTTCTATTAGCTTTGATTTCTGTGGACTCCGCATCTCGTACGGCATGTGAGAATTTTTTTCTAATGCTATCTTTTTGTGTTAACCCTTGACTTTAGCACTGCGGTTCATTACAATCAGAAAATAAATTAACTTTAAACGTTATATAATAACATGTAATCATATAACTTGATGATTTGATGACGGGACCAAGTACTCCGTGCCCACATGAACAGAGAGGAATCCCTTGGCTGTAAGGATTCTCTTGATGAGCGGACGAATGACTTCCCCGAGAACAGACAGCGAACACATTGGATTTATATCTGATTGTCATTAGCTGGCCTGCGCAGGGCGTGCGTTATACGTAGAGCGGAATGATTTGTTTGATCGGATTGCCTGGAGCAATCTTAGATCATCACATGATCACCTGAACGGCGAAAGTGTCAGGGATTCCGGAATGTGGGTGGTACCACGGGTGAATGTGTAAACACAATCCCTCGTCCCTTTGTTTGCTGTGTATACAGCGACAGGGCGAGGGATTTTTTTGTTATACAGAGAAAAATAGATGCTGGAGGGATGAAAGATGGCTTTTCAAAAACCGACTGGAACGCAGGACTTGCTGCCTGGTGTTGTGGAAAAGTGGCAGTTCGTAGAGGAAAAAGCACGTGATCTGTGTCGCCGTTTTAATTACCGCGAGATCCGCACACCGATCTTCGAACAGACTTCTTTATTTGTACGAGGCGTTGGGGAAACAACCGATATTGTTGAAAAAGAAATGTACACCTTCAATGATAAAGGCGACCGCAGCATGACCCTTCGTCCGGAGGGTACAGCGGGTGTTGTCCGCGCTTATGTGGAAAATAAAATTTATGGCGAACCGGATGTGAGCAAGCTCTATTACATCGGTCCGATGTTCCGTTATGAACGTCCACAAGCAGGTCGCCAGCGTCAGTTCCACCAGTTCGGTGTAGAAGCTATCGGAGCCCTTGATCCAGCGATTGATGCTGAAGTCATTGCGCTTGGGTATCAACTGTGTGTAGAACTGGGATTGAAAGATGTCAAAGTCGAGATCAACTCGGTGGGTAACCCAACTAGCCGTGCAGAATATCGCGAAAAATTGCTTGGATTCCTCAGACCGATGAAGGACAGCCTGTGCAAGGACTGCCAATCCCGGATGGAACGTAATCCGCTGCGTGTGCTCGACTGCAAAGTTGATCAGGACAAATTCGTAGGGGCACCGTCCATACTGGATAGTCTGGATGAAGAATCATTGAACCACTTTGCCAAGCTGAAAGAGTATCTGGATGATTTTGGCGTAGATTACGCGGTGAACAATCGTCTGGTACGCGGATTGGATTACTACACATTGACTGCTTTTGAACTGAAAGCCCAAGGTATTGGGGCGATTGATACAGTCGGCGGTGGCGGCAGATACAATGGCCTCGTTGGAGATATCGGTGGACCGGATCAGCCTGGTATTGGTTTCGGTATCGGTCTGGAGCGTATTCAACTGATTCTGGAACACCAGAATATTGATGTTAGTTCCCTTGCTCCATTGGATGTGTATTTTGTTGCTCTTGGTGAAGCTGCCGATCGTGAAGTCAACCGTCAGCTGTTTAAGCTTCGTCAATCCGGTCTGTCCGGTGAACGCGACTATCTCGGTCGTAAGATGAAAGCTCAGATGAAATCTGCTGACCGATTCAAAGCCCGTTACACTGCCATTCTGGGTGATGATGAGCTGGAGCGCGGGGAAATTGCCCTGAAGTCCATGGATACAGGTGAACAACAAACCGTGAAGCTGGATGATCTGGTATCTGCTATACGCGAAAGTAAATAAGCACGAGTTTGAAACTGTAAAATAGCAACAATGGATCCGGTAAAATTACTGAGGTTCACCAATGTTTCCGATTAATCGGAAGTTGGCGAGTCGGAGGTAACATGCCTTTTCGAATAAAATCGTCTTCACGCAACCGCACTGTTGAAAAGCGGGCTCTGCCCGCCCATACAGAACGGAAATTCACATAAGAGGAGTTTGGTTATGAAAAGAAGTCATCATTGCGGCGCCTTAACACCCGCACACATCGGTGAGACCGTAACATTGAACGGCTGGGTACAGACCCGCCGTGACCTGGGGGGCGTACTGTTTATCGATCTGCGTGACCGCAGCGGAATTGTACAAGTTGTTTTCAACCCGGCTTACTCTGGCGAAGCATTGCAAATCGCTGACAGAGTGCGGAGCGAGTACGTTATCGCAGTAACTGGTAAAGTGGTTAAACGTGACGAAGAGACCGTAAACAAAAACTTGCCTACAGGCGAAATCGAAGTGCAAATTACCGAGATTGAAGTACTGAACGCGGCAAAAACTCCTCCATTCTTCATCGAAGATGGTGTGGAAGTCGACGAGTCCCTTCGTTTGAAATATCGTTACCTGGACTTGCGTCGTCCGGAAATGTTTGAAACATTGAAATTGCGTTCCAAAGCATCCAAAGTGTTCCGTGATTATCTGGATGGAGAAGAATTCGTTGAAGTAGAAACACCAATCCTGACCAAGAGCTCCCCGGAAGGTGCACGTGATTATCTCGTACCAAGCCGTGTGCATGAAGGTGAATTCTTCGCCCTGCCGCAATCACCGCAAATTTACAAACAATTGCTGATGGTCGGCGGACTTGAGCGTTACTATCAGATCGCTCGTTGTTTCCGTGATGAAGATTTGCGTGCGGACCGTCAACCGGAATTCACCCAAGTCGACATCGAGACTTCCTTCCTGCAACAGGATGACCTGCTGCCAATGATGGAAGAACTGATGGCCAAATTGCTGCGTGAAACGAAAGGTATTGAGCTGGAACTGCCTTTCCAACGGATTACGTATGCAGATGCTATGGGCAAATACGGTTCAGACAAACCGGATCTGCGCTTTGGTATGGAACTGGTTGAAATGAACGATATCGTAGCGAACAGTGGTGTGAAAGTATTTGCTTCTGTCATTGAAAAAGGTGGAGAAGTGAAAGTATTGAACGCCAAAGGCTGTGGTACATGGAGCCGTAAAGAAATCGATGATCTCGGACCATTCGCAGCGCGTTACGGTGCAAAAGGATTGGCATGGATTCAAGTAAAAGATGGCGAGTTCAAAGGACCAATCGTGAAGTTCTTTACGCCAGAAGAGATCGAAGCAGTCAAAGAACGTACTGGCGCTGAAGAAGGCGACTTGTTGCTCTTCTCTGCTGACACCAAAAAAGTGGTTGCAGATGTACTGGGCGCACTTCGTCTGAAAATCGGTCGTCAACTGGGCTTGATCGATGACAGCAAATTCAAATTTGCATGGGTTGTGGACTTCCCATTGCTCGGGTACGATGAAGATGCCAAACGTTATGTAGCAGAACACCATCCATTCACACGTCCTAAAGACGAAGATGTACATCTTTTTGATACAGATCCGGGTGCTATTCGCGCTCAAGCCTATGACCTCGTTCTGAATGGTTATGAAGTGGGCGGCGGTTCGATGCGTATCTACAAACGTGATGTTCAAGAAAAAATGTTCGCTGCTCTGGGACTTTCTCCGGAAGTAGCCAACGAGAAATTCGGATATCTGCTCGAAGCATTTGAATATGGAACGCCACCACACGGCGGAATCGCTTTTGGTCTCGACCGTCTGGTGATGCTGCTGGCAGGTCGCACGAATCTGCGTGAAACGATTGCCTTCCCGAAAACGGCAAGTGCAACGGATCTGCTCATGAATGCACCTTCTGAAGTGGATAACTCCCAATTGGAACAACTTCACATCCGCGTAGCCCGTAAACCGGTGGCGGAAAAGAAATAAAGGAGGCATCGATTCTCAATGCTCCATCAATTTTCAAGAACAGAACTGGCAATCGGACCTGAAGGTCTAAACGCTTTGAAAAATAGTACAGTAGCTGTGCTCGGCATCGGCGGCGTGGGCGGTATTGCAGTAGAAGCTCTTGCCCGTAGCGGTGTTGGACGTATCATTCTGATTGATAAAGACGTGGTGGACATCACCAACATCAATCGTCAGATTCATGCTTTGACCACGACCGTTGGGCAGAAAAAAGCAGATCTGATGGTAGAGCGGGTGAAGCTCATCAATCCAGAGTGCGATGCAATTGCGCTGAATATGTTTTACACGGAAGAAACGTATGAGGAATTGTTCAAGTATGAGCTGGATTATGTGTTGGATGCTTCGGACACGATCATTTACAAAATCCACCTCATCAAGGAATGCCTGAAACGGAAGATTCCGGTGATCTCCAGCATGGGTGCGGCAAACAAAATGGACCCGACGAAATTCCAGGTTGCGGATATTTCGAAAACGACCATGGACCCGATTGCCCGTGTTGTCCGCACAAAACTGCGGAAAGAAGGCATCAAAAAAGGTGTGAAAGTGGTCTTCTCCACCGAAGAACCATTGAAACCGCGTGCAGATGTAACGCAAAAAATCGTTCCTGAGAATGCGCCGGAGATTCGCAAGGCCAAACAGCCGCCAGCGAGTAACGCCTTTGTTCCTCCGGTAGCCGGACTGATCATGGTCAGTGTGGCCGTCAAGGAACTGATAGAAATTGCAGAGAATAAGCAGCAGTAATCTGTTGTGAATAAAAAGCGTAGGTGCCGACAAGGTACCTGCGCTTTTTTTTGCATGTGCAAACCTTAACAAATGTCAGGGTTACGTAATGTACTTCAATCCCAAAAGCGTGTATGATATGTGGTGCTGTGCGAAATGATGGTAGATACATAGAGAAATCGCAGCTATATAAGATGAATATAAGATTTACACAAGAACGAAGAGGACAGAAAAAAACTGGAGAAGCGAAGCGTGCGCCTAAAAGCTTTCTGAAAGAAAGCTGCATCGGAAGGTTGTTCTGTCCGTGTAGTGGTAGAGTGTAAATACTTTTGTTCGGCTTACATAGAGAGAGGGGAACGGAACGTATGAAACAAGGATGGATGACCAGACGTCTTGGCATGGAGCAGGGGGACCAGTGGAGAAAGGAAATTGTGGCGGGAGCCATTTCCTATTTTGCCGTGGTATATATCGTAATGGTCAATGCAACAATTCTGGCTGATGCTGGAATGCCACTACAGGCGGCTATGGTGGGTACTCTGCTGACGTCCATTGCAGGTTGTTTGCTGATGGCATTTGGCGGTAAGTCGCCGATTATCGTTGTACCTGGCATGGGCATCAATGCATTTTTCACTTATACACTTGTACATTCGATGAAATTGAGCTGGCAGGAAGCCTTGGCGGTTGTATCTGTCACAGGTGTGCTGTTTGCAGTCGTAGCTTTTACATCGTTATATAAAATGATTAGTGAGGCCATTCCGAAAAACCTGCAGCATGGCATTACGGTGGGGATTGGTTTGTTCCTGACGTTCATCGGTCTGCAAAAAAGCGGAATCGTCATCGCACACCAGACCACGTTTGTGGCGATCGGACATTTTAATGATCCGGGAGTTATCACTGCTTGTGTTACTCTTGTGATCGCCTTGATTTTATTTATACGCAATGTACAGGGCGGACTCCTGATCAGCATTCTTGCAGGGACAGGTCTTGCATATGTACTCGGTGCAGTAAATCCTGGTGAGCCGGTGTCAGCTTTAGAAGCATTACGTCAATATGGCGGCTTGTTTGGAGAGCTTTCTTTGGTGAAGCTGGCGGATTTGGCGTTCTGGATTGCAGTATTCCTGTTGCTGCTAATTGTTGTATTTGAAAATATTGGACTGATTACAGCTCAGACTCATCTTATTGGTCGTCCCCAGCGGTTCAAGGGGAGCTTACGTGCATTATCCATCAGTACCGTATTGGCAGGTGTATTCGGAAGTAGTCCTCCTGTAGCTGCGGCGGAGACAACTGCGGGCATAGCGGCGGGTGGTCGTACAGGTTTGACTCCACTGGTTACCGCAGTGTTGTTTGGTGCAACGTTCTTCTTTATTCCACTGTTGGGTTATATTCCGGACAGTGCTATTGCACCGATTTTGATCATTATTGGCGGCTTGATGGTACAAAGTGTGAAGGATATGGATTTCAGTGATTTCACGGAAGCTTTTCCGGCTTTTCTGATTATGGTCATGATTCCATTTACGTATAGCATCGTGGACGGTATGGCATTTGGATTCATTGCGTATCCGGTGGCGAAGCTCGCTGCGGGTCAGGGCAAACAGGTACCTAAAGTCATGTACGGCATTGCCATCCTGTTTTTGGCCAATTTTGTGCTGCATGGGATATTGTAAAAGACAGGAAACGTAATGTAAGTTCATACGTATGATCTCTGGTGAACAAGGGGAGAACGGGGGAACGGTAATGGAAGAGCAACAACAGACAGGTCAATCTGAATCGAAAATAGGAAAAAAAGGATTCAAGGATTTTGTGAAGCTGATAGCTGCCACAAATCCACCGAAGCTTATTCTAATCATAGCGTTGATCCTGACACTCATTCAGACGACAGCCGGACTGATTGTCCCGCTGATGACCAAAGGCCTGATTGATGGGCTTACGATGTCTGCGCTGAACAAATCCGTTATTTTCCTGCTGCTGGGGGCATTTGTTATTCAGGCCATCGCTTCAGGCATCAGCATCTATATGTTGAACTATGCGGGTCAACGAGTGGTTGCGACATTGCGAACGAAGCTGTGGAACAAGGTATTATCCTTGCCGATGCCATATTTCGACCGGAATCGTACGGGTGATACGATGAGTCGAATCACGAATGATACAAGTCAGATTATGACGCTAATTGCGGATTATCTCGTTTCTTTTGTATCCAATATCGTTGCGGTTGTGGGCGGAGTAGCGTTGCTTTTCTATCTGGACTGGGTCATGTCACTCATTATTCTGAGTCTGGTGCCGCTAACGTTGCTGATCCTGTTGCCTGTTGGTCGTAAAATGTACAAAATCTCCAAAAAGCAGCAGGACGAAATGGCAGGGCTTACTTCGGTGCTCAGCCAAGTCATTGGCGAGATTCGTTTGGTGAAAGCTTATGGTACAGAGAAACAGGAGGCAGAAGCAGGCGATTCCCGTATTGGGAAGATGTTTGCTTTTGGACTACAGGAAGCTCGGATTTTGGCGTTGATCGGTCCACTCTTTACGTTTGTCATGACGGCTGTACTGGTTGTAATTCTGGGTGTTGGCGGTATGCGGGTGGCTTCTGGCTTACTGTCTCCGGGTGAACTGGTCGCCTTCATTCTGTTGTTGTTCCAGGTGATTATGCCGATGGGCCAATTTACGACACTGTATTCACGTCTGCAAAAGGTTGTCGGTGCGACAGAACGGATTCAGGCTATTCTGGCACATGAAGAAGAACCTCGTCATAGCACAGCAATTGCTCCCAAGGGCAATGAGACGATTACATTTAATAACTTGCACTTCTCTTATGTAACAGGGGAAGAGGTACTGCATGGGATTAATCTGACTGTTCCAGCCCGTAAAGTAACGGCCATTGTTGGGCCAAGTGGCAGTGGGAAATCAACGCTGTTCTCCCTGTTGGAGCAGTTCTATCTTCCAGAGTCGGGCAGTATATCGTATGGCGGACAAGCCATAACCGATTATTCATTAGCCTCTTGGCGAAGCAAGATTGGATATGTATCACAGGAGAGCCCTCTGATGGCGGGCACGATTAAGGAAAACATGACATACGGGCTGGGCCGTGAGGCGAGTATGGATGAAATTAGACAGGCGGCAGAAATGGCGTATTCCTCAGCTTTTATTGATAAACTGCCTCAGGGCTACGATACGGAAGTGGGAGAACGCGGGATCAAGCTCTCTGGTGGTCAACGCCAACGGATCGCTATTGCTCGGGCCCTGCTGCGCAGCCCGGATATTCTGATGCTGGATGAAGCGACGTCCAGTCTGGACAGCACCTCCGAACATGAAGTGCAGCAAGCCCTGTCCAATCTGATGGAAGGACGAACGACGGTAGTCATTGCACACCGATTGTCCACCGTCGTCGACTCTGATCAGATTGTTGTTCTGGAGCAGGGACATGTGACGGGAACCGGAACCCATGCGGAGCTAATTAGCAACCATCGGGTATACCGTGAACTGGCACAGAAACAGTTTGTAGCACAGGATGGGAAGCCGGATTCTGAACCGGAATGATGTAAAAGGATGACCGTTGTTCTTCTGTTCTTTGCGAACAGGAACAGCGGTTTCTTTCATTTGGCTATCCGGGTTACTGTAGCTTTTTGTACATCAATATGATATAGTGGGTATCCTTTTGTGTCGTCAGTGATTGACTATGCAGAAAAACATATTCTTAGGAGGTAACTGAAACATGTCAGACAGCTTTCAAAGTGCCTATCAAGAAGAAGAGTACAGGTTAGAGCGAACGATGAAGGAAGTGGACAGTCAGCTGGAACGGCTGCAGAACATTCCGGTATACACCGGCCACGACTTCACAGAGCAAGTGCTGGAAGCCGGACGTGAAGAACGCCGCACCGCCTTGTCCAAGAGCGCGCAGCAACCCTATTTCGGACGCTTGGATTTCGAAGAACAGGGCAGTGGTGCACGGAAACCGCTGTATATTGGCAAAATCGGCGTAGACCGCGAAGAGGTGGGAGAGCATCCGCTCGTCATCGATTGGCGTGCTCCTGTCGCAAGCCTGTTTTACTCATTTACCGGAGGGGAAGCCTCCGCAACGTATGAAGCCCCGGAAGGACTCATTGAGGGCCTGGTTTATCTGAAACGAAACGTTGTCATTCGGCAGCGTATATTGGAACGTGTGGCAGATACGTACAATCGGGACAGTGACCAGCCAGCCGTATCGGATGAATTCCTCGTGTATCGATTGGGTGAGAACAAAGACAACAAACTCCGTGATATCGTATCCACCATTCAGGCGGAGCAGGATCAGATCATTCGTGCGGCAAGAAACACCGCATTGATTATTCAGGGTGTGGCCGGTTCGGGTAAAACAACCGTCGCACTGCATCGCCTTGCCTTCTTGCTGTATCAGTACAAGGAGCAGGTATCTGCAGAGAAAATGGTTATTTTCGCACCCAACCATATGTTCCTGGATTACATATCGGATGTACTCCCGGAGCTCGGTGTAGGGGACATTCAGCAGCGTACATTCCCGGATTGGGCGATGAACCTGCTGGGGCTGGACCTACCTTTGGCAGACACGTCGGAGACATTGAACACCTGGTTTGAAACGCCGGATGCACGTCCTGAGCTCAATGATGATGTGCCAGGGCGTTACAAAGGCTCGATCCGCTTCATGGAACTGATCCGGGAGTGGCTATCCGGGATGGAAGAGGAATCCGTACCTGATATGGACTTCAGTCCATGGGATGGTGCAGTGCTCAGCAAAGCCGAGATTGAGAACTGGTTTGGGGAAGAGTACAAACATTATCCGCTGGCGAAACGCAAAGAGCGGGTTATGGCGCGTATTCACCGCTGGATTGAGATGGAACTCAAGAAACCTTGCCCGGAAGCTGTTCGCAAAGAGCGTAAAAAGAAAGCGGCAACCCGTGAGAAGGCTTATGCCAAAAAATGGCCTCAATATGAACCACTTACGCTTTACAAACAGCTGTTCAAGGTTGTTAAAGGCGGTTCGGTACCTGCCTCGCTCAGCGGTCTTATTCCCAAATTGGTGATGAAGCAAACGGCTGCAGATCTGAAGCAGGATATCATCCGTGAAGAGGATTTGCCTGCATTGGTGTACATTCATACCTTGGTTCATGATATTGACGGCTCCGAGCGCTTCGATCACGTCGTCATTGATGAAGCGCAGGACTTTTCTCCTTTTCATGTGGCGTTATTGGATCAGTTTGTCAAAGGGCATTCCTTCACCATACTGGGCGATCTGTCCCAAGGTATTCATGAGTATCGTGGTGTTCATGCGTGGGAAGAGATGAGTTCCCTGTTTCCTGAGGAGCAGAATGCATACTTTGCACTGACCCGGAGTTATCGCTCGACGATGGAAATTATAGATTACGCCAATACGATTCTGGAGCGGGGCGTCAAGAGCGGCATTACGGCGATTCCTGTATTCCGGAGTGGTGATCCCGTACGGACATTGTCCTATGGGATAGAAGGGCGCACAGCGAGCCTTGAACAGGCTCTTAAGCTCTTAACGGTCAAAGACTATCGTACAGTTTCCATTCTGACCCGCACCCTGCATGAGGCAAAGGAGCTTCATCAGGAGCTCCAGGCAGCAGGCTGGGATCTGAACTTGATTGACGGCGGCAAAAAACAGTACACAGGCGGTCACTCCGTTTTACCTGTTTATTTGTCGAAAGGGTTGGAGTTTGATGCAGTTATCGTAGCGGACAGTGATGAGAAACATTATTTGCCCAATGCGGGTGATGCGAAACTGTTATACGTTGGCTGTACACGGGCGTTACACGAACTGTGGTTATTCCACGACGGCTCATTGCCAGACTATGCTGCTGCAACCCACAATCCGGAAGGCGAGTCTGTTGCCATTCAGGGTTGGCCTGACAGCGAAGCAGATTGAATCCTTGTTGTTGAACATAGCATTAATATAGGAAGAGCATGGCGCTGTTAAAGCACCATGCTCTTTTTTGTACTTTTCAGATGAGTATTATTATCGAGTGGCTCACCTAAAGTTTCGCTGTTATTCTTCTACTGGTCAACTTGTAGGTGTGCGTTGGGTCAAACCCGGTTTATCTAGAACTGACTTATGACTGGCGGGATGACGGTTAACCAGGAAAATGCCCAGGCAGATCATTAGACCGCCTGCACCCACAATCCAGCCGACATGCTCTTCCAACAAAACGAAGCTCGATAGCAGTCCAAACAGCGGCGCCAGAAAAAGAAAGGAACTGGTTTTGGCCGGATCTGTGTTTTGCAGCAAATAAAACCAGAGGGTGAACTGAATGATGGAACAGAAAATGGTCAGCCATACCAGGACAACGATGGATGTTGTATTTACGATAAAATGAGGCTGCTCTGTAAACACACTCAGTAGAAGCAGTACTGCGCCTCCAGCGAGCATTTGATAAGCGGTAAGTACGAATGTATCATGAGCAGCTCCCCAGCGTTTAATGAGCAACGTAGATACAGCAAAAGAGACAGCGCCGCCAAAGCCAATCCACGTTCCAGGACTCATACTCAGATGGAATCCAAAGGTTAACGCCACTCCGACAAATCCGAGAACCACACCGGTCCACTGGCTAAAACGATAGGACACACCATATAGAGCAGCACTCAGGATGATGACAAGCAAAGGATTCGTAAACGTGATAATGGCGGATTCTCCCGAACTAATCCAGTTCATGCTGTAGTAGGCACATCCCATTACTCCCGCCGACTGGAACAGACCGATTACGGCGATTTGCATCCACTGTTTCCACCCCACAGGCATGGGACGTTTTCTGATGATCCACGCTAGTAATGCTCCTGCCAATATATAGCGAAGTCCCATTAACAAAAAGGGAGGAGCATACATCATACCGATTTTTCCTACGGGAAACGAGGTTCCCATGATGAGAGTTGTAACAAGGATCAGGAGCGTATATTTTAAAGGCTTCATCAGGATTCCTCCACTTCGCTTTCCATGCTCATAATCATAACGGCTGACCGCTATCTACTGTAATCAGTTGCCCGGTCATGGAGGGTTGCTCTAGCGCGGCGCATATCATATGTGCAATGTCTTCGCTTGCCGCTATTCGCTGCAACAATAACTCACCGCCCAGACGATGCATCTGTTCTTCCTTTCCAGCCCACCAACGGGTCGCGACTGCACCCGGAATGATGGCGTTAACCCGAATAGCGGGGGATAGCGCATGTGCCAAAGACTTCGTCAAACCGTGTACTGCTGCTTTGGAAACTGCGTAAGGAAGGGATGACCCTGATCCTGTGCTGCCAGCTATACTGCCAAGGTTAACAATTGTGCCTTGGCCTGCTTGCTGCATTCCTTTCGCTACTGCTCGTGCGCAGTAAAACATGCCTTTAACATTGACGTCATATAGTTCATTCCATATGTCATCCGTTACGGATTCCAGATCCTTCATTGGGATATGATGCGTAATGCTGGCGTTATTGACGAGTGCGGTCACCGGTCCAACTTTTTCAGTGATCAAGGACACCATTTGACGAACCTCGGCATCGGAAGCGACATTGGCCCGAACGGCAAAAGCATGACCTCCCGCATTCAGAATATGTTGTACTGTCTCTTCGGCCTCTTCTTGAGAGCGAGAGTAATTAACGGCGACGGTGGCTCCAACATTAGCGAGCAGTATACTGGTAGCTCGGCCTATACCTGTACCACCTCCGGTTACCAAAGCTACGGTGTTCGTCCAGTTCATCATTATTAACACTCCTTAAGTGAACTCAGCGAGTAGTAAGTTGCTGTGTTCTGATTACCACGATTTTAGCTCGAAGCAGCTATACTGTATAATGATTGTTAATGGATTGGATATCATTTTAAATGATGTCTGGATGGATATAGTCATAGCTGGGAGGTTTACAATGGAGAGTGGGGATTTAAGGATATTTCAATGTGTCGCACAAGAAGGGAATCTGACCAGAGCTGCGGAGCGCCTCGGTTACGTGCAGTCCAATGTCACAGCAAGGATACGACATCTGGAATCCGAAGTAGGGACACTGCTATTTATCCGTCATAATCGGGGGATGACGTTATCTCCAGCCGGTGAGATGTTACTGACGTATGCGGATAAAATTGTAGGCCTGCTCGATGAGGCAGGTAAAGCGTTGAGCTCTACAATTGAACCTTCCGGACCACTACGCATAGGCTCCACGCAAACTGCCGCAGCGGTCCGTTTACCTGAGCTTTTTTCCAAATATTATAAACAGCATCCGGCTGTCTCCTTATCTTTGACTACAGGTAACTCCCAAGTGCTTATGGATCAGGTTATTGGGTATGAATTGGAAGGGGCGTTTATCGGTTGTTCATGTGATCACCCTGATATTTCTTCTACTCCCGTATTCGATGAAGAACTATTCGTTGTCTCCTCTGGGATGGGACCGGAAGACGAAGAACTCACCAGTAAACCGATTCTGGTCTACAGCATGGGATGTTCGTATCGTCAGATTTTGGAGGAATGGTTATCGGTTAGCGGTGTAACCCGTCCGGTCATTATGGAATTTGGGACCCTTGAAGCGATTATTAGCGGGGTGACATCCGGCATGGGAATTTCACTGTTACCCGAAATCGTCATTCGGAGTCAGATTGAAAATGGATTACTGCGCAAGCACACCCTCCCGGTAGGCATGAATCGTATGATGACTCATTTTATTACGCGCAAGGATGCCTTTGTCAGCAGTGCGCTTGGCGCATTTATGGGTATGCTGCCGCGGGAGTATGATATGATAGAGAATAGCGATTAAACAGAATTTAATAAGGAACAAGTAAAGGCAATCCGTTAAGGAAGTGATGAGCAATGGATTTATTTTCGTTTCAGCAAGATTCAGAACCTCAAGCAAGACTGCTTGCTGACCGTATGCGGCCAGAGCGGCTTGATGAATATATTGGGCAAGAGCAGATTATTGGACCGGGAAAATTACTTCGGCGCGCCATTGAAGCGGATCAGATCTCGTCCATCTTGCTTTATGGTCCTCCGGGATGTGGCAAGACAACACTGGCACATATTATTTCCCAGCATACCCAAGGACAGTTCGTCCGTCTGAATGCGGTGGATGCTTCTGTCAAAGATGTACGTGAAGTCATTGAGCAGGCGCAAACGAACAAGCAGTTGTATGGAACAAAAACCATTTTGTTCCTTGATGAAGTACACCGGTTTAATAGTTCACGTCAGGATGCACTGCTGCCTGCAGTAGAGAAGGGCACGATTATTTTTATCGGTGCTACGACAGAGAATCCCTTTCATTATGTGAATGGGGCCTTGATGAGCCGTTCCACGCTATTTCAGTTGGAGTCTTTGAACAAAGAGCATTCCATGATTGCGATGCGCCGGGCACTGGTGGATGTGGATAAAGGTTTGGGATTCATGGACCTGCAGGCAGATGACGAGGCATTGGAGCATATTGCGACGATGGCAAATGGCGATATTCGGCGTGCGCTGAATGCCTTGGAACTTGCTGCACTGACTACCCCGCCAGAGAAGGATGGCTCGATTCACATTACACTTGATGTAGCTGAAGAATCCATACGCCGTCCGATTGTGAAGGCAGATGAATCGACACAATATGATGTACTGTCGGCATTTCATAAAAGCATCCGAGGTTCCAGTGATGCAGCACTGTTCTGGTTTTTGTATGCGGTAGAGAAGCTGGGCATGGATCCGATGACGTTTATACGTCGTCTGATTGCAGCGAGCAGTGAAGATATTGGACTTGCGAATCCGCAAGCGATGACCCAGGCCATTGGGGCGCTGGATGCTTATCGCAATAATGGCTGGCCTGAAGCCAAGCTGAACATTGCCCAAGCGATCCTGTTTGCTGTTGAAAGTCCGAAGTCCAATGCGGTGTATACTGCGATCTCGAAAGCAATGAATGCCATCGATGAGGTGAAATCGGCTGAGGTCCCTCTTCATCTGAGGGATACCCATTATTCCGGTGCAGTGAAGCTGGGGCATGAAGGCTACCAATACCCTCACAATTATCCGGGCCATTATGTGAAGCAGGAATATTTACCGAAACAGCTCTCACGGCGCATTTTCTATGAAGCAACAGAACAAGGCAATGAATCGAAGATTCGTCTAAACCAGCAGCGGCGCAGAGAGCTGTAAGACCGATGACCCGGGAGATGCTTGAACAATGAAAGAAATATTCTATATTGGAATCGGCGGAATTTTGGGTACATTATGCCGATATGGGATACAGTTATGGATGCCAGCAGCCAATGAAGGCTTACCTTGGGCAGTGCTGCTGATCAATGCCATTGGGAGCCTGTTTTTGGGTTGGTTCTTCACCATAGCTGTTCCAGGTAAAATAACGCCTCAACTTCGTCTTGCGATTGGAACGGGGTTTACAGGGGCTTTCACCACATTCTCCACTTTTACTCTCGATATGGTCCGTTTATCTGAAGGAGGAATGTGGGGTAAGGCTGTTATATATCTCGTTGTGAGTTTACTCGCAGGGTTATTACTGTGTGCATTGGGGATTAAGGTTGGTCAGCGAATGCTGGGTAAACCGACGCAGGATGGTGTTGCACGATGATCATCTGGATTGGTTTTGCAGGAATGCTAGGTGCGGTGCTTCGCTACAGTTTGGGTCGATGGATATCCGGTTCGCTCGGAACGGCCTTCCCATGGGGGACATGGGTTATTAATATCAGTGGTTCTCTGTTACTTGGATTGCTCTATGGCTGGCATCAGTCAGCTTCAATCCCAGACGCAGTCTGGGTGATAGGGGGTACTGGATTTTGCGGAGCGTATACCACATTCTCTACGTTTGGATATGAAACCCTTGGTCTGATGGGGCAGGAACGTTACTTCAGAGCAGTTATATACGTCACAAGTTCGGTACTGATAGGGGTTGCGGCCTCTTTTACAGGAGTGTGGCTGGCTGCATAATTGAAAATAATTATTTTTTTTGCAGGAAAAAGAAGGAAAAAAGCCATCCGTCATGGTATACATGAAAGATGGCTTTTGTTATAGGAATACAGGGTATTGTGCATAATCCATACGGGAATGGATTCATTTCTGTTATTGAATCTATTACAGCGCCGGTACAGGCACTTTTTGAACCTGATCAATTGTTCCGCCGCCGAGACATACATCTCCATCATAAAACACAACGGCTTGACCAGGCGTGATCGCTTTTTGCTGTTGGTCGAACTGTACATCCACGCTGCCATCTTCCTGCCATGTCAGGGTTACACCCTGATCCGGCTGACGATAGCGGAATTTGGCGGTACAACGGAATGGTACATTAGGCATGTATGCTGCACCTGCGATCCAGTTTACACCTGTTGCAGTCAGACCGGTTGAATACAGGCTTGCATGTGCATCGCCTTGAACGACAAGCAGTTGATTTTTCTCCAGATCCTTGTCTGCCACGAACCAGGGTTCACCATTACCAGAACCGCCAATGCCGAGACCTTGACGTTGTCCAAGCGTATAGTACATCAGACCATCATGACGGCCCTTCACTTCTCCGGTTGCAATATCAACCATGTCTCCACCTTTGGCTGGAAGATAGTTGCTCAGGAACTCTTTAAAGTTGCGCTCGCCGATGAAGCAGACACCTGTGCTATCTTTTTTCTTCGCGGTGTACAGGCCAGCTGCTTCTGCAATCTTGCGCACTTCCGGTTTAGGAAGATGACCAATTGGGAACATGGCTTTGGACAGCTGGTTCTGATTCAGTGCATTGAGGAAGTACGTTTGGTCTTTGTTACTGTCCACACCGCGCAGCAGTTTGAACGTTCCATCTTCTTCAATGAGGCGAGCATAGTGGCCTGTAGCCACATAGTCAGCACCGAGATCCAGTGCTTTGTTCAGGAATTCGCCGAATTTGATCTCACGATTACACATGACATCAGGATTCGGAGTCCGACCCGACTTATATTCATCAAGGAAATAGGAAAATACTTTATCAAAGTACTCTTTCTCGAAGTTGACAGTGTAGTAAGGAATGCCGATCTGTTCGCAAACCCGGCGTACGTCCTCTGAATCTTCTTCAGCGGTACAGTGGCCGAACTCGTCCGTGTCATCCCAGTTTTTCATGAAAATGCCGATGACATCGTAACCCTGCTCCTTCAGCAGCAGTGCGGTGACGGAAGAATCGACACCTCCGGACATGCCAACGACGACCCGTGTATTTTCAATTGTTTTGGACATCGTTATCACCATTTCTCTATATAAATGTGTTTCGTTTCTTATTCTAGCATAACCGGACTCAAGTTACGATACACCCGGCCAACTTTGGATAGTGTCCACCACAGGCGCACATTTTGGAATTTCGTCAATCTTTCTTTTCCATAAAGCATGTAGATATGTTAACATTAGTTGAGGGTTATGATCGGAATACGGAGGATTAGAGGGACTAGGTCTGTATTTTTCATATCCCGCTGTGGCGGATCCTGGAAAGACGGTCTTGGACCACATCCTGTTATTTTATGTTTCACAACTTGTTTTTTCGAAAATTGAAAGAGGTGACTCCTTTGAAAATATCGACAAAGGGCCGTTATGGGCTCACAATCATGATGGAGCTGGCAGCCAGAACAGGCGAAGGCCCGACATCTTTGAAAAGTATTGCCGAGCGCAACCAGCTCTCGGAGCATTATCTGGAGCAATTGATCGCTCCCCTGCGTAATGCAGGACTGGTCAAAAGTATCCGTGGCGCCTACGGCGGTTACATTCTGGCAGGCGATCCTGCTACCGTAACGGCAGGGGATGTTATTCGTGTACTGGAAGGTCCAATCTCTCCAGTGGATTTCACAGAGGAAGATGACCCAGCGAAGCGCGATTTGTGGTTGCGCATCCGTGACAGCATTGCAGAAGTATTGGATTCAACAACGCTGAAGGATCTGATTACATTCCAAGATCAGGAACAAAAAGACTCCTACATGTTCTATATCTAAAATAGTTGATGATGAGCATCACAGATGACACACTAAAGCCCCCATATTTGGGGGCTTTAGCCATGCAACCAGCTACTTTATGGATCTTCTAGCATTTTTTATTCCAACATATAACGGGGTGAAATCAATGAAAAGAATATATTTGGATCACGCCGCATCGACACCTATGCACCCACAAGTCGCGGAAGCGATGATGAAAGTTATGACAGGGCAATATGGCAATGCATCAAGTATCCATGCCTTTGGGCGTGAAGCCAAACGGACCGTCAGTGGAGCAAGGGATGTCATTGCGGCGTCTTTGGGTTGTTTCCCAGATGAACTCGTATTTACCGGAGGCGGCACGGAAAGTGACAATCTGGCGATATTTGGCGCAGTTTCAGCGAGAAACGAACGGGGACGGCACATTATTACAACAGCCATTGAACATCATGCAGTACTGCATACTTGTCAGGAACTGGAGCGACAAGGCTATGACGTGACCTATTTGCCTGTAGATGAATACGGAAGAATACGTCTGGAAGAGCTGAAAGATGCCATCCGGCCAGATACAGTGCTGATCACCATGATGTACGCCAATAATGAAGTGGGCACGATTCAGCCTATCCGCGAAATTGGTGAACTGGCTCGTCAACATGATATTTTGTTCCATACCGATGCAGTTCAGGCTCTTGGCACCCAAGAAATTTCCTGCAAGGAACTGCCTGTGGATATGATCAGCTTCTCTGCTCATAAAATTAATGGCCCTCAAGGCGTGGGTGCATTATACGTACGGCGCGGAATTGTCCTAGAAGCGAGATCTCATGGTGGCCTTCAGGAACGGCAGCGACGTGCAGGTACCGAGAATATAGCGGGTATCACTGGCTTTGCGGAGGCGTTGAAAATATCAGGAGAACAAGCGGAGGCACGCCATGAACATGATCTGGCATTGCGATCATCACTGCTGGAACAATTGGAGCAGCATGTAGGGTTGGAACATTTCCACGTCAACGGACATCCGGAATTTACGCTGCCTAATATCCTGAACATTAGCTTTCCGGAAGTATCAACAGAGACGATGCTCATGAATCTGGATATGGAAGGCATCGCAGTTGCGAGCGGTTCGGCATGTACTTCCGGTTCCCTCGAAGTATCCCATGTACTCAAAGCGATGAAGTTGCCGGAGACATTTTTGCAATCCGCGATTCGTTTTAGCTGGGGGTTGGGTAATACTACGGAAGAAATCATGATAACCGCCGAAAAAATTGGAACCATTCTTGGGCGACTGCGTAATAGAGCCTAAGGGGCTCTTTGCACATGGAACAGAAGGAGGGAAGAAGTTCCATTTCATCGGTTGGATAGAAGCGGTTTTGATGATCGGCGTCTGATTGCCACTCATCAACTTTGGGCATACCTAGCAATAGCGCCGCGACTATTTAATGATAAGAAGATGAGGGGGACCCTGCGATGAAGCTTCAGGAAATGATCGGACTTGCCGTTTTTGACGTTGAGGATGGGAAGCAGGTCGGTAAAATCCAGGATTTCATTGTGAATGACGATTGGAAAATTGAAGGCATTGAACTTGAAAACAAAGGCCTGTTTACCAGTCATGTCAAAATCGTGCAGTGGCAAGATATCGTTGCCTACGGCGAAGATGCCGTCATGATCCGTAATCAACAGGCTGTCCGCAAAACGGGAGCCGACGACATAAAACACACGTACCTCCTCGGCCAGTCTAAATTGAAGGAGATGTCCGTGCTCACCGAAGAAGGTTTGCTGCTTGGACGTGTCTCTGATGTTTATTTTGACCAGGAGTTGGGAAATACAATAATAGGGATTGAAATTACGGACGGTTTTGTGTCCGATTTGATTGAGGGCCGCAAATGGCTGCCATGTACAAGCGATATGTCTATTGGGGAAAGTGCCATTATGGTGCCGCCGCTGAGTGAACAGCGCTTGGAAAATGCCATTCATTCTGTTAATGGATAGGTGAATGAATATGAAATGTCCAAACTGTAGTTCCAAAGATATTGGGAAAATCGGTTCCCACCAGTTTTATTGCTGGGGATGCTTTATCGAATTAACAGTGAACGGTGAGAAAATGTCTGTATACCAAGTGGAAGAAGACGGCACGCTCAGTTCCCTCGATGATCTTTTCTTCGGGGAAGAGCTGCCGCAAGACTTCCCTCATCTTCATGCTTCTTCTTAATAAGAAGTTTAACTTCTTCTATATGCGGTTTCATGACAAAGACTGTCATTGAATGCTGTCATGAAATGATGACAGATGTATATAGCTGCGGTTACATAGTGGTTCAAGGGAACTTGTATGAATATATGCTAACCCGGATCACAAGATGCGTCTCCTTCATCATGAAGGGGGCGCTTTTTTTTGTGCGTTAATAAATATTCCCTTCCTTACATATACTGACTTTCAGAGCCAGTCCAAAAGGGAGAGATGCAAGTGGAGCAATTAACCAAAAACAAGCTGTTCCGTTATGCCATCTGGCTGCTGCTCGGATTGATTATTCTGTATTTTATCTGGCTGCTGCGGCCATTACTGCTTCATATATATGGATTTCTGAAAACAGTGCTGGCACCATTTATCGTGGCTCTCATCATATCCTATGTTCTCAATCCGATTGTAAGCATGCTGGGAGGACGCAAAGTCCCTCGAACCATTGCCGTGTTGTTAATCTATGCTTTTTTCCTCACCTGTATCGGGGTCATCCTGATGAATGTCATTCCGGTGTTGATTGAACAGTTGGAGGAACTGAACGAGCATATGCCGGAGCTGTCGATGCGTGCCCAGAGTCTGATGAACAATATGGATCACAAATTAATGCCGCCAAGTGTGCGCACAGGTATGAACAGCTGGTTTTTCCAGATGGAGGATCGGCTCACCCAGGGGATCACAAAGCTGATGGATAATATCGGGACAACCATTAATGTGTTGTTCAATGTGTTTATCGTGCCATTTCTCATTTTCTATATGTTAAAAGATTTTGAGGTGTTCGAGCGTACGATTGTGGCGTACCTGCCCCGCTCACGGCGCAAGGCCATTGTTTCGGTTATGAAAGAGATTGATACGGCCTTGGGAAACTATATTCGCGGACAGTTTATCGTCTGTGTGATTGTGGGCATCTTTGCCTATATCGGTTACATCGTCATTGATATGCCTTATGCGCTTCTGCTCGCCAGCATTGTCGCTGTATTTAACATCGTGCCTTATTTGGGGCCGTTTCTTGGAGCTGCTCCAGCAGTAGTGATGGCGTCTACGGTATCGTTCAAAATGGTGCTCTTCGTTGTCATTGTGAACACACTGTGTCAGGTGCTGGAGAGCAACGTCATCTCCCCTCAAGTGGTAGGGAGGACTCTGCATTTGCATCCGTTGTCGATTATCTTCGCGCTCCTTGTGGGAGGCGAACTGGCGGGCATAGTGGGTCTCATTCTGGCGGTGCCAGTCTTTGCTGTTCTGAAAGTCATTGTGCAGCACTTTTTTGCCTATTACATCAAACGAAGAACGGACTGATCGTAGCAACAGTTTAGTCCTAAAGGGTGCGTTGACACCATATAGGCATATCGATATAATGGAGGGGTATGTTTAGAACAAGAAATCGATGATGAAATGAAGTACGCCGAGGGTTCCTTTCCTCAGAGAATAGACTTCTTCGGATCAGATGTAATCTGAGTCCGATGGCTGGAAGAGTCTTGAAAGTTGAAACGGCGGAAAGCTGATTTCGGAGTGCAGGACAACCCTGCCGGGAGCGACCGTTATTTCGCATCAACGAGGAGATTGTTTGTTTCATCTGCGGATGAACAGCAATAACCAGGGTGGTACCGCGATTATAATCGTCCCTGACTATCAGGGGCGTTTTTTGTGTTTGTTTTTACTTGTTAACAACCCGGAGCGAATATGCACCGGACTATTATAATTAATTGGGGGCACACCGTATGAAAGCCAGTGAAATCCGGTCCAAATGGATAGAGTTTTTTGCAAGTAAAGGTCACAAAATCGAGCCAAGCGCATCGCTTGTACCTCATAATGATCCATCCCTTCTGTGGATCAATGCGGGTATGGCACCATTGAAACCGTATTTTGACGGTCGGGAGAAACCGGAGAATCCGCGTCTCGCCAACTCCCAAAAATGTATTCGTACCAACGATATTGAAAATGTCGGTAAAACTCGCCGTCACCATACGTTCTTCGAAATGCTCGGTAACTTCTCCATTGGAGACTACTTCAAGGAAGAGACGATTACTTGGGCATGGGAATTTCTCACAAGCAAAGAGTGGATCGGTTTTGATCCGGAACGTCTCTCCGTAACGGTATACCCTGAAGACGAAGAGGCCTTCAAACTGTGGAACGAAAAAGTAGGCTTGCCTGCTGAGCGTATCATCAAACTGGATGAAAACTTCTGGGATATCGGCGAAGGCCCGTGTGGACCTTGTACTGAAATCTTCTATGATCGCGGCGAAGCTTATGGCAACGACATGAATGATCCTGAAATGTATCCAGGTGGGGAAAACGAACGTTATCTGGAAGTGTGGAACCTGGTATTCTCCCAGTTCAACCATAACAAAGATGGTAGCTACACACCGCTTCCTAACAAAAATATTGATACAGGTGCGGGTTTGGAGCGTTTTGCTTCGATTCTGCAAAATGTGGATTCCAACTTCGACACAGACCTGTTCCAACCGATGATTCAGAGAACAGCGGCACTTGCCGGTGTGAAATATAATGACAGCGTAGAAATTGACGTTGCACTGAAAGTTATTGCCGACCACATTCGGACCGTTGCCTTTGCTGTAGGTGATGGCGTTCTGCCAAGCAATGAAGGACGCGGATATGTCATTCGCCGTTTGCTCCGTCGTGCCGTACGTTACGGAAAAGTATTGGGACTCGACCGTCCATTTCTGTATGAACTGACAACGACTGTTGGTGAAGTGATGGGGATGTACTATCCGGAAGTCGTAGACAAACAGGAGTTTATCGCTAAAGTGATCAAAACCGAGGAAGAGCGTTTCCACGAAACACTCACAGATGGTCTGGCTATCCTGGCTGATATCAGCAGCACAGCCAAGTCCGAAGGGCGTACGGTTATTAGCGGGCCTGAAGCGTTCAAACTGTATGATACGTACGGTTTCCCATTTGACCTGACAGAAGATTATGCAGCAGAGCATGGTTTGACGGTAGATCGTGAAGGTTTTGATGCTTCCATGCAGAAGCAGCGTGAACTTGGTCGTGCAGGACGCCAGGAAAACGAGAGCATGAAGGTTCAAGGCGGACCGCTTGCTGATCTGGCGGTTAAAAGCGAGTTTGTTGGTTATAATGACCTGTTGACGGAAGCTAAAGTGGTAGCCATCGTTGCTGGTGACGCACTGGTAGACTCCGTAAGCGAAGGACAGACATGCCAGGTCATCCTTGACAAGACACCGTTCTATGCGGAAAGTGGCGGACAAGTGAGTGATCAGGGCTTGCTGCGCGGAGCAAGTGTAACGGCGAAAGTGCAAGGCCTGTTCAAAGCTCCGCTGGGACAACACGTACATTTGGTGACTGTAGAGTCCGGTGAACTGCGTGTAGGTGATGTGGTTAAAGCTGAAGTGGATGCGTCCAAACGCGGCGATATTATCAAAAACCATACCGCAACCCATTTGCTGCACAAAGCGCTCAAAGATGTGCTCGGAACACATGTCAATCAGGCGGGATCACTCGTAGAG
Organism: Paenibacillus sp. LK1; assembly: GCF_002750415.1. Lineage (NCBI taxonomy): Bacteria > Bacillati > Bacillota > Bacilli > Caryophanales > Paenibacillaceae > Paenibacillus > Paenibacillus sp. LK1. The sequence continues at coordinate 49,568 of NZ_PEII01000006.1, forward strand.
CCTCAACGTCTGCGTTTTGACTTCTCGCACTTCGGCAGCATTACGCCGGAAGAATTAACAGAGATCGAGCGTCAGGTAAACGAACAGATCTGGAATCGTCTGAACGTAAACATTGAACTTAAAGCTATTGATGAAGCCAAAGAAATGGGCGCAATGGCATTGTTCGGTGAAAAATATGGCGATATCGTACGTGTGGTACAAGTCGGAGATTATAGTTTGGAACTTTGTGGCGGCTGTCACGTAAATAATACATCAGAGATCGGTATCTTCAAGCTGGTGAGCGAGAGCGGAATCGGCTCCGGCGTACGTCGGATCGAAGCTGTTACTGGCCGTGGCGCGTATCTGTATGTAGAAAGTCAGCTTGAATTGCTCAAACAATCCGCATCCCTGCTCAAAGCAAATGTGGCGGATGTACCTAAACGCATTGAAGGTCTGAATCAGCAATTGAAAGAAGCAGCGAGAGAGACTGAATCACTGCAAAGCAAGCTGAGTGCCATGGAAGCAGGCGCATTGACAGATCAAGTCGTACAAGCAGGAAACACACAATTGCTTGCAGCTCGTGTGGATGCTCCGAACATGGATGCACTGCGTACAGTGGCTGATGAATTAAAAGTAAAACTGCCGAATGCAGTACTCGTACTGGGTGCTCCAGCTGACGGCAAAGTGAATTTCGTTGTAGCTGTCCCTGCTGAACAGGTAAAACAAGGGCTGCATGCAGGTAAAATCGTCAAGGAAGTTGCGGCAGTTTGCGGCGGCGGAGGTGGCGGACGTCCTGATATGGCGCAAGCCGGAGGCAAGGATGCAAGTAAGCTGGATGAAGCGTTGAAACTGGCGGTTTCATTGGTTAGCGGGCATATTGCATAAATCCATTGAGCGGCTTTCAATCTTCAAAATATAAATCGAAATGGTTCTGTTCGTTTATATTTTGTACCCGAGAGCGAGTGGAATCGAATGATGCAATATGCTGAAGCCAGTAAAGGACAAGCAAAAAACACAATTGGCTTATCCTTTGTTTACTTGTGGCAGTCAGAATATGTTATTATATAAGCAGAAATCAATTCGGCAGGACATGGTCCCCATGTTCATGCAGGAGCGAGGTGTCATCAATGGACTCCATGGATAAGACGGTTAAATTTAATGTGAAAGCCGACGAGCAGGAAGCATCCTCCAAAGAGATTCTTCTCACGGTATATGATGCACTGGTGGATAAGGAGTATAATCCTATTAACCAGATTGTCGGGTATCTGATTTCTGGAGACCCCGCATACATCCCTCGTCACAACAATGCACGCAGTCTGGTCCGTAAAAAAGAGCGTGATGAGCTGATTGAAGAGCTTGTTCGTTCTTATCTGGCCAATCACCGGTAATGTACACCGCTTCCGCTGTGATGCAGCTATGCAGGCAGCGGGAAATGAACCGACAGAAGACAGCCTGAAGCTTGAGAAGGCGAATATTGTTCGACCTGAGCAGGCTTGAGGATGGGAGAGCATGGATGAAAATATTAGGTTTGGACTATGGGGACCGGAGAATCGGAGTTGCCGCTAGTGACGCCTTCGGTTGGACTGCCCAGGGATTGGAAGTACTTGAACGCCGCCGGGATGAAGGTGAGTTCGCTCGGATTGCGGAGCTTGTGCGTGAGCATGAGATCGGCGAGATTGTTGTCGGACTTCCCAAAAACATGAACGGCACCGTAGGGCCGCGTGGTGAAATATGCATTGCTTTTGCCGAACGCCTGCGGGGCGAACTGAATTTACCTGTTCACCTTTGGGATGAACGACTGACAACCATGGCAGCAGAACGAACGTTGCTTGAAGCGGATGTCAGTCGCAAAAAACGCAAGCAGGTTGTGGACAAAATGGCCGCAAGCTTGATTTTGCAAAATTATTTGGATGCCAATAGTAAAAGGTGAGGGGGATCAACAATGGCTGAAGATCAACTGGGTATGGAAGAAGAATCGGAGATTATTTACATTGCGGATGACGAGGGTAATGAAGAGGAATTCGAAGTCATCATGAAATTCGAAGTGGACGGTTCGGAGGCCAAGTACATGATGGTTGCTCCGGTTGAACCCGAAGATGGAGAGACGGATGTTTATGCATTCCGTTATGAAGAAGAGGGCGACGATATCAAACTTTTCGTCATCCAAGATGATGCCGAATGGGATATCGTCGAGGAGACGTTTAATACATTTCTTGCAGAAGATGAAGAGGAAGCGAACTAAATGACAGAATACAGCCGCGAAGACTTGAAATGGACAGATTCGCTGCGTCTGGCTTTTGGTGCTCACGTTGAGCTGGAAGAAGAGAACGGTAAATCGCATCCGTATGACCTGCTGGCTGAGTTTGAAGTGAAGGGCCAACAGTATGCGGTGCTCCGCAGTTCATTACGTCCTTATGACGAAGTTGAACTTTTGCGGGTTTTACCGGGAAGTGAAGGCCAGATCATGCCGGAATTAGTTACGATTGACGATGATGATGAGTGGGAGAACATCTCTGAACTGTATGATGAGTGTACACTCCCCATTGACGAAGATTGATTGATCAGCTTCAAATTGAAGAAACCGGAAGGGCGGAGAAGTCCGCTCTTTTTGGTTGTGTAAAGGAGTTGTGTCTTTTTTGAAAGGAAAAGCGATTTTAGTCTTTCTGCTTATCGTCGTGGTTGTTGCTGGAGGCGCTGGCGTATATGTCTGGAGCATGATGCGTCCCGTACAAGCATCCACAGAACCGATCGTTTTCGAGATCAAGAGCGGGTCAGGAACTTCCAAAATTGCCGACCAGTTGGAGCAGGAAGGTCTGATTCGAAGTGGTTTAGCATTTAAGGGATACCTGAAATGGAAGAAACAAGGATCGAATTTTATGGCAGGTACATATTCCTTAAATCCAGGTGTGTCATACGATGAGATTATTAATAAGTTAAGTAACGGTGAAGTTGTGCCTGAGGAAATGGTGAAATTTACGATTCCGGAGGGTTATACCGTTTTGCAAATGGCGGGTAAGCTTTCTTATGAGCATGTCGTAGATCGAGATGAATTCATCAAGCTGGCTAATGATCCTTCGGCTTTTGATGTAGATTTCGTCAAAAATATTCCAGTGGATGAAGAACTTCGCTACGTATTGGAAGGGTATCTGTTCCCGGAAACGTATGAGCTGAAAAAGGGAAGTTCCACGCATGATGTGATGCAACGGATGTTGGAAGAATTTCAGACCAAGATTAATTCCATTCCTGATTTGGAAGCCAAGCTCCAAGAGAAGAACCTTTCCCTGCATGAACTGCTGACCATTGCGTCACTAGTGGAAAAAGAAGTTGTAGTGGATGAGGAACGTGCTCTGGTTGCCGGGGTAATCTACAATCGGATTAATCAGGATATGAAGCTGGAGATTGATGCTACCGTGCAATATCTGCTCGACAAGCCGAAGGAGCGGTTGTTTTTCAAGGATCTGAAGGTACAGAGTCCCTATAATACGTATCTGAACAAAGGGTTGCCACCAGGTCCAATTGCCAGTCCAAGTCTTCCGTCCATTGAGGCAGCGCTAAATCCGGAAGCTTCGGAGTATCTGTTCTATGTGACGAAAAAGGATGGCTCGTCTGGACATCTGTTTGCCAAAACGTATAAGGAACATCAGCAAAATATAGCCAAAAGTAAGGCTGCGCAATAAGCGGAGGGGATGTATATGAGTACGAAACATGAACTGCTCGTTACGGCGGCAAATGTGAACGAGGCAGAGGTGCTGCTTCAAGCAGGAGCAGATGCTTTGTTAATTGGGGATGATCGCTTCGGCATGCGTCTTCCCGGCAGCTTCAGTGTGGAAGAAACAGCAGAGGTCGTTGCCGTTGCAGCGAAACATCAGGCTCGTGTATACGTGTCTATGAACAATCTGATGTCCAATGAGTTGTTAAAGGAATTACCTGAATATGTTCAAGCACTGGGTAAAATCGGTGTTCATGGGGTGGAGTTCAACGACCCTTCTGTGCTCGCCGCTATTAAGGAGCATGCTCCTCATATCCAGCTGCACTGGAACGCTGAGATGACATCGACCAACTATGCAACAGCCAACTACTGGGGAACCAAAGGCGCGAGTCGTGTTGTGCTTGCTCGGGAGTTGAATATGGACGAGCTGACGGAAATGGTTCCATTCCTGAAGGTAGAAGCCCAGGTTCAAGTGCATGGCATGACGAACATTTATCATTCCAAACGGAGTCTGGTGCAAAGTTATATGTCCCATCAAGGGCGTCCTGTAGATGGGCATTTGGGTAAAGAGCGTGGTTTATTTCTGATCGAGGCTGAACGTCGGGATGAGAAGTTCCCGATCTATGAAGATGTGAACGGAACTCACATTATGAGCTCCGAGGATATCTGTATTCTCGAAGATCTTCATCTGTTGATGGAGGCCGGGGTACACAGCTTTAAAATCGAAGGCATGTTAAAACCACTTGCGTATAACGAAGCTGTTGTACGTGCATACCGTATAGCTCTGGATAGTTATGCGGCTGATGCCGATGCTTATGCATTTTGTGAAGGATGGCTGGACGAGGTTCGTCAATTGCAGGACCCTGAACGGGAATTGTCGTTTGGATTTTTCTATAAAGAACAGGTGTATTAATAGACGAGGTGAACAACATGGAAACAGTGGCGGTACAGCGGAAGTTCTCGGGTAAACGTAACCGTCTGGACAAACCGGAGTTGCTTGCTCCGGCGGGCAATCTGGAAAAACTTAAATTTGCAATCCATTATGGTGCGGATGCTGTGTATATCGGTGGACAGGCATACGGATTGCGTTCCAACGCGGATAACTTTAGCTTTGAAGAAATGCGCGAGGGTGTGGAATTCGCCAAAAAATATGGAGCCAAAGTTTTCGTGGCAACCAATATTTATGCTCATAATGAAGATATCGAAGGTATTCAAGCGTATTTGCAAAACTTGTATGATGCAGGAATTGCAGCTATTATCGTAGCAGATCCAGCAATTATTGAAGTGGCTCAGCGTGCAGTACCGGGTCTGGAAGTGCATTTGAGTACACAACAATCCACTCTGAACTGGCAAGCTGTGAAGTTCTGGAAGGATGAAGGTCTTCCACGCGTCGTTCTTGGTCGTGAGACAAGCTTTGAGGAGATTGAAGAAATCAAAGCCAATGTGGATATCGAGATCGAAGCCTTTATTCATGGAGCGATGTGTTCGTCATATTCCGGACGTTGTGTGTTGTCCAACCATTTTACGGATCGTGACTCCAACCGGGGTGGCTGCTGCCAATCCTGCCGCTGGAAGTATGATCTCTTTGAAGATGCCCGGGAAGATACCGTGTGGGTCAGCGAAGAAGAAATGCAAATGCAGGCACCTGCACCATTCAAATTGGGCGAGAACCAGCTGCCCCTATTCCAGGAACAGGACAATTCTTTTTCCATGGGTTCGAAGGATCTGTGTATGATTGGGCATATTCCTGAGCTGATTGATGTTGGTGTGGATAGCTTCAAAATCGAAGGCCGCATGAAGTCGATTCACTACGTGGCTACCGTGGTTAACGTATATCGTCAGGCTATCGATTCTTATATGGCTGACCCGGAGAACTATGTATTGAAGCCTGAGTGGGTAGAGGAAATGAACAAGGCAGCGAATCGTCCACTGAATACCGGATTTTTCTATGATACACCGGATCATGAGGATCACATCTATGAACCGGAAGAAAAAGCGGTACCTTTTGACTTTGCTGGATTGGTTATGGACTATGATGCGGCTACAGGAATGGCGACCATTCAACAGCGCAATCATTTCAAACCTGGACAGGAGATCGAATTTTTCGGTCCGGGAGGCCACTTTTTCAAACAGGTGGTTGGGGAATTGCAGGATGAAGAAGGCAACGTAATCGATGCAGCCCGTCACCCGTTACAGCGTGTAAAAATGAAGGTGGATCAGCCTGTGTCCTACTTTGATATGATGAGAAAAAAGAAGTAGGTTCAAATGCCTAGTTTTTAACAAAATAATATTATGTTTTAACAATATAGTGTTATAAAATTTACAAATTCGACCTCCGTATATCGGTATATGGGGGTCTTTTTTTTATAGAAAAATAGGAAAAAAGTTGTAATAAATTTCGAAAAAACGAAAGGGGAAAGGAGAAAGCTGTCGAATACTACATATTTATAGGGGAGAGAAAGAAAAATCTAACAAGTAAATTACTGGCAGGTGAATGGGATTGGTTCAAAAGAAGCAGAAGGACAGTGGGGAAGAGTTGACAACACCCGAGAAGGTTAAGCCCGAGAAGGTTCAGAAAGTGAAGAAAGAAAAAGGTGTTAAAAGTAAGACAGGGGATGCCTTAGGCAAAAAGTCTTTTACATTGAACTCAGGTAAGCTGAAGTCGGGGTGGAACAAGACCAAAAACCAGTTGAAAAAGCAGAACTGGAAAAATGTTGGGGGAACCACGTTTACACAGATTAAGAAGGCTAATCCGGTTAAATCGGTAGGCGTTAAGCTGTTTTTGGTCTTTTTTGTAGGAATCATGTTTTTTGTTATTGGTTTAGGTCTATTATCCTATGCTAAAGCCAAAGATACGATTGAGAAGAATGCATCCCGATCAAATCAGGAAACGATTGAACAAACCAAACAAAAAATGGACATTATCCTGGAACGGTTTGTAGACACATCTACACAAATTTTCTTCGATCCGGAAATGCAGTCTTTGCTTCAAAAAATGTCTGATAAGAATTTGTCAGCATATGATACGTTTGTGAATTCAAGCTCCATCAACAAACAATTATCGAATATTGCTTTTACGAATAAATCTATGGAAGCGATTTATCTTGTGCCTACAGACGAAACAAGGTCTACCATGGGCACAGGTAGCAGCAGTTCTTCCATGGGCGACATTCGGAATGAGAGCTGGTACGACGAGCTGGTACAAGCAGGTGGATATCGCTGGCTTCCAACGGAAGTCAAAGAGGATGGCAGCACACCAACGTTCCGAATTGCCCGTTCAATGAAGAACCTGCAAGGGACAACCCAGTCCTATGTGTTAATCATTGAATTGAAATTGGAGGTTCTGGAGCAGCAATTGAAATCACTTGACTTGGGTGAAGGCGCAGTCCTCCAGCTCATTGCTCCAGACAACAAGGTAGTAGCTTCAACGATTGCTGATCGTACAGGGAAAGATACAGATTTGGCATTTATAAAAGAGTTGAAAGAAAAATCCGGCAGCACAAATACGGAGTATACGGTGGATGGAAATTCAACCAATATGCTGGCTTCATACAGCACCATGGATACATCCGATTGGAAACTGATTGGGATGGTTCCAACTTCGATCCTGGTGAAAGATGCCAAGGGTATTCTTACACTGACTTTGTGGATGGCATTGATTGATGCCGTTATTGCGATACTGATCGGTATTTGGATGGTTCGTATGATTGCCCGCCCAATGGGCAAATTGAAAGATCTGATGCAAGAAGGTGCAAAAGGGAACCTCAAGGTGCGTACACCTTATAGCTCCCAGGATGAAATTGGCCAATTATCGGCTGCATTCAATCTGATGATGGAGCAAATTACGAAACTCGTGGAGCAAACCAACCGATCTGCACAGGAAGTATTGGATACTGCTTCTGAGCTAAGCAGTGCATCCAAGAAAACTGCAGTCTCTGCTTCAGAGATTGCCGTTGCCACTGAAGAAATTGCAGGTGGAGCAAGCAGTTTGGCAACAGAAGCGGAGCGTGGAAACGAATTGACCGACAATATCTCCCGTCAGATGGAGAGTGTGGTCGCCGCAAATGAACAAATGGGTGATTCAGCCCGCCATGTAGAGAAATCCAGTCAGACAGGTACACAGCATCTGAACCAGTTGATGACCAAAACACAGAAGACAGAAGAAATGATTGGTGCGTTGGTAAACAAAGTGGATTCCTTGAAAGAGAGCACATCCTCTGTTCTGAAGGTGCTTGACGTCATGCAGAATATTACCAAACAAACGAACATTCTCTCCTTGAATGCAACAATTGAAGCCGCTCGTGCTGGTACAGCTGGACGCGGGTTCATGGTGGTAGCAAATGAGGTTCGTCAGTTGGCTGAACAATCCAGACAGTCCATTGATATGGTCGGCGACATTACAGACAAGATTATGACCGAAATGAATGAGACGGTAGATCAACTGTCTGCAGCTTATCCATTATTTAAGGAACAGATGGATGCCGTAAAAGATACCAATGTAATATTTGCTTCAGTACAGCAACAAATGGGTGCTTTTGTTGAGAGTCTGAGCATGGTCACCGGCTCAATCGGAGATTTGAATCAATCTCAAGGTACGTTGTCCGAAGCGATGAGTAATGTCAGCGCAGTAGCTGAACAATCTTCTGCAACGTCCCAGGAAGTTGCCTCCTTGAGCAGTGAACAACAAAATATCAGCAACCAACTGGTGAATTTGTCAGCAAAACTAGAGAATGTATCGACAGAATTGAAAGATACATTGTCTCGCTTTACAGTCTAATTTGAACCTGTTTGCTTCATTTGAGAAGCCTGTCCTTAATAAGGGACAGGTTTTCTTGTTGTTGCCGAATAATTCCATTCCGAATAAAGAATACTATGCCAAAACGCTGAACGGGGTGTCCTGATGCATGTACAACTGAAGCGGCGCATTTATATTACATGTATTCTTCTTACGGGTTTGTTTATTTTGCTTATGATTCGTTTGGCTTGGGTTCAGGGCATTCAAATCAACCGCACGATGCCAGGATTTCAACGTACCGTTCGTGAAATGTCTGTATTGCAGCGAGAGCGTGGAGTGGTTCTGGATACGGGACGAGGACAGTTTACCGATTATAAGGGGCAGCCCCTAACAGGCAAGCTGGAATGGGGGTTGGTCCTTTTTCCGCATTCAGATCAAACAAGTCATGCATATCTATCCACAATGGTAAATTCGGAAGTTAAGGAATTGGCGGCTCTCTTACATACTGATGTGAAGTCGTTACAAAAGGAATGGAGTCAAGGGAACGCACCCCATTTCTGGACAGCAGGTGCCAACCAGCCGAGTACGTTGACCGATTCTCAGGTTGCCCGACTACGTGAATTGAAGGCAGACGGAGCGAGTGTGTATCCTCTCATGACACGTTATGGACAAGCAGCTACGGGCATGCAATGGTTGGGTTATCTTGCTGAACAGCCTGGGTTCTCGAATGTGCAGTCGGGTCACAAAAATGAGGTGAAGCAGCCTTTTGCCATGAAATCTGGAGCAGCTGGGTTGGAAAGAACAATGGAGCCTTTATTGATGGGCATTGGGCCTACCCTGTTAACACGCATGGTTACAGGTTCAGGAGAAGTTATTCCGGATATCCAGCCACGCGTGATTGCCCCCTCCAATACACACTATCCATTGCATGCAGAGACGACGATCAATATCGATGTGCAGCAAGGGATAGAGCAGATTGTGAAGAAGTCCGGAATGAAGGAAGGAGCTATCGTTGTGCTGGATGCAGCCAATGCAGACGTACGTGCAATGGTTTCGGCGCCGTTCTATGAACCGCAGCATGTGGACCCCAAACAAACGGCTTGGTCAAATCGTGCCGTGCAGGGGGCTGTACCGGGTTCCATATTCAAAATCGTTACAGCAGCGGCAGCGTTGGAATATCACGCTGTATCCAAAGGGGAGACTTTCCATTGTGGTGGTGAGTGGGGGAAATATGGTCTGTCATGCTGGAAGGAGCATGGACATGGTACATTGAATCTAGAGCAGGGATTTGCCGAATCCTGCAATATTGTTTTTGCTGAAACTGCTCGTCGGTTAAGTATGGAGCAGTTGGAACGTACGGCGGATGCTTTGGGATTGGCGCGTCCAGTTGGCTGGGAGGGGAAGCAGGTCGCAGGTATGTCGGTACTGCATCATTTTGATCACGAGGAAGCAGGAAGAGTGAGACTGCCATCCGTGTCTCCTCAGGATGAAGGAGCCAAGGTACAGACGGCTATCGGTCAGCGGGACGTTCTGGTGACTCCATTACAAGCGGCCAATCTGATCGTTACACTCTTGCATGATGGCAAGGTGAGTGCTCCACGCCTTGTTCAGCGTATCCGATATGCTGATGGCGATACGATGCTGGATATGCCGATACATGATTCACCATCTTCAGCAGGACGGATCTCTCCAGCTACAGCGCATCAGCTGTTATCTTGGATGAAGAAGGTCGTTAGTGACGGAACGGGAAAATCCCTGCAACATGCACGGTGGCAGGTGGCAGGGAAGTCAGGCACAGCACAGGTACAGCAGCGCGGAGAGAAACGTAACCATCAATGGTTTATCGGGTATGGGCCTACGGAACATCCTAAATATGCTGTAGCTGTCCTTGTCCAAAACGTTGCTCCAAGCAGCCGTCATCAAGCAACGGCGATGTTCAGAAAAGTGATGGACTATTTAGCTGAATCCTCATAATTACCGGGAGGAGCAGGTTCTTGCACCGAAGGCTCAGCATTCATACCAGAGGTGGTGCTACCCGGTGTGTCCATCACTAATGGGGAAGATTCGAATTCATCCTTCGGCAAGTGAATCCATTGCTGGAGATATCCTTGTTGCAGTAGTTCTTTGAGCAGAATCAGCAGCACCGGAGACAATACCACACCGGCTAGGCCAAAGACGGAGAGCGAGATCAGCATAAAAGAAAGCATCAAGTAAGCGGAAGAGACTCCGATTGAATTACCCGATATTTTGGGCTCCAGCAATTGGCGTGTCAGCATGGTTACAGCAAGAACTACAATTAGGCCAATCGCAAGGCTGCTATTCCCCACAATGAACAAATACACAATCCACGGAATGAATATAACTGGAACACCCAGTAAAGGTACAAGGTCAAAAACGGCGCAGATGGCTGCGATGGTGAAGGCATTGGCAGTTCCCAGAATTAACAAGCCTGCATAAATCAATACAAAAGTAATCAGCATCATAATCATCTGGGCCTTCAAATACGAACGGATCGTCTTGAATACATGATTACGCATAAAATCAATAGCCAGCTTCAACGTTTTTGGCGTTTTGGCCCGGGCAAATTTCCGCCAGGATTCAATTTCAATGCTGAGAAAGAACGCGAGAATAATGGCAATCCCGAAATTAGTAATAAAGGAAGAAAATGAACTGAGAAAACCGATGACGAATTGCGCACCGCTGGTTACCCATTTGGAGAGGAATCCGGTCAGTGTAGCAAAATAGTCATTAACCTTATCGGTTATTCCGTCAGGTAAGGCATCAGACTTGTCCTGGATGAAATAAACCAGATTGGTGAATTCACGCTGAATCATCTCGATATAATAAGGGAAATTATCTTGCAAATTAGAAATTTGGGATACGATAATTAATCCCAATCCAAAAAAGGCAGCAACAATAACTGCAAGAAACAATAACACTGAAATGGCGGCACCCAAGGTTTTGGGCAATCCTTTGCGATGCAGAAATCTTGCCAGAGGTTCGATCATCCAATACACTATAAATGAAAGAAAAACTGGCGCAGCCAATTGATATAATCGACTGAAACCGTACATGATAAAGTACACGGTTAATACGAGCAGCGCAATGTCAAAGACGGTGCGCCCGTATTTTTTGTAAAGCGGCAGCATGGGCAGGGCTCCTTTATACGTCATTAAGGTAAAAATTAGGATGCATTTATTGTACACGATAGCTATCTTTTTGGGAAAAGAGGATTCAAGAAAAGGCTGAATTATGATAAAATTAAAGGCGGTTTATTTTGGTTAGTGCTATATTATGGCACGGTAATTCAGCAAGAGAAGCGGGGAGTTTGTAGCATGACAAATTTACTTCAGAGCATATTACTGTGGTTATTGTACATTTCATCGTTTTACGCCTTTATTCCGAGTTTAGTTAGCAGACTTTTCGGTTTTCGTGTGTTCAGGCGCGGGAGAAGTGAGACGGAGTTTTCCTTAACATTTGATGATGGGCCGGACCCGGAATACACACCCAGATTGCTTGATTTACTTCGTCAGTATGAAGCAAAGGCAACGTTTTTTGTAGTCGGCGAGCATGCAGCCCGTCATCCCGAGCTTATTCAGCGTATACATGAGGAAGGTCATCTTCTCGGAATTCATAATTATATTCATAAAACGAATTGGTTGATGCGGCCGCGTACGGTTCGAGATCAAATTCAACGAACAGGTCAGATTATTCAAGGGGTAACGGGGGTAAAAACTTGTTATTATCGTCCACCATGGGGCATTATGAATCTGTTTGATTTCTTCAGTAAAAAAGATCGCCGTATTATTCTGTGGTCGTCCATGTTTGAGGACTGGAGAAGCAGTGTGGGCGTTGAGAAATTGACGGAACGGATGTTGAAGGAGCTAAGGGGCGGAGAGGTCATGTTACTGCATGATCGAGGGACTACTCTAGGCGCTGATGCACACGCGCCGGAGCAGATGCTTCAGGCGCTCGAAGTCGTATTGCAGGAAGCAAACAGGCAGCATTTGCACAGTGTACGCATCGATACGTTGATGGGAGGCGTTACGGTGAGCGAATCTAAAAGTACAGGTCAACCACAAACACATTTATCACCTTGGAAACGTATGGTTGTGGCGTTATGGCTAGGCTGGGAGAAGTTGTTTCATTGGGTATATCATTTGCATACAGCATCGCCAGAGGACCCATTGTTACACTACCGCTCCCGCGTATATCATGGAGCATTGGTTGAAATGAATGACGGTCATGTGATTCGTAACGGAGATCCGGTTATAGAACTTCATTTTGATAATAAAAAGCTTTTCGATCTAGGTATGACTTCACGCTCAAGTATGCATCTGGCCATTCGCATGATTCGGGCCATGGAACAGCAGCTTCCTGATTTGGCCCGGCAGGTCGCACTTGAACCTGAACTTCGTTCAGCCAAGGCTCTATACGGTGTGAGTATGATTAACCGGGGACCGGAGAAATTTGGGTTTACGGTTCGGGAGTTAGCTCCTGGTCCGTTCAGTTCTGCATCCAAAGTATATCTGAAACTTCTGCTAAGCGTCATTCATCCGGCTGGAACGAAACGTCTGAAGCAGCGATCCGAACAATTGGTTCCCAAAATGATTGCCATGCCGCTTGATGTACTGCTGGATCGATATGGTCAGCACGCAATGGTAGCAGCGACAGTGGAACAGTCCTCAGAGGAATTGTTGGTTCCTGAACAGGATTTTGTACCTGAACGAAACTGAATGCGAAATAAATAAAGAAAAGGGTTGCCCTTCGCCGAAGTCGGCTGAAGAGCAACCCTTTATTTATGTTTCCGATATAGAAATTCACCGGATATCTCATACTTGAATTAGATACTCAGTACGCCGCCGTTGCTTGCATTCGTTACCAGTTTGGAATAACGAGCGAGGTAACCGGTTTTTACTTTCGGCTCAAAGCCTTTCCAACCTGCGCGACGACGTTCGAATTCTTCGTCACTGATATGCAATTCAATGATGCGGTTGTTCAGATCAAGTTCAATGATGTCTCCTTCTTCAACAAAAGCGATTGGACCGCCTTCAGCAGCTTCCGGAGAGATATGTCCGATACTGATTCCGCGGGATGCCCCAGAGAAGCGTCCGTCGGTGATCAGACCTACTTTGGCACCAAGGCCCATACCTACGATCTGAGAAGTAGGAGCGAGCATCTCAGGCATACCTGGTCCGCCTTTTGGTCCTTCATAACGGATAACAACAACATGTCCTTCTTTTACTTTGCCGTTCGCAATACCTTCCAGCGCTTGTTCCTGGGAGTCGAAGCAAATAGCAGGACCTTTGTGATATCCGCCAACCGAAGCGTCAACAGCACCAACCTTGATGATGGCACCTTGAGGTGCAAGGTTACCAAACAATACAGCCAAGCCGCCTTTTTCGGAATGCGGGTTATCCAGGTGATGGATGACATTTGTATCTTGGATTTCCTGACCTCCAACGTTCTCACGGATCGTTTTACCTGTTACTGTGATACAGTCGCCATGAATTGCACCTGGTTTCTTGAGCAATTCGTTCAGAACTGCACTTACGCCACCCGCATTGTGAACATCTTCGATGTGAAGATCGGAAGCAGGTGCCAATTTGGCCAAGTGAGGAACGCGGTTAGCAACTTCATTGATTCGCTCGATTGGATAATCGATGCCTGCTTCATGAGCCAGTGCCAATGTATGAAGTACCGTATTCGTGGAACCACCCATAGCCATATCCAGTGCAAAAGCATTGTCGATGGCTTCTACAGTAACGATATCGCGTGGTTTCAGATCCATTTTGATGAGTTCCATCAGTTGTTTAGCAGATTGTTTAACAAACTCACGACGCTCAGGAGCAACAGCCAGGATGGTTCCGTTACCTGGCATAGCCAGTCCCATCGCTTCAGCCAGACAGTTCATGGAGTTCGCGGTAAACATACCGGAGCATGATCCACATGTTGGACAGCCGAACTGTTCAAGTTCAAGCAAGCTCTTGTCATCGATTTTACCAGCTTGATAAGCACCTACGCCTTCAAATACGGAAGTCAGGGACAGAGCTTTACCGTTGCTGTCACGACCTGCCTTCATTGGACCGCCGCTGACAAACACAGTAGGGATATTACAGCGGAGTGCGCCCATCATCATGCCTGGTGTGATTTTGTCACAGTTCGGGATACATACCATGCCGTCGAACCAGTGTGCAGATACAACGGTTTCCACGGAATCCGCGATAATGTCACGGCTTGGCAGCGAGTAACGCATACCAATGTGTCCCATGGCGATTCCGTCGTCAACTCCGATGGTGTTGAATTCGAATGGAACGCCACCGGCTTCACGAATAGCTTCCTTTACAATTTTACCGAATTCCTGCAGGTGGACATGGCCGGGCACGATATCGATGTAAGAGTTACAAACGGCAATAAATGGTTTGCCAAAGTCCTCTTCTTTAACGCCCGCTGCGCGGAGCAAACTGCGGTGCGGTGCACGGTCAAAACCTTTTTTGATCATATCGGAACGCATCTTCTTGGCTGACATGGTGTATTTCCCCCCAAATTTATAATATTGAGCAACATGAATGGAAATATAAATGGCAGTGCATCTGTCGTTTAATTTCATCCGTACTCTAAAAAAATAGACCAGTGATACTGGTTTCGAGCTTCCCGTAGTTTGTGAAGTTCTTTGCTGCTTTAAACCCGTGAACAACCCGGTTTTTCTATAGAGTCTATCACAACCGTCGTCATATTTCTACAATTCAATAGAAAGAAGCTTCAATCCATTAGTGGAATGAAGCTTTCTTGATTTTGATGCACTGCCTCAAGTGATCTTTCACCGCTACCCATGGGGATTGGCTAACTACTCCCGCCTTTGCGGCCAATCTCCCGATAGAATTCTTTATTGTGAGTGTCGGAAGTTGCTTCTCCACCCTTACGTCCAATTTCCTTATAGAACTGAGAATCGTGCGCATCTGAAGTCGCTTCTCCACCTTTTTTACCTATCATTTGGTAGAAGCTCCGATCATGTTTTTTGGATGTGGCCTTGCCACCTAATCTACCCGCTTCCTCGCGACTCATTTTGTGTTCAGACGTCTGTGGACGTGCCATTACAAATCACTCCTTATATCATAAGTAGATTGTTGTAGCGCGTATTCCTACTTACCACATAATTTCCAGCCTGAAACAAGTCGATGTTGATGAAAAGGAGCAGGATTACAGTTCATCTAAACCAGGATGCTGAACGTTTTAATACCCCCTGACGATTGAAGTGAAAGCGGGCAATATCGGGCTCAACGAGTGGTCGAAAGGCATGACGGACGGCTGGGTGGGCCAGCGTTATAGCGAACAATAACGCAATGGAGACAATTACCGGAATGTACAAGCTGGTCTCCATATAGTTGTAAACCCCGGACCAGACCGCCAAGCGAACGAGAAATCCATGTAAAAGGAATACATACAGAGTGCGTCGTCCCAAATCAGTCAATCTGGATGTGAATGAAGGGACCCATGCGAGAAATAATGCTCCTGATCCAATTTCAAGTGCATAGATTCCAAGTCGGTAAATTCCTGCAAACCACTCATGATGTCCAAGCTCTGCGTATGTCATGCTTCCCAGTAACCAGCCTGGTGAAATGTTGAGCCCTCCAAGTCCAATCCAACCAAGAAGAGCAGCAGATAACGTAGCTGCAATTCTTCGGCCCCAGCCGGATCGCAAATGGGAGCGGATGGACGCTCCGTAGTCATACCCGATAACAAAGAAAGGAAGAAATACAAACGTTCGGCTGAAGCTCAGCCAGAAACCGTCAATGGGCAAATATCCGGCACATACTCCCAGCATCACGGCACCGAGTAATCTATAGATTGGTTTCCAGGAGAGTGTAATACGAAGCAACAGCCGCCAGCAGAAATGACTTGCCAGAAACCAGAGCAATAGATAAGGTGCAAAGAAAGACAACCGCATATGAGGTGTGTGGAATACGGTGTAATCCATTACTGCATATAGAGACTGAAACAGCAGGTACTGTAATGCAATTTGCTTAAGCACATTGCGGCCAGAAGTACCTTTGAGTGAATGTCTGGCAAAGTAGCCAGTTACCCATACAAATAGCGGCATGTGAAACGTATATATCCACAGAAACATAGCCTCTGCTCCTGCAAAACGTGTAATGATTGGTTCAAGAGCATTGCCCGCTAGTACACAGACAATGAGCATAAAGCGTAAGTTGTAAAAAAAGGAATCCTGATCGTCGTGAATGATGGTCGGTTTGTTCATGTTGTAGCCCCCTTGATAACCCTTGGCGATTGCAATCTGGTACTGTAATAAGGGTAATATGGATGTGTAACATTAATTGTGATATATTTCACATGAGAAAGCGCTATCCTTTCTCAAAGCTGTGACAACAAAATGAACGCTCCGGGATTGACAACGGTTGCATAGAGGCTGACAATGGGGAAAGAAGATGAGAAATTGTAAATATAAGGAGGGGAGAATTCATGTCGACGAATACCCGCCCTAGCCCGGAAATTGTTACGTTTGGCGAAAGCATGGGTTTGCTGACAGCAAAGGATACAAGAGGTCTCGAATATGCAGCGACATTAGACAAATCATTTGGGGGCGCGGAGAGTAATCTGGCGATTGGTGTATCCCGACTAGGGCATACCAGCGGCTGGTTTGGCCGCTTGGGTAATGATCCGATCGGTAACATGATCTTGAAGGCTATTCGTGGTGAAGGTGTAGATGTATCCAGAGCAAGGATGAGCGACAAAGAGCCTACGGGTTTGATGATTCGTGAGAACGCTTCCGGGAAAGCCTCGGTGCACTATTATAGGAAGCTATCCGCTGCAAGTGCGATTACCCCTGAAGATCTGGACACGGATTATATCGCGGGTGCGCAAATCCTTCACGTTACAGGCATCACCGCAGCAATAAGCGCGTCGGGACTTGCTACTGTTGAAGCTGCTATACATATAGCCAAACAGGCTGGTGTGAAAGTGAGTTTTGATCCTAATCTGCGTCTTAAACTGTGGTCAGCTGAAGGGGCTCGTCCCGTACTGCTTCGTCTGGCTGAGCAAGCGGATTATTTCTTGCCGGGTCTGGATGAGATGAAACTTCTGTATAACGAAGAAGATGATCAAAAAGTACTTGAGCGGTTGTCAGCCATGAATGCAGTCTGTATCGTGAAGGGCGGCCCTGATTTGACCTACGTATTGGTGAATGGTACCCTAACGGAAGTTCCGTACTTCAAGGCAGATCATGTCTTGGATACGGTTGGGGCAGGAGATGGATTCTGTGCGGGCTTTTTGTCCGGCCTTATCAAAGGATATTCTCCGCAGGAGGCGACCCGTCTCGGGAATTTGACCGGTTCCATGGTAATACAGGCTGTTGGCGATTGGGAGGCGCTCCCGACGTGGGAGCAGGTCGAGGCCAAGCTGAACAATGTAGCTCATGTTGAGCGCTAGTCGCTGCTGATATCATATAGGTCTCATCTTCGTTCTTTAATGTAAGGCTTGTAATAGACAACCACATTGACAAGGGAGAGAATGAAATGAAGAAGCTTCAGCTGCTACAAAAAATAACGGACAGTGGGGTTGTTGCGGTTCTGCGTGCAGATTCTGCTGATCAGGTTATCGCCATGGCCGAACAAGCCATCGCGGGTGGCATCAAGATTATCGAGATTACGATGACTGTGCCTAGTGCCCTCAAAGCCATCGAGAAATTAAGCCGTGTATACCATTGGAACACACAAGATCCAGAGAAATTTGCCATTATTGGAGCTGGAACGGTGCTTGAACCCCAGACAGCGCGTGCCGCGATTATGTCAGGGGCCGAGTTTGTTGTGGGTCCTTCCCTGAACCCGGACACTGTGAAAATCTGCAACCTGTACCGGATTCCGATTCTTCCAGGGGTGATGACCATTGCGGATGTACAACGTGCATTGGAACTTGGCGTGGATATTGTGAAGTTGTTCCCGGGTAATCTCTACGATCCGTCGATTATCAAAACGATGAAGGGACCTATGCCACAAGCGAATTTTATGCCGACCGGTGGGGTGTCCTTGTCCAATCTAGGTGACTGGATTAAGGGAGGCGCTGTTGCTGTAGGTATTGGCTCGGACCTTACATCGGAAGCAGTGAAGACGGGGGACTTGAGTCATGTTCGCCGCAAAGCGGAACAATATATGGATGCATACCGCAAGGCCAAGGCTGAATAGCGATGAATGATGTAGAAGGGGAGCCTCAGGAATGAAGGCTCCCGTTCTGCAAGCCGCGGCACCTGCGGAAGTGCAGAAAGGTGATGAATGTTGAGAAACCGATATAATACAGGGCGCAAGAAGAGGGGCATCGGGAAATTCCTGCTCGTTCTTCTGGCGCTCATTGTCATTGGGTGTGGGTTTGTGGCCTGGAAGCTGTTTACGCCTTATGGACCACAAGAGATGGCTCAGACAGCCATGGAAACTGCAAATCAGGTGACTGTAACTGAAAAAGACAACTGGATTGATTTTGTGCCGGACAAATCTGTTGGGGTGAGTGTTATTTTTTATCCAGGTGGACTGGTTAAACCGGAAAGTTATGCACCTCTTGCCCATGAGCTTGCGGCAGCAGGACATCATACTATTATTGCGAAAATGCCGGTTAATCTGGCGGTACTCAAGCAGAATCTCGCAGATGATATTATTACAGCCTATCCGGATGAACAATTTGTTATGGGAGGGCATTCTCTTGGTGGATCGATGGCGGCACGTTATGCGGCTTCCCATCCAGATGCACTTCAGGGCATCTTTTTCCTCGCATCTTATCCGGATGAAAAAGGCAGTGTGAAGTCACTGGGGATACCCGCGTTATCCATACTGGGTACTAATGATGAAGTGGTGAATGCCACAAAGTATCAGAATGGTCGGGCATATTTGCCAGAAGATACGGTGTATTACACTATCGAAGGTGGTAACCATTCGCAGTTTGGTGACTATGGCCACCAGAGCGGTGACGGTGAAGCTGGGGTAAGTGAAGAGGAGCAGCTGTCCCAAACGGTTAAAACGACTGTAGGTTGGCTGGATACAGTCAAGTAGGCTGCAAGTTCAACGGTGAAAGGGACTAATCCATAGCAGACGGAAACTGGAGGTGATACGTATGTCCATGCTGCAAATCCATGGTAAGCAAGTTACCTGCCGAGGCATTCTTTTTGATAAGGATGGAACGCTGCTGGATTTCTTACAGCTATGGGGACCGTGGGCGGAGTCTTTGCTGAATCAGTTGGAATTACAACTGTCAGAGCTTGGTGCCTCGTTCACGGTAGAGCGTGAGCAAGTTCTCGGTACGGTCCGCAATCGCGAAGGTCAGCTGATCGGATATGATCTTCAAGGGCCTTTAGCTATTGCCACGGTGGACGAGAGCAACGGTTTGCTTGCTGGGCAGTTGTATGCCGCAGGCATGCCGTGGAACGAAGCAATCACTACGATTCGCCATTTTTCCAGTGTCGCCATGGATGAGGTACGGCAGAGAAAAATGGCTGAATCGCTGCCAGGATTAAATGCATTTTTGCAGAGCTGCCAGGAAGCATCGATTCCGATGGCAGTGGTCACTTCGGACAGCACAGCTGCTGCCGAGGAACATCTAGAGTGGATGGGCATCCGGTCATATTTTACATCGATTGTTGGCAGTGACCGGGTGACTCGGGGCAAACCGGATGGAGAGGCAGCGGTTCTCGCTTGCCGGGAATTACATATTCTTCCTGAAGAGGCTGTTGTGATCGGTGACAGCAATGGAGATATGCAGATGGGACGTAACGCAGGAATGTCCTGTAGGATTGGCTTCTGTCCAGAAGTCGAGGGAAGCCACTATTTATATGACGCCGATGTCATTATCCAAAATTATGATGAGTTAAAAATCATCTCTGAACGTTCCTCACAGGGGTGATCTCGTAAAGGAGGAGAGAGGATGAACGCAACAGAACAACTGGCTGCCTGGATTAAGGAAAGTTCAAATATTGTTTTTTTCGGAGGGGCCGGAACTTCAACGGAAAGCGGGATTCCCGACTTCCGCTCTGCCGCTGGTTTATACCAGACAGAGCAGCATTCACCCTATCCACCGGAAGAGCTGCTGAGCCGACATTTTTTTGACCAGCATGCTGATATTTTTTATGATTTTTATCGGGGTAAAATGCTACATCCCGATGCGATGCCCAATGGCTGTCATCGACTGCTCGCCAGATTGGAGCAGGAAGGAAAACTTCAGGCGGTTATCACACAAAATATCGACGGGTTGCACCAGAAGGCTGGCAGCAGCAATGTCCTGGAGCTTCATGGTTCGATCCATCGAAACGCCTGTATGGATTGCAAGAGGTTTTACGGGTTGGATGACATTATTACGGCAAAAGATACGGTTCCTCGTTGCACTGCGTGTGGTGGCGTGATCAAGCCGGATGTTGTGCTGTATGAAGAAGAACTGGACCAGACGATATTATATCGTTCGGTTGATGTACTGTCCTCGGCGGATTTGCTGCTGGTAGGTGGAACTTCATTAACGGTCTATCCTGCCGCTCAATTGATTACGTATTTTCAAGGGAAACACACGGTCTTGCTTAATGCTACACCTACGGCTTACGACAGGCAGGCTGATTTGCTGATTACAGACCCTATTGGTGAGGTAATGAATAAGGTGGACCAGCTTCTTGGTTAAACGTAAGTCAACAATGTCCGAATAACCGCATTCTCCGGCATACGGACCGGGTACTAGAGGCGGAACCTGGGGAAAGAAGGGATTCATGATGGTCTACGTAGCCAGCGATGCACGCTACGAAACAATGAAATACAACCGCGTTGGACGTTCAGGTTTGAAACTGCCAGCGATTTCACTTGGGTTATGGCATAATTTTGGTGGCATTAATAATGCGGAGAACGGCCGTAATATGATCACCCGTTCGTTTGATCTGGGCATTACGCATTTTGATCTTGCCAACAATTATGGTCCGCCGGCAGGTTCAGCAGAGCAGTTATTCGGTCAGGTATTGGCACAGGATCTGAAGCCATATCGAGATGAACTCGTCATCTCGACCAAAGCCGGGTACTATATGTGGCCTGGACCTTACGGTGAGTGGGGTTCTCGTAAAAACCTGGTTTCCAGTCTCAATCAGAGCTTGAAGCGCATGGGTCTCGATTACGTAGACATCTTTTATTCTCATCGTTATGACCCCGAAACACCTCTGGAAGAAACGATGATGGCGCTGGACCATATTGTTCGTTCCGGCAAAGCATTGTATGTCGGCATCTCCAACTATCCTGCAGAACAGACGAAGCAGGCGGCCGAGATTCTCAAAGGCCTGGGTACTCCTCTGTTGATTCATCAACCCAAATATTCCATGCTGGATCGCTGGATTGAGGATGGCCTACAGGATGTACTTGATGAGTATGGAACAGGCAGCATCGCTTTTTGTCCATTGGCACAAGGCGTGCTTACCAATAAATATCTGAATGGCATTCCAGAAGATTCGCGTGCCAAGGGCCCGTCTGTATTCTTGAATGAAAACAACATCTCGCCAGAGACATTGCGCAAAGTGCGTGCTCTGAACCAGATTGCAGCATCGCGTGGTCAGAGTCTGGCCCAATTTGCTCTGGCCTGGGTATTGCGTGATGGCAAGGTAACTTCTGCACTGATTGGTGCAAGTCGTCCTTCGCAGATTGAAGAGAATGTGGCTGCTCTCAGCCAGTTGGAATTCTCCTCAGAGGAATTGGAGCGCATTGAATCGATTCTCCGTCCGGAACCGGATCATAAATAAAGTTCAAAAGGTGCATCTTAGCCATAATGGCGGGATGCACCTTTTTTGTTCCTTATTATGCAGACCTATGGGATAGGAGATCCTACTTTTGATTACAGGGTTACCGCTGGTTCGGTGGTACTTGGCGTGTCGCTTGATGCAAGGACCTGTTAAGGATGTTTTCCCGGTACAGACTAGGGGCTTCCCCGTGGAATCGTTTGAACTGTTTGGAGAAATACAGCGCATCTGGCAAGCCCACGGAGGCGGATACCTGTTCGATGGACAGATCCGGGCGTTCCCGCAGCAGCTGACGCGATTTATCGATTCTCAGTTTAAGCAGGTAGGTAACTGGTGATAGTCCGGTTTCCTGTTTGAAAATGCGGGACAGGTATGCACGATTATAGCCAAGACTGGCTGACATTTGCTCAATCGAGACAGGGTAGGCATATTGGGTAGACATGTATTGAATCATCTGTTTTACAGTTCGTCGTATCGAGGATTCTCCTGGTATTAAGGTTTGACCCTGAGAAAGGTGATTTTGTGCCTCGGCTAGAATCATATATAACGTACCCAATGATGTAAAATGAGAGCTTTCTTTCCGCTCGGCAAAAGCCGTCTGCATCACGGATAACCAGTCGGAAATACCACAGGAAGGACCGGCATGAAAGACGGATTTCTCAGGACGGAAACCTGCTTCCTCTATATGCTTGGCAGCCTGGCTGCCGGTAAAGGCCATCCAGCGGTATTGCCAGGGATGTCGTGCATGGGATTGATAGCTTACAAGCTGTCCCGGTTGAATGAGAAAACAGTCTCCTGCGGATAGATCGTAGGTATGTAGTTCAGTACGGAACGTACCGGCTCCTTTTTCTACATAGTGCAATAGATAATAATCGTATAGCTTCGGGCCAAGGGCGTGACCGGGAAGGGTCTGGCTTGCGCCTGCAAAAAGGACATGCAATGCCCCCTTTTCATAATAAACAGGATTGGAGGCAACCGAGTAGCTGAGTGCTCCACTTTTGCCAGAGGTTTCCGGAATTTGTTTTATCGGATCCCCCGTTGCACCCGTTTTTGAAGCTTCCTTACGTTGTTCAGTCATGATGACATTCCTTTCCTTCCTGGATGTTCCATTCATTATACGTCGAAAGGTCACATTTATCCATATGGAACACACATGGTTGCATTTCAAGAGGAACCGCCTTCTTGTATAATAACATTAAGAAAACCAACAACATTGAGATGGGGTGCAGCAGCAATGAACATAAATGAATTGAAACAAAAGTTTATTGACAAGTACGGAGAGAGTGGAGCGGACATCCGTGTATTCCATGCCCCTGGGCGGGTGAATCTGATCGGTGAGCACATTGACTATAACGGGGGGTACGTGCTTCCGGCAGCGCTTGAATTCGGTACCACTTTGATTATCCGTGAGCGTGAGGACAACAAGTTGCAGTTGGCTTCCACGAATATGTCCTATGAAGGAACGCTGGATACGTCCTCCATTGGCAAAGAGAAAACAGGTGAATGGACGGATTACCCGGTAGGCGTCATGGTTGAACTGCAAGGCAAAGGCGTAAAAGTAACCAAAGGGTATGACTTCCTCTATCATGGAGAAATTCCGAACGGCGCAGGACTTTCCTCTTCCGCATCGCTGGAGGTACTTACTGGGTATGCCATCCAGTCACTTGAAGGTGTTAAGGATATTGATACGGTTCAACTGGCGCTGCTGTCCCAAAAGGCAGAGAACGAATTCGTTGGCGTCAACTGTGGCATCATGGATCAGTTCGCTGTAGCTAATGGAGCAGAGGATCATGCGATCCTGCTGATGTGTGACACCCTTGAATATGAAAAAGTGCCATTCCGTACCGGCGCCTACAAGCTGGTCATTGGTAACACGAACAAACGTCGGGGGTTGGTAGACTCGGCTTATAACGAACGTCGCTCCCAATGTGAGCAGGCACTTGCCATTTTAAAAGAACAATTGCCTGCACTGAACTATCTGGCGCAACTTACACCTGAACAATTCGTTACACTGCAGGATCATATCAAGGATGAGAAGGTAAGACAGCGTGCCCAGCACGTCGTGGAAGAGAATGCACGTGTACTTGCATCGGTGGATGCACTGCGTGATAACGATCTGGAAACCTTCGGCAAGCTGATGAATGCTTCTCATGAATCGCTTCGTTATCTATATGAAGTGAGTTGCGAAGAGCTGGACGTGATGGTTGAAGAAGCTCAACGAATTCCAGGCACTCTGGGTGCACGCATGACCGGAGCAGGATTCGGAGGCTGCACAGTTTCCCTTGTGCATGAGGACGATGTAGAGCGTTTTGTAAGCGAAGTTGGAGCGGCATATGAAGCACGTACCAGTCTCAAAGGCGATTTCTATGTATGCGGAGTAGGCGACGGCGTTAAAGAATTGAAGGAGGCGAAGTAAGATGGCAATTTTGGTGACAGGTGGAGCAGGATATATTGGTTCTCATACGGTAGCGGCTTTGTTGGAGCGTGGCGAAGAGGTAGTTGTACTGGATAACTTGCAGACAGGGCATCGTGAAGCTCTGTTGGGCGGAAAATTGTATAAAGGTGATCTGCGTGACAAGGAACTTCTGGCGAAGCTGTTCGCTGAGAACTCCATTGATGCAGTCATCCACTTTGCAGCGAACTCACTGGTTGGCGAGAGTATGAAAGATCCTGTGAAATACTATGACAACAACGTGTTTGGCACATTGTGCCTGCTGGAAGCGATGAATGCAGCGAATGTACGTCGCATCGTCTTCTCCTCCACGGCTGCTACTTATGGCGAGCCGGAGAAAGTGCCAATTGAAGAGAGCGACCGCACAGAGCCTACGAATGTTTATGGTGAAACCAAGTTGATGATGGAGCGCATGATGTCCTGGTTCGATAAAGTACAGGAAATCAAATACGTCTCCCTTCGTTACTTCAATGCTGCCGGAGCCCATGATAGCGGCAAAATCGGTGAAGATCACCAGCCGGAGAGCCACCTTATTCCACTCGTACTGCAAACGGCATTGAAACAACGTCCACACATCGCCGTGTTCGGTGATGACTATGCGACCGAAGACGGAACCTGTGTACGTGATTACATCCACGTAAGTGATCTGGCGGATGCGCATCTGCGGGCCGTAGACTATCTCCGTAAAGGAGAGAACAGCAACGTGTTCAACCTGGGCAACGGTCAAGGTTTCTCTGTTAAACAGGTTATTGAGACGGCCAAGAAAGTAACCGGACTGGATATTCCGGTTGTACAGGAACCACGTCGTGCGGGTGATCCAGCTGTACTGGTGGCTTCGTCTGCCAAAGCAAGATCCGTACTGGGCTGGAATCCGAAATGGACGAATCTTGAAGATGTCATTCAAAGTGCATGGAGCTGGCATCAGTCCCACCCTGACGGCTACGGAAAAAACTAGGAGGCGAACATCGATATGTCACAGACTCATATTGCAGCAGGCGCCACAGAGCGGACACCGGAGCAGCAGGAAGCACTGCATGCTATTGAACGTCTGGTAGCATTTGCCTTGCAGAACAAATTGATTGAAGAAGCGGATCGGGATTACAGCCGTAATCTACTACTGGAACAGTTTGGGTTCTCCGAGCCGTATGCTGGAGTATTAAACGAGATGGTGCTAGATGGACCCCAAACATTGCTGGATACGCTGATTGATTATGGATTTGAGATTGGACTTATACCTGAAAATACGGATACGTACCGCGATTTGCTCGATGCGAAAATTATGGGTCAATTGATGGCCCGTCCATCCGAGGTGGTACGCGCATTCCGTCATACAGAGCAGACTGAAGGCATCGAGGCGGCTACCTCCCAATTTTATGAGCTTTCGATTCATTCCAATTACATTCGGATGGACCGCATCTCCAAGAATGTGTATTGGACACAGGATACAGCTTATGGAGACATGGAGATTACGATCAACCTCTCCAAGCCGGAGAAAAGTCCGAAGGAAATTGCGATGGCCAAGCTGCTTCCGCCTCCGGTATATCCGAAATGCCAACTCTGTCGTGAAAATGTGGGCTATGCCGGTCGGGTCAACCACCCGGCCCGTCAAAACCTGCGTGTCATTCCATTGGAATTGAACAGCGAACCTTGGTTCTTCCAATACTCGCCATACGTGTACTACAACGAGCACTGCATTATTTTCCATCACGATCATGTGCCGATGAAATTAACCAAAGATACGCTGCGCAGGCTGCTGGCTTTCGTGGGGGAGTATCCGCATTACTTTATTGGTTCCAATGCCGATCTGCCCATCGTTGGCGGCTCCATCCTGACTCATGACCACTTCCAGGGTGGGCGTCATACCTTTGCCATTCAAAATGCGAAGCCAGAGGCGGTATTCCGCCACGCTGGTTCACCGGGACTTACGCTTAGTCTTGTGAAATGGCCAATGTCCGTATTGCGACTGGCATCACAGGATCCGGCTGAGTTGCTCGAAGCGGGGAACGCTGTTTATGAAGCGTGGAAGGTGTACAGTGATTCTACGGTCGAGATCCAGGCATTTAGTGAGGTGGACGGAGAGCAGGTTCCACATAATACGGTTACCCCAATCGTACGTCGCAGTGCGGACGGAGGATACGAGATGGACCTTGTTCTGCGAAACAATCGTACGAATGATGAACATCCCGAAGGGATTTTCCACCCGCACCGTGAAATGCATCATCTGAAAAAGGAGAACATTGGACTCATCGAAGTGATGGGGCTTGCAATCCTGCCAGGTCGTTTGAAAGAAGAGCTGGACAGCATCGCGGATATTCTCGCTGGAGATCGCAAGCTTGCCGAGGAAGCCAAAGATTCCGAACATGTGTTAAACAAACATCTGGGTTGGGCAGAAGAACTGATCGAACGTTTCGGTCCCAACCTGAACAAGGAGCAAGCCGTAGCGCTTGTGCAACAGGAAGTGGGCTTGAAATTCGCGGAGATTCTGGAGCATGCAGGTGTGTACAAATATAATGAGGCAGGGCGCCAAGCCTTCCGTCGTTTTGTAAGCAGTATGGGGTTTACCGAATAGTAGTCAACAACTAACCAGAACACCCGCCCAATCATGAGCGGGTGTTCTTGTCGTTCTTGACATTTGTGTGCATTGGAATGAACTTCCGGGCCAGTTATAATAGAGGGAAGTCCTAGAGTACCACAATGAATTGAGGAAATGGGGTTAATAATATGGAAAAGCAGGCATTGGATATTCCGTTGATCACAGATGCTGAGGAACTGCAAGGCATGGTGGGTGAACCGCATGAACATGTGCGTAACAAGGCAATCTCATTTGTGGATTCACATGTTCAGAACTTTCTATCCATATCACCATTATTTTTCCTCTCCACGTCCGATCGTGATGGGAAAAGTGATGTGTCACCCCGGGGCGATGGAGCGGGATTCGTAAAAGTTTATGATACATACCGGCTCATCTATCCCGAACGCCCAGGCAATCGGCGGATAGACTCCTTGTTGAACATTTTGTCTAACCCTAGTATTGGTATGCTCTTTTTGATTCCGGGTCTGAATGAAGTGCTGCGCATTAATGGTACAGCGTCCATTACCAAGGATGAAGAATTTATTGCGAGTATGGGCTGGACCGGTAAAACGATTGGTGCGGCTGTCATTGTGGATGTGGAAGAGTGCTTTATCCATTGTCCGCGGGCATTCAAACAGGCTGGATTATGGGCCTCAGAAACATGGGTGGATGCTGAAGATTTGCCTTCAACGAGCGAGATGTTTCGAGCCCACTTGCAGATTAACGGGTTGTTATAAAGTGAGTGACTATGGATTTGTTTTTCTATAATCGGGGTACTATAATGGGAGTTGCACTAAAATATGAATCTCCATTGGAGGCGACATAGATATGAGATCTTTTCAATTTTATAATCCAACCCGATTGATTTTCGGTAAAGGTCAGCTGGAAGCACTGAAAACTGAAGTACCGAAATACGGCAAACGGGTTCTGCTTGTATATGGTGGCGGCAGTATCAAACGCAGCGGTTTGTACGATCAGGTGATCGGTTTGTTGAAGGAAGTAGGAGCTGAAGTTACGGAGCTGGCTGGTGTAGAACCGAACCCACGTCTTTCGACGGTGCACAAAGGTGTAGACCTCTGCAAAACGAACAACATCGACCTGATCCTCGCTGTAGGCGGCGGCAGTGTACTGGATTGTGCAAAAGCAATTGCCGTAGGTGCCAAGTATGACGGCGACATGTGGGACTTTGCTCAGCGCAAAGCCGTTGCACAAGATGCTCTTCCGCTCGGTACCGTGCTGACAATGGCTGCAACTGGTTCGGAAATGAACTCCGGTTCGGTTATTACGAATCAGGATACACAGGAGAAGTTGGGCTGGGGCAGTGCGTATTCGTTCCCTGCGTTCTCGATCCTTGATCCGGTAAATACATATACCGTTCCTCTGGACCAAACGGTTTATGGCATGGTTGATATGATGTCCCACGTACTGGAGCATTACTTCCATCTGGATGCCAACACACCGGTTCAGCTCGGGTTCTGTGAGACGATTCTGCGCACAGTTATGGATGCAGCGCCTCGTCTGGTTGAAGACCTGGAGAACTATGAACTGCGTGAAACGATTCTGTACTGCGGAACGATGGCATTGAACGGCGTACTGAACATGGGTCTCGCTGGTGACTGGGCTACTCACAATATTGAACACGCGGTATCCGCAGTGTATGATATTCCTCATGGCGGAGGGCTCGCGATTCTGTTCCCGCATTGGATGAAGCATAATGTGGACGTAAATGTGGATCGTTTCAAACGTCTGGCGATCAATGTGTTCGAAGTTAATCCTGAAGGTAAATCGGACAAACAGATTGCTGAAGAAGGCATTGATGCGTTGAGCAAATTCTGGACATCCATTGGTGCGCCTAACCGTCTGGCTGATTATGATATCGATGACAGCCAAATCGAAGTGATGGCTGACAAAGCCATGCTCTTCGGCCCATTTGGTAACTTCAAAAAATTGCAACGTGAAGATGTTGTATCCATCTACAAGGCTTCTCTGTAAATATAAAACATAAAAACACAATAATATGATCTGAAACCGCACGTCTCCTTAACGGGGATTTGCGGTTTTTTGTTGTGAATAAGAGCGAATTGGAGAATGTTCCAGGAACTGGACCATATTACTGTGAGAATAACCATTATCGGGTCTAGGATACAAATGAGGAAAGATTTTGAAACATAACGGCACCTTGCTACGTATTTATTTACATGAGGAATGCCCAGTTGGATGGAATTGCGGCAGAAGAGAGGAGGAACAGGGAGTGGAGTCAATCTATTGGGGGTGTCTAATCGGAGGAGCCATATTTGCAGTCGTCAGCCTTGTGCTAGGTGACTTGATTGATGGCTTGCTGGACGGGGCCTTTGAATTGCCAGGCCTTGATTTTTTCAAACCTGTTGTGCTGGCTGGTTCTATAACCACCTTTGGCGGAGCCGGTATTATGCTGACACGTTATAGCTCGATAAGTGCAATTTCGGCACTGATACTATCCCTGCTTATAGGTATTGCTGCAGCCATGCTGGTATTCTTTGCATATATCAAGCCGATGCGTAACAGTGACGTTTCCATTGCGTTTTCCATGAAAGAGCTATCCGGGAAAATTGGAGAAATCACCATTCCGGTACCGGAAAAAGGTTTTGGTGAAGTCATGATTAAGATTGCTGCCGGTAATACGGTGCACACGGCATCCAGCTTTGAACATCGTCCCATTGCGGCGGGAGCGCGTGTTGTAGTTGTGGATGTGACCGAAGGTGTGCTGCGTGTATCGGAATGGGATGAAGATGTACTTAAAGATGTTTAAGGAAGTTTAACCGTTAGCAGTGTAAGCAGTCATATATGAATAAGGGGAGAGATGTGGAATGGGTGATTTGAATTTGGATATGGATGTTTTGTTGATTCCTGCAATTGTTGTCGGTGTTATTCTGATTCTTGGTTTGGCGTTCTGGGCGAGATACAAAACGGTTGGGCCGGATGAAGCCATGATCGTTACGGGTTCATTCCTTGGAAGCAAAAATATTTCTGACGATGACTCCGGACGAAAAATTAAAATTGTTCGTGGAGGCGGCGCATTTATCTTGCCAGTGTTCCAGCAGTCAGAGTTTATCTCGCTGTTGTCCCACAAGCTGGACGTTTCCACACCTGAAGTATACACAGAACAAGGCGTACCGGTCATTGCCGATGGTGTCGCCATTATCAAGGTTGGAAGCTCTGTAGAAGATGTGGCTACTGCAGCCGAGCAATTCATCGGTAAGCCGGTAGAATCGTTAAGAGGCGAAGCACAGGAAGTTCTGGAAGGGCATTTGCGGGCCATCCTCGGAACGATGACGGTGGAAGAAGTATACCGTAACCGCGATCGCTTCGCACAAGAGGTTCAAGGTGTAGCTGCCAGAGATTTGAAAAAAATGGGACTGCAAATTGTCTCTTTTACTATCAAAGATGTTCGTGACAAACAAGGTTATCTGGATGCCCTCGGTAAACCGAGAATAGCAGCCGTCAAGCGGGATGCTGAAATTGCGGAAGCGGAAGCGATGCGGGATGCGCGTATTCAGAAGGCCAATGCGGAAGAGCAAGGGCAAAAAGCAGAGTTGCTGCGTGATACGAATATCGCTGAAGCTGCAAAAGAGAAGGAACTGAAAGTAGCGACGTTTAAGCGGGATCAGGATACTGCTAAAGCGGAAGCGGATCAAGCGTACCATATTCACGAAGCACGTGCGAGACAAACCGTGGTGGAGGAAGAAATGAAAGTTGAACTCGTTCGTAAAGAACGTGAGATTGATCTGCAAGAGAAAGAAATTATCGTACGTGAGAAACAATATGATGCTGAAGTGAAGAAAAAGGCGGAAGCGGATCGTTATGCGGTGGAGCAGGCTGCCGAAGCGGATAAAGCCAAAAGAATGCGTGAAGCCGATGCAGTACAGTACTCCATTGAAACGCATGCAAAAGCTACTGCTGAGCAGAAGCGTCTTGAAGGTCAAGCGATGGCGGATGCTGAACGCGCCAAAGGTACAGCGGATGCAGAGGTCATTCGTCTCCGGGGTCTGGCTGAAGCAGAAGCGAAAGAAAAACTGGCCGAGGCGTTCCAAAAGTTCGGCGAAGCTGCCGTGCTCGATATCATTGTCAAAATGCTGCCTGAACTTGCTGGTAAAATTGCAGAGCCGATCTCCGCGATTGATAAGCTGACCGTTGTGGACACAGGGAAGGGTGAAGGCGCCACTCGTGTAAGTAATTATGTAACTGAGCTCATGGCGACAGCTCCCGAGATGCTCAAAAGTGTCTCCGGCATTGATGTGGAGCAGTTAATTAAAGGTCTCACCAAGCCTAGAACAACAGCACCGGTTGCTATCCAACAGAGTGAACCTGTAACGACTCCCTCTATAATCGATAAGATTGTGGAAAAAGCTGGAGTTGACGAGTAAGACAACGAATTATAAAGCAGTCATGCTCTATTGACCTTAAGGCGAATTTTTGTTACTTTTTAAGCGAGACGTCCGGCGCGGTTTGCCCGCTTCCGGATGTCTTTTCTTTCTTACTAGGGTGTGACTGAATCACACCTAAGATGGTGTGAAAAAGAGGTGCAAATATTGAGTAGCCTGCAAGTAGCCAAAGCGCTAAATAATAATGTAATTATTGCACAGCATCCTGAACATGGAGAAGTTGTCGTGATTGGTAAAGGCATCGGCTTCAATCGGAAAACAAATGATATTATTCCACTGATGGCTGTGGAGAAGATGTTCATTTTGAGAAACCAACAGGAGCAGGAGCAGTATAAGCAGCTTTTACCACAAGTGGATGAAGCATTGATCGAAATTATTAACGAAGTCATTACGTATATTGCAGAACGTACGGACGTTCCTTTAAACGAACATATTCATATCGCGTTGACCGACCATATTTCTTTTGCATTAAAACGGAAAGAACAAGGGATTGTTATCCAGAATCCGTTTCTATATGAGACCCGTGAAATTTATCCTGACGAATATCGCATGGGTGAATATGCGGTTCGTTTGATTAAAGAAAAACTGGGTGTAGATCTGGGAATGGATGAAATCGGTTTTATTGCTCTTCACATCTACAGTGCCATGACCAACCAAAATATTTCCCAAGTTCGCGAGCATTCGCAATTGATAACCGATTTGGTGAGCCTGGTGTCCACCCAACTGGATTATTCTTTTGAGACCGAGTCACTGGATTATTCCCGGTTACTGACTCATCTTCGATTTGCCTTGGAGCGTGTTCGTCGGGGAGACAAAGTGGAAGAAATCCATAAATTGGATTCCTTGTTGAAGTTGGAATATCCTGAAATGTACTCGCTTGCATGGAAGCTAACTAAGGTGATGGAAAAAAGGTTGAATCTTCCTGTATACCCTGCTGAAGTAGGGTATCTAACCATTCATTTGCAGCGCTTGAATCAAAGGAAAGAAGAAGAGAGTAAGTGAAATATTTCCACTAGTGGAACTCTAATTTGAGAAATTTCGTGTAAAGGCTTGCATCGTTTTTGAAGTGGTGCTACAATGGTCTCCGTAATCAAGCAACTGAATAAACACAAACGACGTGTTACTGATTCGATCAGGCATGAGTTATCCAGAGCGTGATTGTTCTTACCTTATACCGGGTATGCTATACCCGAAGGTTGGACCAATTTGCTTTGTTAACTCGTGCCTTTTTTGTTTTCCCTTGCTTGCATCACAACATAAAAATTTAAAAGAAAGGGTGGATACGACGCAATGTTTAAAAAGCTTTTTGGTGTATTGCAAAGAGTAGGTAAAGCTCTTATGTTACCTGTAGCAATCTTGCCAGCGGCAGGTTTATTGCTAGGGATCGGTAACATGCTTGTGAATCCGGATTTTCTGCAGTATGCAACAGCGCTAGATACCCCATGGGTAAGCTCAATCGCGACGATTATGATGAATGCGGGTCAGATCGTATTTGATAATCTGGCATTGCTGTTCGCTGTCGGTGTAGCCGTCGGGCTGGCCGGAGGCGAAGGTGTCGCAGGTCTTGCGGCCATCATCGGTTACTTGGTCATGAACGTGACTCTGGGTACGGCTGTTGGTGTTACGCCAGCCATGATCGGCGAAGTACCGGGCTATGCCAGCATCTTGGGTATCCCTACATTAAGTACAGGTGTGTTCGGAGGTATTATCATTGGTATTACCGCCGCGCTATGTTACAATCGATTTTTCAAAATCGAACTGCCGTCTTACCTCGGTTTCTTTGCAGGTAAACGATTTGTCCCAATTATCACTTCAGTCGTTTCCCTCTTAATCGGGCTGCTTCTGGTGATCATCTGGCCTCCGATTCAAAATGGTCTCAATGCTGTATCTCACTTCATGGTAGATACAAGTCCGACATTATCGGCGTTCATTTTCGGAGTAGTAGAACGGTCACTTATTCCGTTCGGTCTGCATCACATTTTCTATTCACCATTCTGGTTTGAGTTCGGTGAATATGTGAACAAAGCTGGAGATGTCATTCGTGGAGACCAGCAAATCTTCTTCAATCAACTGCGAGATGGTGTGAATCTCACAGCGGGAACGTTCCAAGTTGGTAAATTCCCGTTCATGATGTTCGGTTTGCCAGCTGCGGCGCTTGCGATGTACCATGAAGCAAGACCGGAGCACAAAAAGTATGTTGCAGGGATCATGGGTTCAGCTGCGCTGACTTCGTTCCTCACAGGGATTACAGAACCGCTTGAGTTTTCATTCCTGTTTGTAGCGCCAATCCTGTTTGCAGTACACTGTATCTTTGCTGGTTTGTCTTTCATGACGATGCAAATTCTTGGAGTCAAAATCGGGATGACATTCTCCGGTGGATTCATTGACTTCCTGATCTTCGGGATTATCCCGAACCGTACGCCTTGGTGGGATGTTATCATCGTAGGTTTGATTCTTGCAGTGATCTACTATTTCGGGTTCCGATTGATCATTCGCAAATTCAACCTCAAAACACCAGGTCGTGAAGAGGCAACCCCTGAAACAGCTTCGGGTGGTGCAGGCTCAGGTTCAACGGATGATCTGCCTCACAATATTCTTGCTGCCTTCGGCGGACAAGAAAATATCAAACATCTGGATGCCTGCATTACTCGTTTGCGAATTGAAGTAAATGAGAAATCCAGTGTAAATAAAGATCGTTTGAAACAATTGGGTGCATCTGGCGTACTTGAAGTGGGTAATAATGTACAAGCCATCTTCGGTACACGTTCAGATACGATTAAATCTCAAATGCAGGATATCATTGCAGGACGGACACCGGCACCAGCTCCAGCAGCTGTGGCTAAGCCAGCTCCTGAACAGGAAAAGGCGCAAGGTGAAGAAGGCGAACGTATTATTGCGGAAGACATCGTTATGCCAGTTAACGGCGAATTGATGGATATCACAAACGTTCCTGATCCGGTCTTTGCTGAGAAAATGACAGGCGATGGTTTTGCTGTTCTACCTCATGATGGCAAGATTACTTCTCCTGTATATGGTAAGGTGTTTAACGTATTTCCAAGCAAACATGCCGTGGGCATTATGTCTGACGGAGGCAAGGAAGTACTTGTTCATATAGGTGTCAACACGGTGAAGCTGAAAGGTCAGGGCTTTAACGTGCTCGTGCAGGAAGGCGACCTGGTATCGGCAGGACAGCCGATTATGGAAGTGGATTTGGAGTATGTGAAAGCTAACGCTCCGTCAATCATCTCTCCGGTCATT
Organism: Paenibacillus sp. LK1; assembly: GCF_002750415.1. Taxonomy (NCBI): domain Bacteria; kingdom Bacillati; phylum Bacillota; class Bacilli; order Caryophanales; family Paenibacillaceae; genus Paenibacillus; species Paenibacillus sp. LK1. The sequence continues at coordinate 84,450 of NZ_PEII01000006.1, forward strand.
TTCACCAACCTGCCAGAAGGCTCGACAGTGACGCTTACGAAAAGTGGGTTACTGAAAATTGGCGATCAGCCGATTATTGAGATAAAATAAGAAGTGTTACGACGATGGCAAGCAAGTGTAAATATATGCAATGCCTAAACTAAATTATTGAAAGTGAGATGATTGTAATGCAACAAACATTCAGAATTACAGACGAAGATGGTATCCACGCACGTCCGGCGACAGCCCTGGTTAATACAGCAAACAAATTCAAAGGTGCAGAATCCTTTGCAGAAGCTAACGGTAAAAAAGTAACGTTGAAATCCATCCTGGGTGTGCTTTCCCTGGGTCTGGAACAAGGCGACACCATTAGCATTATCGTGGAAGGCGAAGGAGAAGCTGAAGCTCTTCAAGCTCTGACAGACGTTATGGTTAACGAAGGGCTGGGCGAAATTAATGCTTAATGTTTCTGGGATCGCGGCTTCGGCGGGTATTGCTATCGCCAAGGCGTTTATCTTGGAGCATCCCAACTACTCTGTAGAAAAACGCGAAATCAACGACGTTGACGCAGAGATCGCGAAACTCGACTCAGCTCTGGGCAAGTCCCAGGCTGAGCTTGAGGCGATCAAAGAGCGTACTTTACAAGAGCTTGGCGAGAAAAAAGCTGAGATTTTTGCTTCGCATTTGCTCATTCTAAATGACCCGGAACTGATTGATCCGGTTAAAGCGAAAATTGCAGATGATAAGATTAATGCGGAATTCGCATTGAACGAAACAGCAACGCAATTTATCGAAATGTTCGAAAACATGAAGAGTGCTTACCTGCAGGAACGTGCTGCGGATATGCGTGATGTAACCAAACGTGTGCTAAATCACTTGCTTGGTATCGAATTCATGAGTCCGGCTGAGATCAGTGAAGAAGTGATCGTGCTTGCGGAGGATCTTACGCCATCCGACACGGCTCAACTGAACCGTCAATATGTTAAAGGTTTCGCAACCAATATTGGTGGACGTACTTCTCACTCTGCGATCATGGCTCGTTCGCTTGAAATTCCGGCTGTCGTTGGAACCAAGGACATTCTGGCTCAAGCGAAACAAGGCGACATGATTATCGTTGACGGCTTGGACGGTCATGTGCTGGTTAATCCAACGGATGATGTTATTGCTGAGTATCGTTCCAAACAGGAGCAATACGATGCACAACGTGCCGAGTGGAGAAAACTGCGTGATGAGCCAACGGTAACGGTGGACAACGTTCATGTGGAACTGGCAGCCAACATTGGTACACCGAATGATGTAACGGGTGTTCTGGAAAACGGCGGTGAGGCTGTAGGCCTGTACCGTACCGAGTTCCTTTACATGGGCAGAGACAAGCTTCCTTCCGAAGACATTCAGTATAATGCTTACAAAGCGGTACTGGAAAAAATGGAAGGTAAACCTGTCGTTGTTCGTACACTCGACATCGGTGGAGACAAAGAGCTTCCATACCTGGATCTGCCAAAAGAAATGAATCCATTCCTCGGTTTCCGCGCAGTTCGTCTGTGTCTGGACCGTCTGGACATTTTCCGTACTCAATTGCGTGCATTGTTGCGTGCAAGCGTACATGGTAACCTGCGTGTCATGTTCCCAATGATCGCAACACTTGGTGAATTCCGTGAAGCGAAAGCTGTCTTGCTCGAAGAGAAAGAGAAGCTGGTTGCTGAAGGTATTGCTGTTTCTGACAGCATTCAACTCGGAATCATGGTCGAAATTCCTTCGACTGCAGTTCTAGCGGATCAATTTGCCAAAGAAGTGGATTTCTTCAGTATCGGAACGAACGATCTGATTCAATACACGATGGCTGCTGACCGTATGAACGAACGAGTGGCATATCTTTACCAACCTTACAACCCAGCCATTTTGCGTTTGGTTAAAATGGTTATCGATGCAGCGCATCGTGAAGGCAAATGGGTTGGCATGTGTGGTGAGATGGCCGGAGACGAAACAGCAATTCCATTGCTGCTCGGTCTCGGACTGGATGAGTTCAGCATGAGCGCAACATCTATTCTGCCAGCTCGCAGTCAGATCACCAAGCTGTCCCGTGCAGATATGCAAGAACTTGCTGCCAAAGCACTCGATATGCAAACGGCTGAACAAGTCGTTGAATTGGTTCAAAGCATTCAAGCGTAATGTAATTTTACGGGGTTTCCACCCGATTTTAAGGGTTTCTTTTTCCGATAAAAAAAGCTGCAGTCGTGCAGCGATTTTGCCGGTATCTGTTGTTACAGCAGATACCGGCTTTTTTTGTTTTGAGCATTTGCATAATCCAAAGAGCGTCTTTCAATCAGCAAGATAGAGAGCGAAAGGTTATTATTCGTCTTTTACATTTTTCCGTTTGTATCTTGGTTGAAAATCATTATCATTAAGGTATTCGAACAAATTCAATCAATGGACATCATGCTGAGGGAGAAAGTAGGGTTACCATGAAGGTCAATGAAAAAAAGGCAGGCAAGATGCTTAAATATAGCAGTATCGATTCGTTTGAAGTGTCCTGGAATGGAGAAATGGTTCATGCTGCGACAGCGGAACACTTCGCTATTCTTTGTACAAGTGGCTCAGGAACTTTGGTATCGAACGAACACATATCCCGATTGAACGAAGGGGAAGTCTATTTGCTGGCTCCTGGACAGAGGTTCAAGCTGGCGGCAGATGAGCAGGCGTTAAAAGGCTATTTGGTCCGTTTCGAAGTATACGAATATGGCGGAGAACAGGAGATGATCGCTACCCATGCTTTCATGGAGGGTTTGTTTTGGTGCAAAGACCCGCAACAACTCGCGCTCTCTTGTGATCGATTGCTTCAACTGGACGTCGCTGGTGACGAGGAACACTTCAATAGACAGGCAGCATTATACGGTCTGATGACTTTACTTGTTGAAGCGGAGGCCAAGCCGGAAATCGTTGAGTCTACCGCTTCTGCGATTGCCCGTGTTGCCGAGTATATGAATGAACATCTGGATCATGATTTAAAACGAGATGAATTGGCCAAGCTTGCAGGCCTGAGTCCAGGGTATTTTTCATGGGCATTTCAACAATATACAGGAAAGACTCCAACGGCCTATCTGGTGGAGGTCAGAATGAAACGGGCCAAGGAGCTCCTTTTGTCAGGCGACGGTGTAAAAGAGACAGCGGTTCGAGTGGGCTATGAAGATGAATTTTATTTTAGCCGCAGATTCAAACAGAAGATGGGGCTTTCGCCTAACGCGTTTGTCAAAAGCCGCAGATATAGTATCGCAAGTGTCTCTGATCCAATCTCGGGCAGTTTACTGGCACTTGGGCTGCTTCCGAAAGCTGCTGCCTTTTATCCAAATCATGAATTATACAACCGAATGACCCGCCTACACTCTTATGAGCTGGGGGAAGGGCAGATCTGGCAAGAAAATGTGGATCAATTGCGTGCGTCGGAGCCGGAGCTTATTTTCTGCACTGACATTCTGGCTGAGCGGGCGCGAAAAGAGCTGGAACAGATTGCGCCGACAGTTGCCATCCCTTGGTTATCCGCAGACTGGCGCGAGCAGCTTCGAATGATTGCAGAAGTCATGGAGCATCGGGCGGAGGCGGAGACGTGGCTGTCTGAATACGATGGCAAGGCAGAAGCTGTCTACCGCAAAGTAAGACGTAACATCGGTGGAGCTACCGTCAACATATGGCGTATCACGGATTCGGAATATCGGATATATGGCAAACGCAATGCTGGCGCGGTCCTTTATGATGATTTTAGATTGGCAGCTACGCATCGTCTCGATGACATCAATGTTTTTGAAGCGGTGACTAAAGAAGCTCTGGAAAAATACGACGCAGATATGCTGATTATCATGGTAGATTCCACACAGCAGGCGGCCCGGGAATGGAAGGCGCTTCAGGCCAGCGAACAGTGGCATCGTTTGACAGCAGTTCGGCATGGACATGTGTACGAGGTGGGGACAGAAAAATTGTTTGAGTATTCAGCATGGTCGCATGATCGGGCGCTGTCCTATTTTATGCGGTTATTTGGCTGACTAAAGTCCAGTTCACTCCGTTTAAATATCCATGTTTAGCGGAAGCAATGAATGATATGATACGTAATGAGAAAGAAAATCATTATCAGTGTAAAGAAGAGGTGATATTCCATTTCTGGAAAGCCGCCTTGGAATCTGGAGCAATTGTTTGAAGTACCTCGATTATACCCGGTTTCAGAAGATCAACATACCGGCGTACATGCCTGCTTCTATGAGGGTGTGTCATATAAAGGTCGGGCTACTCGCATATTTGCCTACTACGGCATTCCGTGTCCGGTCTCTCCTAACGAGGTAGTTCCCGCGGTGATTCTGGTTCACGGTGGTGCGGGAACAGCTTTTAGCAGTTGGGTGAAAGAATGGATGGCACGGGGGTATGCTGCGATAGCCGTGGATCTGGAAGGGCATGTTCCATTCGGGGATGAGGAGCACACCGAACGGATGGAATGGCCTTCACATTCATGGAGTGGTCCCGAGAAACAGGGTGTATTTGCAGATTACGAACAGCCTGTTGAAGATCAATGGATGTATCATGCCGTAGCCGCTGTAATATTGGCTCATTCATTGTTCCGCTCTTTTCAGGGTGTAGACAAGCAGTGCATAGGTATAACAGGAATTTCATGGGGAGGCATCATCACAAGTTTGGTTGCGGGGTTAGACACCAGGCTTTCTTTTGCCATGCCCGTTTATGGCTGTGGGTATCTGCATGAACCGGGTTCCTATTATGGGCTTAGCTTTGCATCGATGCCGGAGGCAGAGGCAGAACGTATTCGTCTATTGTGGGATCCATCCACTTATCTGTCTGAAAGCCGCTTGCCGATGTTATGGCTTAACGGTAGTAATGATACCCATTTTCCGTTGAGCATATTTAATAAGTCTTATGAACAGCATCTGGAGTGCCATCCTAACAACAATAACAGCAGACTAAGCCTTCACCCGGGACTCGGGCATTCTTATAAGGAGGCATGGGCATGCGAGGAGGTCTTCGCTTTTGCGGACAGCATGGTTAAAGTGAAAGCTGCGCTTATTGAAATATGTGAGGAGAAGCACGAGGACGGTTGGTTTGTCGTTCGGTATGATTCATGCCTTCCTGTCCTGGAGGCCAATCTTTATTGGTGCGTGGATGATCATAATTGGAGAACCGCAAGATGGGAGTCCATTCCCGCTTCGTTGGATAGGGCGAACTGCAAGGCGTTCATACGTCTTCCACAGCATGGGAGTTTGTTTTTTATGAATCTAAGAAATGAAATGGGCTGGATTACAAGCACACGTGTAATGAAAAATGAGAGAATCGCAGAAAACAAAATAAAAGAATAACGAATGACTAAGGGGATTTGTAGAACATGAAACAACGAAATCAACGCTATTTCACTTTAACGGCAGTTTTGCTTGCGGTGTTATTATTAATTGTGGCCTGTGGCAACAAAGAGAAGTCAGGTTCGTCTGAGGCAGAACCGACGAAACAGGAACAAGCGGCATCGGATGAGTCCCAAGATGCCACATTTACATTTAAGGATACAAATGGTGAGCAGACATTACCGCAAAAGCCAGAAAACATTGCTTCTACAGTGACATATTTGACGGATCATCTGATTGCACTTGGCATGACACCAAAAGCTACGGTGAAATCACAGAACGAAGATTTTCCGTTATATTTGAAGCCATTCTTGAATGATGTGGCTATCATCGGTGATCAAGGTAAGGTCAGTGCAGAGAAAATGCTCTCTCTTGGACCAGATCTGATTGTGACAGATACGAACAGCAAAGAGCAATTCGAGAATTATGCCAAAATTGCTCCAACGGCCATGCTTGAGAATGGATATGTGGCACCAGATTGGCAGACGGCATTTCGAGCTACCGCGGCGGCCTTTGGTCTGAACGAAAAGGCAGAAGAAGTGATAAATACCTATGAAACGCATAAAGCTGAGGCGATCCAGAAGGTTCACGCCAAAGCAGAGGGTAAGACACTGATGGTATTGCGGATAAGAAATGATATTCGGTATTACGGAGACATGGACTACAAGTGGCTTTATGATGATTTCGGTTTCTCCAGACCGGCTGTTTTCCCAGTGACAAGCGCTGAAAGTCGCTATGAAGTGTTGTCTAATGAAAAGCTGCCAGAAATCGATCCGGATTATATTATCCTTATTAATGATAATGAAGAAATCTATAACAATCTGCAGACCTTGGGGATTTGGAAAAACATGAAGGCTGTTAAAAATAATCAGGTATTCCAGGTGGCTTCAGATTCGTGGTTTGGCGGGTATGGACCCAGTGCGGCTACTTCCATGCTGGATGACCTGAATCGTTTGTTCGGCGAATGATGAATGACCGGATTTGTGAGGAACTGGGCAAGCACTTTAATCTTGTACAGGAACTGAATGATGTACCCGTGACATCGCTATGTGGAGAATCTATTGTTGATCCGGAGGCAATGAGAAGCTTTTTGTCCGCCTATCAACAGTTAATCGAGGGACAGGATCTAGCGGTTGCCGCAGCCTACTTCACCAGTTGGTTCGGTGATGTGGCAGCTGCGCTGCAATATACCTTATCCGTCCATGATGCAGCTCCGAATTTCTCGCTAGCCAATCTGAGTATACATTTGATGAAGGAAACCGGATATACACGAATTGCTTTTCAACTTGAGAAAATGAATGTCATTCTCGCTCCGAAGGATTCGGAGGAAAGAACGGTCTGGCTTGAAGCAGAATTAAGACGTTTTTACAGTCAGACTGCACGTCCCCTTATGGAGTGTTTGTCCCAAGCTTCCGGGTTGCATGTAAGCATGTTGTGGGGGCAGTTGCCAACGGCTCTGCAAAACTACAGGGAGAATATCCATAATACGTATCAAGACGAGGAGGCTCTCTTGCGTCAGTTTGCCGCTGATGAACAGGTGGTGCAAAATGGTCTGGAAGCTGATGTATTTGGTCTGGTCAAGAATCCGCTTCGCGTAAGGGTGCGGATGATTGATCATCCGCTGGAGCCTTCGAAGAGACTTGCGATCAAAAATGTCTGTTGCCTGCAATATTTACGACAAGGCCGCTCCTATTGTTACACCTGTCCGCGATTGGGTAAGAAGGAACGGGCCAATTGGAAGCCCTAAACCGGGAAGATAAAATAAAGCTGACAGGTTAATAAGCAATAAGAAAAACAGCCGCGCAGAAAGCAAAATGCGGCTGTTTTTGGCATTTATTACTGATTATCAACGACAGAATATTGTAATGATCGTATCGTGCCAGTCCTGGGATCATAACATAGTTCGGATGTCGTTGCAGGTATCAAATACAAGTTTATTAGGTTAGCTTTTAACTGCAAGCACAGTTCAATACAGGTTTACGGGCAGCTGTTGTTTCATCCAGACGGGTAACCGGTGTGCCATAAGGGGCATTGAGTACTAATTCAGGTGTCTCTTCTGCTTCCTTGGCAATGCGAATCATCGTATCGATGAACCCATCAAGTGTTTCTTTGCTCTCGGTTTCCGTTGGTTCGATCATGATGCACTCCTCAACGTTCAGTGGGAAGTACACAGTTGGCGGGTGATACCCAAAATCAAGCAATCGTTTGGCAACATCCAGTGTACGTACACCATACTGCTTCAACCCCCGACCAGACATAACGAATTCATGTTTGCAAACGCCTGGATACGGAATCTCGTAGTAAGGTGCGAGACGAGCCATCATGTAGTTGGCGTTGAGCACCGCACATTCGGATACCCGTCGTAAGCCTTCAGGTCCATAAGTACGAATGTAGGCATAGGCGCGGACCAGAATTCCGAAGTTACCATAGTACGCTTTGACCCGGCCAATAGATTGATCTCCTTCGCGATCCAAAGCATATATGCCCTTATCATTTTTGATGACCATCGGTTTCGGCAGAAACGGGATCAAGCGGCTCTTCACACCAACCGGGCCGGCACCAGGTCCACCTCCGCCGTGCGGAGTACTCATCGTTTTATGCAAGTTCAGATGCACCACGTCGAAGCCCATATCGCCAGGTCGGGTGATGCCCATAATGGCATTGGAGTTGGCTCCATCGTAGTACAGTAGGCCACCTGCCTGGTGCACAATGGAGGCAATTTCCTGAATGTCTTTTTCAAAGAGTCCGAGTGTGTTCGGGTTGGTCAGCATGAGCGCTGCGGTGTCCGAGCCAACAGCTGCGCGAAGTGCGTCCAGATCCACCAGCCCGTCTGCGCGGGAAGGGATCGTTACCGTTTCGAAACCTGCTACGGTTGCACTTGCCGGGTTGGTCCCGTGAGAAGAGTCCGGTACGATAACTTTTGTGCGCTGTTCACCACGACCTTCGTGGTAGGCACGAATCATCATGAGCCCGGTCCATTCGCCATGTGCACCAGCGGCCGGTTGCAGCGTAACGGCATCCATACCGGTTAGTCCGGCAAGATCATTTTGCAACGTGTAGAGCAGCTCAAGTGCACCTTGAATGCTGGATTCATGCTGATAGGGATGAATTTTGGCGAATCCGTTGTAACGGGCCACATCCTCATTAATCTTCGGATTATATTTCATCGTACAAGAGCCCAGCGGATAGAATCCGTTATCTACCCCGAAATTACGACGAGACAGGGCAGTGTAATGGCGAATGACGTCAACTTCAAAAACCTCAGGCAATGCTGCTGCTTCCGACCGAAGCATTTCCCGGGGAATCAGGGAATCCACAGCTTGACGGGGAACGTCGCATTCAGGCAAGGAATAAGCGACCCGACCCGGACTGCTGAGTTCAAAAATCAACGATTGCTCCGGTGCTGGAGAGGCAGCTTGAGCAGTAACTGTTGTGTTAGTTTCAGGTTGGCCCGAAGTGGAGATAGAGGTTACCGTTTCCGATTGTCCTTGTGCTGATGTCGTCGTTGTCTTTGTTGTCGTTTCCTGAGTCACAGCGATCCCTCCAATACACGTGCGAATTCGTCGATCTCTTCCTTGCTGCGTCGTTCAGTAACCGCAATCAGCATATGTCCAGCGAGCTCAGGATAATCACGGCCAAGTTCATAGCCGCCAATGAAACCTGCATCGAGCAATTTCAGTTGCAGTGGTTCCACATTTGTTCCTTCAGGCAGTTGAATAACAAACTCATTGAACGTAGGAGCGGTAAACGTAAGAGAGACGCCTGGAATTGCGGTAAACGTGTTAAGGGCATAATGGCTCTTTTGCAAATTCAAATCAGCGACGTCGATCATGCCTTGTTTACCCATAATGGACATATATACAGAGGCGCTCAGCGCGAGTAACGCCTGGTTGGAACAGATGTTGGACGTCGCCTTTTCCCGGCGAATATGCTGTTCCCGTGCTTGCAGCGTGAGTACAAAACCACGCTTGCCGTTGCGGTCCGTTGTCTGGCCTACAATGCGGCCAGGAATCCGGCGCATATGAGCCTGGGATACCGCGAAATATCCGCATGTTGGGCCGCCGAGTGATGCGGCGATGCCAAGGGGCTGCGCGTCGCCAACGACGATGTCAGCACCCAGCTTGCCTGGGGCTTCCAGCAGACCCAGCGATAGCGGGTTGGCGCTGACCACGAGCAGGCTCTTGTGCGCATGGGCAAGATCTGCGGCCTGTTTTACATTTTCCACGGCGCCGAAGAAGTTCGGGCTCTGGATCATGACGGCTGCGGTGTCATCGGACACGGCGGCTTGCAGGGCATCCAAGTCTGTTACACCATTTTGATATCCAATCTCAACAATCTCCAGATTGAGGCCGTGAGCATAAGCTTGCAATACCTGACGGGATTCAGGGTGCACGGTGCGTGACACAATCAGTTGTTTGCGGCGGGTTGCCGCTGCGGCCAGATTGCCTGCTTCCGCAAATGCAGTCGCACCATCGTACATACTGGCATTGGCTACAGCCATACCTGTCAACTCACAGATATAGGATTGAAACTCGAAAATCGCCTGCAATTCTCCTTGGCTGATCTCGGGTTGATAAGGTGTATAGGCGGTATAGAACTCGGAACGGGAGATGACATGATTAATGACGGAAGGTACGTGGTGATCATAAATACCTGCACCCAGGAAACTGGCGTGTGTCTCGAAGTTGGCATTCGCTGCCGCTTGCTTCGACATATGACGTGTCAGTGCATATTCATCGAGTTTGGAGGAAACAGGCAGTTCACCCTGATAGCGAATCTCCTGTGGAATGTCATGGAACAGATCTTCAATCGTTTCCACGCCGATGGTTGCCAACATGGCACTCTGATCCTGCTCGGTCATGGGAATGTAGCGATGCTTGCTCATGCTTGATCAGCTCCTTGAGTAGGTGTCTTTGGCGCACGTGTCCGTTTATGAAAAGGGGTCTTCACGACCTCGGCTTTTAGTTTCTTGCCACGAATCTCAATCTCCAGCGGGGTACCCAGTGCAGCATATTTGCTGTCGATCAAGGCCAGCCCCAGATTACGTTTCAACGTAGGCGACTGAGTCCCTGTGGTCACTTCACCAATCTGCACACCTTCGGCGTAAATGGGATAATGAGGGCGAGGAATGCCGCGCTCCAGTACTTCGATCCCGACCAGCTTGCGGGCAGGTCCATCATTTTTTTGCTGCAACAAGGCTTCATGTCCGATAAACGGTCCTGCATTTAACTTCACAAACATGCCAACGCCAGCCTCCAGCGGTGAGATAGTTGCAGACAATTCCTGTCCATACAGGGGCAGCTTGGCTTCAAAGCGCAGCGTATCCCGGGCACCCAGTCCTGTGGGAACAAGTCCGTGAGCTTCTCCGGCTTGCATCAATCCGTTCCAGACCGCAGCGGCTTGTTCCGCAGGAACGTAGAGCTCAAAGCCATCTTCACCCGTATATCCGGTACGGGATAACAGCAATGTAACGCCGCATACCTTCGCATTTGCCACAAAGCGGAAAGGCTCAATCGAAGACACATCCGTGTCTGTCACCGTTCTGAGAATATCTACTGCCAGCGGACCTTGCAGAGCAAGTAGCGCTGTTTGATCCGAATCATTGGTCATCGTTACGCCAGGCATCATGTGCTGTTGCAGCCATGCCCAGTCCTTATCGATGTTGGAGGCGTTAACCACCAGCATATATTGCTGGTCTTTCAGTTTATAAATCAGCAGATCATCGACCACGCCACCATCCGGATAACACATTAACGTATATTGGGCCTGATCGGTAACGAGTGTTGTTACATCATTAGTGGTCATGTGCTGTAAAAAAGCTTCTGCGTGTTCACCTTGTACGGTGAATTCGCCCATGTGGGATACATCAAATAATCCAGCACGTTCTCGCACCGCTTCATGCTCTTTCTGAATTCCGCTGAATTGTACCGGGAGCTCCCAGCCACCAAAATCAATGCATCGTACGCCTTCATATTGCTGATAGAGTGGAAAGAGTGGGGTTCTAAGCAAATCGGACATCCAATCACCTCGTCATGGGCCGTCAACCGGCCGAGTGTATAACCATGGATCAATGAATCTGGCATCATATTTTATTATAAAAGTAAGGTAAGGACGCGATAGGCAGCGCCGCTCTATAACCTGTTTTCGTTTTTTTGGGAAAAAGGAAAAGGACAGGCCAAAGAATCGGCATGCCAGAAGCACGCTGTATTCTTAGGCTCTGTCCTTGGTACCTGAGAGTTACCCCGCCGCATGATGCAGCAGGTTTCCCCTTGGGTGATCATAACGCCCACACAGGGCGATTAGATGCTCTCCAGAGTTGCGTCCCGTAAAAGTCCTTTTGCCTGAGAGATTCACCTCCGCTTGTCGGTGGTTTACTCCTTCGGCGTTACCGCATGTACACCCTGATTCGGGTGTCAAGGGTAATCTCTCCCTTTACATTCATCCGCGGGTATTGCATAGACCAATTAAACACATTTACTACTCTCATTAAAGCCTGAATCGACTATTGATGTCAAGAACGATATCATAGAAATGAATAAAAAAGCCGAATGATATTTTTAATTCGTTTCATAACGTTCGTCTATTTATAAAGAGTGCGCTTACTTTTCTAATATTCACCATTATATGTAGGGAGAGTGCATTTGAGTTACAGGTATATAAGGAAGAAAAACAAATAAATTGTGAGGTATCTTGACATTTGAATCGAAAATATCATACGCTATGTTCTGGGAAAAAGGTTAAGGTCAAAGAAACGCATGCACTCATTAATGAAAAGCGAGGCGGATATCGATGAGCGAATTGAAAAGTGATTTCCTGTACAGTGAAGAGCACGAATGGGTGCAGACCGTAGGGGAGGATACCGTACGTATTGGTATTACCGAGTTCGCGCAGCATCAGCTGGGTGACATTGTGTTTGTGGAATTGCCTGACCTGGAATCGGATGTAAAAGCGGAAGACGGCATTGGAACGATTGAATCCGTCAAAACCGTTTCGGATTTGTTTTCTCCTGTCAGTGGAACGATTATTGCTGTGAATGATGCATTGCAGGATTCCCCGGAGCTGGTTAACAACTCTCCATATGAGGAAGGCTGGATGATCGAGATTCGTGTTGAGGGCGACCTGACAGCAGCACTTTCCACGTTGATGAACGCGGATGCGTATCGTAAACATACGGAATAATATTAAGGTACAATTCACCGATTGGATAGAGAGTTTTAGCTTGATGCAAAAGTTTTTTTAAGGTAATAAAATGAATCGATGATTATAGATCCGAATGGTGATATTACTTATTCGGAGAATACTTAGGCGCAATTGCCTCATCTGAATCAGGATGAGGTCATTGCGCTTTTTCGTTGTTACTCGATGAATTAGACTAATTAGATGAAATAAATATCAATCTAACATGTTTCATCATCATTTCTAAATGAGGTAGGAACAGCTCATTTAAATAGAATAAATTTACAATTTCATTTGTCATTAAAATGGGGCAATTCGTGGGTATGATACATGAAAGGGAATAACAGGTTTCGATCAATATACGGGTTTAAATATGGAACAATCCTTTAAATTTAAATCTTGTCATCAACGTTCATGACGGAAGTAGGTTTTCATTTCGTTGTAGAAGATACCGTTTTCATTTACGATATGGTTGTAAATTAAGATTTATTGCAGATTTGTACCTTCGTTCGTCTGGATCATCGTTGTCAAAATTCAGTGGAATCAAGGTTTAATATGTTGAGGAGGTTTTCAGTATGAGTTCAGTGGACGCAAAGTCCGAAAAAAGCGGAGGAATACGGGTTGGCGTTCAGAAGTTTGGACGTTTCCTAAGTGGTATGGTTATGCCGAACATGGGTGCTTTTATCGCCTGGGGTCTGATTACGGCATTGTTCATTCCAAAAGGATGGTTCCCTAACGCAGATTTTGCATTATTGGTTGATCCAATGATCAAATATTTGCTGCCTTTGCTTATCGGTTACACAGGCGGTACCATGGTACACGGCCAACGTGGTGGTGTAGTCGGTGCGATCATGACCATCGGGGTTATTGTCGGCAGTGATATTCCAATGTTTCTTGGCGCCATGATAGCCGGACCGTTGGGAGCCTGGGTCATTAAGAAGTTTGACAAGGCTGTCGATGGCAAAATCAAATCAGGGTTTGAGATGCTGGTTAACAACTTCTCCGCTGGTATTATTGGTGGGATTTTGGCCCTTCTAGCCCTTAAAGGCATCGGGCCTTTCGTTGAAGCGATTAGCAAGGTGTTATCAGCTGGGGTAGAAGCTTTGATGAATGCTGGTCTTCTCCCGCTGGTCAATCTGATCATTGAGCCAGGAAAAGTATTATTCCTGAACAATGCGATCAACCATGGTATTCTGACACCAATTGCTACGGATCAAGCAAGAGAATTGGGTCAATCCGTATTATTCATGCTCGAATCCAATCCAGGACCTGGACTTGGTATTTTGCTGGCATACTGTTTCTTCGGTCGCGGATCAGCCAAATCTTCCGCTCCAGGTGCTGTAATCATCCATTTCTTTGGCGGGATTCATGAGATTTATTTCCCTTACATTTTGATGAGACCGATACTGATTCTGGCTGCGATGGCTGGTGGTGTGGCGGGTACATTGACCTTCATGCTGACTGGAGCTGGTTTGGTATCAGCACCGTCACCGGGTAGTATCATTGCCTACTCGTTGTTAACACCTAAGGGTGGATACCTTGGCATGTTTGCAGGGGTAGCTGTAGCTGCGATCATCTCGTTCCTCGTAGCATCCATACTGCTCAAAACGGGTAAACAAAAAAACGATGAAGAAGATCTGGACAGTGCGTCCAACCGTATGAAAGATATGAAAAATCAGGGCAAAACGGGCAACCTCACCGTTGATAAAGACAATCGTGAAGCTGACCGTGCAGCCGATATTGCTTCTTCGACAGTAAAAACGGATATCAATAAAATTGTATTCTCCTGTGATGCAGGTATGGGTTCGAGTGCCATGGGTGCCTCGATTCTCCGGAAGAAAATGAAGGCAGCCGGTGTGGATGTCGCTGTAACCAACACGGCGATCAGTGAGATTCCACAAGATGCCGACATCGTCATCACACAGAAAACATTGACAGACCGGGCCAAATCCGTGGCTCCAAATGCAGAGCATATTTCCATCGACAACTTCCTGAAGAGTCCTGAATATGAGGCACTGGTGGAGCGCCTCAAATCCGACTCCTGATGAGTAATATTACAAGGAGACAGCGTGAGATCGTGGAGTTCCTGCTGGAGCATCCTCATGAAGTAACTGCTGGCGATATAGCTGTTGCGGTCAAAGTAAGCACTCGTACTGTACATCGAGAGTTGCAGATGATTGAACAATGGCTTGAGCCCCTTGGCATGAGATTGGAAAAAAAATCGGGAACCGGGGTTCGAATTGATCCCGGTTCCGATGATTTGGCCGTATTGCGTCAACAACTTGAGCTTAACGAATATGTGGAGTTTACGCCCGAAGAGCGTAAACTCTTCATGCTTTGTATTTTGCTGGATGAATCAGAGCCTGTGAAGCTGCTTGCATTGGCCTCAGATCTGAAAGTAACCGTATCTACGGCAAGCAATGATCTGGACGATCTGGAGCCACGCATTCAGCTGGCAGGATTGAAGCTGGTTCGCAGACGTGGATATGGGGTCAAGATCAATGGAAGTGAGTTGGCTCATCGCATGGCTATTTCCGCGCTCGCTCTTGAATATCTGGATGAATCCGATTTGTTCGGTAGACAGGCGGAGCAGGGAGTTTCCAAAGTAAGCAGCAAGCTTCTGGAAATGATAGGGCATGAGGATGTACTTACGGTCGAAAACGCGTTATGGCAGCCGGATATTGAGTGGTTGGAAAATATACCGGAACGTCAATACATGAAGCTGCTGATCCAATTGTCTGTAGCCGTTGTGCGGATTCGCAAAGGTTTTGGCATAGGTCGGAGCACTCAACAAGACAAAAAAGACGTTGGAATGCCTCTACATGTTGAGCAGAAGGTGCCGGAATATTTAGCTTCCCGTTTGTGCGGTGTTCTATCTGCCCAGCTTGGGCTGGAGTTTGTGGGCGAGGAGCAGGCTTATTTTCACAGGCTGCTGATTGAAATCGAGCAATCGATTCATTCCTCACGTCTGCTGCCCGTAGACGATCTGGTCTTACTTGACATGGTTCGTTCCCTCACAGATCGGATGCAGCAGAAAACTCATTATTCGTTCCATGAGGATCGTCTGCTCCGTGAAGGTCTGATTGCCCATATGGAGCCAGTACTGGAACGAATGGATGATCGGCAGCTCATCCGTAATCCGCTGCTTCAACAGATCCGCAAGGATTATGAATCACTCTTTGAGGATGTAAAGCAAGCAGTGCGAGAGGCTTGGCCCAATACGGATGTTCCGGATGAAGAGATTGGATTTTTGGTGATGCACTTCGGTGCTTCCATTGAACGACTGCGGGTGCTGAAACGTGAAATCAGGGCTGTCGTCGTTTGTACGAGCGGGATCGGATCTTCACGGATGTTATCGAGCCGACTGTCCAAGGAAATTCCCGAGATTCGGATTGTGGACAGTGTGTCCTGGTATGAAGCCGCGCGTATACCAAAGACGGAATATGATCTGGTTCTCTCTACTGTGGATCTGCCAATGGATAAACATCAATACTACAAGGTGAGCCCACTGCTGACGGCAGAAGAAAGTGAACGTTTAAGGCACTTCATCAGGACAACGACGCTTCAGCGGGAACATAGTCCCCCACCTGAAGCAGTTTCAAGGACAACAGGACGATTTTCCGATCCGGTTGGACTGGAAGCGACCCTGATTGAAATCGTACAGATTATCGGCAAGTTTCAAGTGTTCCCGCTGGATAATCAGAAGATTGGATTTTTTGACACGGCCTATGCCATGTGCAGCGTTTTACATCAATCTGGTGTGTTAAATAATCCTGAAGAGATTGCCAGGCTGCTGGAGGAGCGTGAAGCGGTTGGAAGCCAGAAAATTCCGGGGACTTCCCTCGCTTTGTTTCATACACGCAGTGATGGCATTCACAGTCCTTCAATCACGCTGTTCCAGTTGACAGAGCCGCTTTTGCGCACGCCGGAAGACCCGACAGGTGTCAGCCATGTGCTTTTGATGTTAGGACCCAGACAGTTATCGAAGGAAAGTTTGGAAGTACTGAGTGAGATCAGTGCACTATTGTTGCAGGAAGAAATGATCACATTACTTGAAAAAGGCAACCGGGATGATCTTATTCATTACTTGTCCCAAGAACTTGCGGGATTTTACCGCAGCAAAACAGAAATTGGAGGTATTCAAACATGAGTGTGTTAACTAAAGATAAAGTCATCATGAATGCAACGGCTCAGGATAAATACGAAGCGATTCGTATGGCAGGTCAAATTTTGAAAGACGCGGGACATATCACCGCTGAATACATTGACAAAATGCTGGAGCGTGAAGAGATTGTCTCCACGTATGTCGGCAACGGACTTGCGATTCCACACGGCACAAAGGAATCCAAATCATTCATCCTGTCCACAGGTATATCGGTCATTCAGTTCCCGCAAGGTGTTGATTTTGGGGAAGAGAAAGCGTATATGGTCATTGGTATCGCTGCTCAGGGCGGAGAACATATGGAGATCCTGACCAGCATCGCAGTCATCTGCGCCGAGGAAGAGAACATGGAAGCTTTGCGTCATGCTCAAACTGCTGAAGAAGTCATCACTATTTTGGAAAGTGAAATGGAACTATGAAGGCCCTTCACTTTGGAGCAGGTAATATTGGACGTGGCTTTATCGGTTTGATTCTGTCCCGTGCAGGCTACAATGTCGTTTTCTCGGACGTTAACCAGGAGCTGGTTAAGGCTCTAGAGCAGCGTGGAGAATACACGGTTGAACTGGCTAACGAAGCCAAGGACCTGGAGACAGTTACCGGTGTGAGTGCGATCGATGGAACCAATCTGGATACCGTTGCTCAGAACGTTGCAGAAGCTGAACTGATCACAACCGCAGTGGGTGTGAACATCCTGAAACATATTGCTCCCGGTATTGCCAAAGGACTTACGTCCAGACTGGGAACAGGTGATGTCTTCCAGCCGCTTCACATCATTGCTTGTGAAAACGCAATTGGAGCCAGCACTCAGCTGAAAGAACATGTATATGGTCTGCTTGATGAGCGGACTCGCCTGCTTGCGGATCAGTACGTGTATTTCCCAGACTCTGCCGTGGACCGGATTGTGCCGATTCAGCATCATGAAGATCCATTGCATGTACAGGTAGAGCCTTTCTATGAATGGGTTGTTGACCGTTCACAAATGGCTTCTGCGTTCAAACCGGTTGAGGGTGTAATGTATGTGGATGATCTGGAGCCTTATATCGAACGGAAGCTGTTTACCGTAAATACCGGACACTGTATTGCCGCTTATATTGGATATGTGAACGGGTTTGATACAATTCAGAAGGCTATCGCCGATGAAAAAGTCAAATCCATCGTATATGGTGCCTTGCAGGAAACCGGAGCAGTTTTGGTGAAGCGTTTTGGATTCAATGCCGACGATCATCAGTTGTACATTGCCAAAATATTGGAACGGTTCGTTAACCCACATCTGACGGATGAGGTAACTCGTGTAGGACGTTCTCCACTGCGGAAACTGTCCCCGAATGACCGTCTGGTTCGCCCGGCTCTCCAGGCTTACGAGTATGGAACGGAGACAACACATCTGGCAATGGGCATGGCCGCTGCCTGCAAGTTTGACATTTCCGAAGACCCGGAAGCGGTAGAACTCCAGACCACGATCCAGCAAAAAGGGATTGAAGCAGCACTTAGCCAGTATACGTCCATGGATGAGAGTCACCCTGTACTGAAGCAGGCTGTAGCGCATTATCAACAACTGCAGAAGTAACGGTCTGTATTTCAATACAAAATCATATCAATAGAAGAAGAGCCTCACAGGGTTAACTGTGGGGCTCTTTATTTTGCTCTGTCTTCTTTTTATACGTATCCAGACATGCCTCGCAGATGCAGGACTTCCTGCGCTGTTCTGCCGGAATGGGGTCAAACACCCCTTCTGGGAACACTGCCCGGTTACACCAGCATTCTGAATGAGGACGACCAGCGGCATAGGAGCAGCCGTTGGCCTCCCCACACAAAGGACATACAAGAACTTCTGGAGTGACTTTGTTTGTATCTTGCTCAACAGACATACGAGTCTTCCTTCCCCGATGAATTTCTAACCACGAACGATCGATAGGTTTATTAAAGTATAGCAACTAAACCCATTATATAAAATTTCCGGTTATTCTTCAGGGGGCAATTCAATCTTCAGTCCTTCCACATGCTTGCGACTCATCAGTTTGCGTTTCTTGCGGTTCTCTTTGGTCTCCAGCACAATGTCGAGGTCATAGTCACCCGGATATAGTTCATCTGCGGAGATGTGCAGAGTTAGACGTTTCTTATGAATTTTGACTTTACGTCCGCGCAGCATGACTCCGATATTTCCGCGACTGTCCTCCACATCACATACGATGCCTGACTGGTTCAGATAAGCTGCATAGACGCGATCCCCTTTTCGGAATGCTTTGGCTGGGGAAGCGGGTTCTAATGTTTCAGGCCGATCAGCTGATTGCTTTTTTGTTTCAGTTTGTACGGACGGGCTGACAGGTTTCGTCTTGTTCCTTGCTTCATTCCATTGTTTTTGTTCAACCGTGCTGTTTATGTGCGATGACGTTGAACTTACTTTAGGCACGGATGGAGAGGAGGTGGAAGAGACACTTTGCGAGACACCCTGATCTGAAATGAGCTTGGAGCGCTCAATAATACGCTGTGGCATACCCAATTTCAGTGCAATGGAATAGGCATAGCTGTCACCGGCTTCTCCGATCCGCAATCGATAAAGAGGTTGAAGAGAGACCGTATCAAATTCCATTCGTGCATTCTCAAATCCAGGCGTGGCTGCTGCAAAATGTTTGATTTCCCCAAAATGGGTTGTCGCGATAACGGTAGCTCCACGGCTGTGTAGCTCCTCCAGCATGGCGATCGAGAGTCCCACTCCCTCACCGGGATCGGTACCGGAGGCCATCTCGTCAATAAGCACAAGTGTCGATGAATCGGCTTGCTCCAGGATGCCAATCATGTTGCGAATATGTGCAGAAAAGGTACTGAGTGCTTGCTCCAGGCTCTGTCCATCGCCGATATCCACAGCAATTTCATGATATACGGCCATCTCGCCATCTTCATCGACAGGCACAAGCAGACCGGATTGCATCATCAAGGTAAGCAGACCCAGTGTTTTGAGTGCAACCGTTTTGCCACCCGTATTCGGCCCTGTAATGATTAGTGAGGAATACGTCTGACCAATTGCAAAATCAAGCGGAACCATGGATGCACCCATAAACGGATGGCGGGCATGATGAAGCCGAACCCGTCCATTGGCATTGACGCGCACAGTCCGTCCGTCCATGGTCGCCGCATATTTCGCTTTGGCGAACAGGAAATCCAGAATTCCTACCGTTTCCGTGTTTAGTGCGATTTCACGATTATAAGACTCAGCAAGGGAGGTTAAGTCACCGAGGATTTTCATCTCCTCCCGTGATTCCTCGGCTTGCAGTGAAGCCAGCTCCATTTGCAGACCTACTAATTCAGCAGGCTCAATATATACGGTTTGGCCACTTCCCGATTCATCCAGCACACTGCCTTTAATGTGTTTGCGGAATTCTTTCTTAATGGGCAGCACTGTTCTTCCACCACGTTGACTGATCACATTTTCCTGCATGATGGAGCGGTGTTTGCTTATTAGAGAATCAAGCTTTCGCTTCATACGTTCCTCATTGACTGTCATTTTTTTACGAATACGTATCAGTTCCTTGCTCGCCTGATCCTGAATGCGTCCACTATGGATACAGCGTTCAATCTCACTCAGCAGGGATTCCATCCATATCATGGATGAAGCGTAGCGACTAACTGTAGGGGCCACTTCGGATTTGCCCTCCATGTATTTCATAAGCTGTGCGCAGCTGCGAAGAAATTGGGCGAGATGGCTGAAATCACGTTCCGTAAATAAATAACCGGTACCTAGCAGATCCATAATGGTCTCCATGCCATCCAGTGATGGAATGGGCACACTGGCGCCGTTACGAATCAAAGCTGCCGCTTCAGCGGTCTCTTCCAGACGCATTTGAATCAGAGAAGCGTCCACCATTGGCTTCATGTCTCTTGCATAACGTTTGCCCAAATAAGATAGGGCACAGGCTGCAACGTTTTTTTGAATTTGGGGATAACCCAGACTGGTTAACGTTTTTTCATTCATGCTTGATCTCTCCTTGGATATAAAATGGAATTTCGGTTAAAGCGAATATATTCCCGAAAAACGCAAAAAGGGCGGAGAATGAACAAACGTCATTCTCCGCCCTTAACGTACGGGAAAGTAGGGCCCGTTATAGGTCTATACAAAAAAATCCACGCTGAACACAGCGCGGAAATAGACCCGGACACGTACAATCCCGGAGGCGATTTATGATATCCGCTGTTCTTAACTAAGTACAGGGTAATGGCGCATCATGAAATACACGTATGCCACAAGGCACAAGTGAATCGAAGGCCAAACTCCTGAATATGAAACTTGTTAGTTAAGAACGCTCACCGACATCAAAATCTCTCCTTTGATTGAGGAATATGCAACTAATATAAACTGGAAATTGCTTTGAAGTCAACCTTCAATAATAAATAGTGGACTTGAATAACAATGGGTTTTAAAATAACAATAGTAAATTAATCCAATGAAAGCGATATTATACATACGTTTTGCATAAGTACGGGAAGTGATTCCGAAATCGTTCTCGTTCAAATCACGCAAAATGCACAAAGGAGGATGCTCTTTTTGCCTAAATACCTGCTGCGTTTGCTCTGTTTTACCATGATACTCGGAGCCCTTCCGGTCATTGTTATTGGTTCGGTCTCCTATTCTATTGCCTCAAGTGACATTGAGCAGAAGGTGCGGGAGAGTAATTTGCAGATTCTGCATCAGACCCAAATGCGGGTAGAGCAAGTATTGCGCAGCCTGCAATTATCGTCCATCCAGTATGTGAATTCTCCACTGGTATTACAAGCGATGAAAAAACCGCTGGACAGCAGCGAATTTCAGGAAATTCGAGATCTGACTTCCGGATTTAATAATTTGCAATCGGTTACAAATATCGATCAGGCTTATCTCGTGAATCTGGATGAAGACTGGGTTGTATCGATGCGATCTTTCGGAAAATTGGATGATTTCAGTATTCGGGACCGGATTGGTTCCTATTTGAAATATACAAACAGCCTGTTTTGGGTGACGCAAAATGTGAGTTCAACCAAAGAAAGTATACCGGTATCGGCCGGAGTCGGTGAAGCGGCACAAGAACAAGCGCCTACCCTTATTTCATCCGACAATGTGGTCAGCATGGTATTCAAGATTCCGATGATACCAACGAATGTGAAACCAAAGGGGTTTCTGGTTATAGACATAGCCGATACAGAGCTAAGTACATTTCTAAGTCGAAATCCGAATTCAGGGGATATGTACGTCCTTGATCGGGAGCAGAAATATTTTCTCAACGATACAGAACAAGACGGGAAATACGACACGCTGAATCAGGAAATCCACGAAAAGGTACAAACGACGGGACAGTCGGAGGGTTTTTTCAGCGCAGAGGTGGAAGGAAGCCAGGTGGCGGTTAGCTACAGGCAGTCCCCACTTAATGGCTGGTTGTATGTATCTGTTGTATCGCTGAGTCAGATAACCGCCCAGTCGCAGAAAATTGCATTGGTTACAGGTGTGGCTACGCTGGTCATGTTATGTTTAACGGGACTAGTAGCCTTTTATGGCAGTCGCAAGATGTACTCTCCCATTTCCAGACTTCTGCAGTTTACGAAAGGACTGGATTCTCCAATGGCTCCGTCGGGACGCCGTCAGGATGAATTTATATACATTGAAGAGCAATTATCGACTTTGTTCAGTTCGGAGAAAACGATGCGTGAGCAGATGAAGGGCCAGCATATTCATTTGCAGGAATTTTTTATGACCAAACTGCTTACAGGCAAAATATCAGAAGATGACTTCAGATATCAGGGTCAGTTATACGATTTTCCAACCTCATGGGCTAGACTTGGGGTACTTACACTTCAAATTGACACCCTTGAAGGGACAAGGTATGAAGAGCAGGACCGGGATCTGCTGCTGTTCGCGTTAAACAATATGGTCGCTGAACTGCTGCCCTCTGAGATTCGGTTTGCACCTGTCATGATTGATGACGCCCAAGTTACGGTATTGGCATCCGTGTTGGATGATGAAGTAAAACTAAAAGAGTGGATGCACACTCAAGCGGAAATGATCCGTGAGCGGGTCGTGACCTATCTGAATCTGCCTGTAAGTATCGGTATTAGTCGTTCCTATTCTGCAATAGGTGATTCGCCACGGGCTTACCAGGAGAGTCGTGAGGCTCTGCAAGGCAGGGTAAGTCTGGGCAGCCGTATTATTTTGCATTACGAGGATATTCAGCCGCGCGGACAGACGGAGGCAGCGTTATATACACAGCTCAGGATGATTGAGGACCAGTTGGCTTCTGCGCTCAAGCAAGGGGACGAGGAGAAAACCGATGCGTACTTTAAGCAATACCTCAGTCTGCTCGCAGACAAGAAGCTACACTTCAGCGAATACCCGGTTATCATGGTTCAACTGTTGTCCCGTGTGTATCAGCTTGTACAGGAGCAGGGTGGGAATGTTGCGGAAGTATTGGGTGAAAAGGCCTCCATGGCTCGATTGCTGAAGTTGTCCACATTGGATGAAATGACGAACTGGTTCCGCAAATGTTTATTTCAACCCGTCATTCGATTCTGGCGCGAACAGGAAGAGTCTCAATATTTGAATATTGCCCGGCGCATGATTCGGCTGATCGAGGAGCGATATGATCGCGAATTGTCGTTGGAAGCTTGCGCAGAAGAACTGAATTTTCATCCAGTCTATCTGAGCCGTGTGTTCAAGAAGGAGGCTGGCGTGAACTTTACGGAATACCTTGCCGAATACCGGATGGAAAAAGCCAAGACCTGGCTGCAGACGACGAACCTGAAAATATCGGAGATTGCCGAGAAACTCAATTACACGAACCCTACCGCTTTTATCCGTACATTTCGTAAAATTACGGGAACTACCCCCGGAAAATACCGGGAGCAGCAGCGATAAAAGCAACCTGCTCTGCCTGCCATGGCAGGCAGGTTTTTCTTTGTTTTTGGGTCATTCTTTGTTCTGTGTTCGGAGCAGAGTTAAGACGGGAATATCGAAGGTTAAATGTGGTTCATTCAGGGGAGAAACCCAGAGTTACAAATGCCTTAAATCCTTGCTGCATAAGGGAAAACAAGAAGCTAAAACGAGACGATAGCCAGTTACCCGTTTATCCTCCACAATGAAGACATGAATTCAGGAAGTGATATTTTGTAATCGTTTCCAACGTGGGGAGGAAGACACTATGAAAGCCGAAACGGCGGCTCGAACACGACCCGCTACCCGCAGTGACAAAAACCTGCTGTGGAGGGACATCATCAAAAACCGGTGGCTCTATATTATGTTGATACCGGGCGTGCTCTACTTTGTTATTTTCAAATACATACCCATGTACGGCATTACGATGGCTTTTCAGGATTACACGCCATACAAGGGCATTCTGGGCAGTGACTGGGTAGGGTTCAAGCACTTCCAGCGTTTCTTCGGGGAACCGCAGTTCTGGACCTTGTTCCGGAATACGTTTTTGCTAGCGATTTATAATATGGTGTTCTTCTTCCCGCTGCCAATTGTATTGGCACTCATGATGAATGAAGTTCGCCGTGAACGGTTCAAACGATTTGTACAGACGCTGGTATATGTTCCGCACTTTGTTTCCTGGGTTGTTGTGGTTGGTGTGTTCTACATGCTGTTCACAACCGAGGGTGGAGCTATTAACGAATTACTTTATAACCTGACGGGGCAAAAAGTGGCTTTCCTGCTTGAGCCTGGCTGGTTTCGAACGATGATTGTTGGACAATCCATCTGGAAAGAGGTAGGCTGGGGCACGATTATTTTCCTGGCGGCACTTTCCGGTGTAGATACACAGCTCTATGAAGCTGCACGGATGGATGGTGCCAACCGTTGGCGCCAGACTTGGCATATTACGCTGCCTGCCATTCGTAGTACGATCATTATTTTGCTCATTCTGCGTCTGGGTAACTTCCTGGATACAGGCTTTGAACAGATCTTCCTGATGCTGACGCCGACGAACCGGGATGTGGGTGAGGTATTTGATACCTACGTCTACACCAAAGGTCTCACACAGGCACAGTACAGCTATAGTGCTGCTGTTGGTTTGTTCAAGTCGGTGGTCGGACTGGCGCTTGTACTGGGTGCTAATACGATGGCCAAAAAATTCGGGGAGGAAGGCGTCTACTAACGCTTGGCAGCAGACGTTCTTCACCAGACAGGAGTGAACATTAAGATGCAACAGGATAAAACGTGGGGCAACCGGATTTTTGATATCCTCAATCATGGCTTTCTGCTTTTGATCGGAATCGTGACCGTTATACCGTTCATTTATATTTTGGCCGTCTCGTTTACGAGTCCACATGAAGTGGCCAAGGGAGGATTCATTCTTTTTCCGAAAGAATTTTCCCTTGCTGCTTACCGTTACATCTTCTCTACAGACACATTGATTCGCAGTCTGGGTGTATCAATCTACATCACCGTCATCGGAACACTGCTTAACCTGCTGCTCACGTCGCTGATGGCGTATCCGCTCTCCAGAAGATACTTGCGTGGACGTCAGCCGATCTTGCTGGGGGTACTGTTCACCATGCTGTTCAGCGGCGGAATGATCCCAACCTACTTTGTCGTAAAATCATTGCACCTGACGGATACATTATGGTCATTGATGCTGCCTACCGCCATTAGTGCGTTCAACCTGATCGTACTTAAGAACTTCTTCCAAGCCATACCGGACGAACTGGAGGATGCCGCCAAAATCGATGGATGTAACGATGTGGGCGTATTGTTCCGAATTGTGCTTCCTTTGTCGATGCCAGCAATGGCTACCTTCTCTCTCTTTTACGCGGTGGCTCACTGGAACAGCTTCTTCAACGCCGTAATCTATATCAACGATAGTGAAAAGTGGCCTGTGCAGGTATGGCTGCGTGAAATTGTCATCCTGGCTCAGAGTCGGATCGGGGATACCAGTATCGAAGAGACCGAGATTCAGCCGCTTACCATTCGTATGGCCGTTATCGTGTTCTCCACGAT
Organism: Paenibacillus sp. LK1; assembly: GCF_002750415.1. Taxonomy (NCBI): domain Bacteria; kingdom Bacillati; phylum Bacillota; class Bacilli; order Caryophanales; family Paenibacillaceae; genus Paenibacillus; species Paenibacillus sp. LK1. Next base: position 110,110 of record NZ_PEII01000006.1, read on the forward strand.
TCCAATCATGCTGGTATACCCGTTCCTGCAAAAGCACTTTGCCAAAGGAGTGATGCTGGGATCGGTAAAAGGTTGAAATTACGCATGATTGTACATCAGAACGGGTTCATGACTGTATAAAAAAGGGGAGGTTTTCGTTTAATGAAAGCAACAAAAAAGAAAGCCGTAGCTGTCTTAAGCACATTGGCATTGGTAACAGGCCTGCTGGCAGGATGCGGATCGGATGAAGGTCAGGCTGCTGAGGGCGGCGTGCAGAACGTGTCCATTGCAATAGCACAGGTGGGCGACGTACCGAGCAAAGGTAATGAGGTTCAGCAAAAGATCGAGGCGTATACGAACACCAAACTGGACATTCAATGGATTCCGGCTTCGGCTTACAATGACAAAATTAATGTCATGATCGCATCCAGCGATATGCCCAAAATTGTGAAAGTGCAGTATAACCCAACCGTAACCAGTGCGATGCGTAACGATGTATTCTGGGAAGTTGGGCCTTTGTTGAAGGATTATAAAAATCTGTCTGCACAGAACGAGCGTTTCTTCGACAATATCAAGGTGGAAGGCAAGATCTACGGGGTACCCGTATTCTCTGATATTGCCCGAGCAACGGTGATTTACCGTAAAGACTGGTTTGATAAGTTGAATCTCAAGGTACCAACGACACCGGATGAATGGTATGAAACGATCAAAACGCTGGCGACCTCCGATCCGGATGGAGACGGTCAGGATAATACGTTTGGACTAATGCTTTTCAAAAAGTATAACGAGGATCAATATTCCTTCACTACACGTCTTGGCGTAAGTTTTGGTGCACCAAACAAGTGGAAGGTGGAAGATGACGGCAGTTTTACGCCGGAATTCATGACACCGGAATATATGCAGGTGCTGGATTTGCTGAAACGATTGTATAGCGAGAAATTGCTGAATCAGGACTTTGCTGTATTTGATTCCACAGAAGCGGAGAAGAAATATGATACAGGCGTTGTCGGCATGCGTATCGGTGTCGCCCAGAACGGGAAGAGCCAGCAAGAGCGTCTGTCCAAGAACGACCCGGATGGCGTAGTAGACATTGCAGGTTTGCTTGGTGTGAGTGGCGACCGTGTAGCGGGGCAGACGGGTAACTCCGGTATTCTGGCTTTTCCGAAAGCGACGGTGAAATCGGAAGACGAGTTGAAAAACCTGTTGTCTTTCCTGGATAAATTAATGGACCCGGAGATGGCGACGCTGCTGATGCGTGGCATTGAAGACAAACATTACAAGAAGGCTGGCGAAGACCAAGTGGAGATGAGCGACTTCGATGCATTCCAGCGTGAAGTGAAGCCATATCGTGATAACTTGCCTTACGTGGAAGGATACAATGTGCCGAAATTGAAAGATACCGAACTCGGTGAGAAGGGTACGGAACTTGCCAAAGAGCTGGCGGAACATGCTGTGCCAAACCCTGCATTAACCTTGTATTCGTCTACTTATGGCGACCGTGGGGCAGATCTGGATCAGATGATTGCAGATGCGCAGACCAAATATATTATGGGCAAAATCGATGAAAATGGCTGGAAACAGGAAATCGAGAATTGGGGCAATGCGGGTGGTACCAAAATTCGTGAGGAATATGCCGAAGACTACAAAAAACAGGCTAAATAAAAAGCCGGAAGCGGAGGAACATCATGAAAGAAACCCTGCAATTCACACCGGTACGGATGGCTGAACAGTTCATGGAAAGTTATCGCAATCATGAGTTATATCCGACCTGGCATTATGAAAATGGTTGTCTGCTGAAAGCGCTGGAAGAGCTGTACACCCATACCGGAGAACAGAAATATTTCGACTACATCCGTGAACTGATGGATAACTTCATTCAGGAGGATGGCTCGATTCGCTCCTATGTAGTCGAGGAATATAACCTGGACCAGATTAACCAGGGGAAATCGCTGTTCCTGTTGCTGGACAAAACGGGTGAAGAGAAATACCGTAAAGCCGCGGATTTGCTCATGGTACAGCTTAAGGGACAGCCTCTTACCAGTGAAGGCGGATTCTGGCACAAGAAAATCTATCCGTTCCAGATGTGGCTGGATGGGCTGTACATGGCAACGCCGTTTCTCACGCAATATGGTGCGGTTACTGGCGAGGAGAAGTGGTTTGACAAAGCGGCATTACAGCTGCTGCTGGTGGAGAAACGTACACGTGATCCACGCAGCGGTCTGCTGTACCATGCCTGGGATGAGAGCAGGGAACAGCGCTGGAGCTCAGGAGAAACCGGATGCTCTCCACATGTATGGAGCCGGGCGATGGGCTGGTATGTGATGGCGGTAGTGGATACATTGGATCATCTGCCTGTAGATCATGAGCATCGCGGTCAGATTGTGGGGATTTTCGAACGTGTAGCGAATGCACTTGTACATGTACAGGACCAACAGTCCGGGTTATGGCCTCATTTGCTCGATCAACCAGGGCGTGAGCGTAATTATTTGGAGGCATCGGGGACCTCAATGTTTGTGTATGCACTAGCGAAGGGTGTACGTAAGGGTTATCTGAGTGGCAAGTTTAAAGCGATCGCAGAAAAGGGTTATCAAGGTCTGCTGCTGCATCTGCTGCAAACGGATCGTGAAGGTGTATTGTCCCTGACGCAGTGTAACGGTGGGGCAGGTCTGGGCGGTACCCCGTATCGTGACGGGTCATACGAGTATTATGTGACTGAATCCATTCGGATCAATGATCCGAAATCGGTAGCTCCATTTATTTTGGCAGGAGTGGAAATGGAACTTTACAAGCCCAACTAACATGTACATGAGAACGGAGAGGACAGAAATAACCTGAGGAAGCGAAGCGTTCGCCTAAAAGCTTTCTGAAAGAAAGCTGCATCGGAAGCATACGCTTATCACCGGATTTTCCCTTCTGAAGAAGGGAATCAAAAAAATCTGGGGATAACAGCGATCAGAAGGTTGTTCTGTCATCGGAGTGCTTATGTACATAACCTTTATCCAAAGGAGAGATGGTTCATGAGTCCAAAAGGTCGGATGTCTCGTTTAGGCGGATTGGTCGTGGTTGGTGCAATGTCCGCTGGACTGCTTGCAGGGTGTGGGGGAGAGAAAGCGCCTGCGGCAGGGGAAGGCAAGCTTCCCGTTTCGATTTCTTTGATGCAGGTTGGTGATGTGCCAGCCAAGGAGAACGGGATTGAACAAAAGATTGAGGAATATACGAATACGGATGTCAGTGTACAGTGGATTCCGCAGTCTGCTTTTGATGATAAAGTGAACGTCATGGTAGCTTCGGGCGAGATGCCGACCATTATGCGGGTGAATTATGTACCCACAACATTTAACGCAGCCAAAACGGGGCTGTTCTGGGAAATTGGACCGTACCTGAAGGATTACAAAAACCTGTCTGCCCAATCCGAGGCTTATTTTGACAATATCAAAATCGAAGGAAAGGTCTACGGGGTACCCAACTTCCGCGATATCGGGCGTACAGCCATCGTGTATCGCAAGGACTGGTTCGACAAGTTGAAGCTGGATGTACCGAAAACGCTCGATGACTGGTACGAAGTGATGCGCTCCATTCGCAAGGATGATCCTGATGGTAATGGCAAGGAAGACACGTATGGAACGGTACTGTTCAAAAAGTACAATGAAGGCGTATCCTCGCCGCTGACACGAATCGCCGTAAGTATTGGTGGGGTGAACAAGTGGGGTGTGGACGATGCGGGTAAACTTACCCCTGAATTCCTGACCACAGAATATGTGGATACGATGAAGCTGTTCAAGCGTCTATTCAGTGAGGGATTGATCAACAGTGACTTCCCAGCGCTGGACCCTTCCGATGCGGACAAAAAAATCGACTCCGGTCTCGTAGCCATGAAGCTGAACGGTGTTGCTCAAAACGGAAAGTCGTTCCAGCAACGGCTGACACCAAATGTGCCTGATGGCGAGATTGATGTGGCCCCGTTCCAAGGACCGGATGGCATTCGAATTGCCGGGGAACCGGGGAACTATGGGATGCTTGTCATTCCCAAAGCTTCCGTACCGGACGAAGAACAGTTAAAACAGGTGCTGACGTTCCTGGATCAACTGATGGATGAACCACTGAGTACACTTCAGCTGCGAGGTCTGGAAGATGTGCACTATACGAAGACTTCGGATGGCAAAACCGAGTTCAAGGACTTCGACGGATACCAGCGTGAAGTGAAGCCTTATCGTGACAATCTGCTAAGCGTTGAAGGTTATAATGTACCTGAGCTTGTCGATGTACCAATCGGTATGAAGGGAACGAAGATGGCACGTGAAAATGAGCAGTATGCTATTCCAAATCCGGCGCTGACCTTGTCTTCTGCCATCTATACTGAGCGTGGCCAGGAGCTGGACCAGATGATCTGGGATGCACAGACCAAATACATTATGGGCAAAATCGATGATGCTGGCTGGGAGCAGGAAGTGGCGAACTGGAGAAAATCCGGTGGCGACCAGCTCATTTCCGAATTTGAAGCGTCTTATGCCCAGCTGAACGGGAAGTAATTAGAAGAACAAGCTGTGTTTTGCGTGAAATGACGTGAAGCATGGCTTGTTTTTTTAAGTTCTTTTTCATCCCCGAGATTATGGTTAGGTAACAGAAGGGGTATAAAAGGTAAGGAGCATTTGTTCACATCCATTTTATTGCTCATCGAGAGGGGAATATACAGCATGATTGATGACCATCACAAGTTAGACGTATTAAACGTAGTAGATACATACCAAGGAAGAGATCTGGGTGTCACGATGGAACCACAAGCCTGTAGTTTCAAAGTGTGGGCACCTACCGCAAAGCAGGTAGATGTGCTGTTATCCCCGCCTTCAACAGGGGGAAGTCCCAATGAACAGAAGAATAAGGACGAACAGAAAGAAATACCTATGAACAAGCAGGATCAGGGCATCTGGACCCTGAAACTCGAAGGTGAGTGGAACGGTTATCGTTATATGTACAGAGCCACCTTTGAGGACGGACGGCAGGAGATAGCGGTTGATCCCTATGCACGAGCTGTGACCATGAATGGAGAAATGGGAGTCATCGTCAGACTGGAACAGACCCACCCGAATGGCTGGAATGAGGACATTCGTCCAGAACTGGCGAGCCCGGTAGATGCGGTCTTATATGAGCTGCATGTGCGCGATTTCTCGATCCATGAGTCATCCAGCATGAGGCACAAAGGAAAGTATCTGGCTTTTACCGAGACAGGTCTGCGCGATTCCAACGGGAATACACTGGGGATCGATCATTTGGCTGAGCTGGGAATTACTCATGTACATCTGCTACCGGTATTTGATTTTGCGACAGTGGACGAATCGAAGGCAGATGACGGGACTTCCGATTGCTCACGTTATAACTGGGGCTATGATCCGCTCCACTACAACGTTCCAGAAGGCTCCTATGCATCCCGTGCAGATGAACCGGAGACAAGAATTCGAGAGCTCAAATCGATGGTGCTCGCCCTTCATGAGAAGGGTATCGGAGTCATTATGGATGTGGTGTACAATCATACGTTTGATACGGCAGCCAGTTCATTTGAGAAGCTTGTTCCAGGGTATTACTACCGTCAGAATCCGGATGGCACGTACAGCAATGGATCAGGTACAGGCAATGAAGTGGCAACTGAGCGCCCGATGGTGCGCAAGTTCATTATCGATTCCGTACGATACTGGGCAGAGGAATACCATGTGGACGGGTTTCGTTTTGACCTGATGGGTCTGATCGACACGACAACGATGAAAGAGCTCGCAGCAGAACTGCATGCCGAGGTTTCTCCATCCATTCTCTTATACGGTGAACCTTGGGGTGCGCTGGAATCACCCCTTGGAGATCAAATGACACTTAAGGGAGCACAGCGTGAAGCTGGATTTGCTGTATTTAATGATAACCTCCGTGGAGCGATCAAAGGGGATAGTGATGGAACGGGAACCGGATTTGCTACAGGAGCGGAGGAAAAAGAAGACGATATATGGACAGGCGTACGGGGTGCCATTACCGATTTTACCGCTGGCCCATCTGAAACGATTAATTATGTAACTGTACATGATAATCTCAACCTGTGGGACAAAGTCGCCCAGACACAAGGATTGCACGATACGCTGGGATTTATCACATATAGCGAGGATGGTCGTGTGAAAGGCAGCGCCAACGTGGCAGAGGCTGTACAGCAGGCGAAGCCGTATTTGCACGTTGACCCGGATCACATACTGGAGAACGAATCGGTCCGGCGCTGTCTGCTTGCTAATGGCATCGTATTGACTTCCCAGGGGGTCCCATTGCTTGCGGCTGGAGATGAACTTCTGCGAAGTAAATTTGGCGATGCCAACAGTCATGAGAGTGGAGATTCAGTCAATGCCATTCGGTGGGAGCAAAAGCAGCAGTTTAAGCCTGTTTATGATTATTATCGTGGCCTGATCCGTCTTCGGCGCGAGCATCCTGCTTTTCGTCTTCGCACCCGGGAAGAGATTGAGCTCCATGTTCAATTGCTTGAAAAAGGAAAAGGGCTGTTGGCCTATGAACTGTCAGGAACGTCTGTGGGAGATTCATGGGGACGGATAATCGTTATCTACAATGCTTCCAAAGAAACCCGTACAATCTGCGTTTCTTCAGGTACATGGAATGTGGTTGTAGAGCAGGGGCAGGCTGGCACCGAGACGTTGCGTACAACCAAAGAAGGCCAGGTCAGCGTTCCCGCTATATCCATGACGGTTATGTATTCAGGTGAGTGAACTTATTGCACCCTTTCTCCATTGTGGAGCGAGGGTGTTTTTCTTTTTCCATCTTTTTTTCATCAGGACAGGTACAAATGCTGTCAATCTATGGCGCTTGTTTACATATGCTGTATCTTGAAAGCGATTGCTGTGAGGATTTACTTTACATTCAATATGCTAATTGAAAGCCTCTGCTCAACCGATATGTTGAGTACAGACAACCCCGGGTTGACAAATGACGTCTCGCTCCGTAACATCGGGACAACACGAAATCAATGGATATAAAGGCGGTGGGAACGATGCCGGAATGGACATCTTTTCGTTATGAAGGCAACGATCTTGGCTTAACATATACGCGTACAGCAAGCACATTCAAGCTGTGGGCACCTACAGCTCAGCAGGTTTCATTACTCATTTTTGATAATGAGGGACATTATGATACAACTGGTAAAGTAACCGAACATGATGACGGACAGAAACGGTCGATGACCCGTGATTCGGATGGAATATGGAGTGTACAGCTTGAAGGGGATTGGGCCGGACATTATTATATGTATCACATTACCCATGATGATCAACTTATTGCAGTGGCACCCGATCCTTACGCTCGTGCTGTATCGGCGAATGGACAGCGAACAGCCATCATTGACATGGATACAACCAATCCAGTGGATTGGGAAGAGGATGTGAAGCCCGTATTTCTGCGTCCGGCAGATGCAGTTCTATATGAATTACATGTGCGAGACTTCTCCTCCGACCCCCATGCTGATATTCCATATAAGGGCAAATATTTGGCATTTACGGCTTCCGGGTTGACGGACAGAGGTGGAAATTCCATCGGTGTAGATCATCTTGTCGAACTCGGCATCACGCATGTACATCTTCTGCCTGTAGCGGATTATCAGACGGTTGATGAATTGGCAGTGACAACGGACGTCGGCTCGAATGCCAAATTGCCATACAACTGGGGTTATGATCCGCAGCACTATAACGTGCCGGAAGGTTCCTATGCGACCAATCCGCGTGATCCTGCGATTCGAATCAGGGAATTCAAGGCGCTCATTCATTCCTTGCACCGACAAGGCATCCGTGTTGTGCTTGATGTGGTTTATAACCATACGTACAGCGTGGATGATGGACCTTTTGAACGGATTGTACCAAGTTATTATTACCGTTACCGTGAGGATGGCAAATTGAGCAATGGTTCGGGTGTAGGCAATGAACTGGCTACGGAGCGCCCTATGGTGCGAAAATATATTTTGGACTCTCTCCTGTATTGGGCAGAGGAATATCATGTGGACGGGTTTCGCTTCGACCTCATGGGGCTGATTGATACAGACACGATGAACGAAGTGACCCGCGAGCTGAGAGAACAGATTGATCCGGCTTTTCTGATCTACGGGGAGCCGTGGACAGGCGGAGATTCACCTCTGGATCGAAAAACGTTAAAAGGAACACAACGCGGTCAGGGATTTGCTGTATTTAACGATCATTTCCGCAGTGCTATCAAAGGGGATAGTGATGGGATCGGTAAAGGTTTTGTTACCGGAGCAGACGGTAAGGAGTACGAAATAGCCATGGGTGTAGCCGGAGCGCTAGATGATTTCACATCTTCACCAGTGGAATCCGTCAATTATGTAACGGCACATGATAATCTCAACTTATGGGACAAAATCGCAACAACGATGTACCTCAGGCATGATCTCGGTTACCCGGTATGGAGAGACGGGCAGCCTGTAGAAGGAGGCAGTGCAGAATCGGCGGTTAAAGCGGCGGACCCTTATCGTTATGTCGATGCGGATGATGTACTTGATCATGAGATGGTTCGACGTTCCTTGCTCTCAACAGGGATTTTGCTTACCTCACAGGGTATTCCATTTCTTCATGCAGGAGATGAGATGCTGAGATCCAAAGCAGGAGATCACAATAGTTATCGCAGCGGGGACGCCGTGAATACGATCACTTGGGCTAACAAAGCTCGATTCAGACCTGTTTTTGACTATTATCGTGGCTTGATTCATCTGCGTCGCACACATCCGGCCTTTCGCATGATTAACGCCGAACAGGTAAGGAATCATCTTCGCATGATGCGAGCAGAAGGAAATGTGGTTGCATTTACACTGGATCACGGAGCGAATCAGGATACCTGGAATCAGATCGTGGTAATCTACAACGGAACGGGTCAGCAGCAGCAAGTGAGTCTGCCGGAGGGTGATTGGCATATTGTTGTGAATGATCACCAAGCAGGTACAGACCTCATTGAGACGGTGAGCGGGAACGCAATGGTAGAACGGTGGTCGTTGATGGTACTATACGACACGGAATATGCTGGTGGTACTGAACCGGCTGTGATTGAGATTCATTCGCCGCGTCTTGTGTACAGTGCCGGAGAGATTGCTGGTTTGCGAGCATCAGTCAGAGACCGTTTTGGTAATGTAGTGGAAAATGCATCTGTGACCTGGAGCTCTTCGAACCCACAGATTATTGCGATTCAATCCGCCGATGGGACAATTCATATGGGGGAGATTGGGGAAGCCACGATCAGCGTCCAATGTGGCACGATTACCACAGAGTGTACGCTGCAGGTTGATCACCTCCATCCGGAACGAATTGAAATTATTGGGGAATCTGTAATGTACACGACACGTGTCAGTCGATTCCGCGCCTTGGTTCTGGATCAATTCGGCCAGCCTCTGCAAGGTATGAATATACGGTGGAGCTCGTCTAAGGTGGATCATGCAGTGGTTAGTACAGCAGGAATTGTGCGTGCTTTAACACCAGGGTCTGCCCAGATTACCGCGGAGGCTGGAGGGATTCAGGCATCGCTGAATGTCAAAATCCACAAACCAATTTCGCGAATTGTCACTCTCCGATATGAACGGGAAGATCAGCATTATGAGGGATGGGACGTCTGGGTATGGGGCACAGGCATGGAGGATGGAGCTGTCCCATTTGAGCGAGTGGGTAATGCAGCAGAAGCCCGTTTTCGGGTGGCTGCAGGACTGCATCATCTAGGCTTAATTATTCGGTTGAATGAATGGGAAGCCAAAGATACCTGCGGAGATCGTTATGTTGATATCGGTCCTGAAGACGGAGATGTGCACATTATCGTTCACAGTGGGTCGGATCAAATGCAGGTTATCCGTGAAAGTGATGATGAGGATGATCGTAACAGCGCATAGCTGGCTAAGTTATAACTTCATACAAAGGTTGAAAATTATAGGCTTAAAAAGCGGTCGGAAGGTATTCCGACCGCTTTTTTGTTCATTAGAAAGCCCCTTTTTCACCAGAAAAATAAAAAAACTGAACATGTTAGTGTTTGAGATGGTCTTTCATTGGGGTAAATATAGATATGGCCCCAGATTCGGCCACGCACGAAAAGGCCATTCTGGTCTAAGAGAGAAGCTTACGGCTTCCTAACAAATATAAGTAAGGATCCCTTGAAGGAGGATGTTCAATCATGAAATCCAACGGAAAAATGGCTCAACTTACGGCAACACCAAGAACTGAAAAGAAAGGTGCAGCATTGCGCCTGTTAAGACAAGGCGGACGTGTTCCGGCTGTCGTTTATGGCCCGGGATTAGAAGGTGCCGCAATACATGTAGATGAAAAAGAAGTGCTGAAAGTAGCACGTACAGGTCGCTCCGAGATGTTCAACCTCAATCTTGAGGGTGGCAAAACGGTTCCAGTGTTGATCAAGGATCAACAGGAACGCAACGGACGTCTGCTGCACGTGGACTTCCTGCAAATTTCGAAGAATAAACCGATCAGCGTTAGTGTATCGATCGACTTCCAAGGTACCGCAGCCGGCTCCAAGGCAGGCGGTGTGTTCCAGACACAGGAAACTCAACTGGAGGTCGAAGGACTTCCGGCTGATCTGCCAACCTCCATTGAGGTGGATGTTAGCGGACTGGAAATTGGTGATCGTTTGACAGCTGGAGATATCAAGCTCGATAAAGGTCTGACTCTGGTGACGTCAGGTGATTCCATCATCGCTTCCGTGATGCCGCCACAAGCGGCTGAGGAAGAGCCTACGGCCTCTGCTGATGAAGCAGCACCGGCAGCACCAGAAGAACCAGCTAAAGAAGAATAGGGAGTCAGAATATTTATTATTCTGTATCTCAACCAAGCCCGGTCATCACGACCGGGCTTTTTATATTGGAAATGGACAAGTGGAGTCGCAGGAGATGCGCGATAATGAATGTCGTTTTGACTTATGAAAGATTGCTACATAGTCGCGTTATTCGGTATGATGACGGGGAGCTGTTTGCGTGAAACAACGTTACAGTATACTATGTTTCGGAGCAGCAACAATTCATTTCGGAATAATTTGCATAAGAAAGCAGGTTTCACAACATGTTTGATCCGACGATTTATGACAATTTGAAAGTAGGCTTCGAAAATTACCTATATGATCTCGATAATTTGGATGAACTTATTTCCATAACGGATCGGAAGGATCAGATTGAGTTGGCCCGTATGTCCAGAGAGTTGGTGCTGCAATTCTGCCTGCGAGATTGCCCTGACGTAACAGCCGAAGTGGTACTGAACACATCGCTTGAGGATCTCGCGGCTGAGATTCTGGAGACACCAGGAGTTCTATCAGGTTGCCGTTTGCGGTTGCGGTTCAGAATGGTTGTTAGGGAGCCTGAGACTCAATGTCCTGCAATTAGCTCCATATTACAAGAGAGCTGGTCGGAACAACGAAAATTGCAGCATATTCATTATATATTTGAAGATCAGCCAGCAACTTATGCTATCACAGCTGAAGTACATTTTGACCGCAGTGTGAATGAAGATCAGATGGGAGATATCCCTGATCTGTGCGATCATATGGTCAATGTGCTGACTAAATTATTGCAATTGCACAAATAAACAAGCGAAAAAGTCTTGTCTCTGGTCCAAGAGACAAGACTTTTTTTATTTTTTTTGAATGCTAAATAGGCTATCAGGCGTAGGTATAAGGACTTGAAGTTAATATTTTACGCAAGCAAGTAAGAGAATGTATATTTAATAAGCCGAATAAGTGCGATTGGACTATATACATAAGGTGAAATTGCGAAAATAAGTTTGGGACTAAAGATTTAGTACCGGACTAAAGGAACTAGTTTTCCTTGCCGATAAAATATCGAAGGGGAGAAACTACATGACAGAGAAATTAATTCGTCTTCTGCGTATACTTCAGGCTATACAAGCGAATCCCGGAATTTCCGCCAAAGAATTGGCGTTGAAATGCGGTACAACTGTGCGCACGATTTATCGCGATCTCCGAATTTTGGACAGGGTTGCCCCTATCATGAATGAAGGTTATGGCAAGGGGTATCGGTTCATTGGTGAATTTGCCATGTATCCTCTGGATTTTACCGAACAGGAAGCGATAGTATTCTCCATGCTTCCATCCGTGGTGGATACTTCGCAACTCCCGGCTGAATTTGATTCAGCCTTTGACAAGGTGATGACAGCCCATACGAAAATGAAATCGAGAAACAGTGACATTGTAGAAAATATTGCAGGCATTATTCGTATGGGTACACCTGCATACCGGGAAGAAGGGAAGTATCCCAACTTGCTTATCCCGGTCATTGAAGCCATTCTGGATCAAAAAACGATTCGAACCCAATATCACACGCTTACGAAAAATGAAATAACGGTCCGCGACATTGACCCCTATTACCTCATTCCGCGCGATCAGCGTTTCTACTTAATTGGTTATTGCCACTTGCTGCAGAAAGTCCGTTTGTTTCGGATCAGTCGCTTTCTGGACGTTATACAGACCAATACCCATTTTGTTATGGGTGATTTCAACATAACGCAGTTCATGAAAAACACATGGTCCATTGATCGTGGGGATAAACTTATCCATTTCAAAGTAAGATTCACTGAGAAAGTGGCCCCCTACATAAAAGAAGAAGAAATGTTTGTTCGTCCACGAATGACAGATACGCCTGATGGCGGATTGTTATTTGAAGTTACGCTGAACAGTAGTCGTGAATTTCTGAAATGGTTATATCAATTTGGCCCCGAAGCGGAGGTCCTTGAACCCCGCGAATATCGTAAAGAAATTCGTGAACAACTCATAGAGTGGATGAAACATTATGAGGAAGATCAATAATTCAACCCAACTAAATTAAAAAAATGTGTAAAAGGAGCTTTTGTGATGAGTACCAAATTATTTGCAGCCATGTATGGAATGGAGCATTATCATGGTGTAGAAGCTTTAAACGTAGGCGATATCCTGTTTCTGGTCAAAGACCCCGACAATCGGGTAGACTCTCGAGCCATCAAGGTAGTAGTTCCCCCCATTGGGACGGTTGGATATATTGTTAATAATCCACTGCTCGCTCCTCACGGCTGCTGGACTGGCTCGGGAATTTATGATGCTTTCCGCCAACAAACATGCGCTAAGGTGAGATTTGCCATGAAAGATATGATTATTGTGGAGTTAATTGAAATGATGTATGTTCCTGTTCCGCATATGGATAGCTTTATTGCAGACTGGCAGTCACGTGAAAAAGCTTAACAAAAGCACAGCATATACAAGATTTATCCTCGGATAAGTTTTGTATAGGCTGCTTCAAGATGCATGGCTGTCCGGGCCCAACTGAACTGTTCAACTGCACTGGCACGGCCAGCTTCTCCAAGCGAAAGAGCGAGAGAAGGATTGTCTGCCAGTTTAGACAGGTAAGCAGCGAAACTTTGGGGGTTGTGATACTGTCTTACAAGGTATCCATTACTCCCCGATACAATGATTTCACGAATGCCTCCATTGTCTGAAGCAATGACGGGTAGTCCTGAAGCCATAGCTTCAACATTAACCAGCCCGAAGGCCTCATGTTGTTGGGAAGGACACACCAGGCAGTCCACAGCCCTGTACAAACGGTCAATGTGCTCATGGGCGATCTGACCTCGGAAGGTGGCATCAACCTTTAATTTTCGGACAAGCTGTCGCAGCTTGCGGACGTAAACTGGAGGTCCCTTACCTGCAATGATCAGTTGCACGGATACCTGCTGCTGAATAAGAGCTACGGCACGAATCAGTACATCCACACCTTTGCCGGGAATTAGTCGGCCTACATACAGAATGGAAAATGGGCCTGTGATACCGAACTGCTTCCGCAGAAGCTGCTGCTCTCCTTTAGCTGCAGGCAAAAAACGGCTTAGGTCCACGCCCAGTGGTACAACACCCATCCGTCGTTTTAAGGATGGGAATCGGCGACCCAGCCTTTGTCTGAGGGATTGACTATTAACGGCAATCCAATTCGCTTTTTTTAACAGCGCTAATCTTGCTGGTCCTGGTTGTGCAAAGGTTAACGAATGAAGATAGAGCACCACAGGTAACGTAGGGAAAGCGCGTTTAATTGCAGCCATACTATGAGGTCTGTTGTCTACCTGAATAAGATCGAAGGGTTGGATTTTCAGAAAACGGATCACTGCCCTTGTGTACTCGCTGGGGCTGGTTGATGGTACACGACGGATCACTATGCCATCTATTTGCTCTGTAATGGCAAGACCGGGCATCTGACGGCTTATGATCGTCACCTGGTGACGGAGAGCAAGTTCACGAGCAATGCCGAGGATACAGATTTCGACTGATCCGTTACCTGGGACTGGCAATTTTTCAGGCGCTATCAGGGCTATTTTCATCAACAGGTTCCTCCTTGTCCATATTCGCAACAATCTATCTTGGTCATATATCCTATGTGCATCGGGTGGATTTGGCTCCTGTAGAACTGCGCGTGAGGGTAAATTTCGTTTTTGTGATATACTGTACGGGATGCAATGAAATCGTTGCGCGTATTTAGAAGCAGGAGGAAAAAAATGTTACATTCAACACTCAGCCGCTTTCGACTGCTGTTGTGGTTGCAGGGGCTTTCATATGTACTTTTGTTATTTGTTGCTTTTCCATTAAGAGAATCAGGGATCATGCCAAAGGCAGTCACGTGGTTTGGCAACATCTATGGCTTTTTATTTCTGATGTATTTATTATTTATGGTGAGTCTGTATACCACTCAAAAATGGCGTTTGCGTCGTCCAATTGCTTTGTTTTTTATCTCGTTTATCCCACTGGGTAATTTCATCTATGATTTGCTGGTCTTTCGCAAGCTGCTCCGCAGACAGTCAAATAAAGCTTGACTTTGCTTATCGTTATGAATATGATGAGAACAGATTATTGAACCTGTTTCAACTTAAAACTAAATATTCCTGATGTTAAAGGGGAGTAGCTTTCACAGTAAAGTCGTCAGTTCGGGATTACATCCCCGGCTTTATTGGCAGCAATTTTGTTGTTAGCGAGACCTTTACCAAGTTTTCATGCTGGGTAAAGGTCTCTTTTCGTGAATATAAAGGACCTTACCAGCGATGGTAAAGGTCCTTTTTTTTGTACATCATAAGGATAAGGATACTAAGGAGGAGTAAAATTTGGAGTTATCGTTATTATTGGAGTATGGGTGGGTTCTTGTCGTCTTAGTAGTCCTGGAGGGGTTACTTGCCGCGGATAATGCATTGGTTCTTGCCATTATGGTTAAGCATTTACCTGATGATAAACGCAAAAAGGCGTTGTTTTATGGTTTAATGGGAGCGTTCATTTTCCGATTGGGGTCACTATTCCTCATCTCGTTCCTCGTGGACGTATGGCAGGTTCAAGCAATTGGTGCCCTGTATCTGTTGTACATCTCCATTAACCACATTGTCAAAAAGGTGTTGGGTAGCCGAAACAAAACAGATGAAGCGGCTGATTCCGCTCCAAAAAAACCAAAAAAACAATCTGGTTTCTGGATGACTGTATTCAAGGTGGAAGTGGCAGATATCGCGTTCGCGGTCGATTCCATTCTCGCAGCTGTGGCGCTGGCTGTTGCATTGCCACCAAGTGGTTTGCCTCCGATCGGCGGACTTGACGGTGGACAGTTTATCGTCATCTTCCTCGGCGGATTTATCGGCCTTGTCATCATGAGATTTGCGGCTTCCTTCTTCGTTAAACTGCTTCATTCCCGTCCAGGACTTGAAGTTGCAGCCTTCGTTATCGTTGGCTGGGTTGGGGTTAAGTTGGCTGTGATTACACTTGCACATCCTTCACTGGGCGTTCTGGATGAGCATTTCCCGGAAAATAAAATTTGGAAATTTGGTTTCTACATTGTGCTGATTACGATTGCGGTATGTGGTTGGTTCCTGTCCTCCAAGGTGCCTGAAAAAGAAGATGAAAATCCTGTGGAAGAATTGGAAAAACAAGCAGGGAAATGATAAGATACAAAGTCAAATCTGTCAAAACATGTACCATCAATAATCGATATATAATCTCATAATATGCTTGAGTAAGCAGGGTCTGTTCCTTACAGACCCTGCTTTTTTTATATACGTTATTAGCACGAATTTAAATCTAATGCATATGCAAAATAGGGAATTTTCCAAGAAAAGGGTTGACACATCGAAACGAGTCCGCTTAATATAAACATAATATTAATGAAGGGAGGCCGAGAGATATGATGGTTGGTTATGATTTGAAATCCACAAAGACCCTACGAAGCACAGACACAATTGTATATCCAGTTCATCGTCTCTTTGGCCTCATACGGGCGACATAGGGGAAGATGCATATCGTTTATCCTTGGAACGTTATTAATCGATATGCTACTCTCGGCGTATATTGCAATGGAGAACAGACGCGGCATGTTCATGCTGATTTTGTTTTCTGTTATTGTCATGAAGAAGTCACGGGCGAACTGTCCTTGGCTTCTTTTTTTGTTGTACTGAAGATGGATATGGAATTCGGAATAACGTTAGGTTCATTTTTGAAAGTGAACCGAAATAGCTGAACGTACAGGAAGGAATAATAAACATTTATGAATACACAACCTAATTTATTTACGAGTCAAAATGAACTCACAGGAGGCTACCGACATGAAGTCAAATTGCCTGCTGGTGATTTAACGGTATATGCGGCACAACAGCTGTTCTCGTCATTAGACTATAAGGTGTTCGAGATGGCGAACAATAATCTTCAAATCCCGGGAATTTCCTATATGAGCTATACGCCTGACGTGCATGTCGGTGTAGGTACCTGCATTGGCACAACAGCGGTATGGGATGCCAAGAGTGGTTATGTATCTCCATCCATCGTAGGCAGTGATATCGGCTGTGGTATGCGGGTACATATGACCAATTTGCATAAGGACGACCTGAAAGACGTGAAGTTGCGCCGTAAACTCGTAAAAGCCATTGAGAAAGTGCTGCCGATGGAGGCAAATCAGCGCGGTCATTACTCGGACATTCGTTTGGAGCATATTGTGCGAAAAGGTCTGCACGGATTACCAAAAAAATATATCCCGGATAGCTATACACCGAAAAAATCAACTTCCATTACTCATGTAGAGAGCAGCAAATTTGCCTTTGATGAGGAAGTGCTGAATCTGGTACCGGATATGACTTGGCATCGGGCTCATCGCCAGTTAGGAACTTTGGGTGGAGGCAATCATTTTGCCGAGATTCAAGCGATAGAGATTGCCGAGGAAAATCGCAAGATTGCGGAAGCTTGGGGTCTGTACGATGGACAAATTGTTGTCATGATTCATTCCGGCTCCCGGGCCTGGGGCGGGTATGTAAGCCAAACCAGTTCATCAGCCATTGCGAAAGTGATGCAGCGAAATGGTCTGGGGACATCCGATCCAAGACTGGTTTTTGCTCCGCTTGAACATGCGGAAGGTCGCCATTACGTCAATATGATGTATTCTGCGCTGAATTATGCTGTGGTGAATCGCCATCTGATTGCTTATGCTATTCGCGAAGCTTTTCGGGATGTGTTTGGTCCAAAATGCGAATTCCGTACCCTCTATGATTTGATGCACAACTATGCATGGGAGGAATCCCACGTGGATCAGGGCTCTGTCTTTGTACACCGCAAAGGAGCTACACGTGCATTACCTGCCGGTCATCCCGATAATCCGAAGCCGTATCTGGCAACAGGTCATCCCGCACTTATACCCGGTTCAATGGGAACGGCTTCGTATATCATGGTAGGTCAACCCGAGGGGAAGGATAACTATTATTCGATCTGTCATGGAGCAGGACGCATTCGGTCGCGCACAGCAACAAAGCGCCTGGTTACTGTGGAGGATTTTGCCTCGGCGCTGGGTGTGGGAACTGAAGATGAGATTGTGGTGAACCAGCGTTCACTTGAATCCATTATTGATGAATCACCGCAAGCTTATAAAAATGTCGATGAAATTATTGATAGTGTTACCGGCGCAGGTCTGGCTCAAGTTGTAGCCAAATGTAAACCACTTGCCGCTGTGAAGGGAGCTAAGTAATGACCATAGATAAAGAACAATTGAATCATAATAGAGTCATCTATTCCTACGAAGAGCAACAAGACAGTCAAATCCGAAACGAAGGCTATGCCATATATGCCCGTTTGATTCGCGGCATCATTGAAGCGCTTGGCAATCGATACGGTGTTCGTTATGAACTTTATGCCAGCGATGATCCAAACAGTGAATACTGGGATCTGCTAAAAGAAGTTCTGCAAAGCAACAGCACCGAAGTGGAATTGGTTGCCCGGATTTTCGAAGATCTGGAGCTGCGTACACTGCATTATGAGGATGATGGAGATGCACCGACATATGGTGTACATTATTCGATTCGCAACAATGTATTTGCCTATCCCCAGTGGGGCGTAGCTCTCGTCCGCATTCCTTTCTTCCGGGAGAACGGAATCTACAATGAGGATTTTGTTTTTGCTACAGGAGAAGATGAATTGAAGCAATTTCTGGGCAGTGTAAGGGAACGGGAACGGCAGCAAAATATGAAAAAAGTCACGGTGTACACGGATGCCCGCAATGGCAGTGACCGTCATGTCGAATCGATTACCCGCTCTGTCGGGCGGGATGAGGTCGTGCTTTCTCCGCAAATCAAACAGGATATTTTCCGTTCGTTGGACCAGTTTTTCGAGGCGGATCGTTCCTTTTATCGAGACTATGATATTCCTTACAAACGTGGCATCCTGCTGTACGGCCATCCTGGAAACGGAAAAACGACCCTCGTGAAATCCATTGCAGGAAGCATTCCGGGGCCAGCAGCATATTGGCAAATTACCGAATACACAAACAGTGAATCGGTGCGTGAAGTGTTCGAAGCAGCCAAACGTTTGGCTCCCATGGTACTGATTATTGAAGATATCGATTCCATGCCGGATGAAGTGCGATCCTTTTTCCTGAATACGTTGGATGGGGCAACGTCTAAAGAGGGCATCTTCCTAATTGGCACCACGAATTATCCGGAGAAAATAGACCCAGGGCTCATGAACCGTGCCGGTCGGTTCGATCGGGCTTATGAAATACCGCTACCGGACGAAGGACTGCGCCTGCAATATTTAAATCAACGCGGCTTTGCTGTCTTTGCAGGGGAAGAAGGTACGCTGGAAGCTGCACGATTAACGGATACCTTTTCTCTTGCTCAACTTGGAGAGTTGTATGTCAGTGCAGCGCTGGAATGGCACCAGAATGGCCGGACGGACATTGTGCAGATCATTCAGTCAATGCGAGGAGAGCTGGACAAGAGTCATAAGCATAACTGGCTGACCCAGCCAGGCAAGGGGCGTGCAGGTTTTTATTAATACCTAAATATTTTGGAGATCTTAAAAATTCTGGACAGATGAGGACGATGTAGTGGAGGGTACGAAATCGATTCTGAAGAAGCGAAGCTAAAAGATTTCTGCAAGAAAGCTACTTCGTAAGCATTATCTTGCCTTTATCAACGGATTTTCCCTTCTATAAAGGGAATGCAAAAAAAATCCGGGGATAACAGCGATCGGAAGAACGATTCGTAACCGGAACGGCTGTTTTGATGTACGCTAACTTTTTAAAATAGACCAAAAATATTCTCACCTCAATTGGTTATACTAAGGCTGTCTGAATCAACATACAATGACTTTCGGGAGGTACATAACGCAGTCTTGAACTGTGTAAAATGCCCGGAAGTGACGCACTCTGTTTTTAATGCCTTGTTATAGGCTGTTGAACAGAGAAACGGGCATATGAACAAAAGGTAATATACAACAATTTTCATGCCAATTGTTTAAATGCTTCTGTAGCGGTTAATAGTAGACAGACAACAACAAAAACTTTAATTAGAGGTGAATGATATGGGTTGGTTATGGTCATTAATTATCGGTGGTATCATTGGATGGTTGGCAGGTCTGATTGTTGGTCGTGACATTCCCGGCGGCGTTATCGGTAACATCATTGCCGGTTTTATCGGCGGATGGTTAGGTGGAGTAATCCTGGGAGACATGGGTCCAGAAATGGGCGGATTCTACATAGTACCGGCATTAATCGGTGCCATCGTACTTGTAGCGATCGTGAGCTTGATCTTCCGTTCTATGGGTCGAAGCCGCGGGTAACGAATTCAAGATTTCTTGAATGAACAGTTAGTCGGCAACAGAGGTATGAATAGCTGTTAATATAACAGATGTTTCTGAAGAGGTTGATGGAAGTCCACGGACGTGGCTTTCCATCAACCTCTTTTTGTTTTAAGATATAGGTACAACAGAAAGGGATGAGTGTGCATGGAAAAAGCTACATTTGCCGGCGGATGCTTCTGGTGTATGGTTACACCA
Source organism: Paenibacillus sp. LK1 (assembly GCF_002750415.1). Classification (NCBI taxonomy): domain Bacteria; kingdom Bacillati; phylum Bacillota; class Bacilli; order Caryophanales; family Paenibacillaceae; genus Paenibacillus; species Paenibacillus sp. LK1. The sequence goes on from NZ_PEII01000006.1 coordinate 130,423, forward strand.
TTTGAAGAGCAACCAGGCATTCATGGTATTGTATCAGGCTATACCGGCGGTCACGTCGATAACCCAACATATGAGCAGGTCAAAACCGGGGAGACCGGTCATGTCGAGGTCGTTGAAATTACATTTGATCCAGAGGTGTTTCCGTATGAACGTCTACTGGAGCTATACTGGCCCCAGACGGACCCAACCGATGATGGAGGGCAATTTCAGGATCGTGGAAGTCAGTACCGTACAGCGATCTTTGTCCATAATGCACGTCAACGCGAGCTAGCAGAACAGTCCAAGCAGGAGCTGGCAGCAAGCGGGCGATTCAATCAACCGATTGTGACGGAGATTCGGGATGCAGTTGTGTTCTATCCGGCAGAAGATTACCATCAGGATTACCACAAGAAAAATGAGAAACATTACAAGGAAGACCGTGCGATATCTGGACGGGATGAATTTATTGAAGAAAACTGGAATAATTAATTTCATTTACAATAGACCGATTTCCATCAGATCTTATTGAAAAAGCCGGGAGAGTTCCAACAGGAACTTCCCCGGCTTTTTTGATTGTTCAATGATTAAGAGAATGTTATCTCAATGGCTTCAGAACTTATCTCTGTTTTCCCACCAGTATTTCTAATCAATCGTAATCTGCGATAAGGACTCTTGAACGCTGGCTATGGCTGATTCCGTCCCATGCCAGAAGAGTGGTGTCATATGAATGAGTGAATTCATCATGATTTCCGATACGGGCAGAGTGTATGTTAGCCGAATGCTGTCTAAGAGATGTTGATGCTTGGTAAATCGGTCCAATACATACTCTCTGCTGTCTAATTGATGAGATCGGCCCCGAAACAAAAGCTCTCTCATTTCCATTAGATATCGGTCACGGGGAATTACTTTGATGATCCAGCCATCCTTTTTCATCACTCGCCCGAACTCTTCATAATTCGAAGGGGAGAGGATATTCAGGATCACGTCCAGTTGCCCCTCTGCAAAAGGACTATAAGCAAGATCACCAACAAACCAATTCTGCTGGTCGTAAGTAGAAGAAGCCATGGCAATACCCTCTTTGGCGATGTCGATCCCCCAGCCCACAACTGGAGTGTTCTGTGTAATCTGATGCAAAAGAGATCCTTCTCCTGCACCTGCGTCCAGAATATGCAAGGGCTGAATGCTGCCATCGGAGTAATCTTCAATCCAATGGCGAATGATATCGGTCAGAGGTGTATAGATAGCCGTATGAGATAAAATATTCCTTTTGGCTGTAAATAAACGTTTGTCATAGTTTCCCTTGAAAAATCGTGTCATGAAATTGATATAGCCTTGTCTTGCCAAATCAAACGAATGCCTGGAACTACATTGAATATTGTCCCGACTAATCGTTGTCATTGTGTGATGACAGACGGGACATTTAAGCATATGGATGTATGGATAAATAAGCGCAGCACTACGTTCTCTGCGTTGGATTGACATGGAATAACACCCCATTCATTCAGATATGGATAACTGAAGAAAAGGGCATAACAAATAAACCTCTATCGAACATTTTGAAAAAAGAGGTTTATGTTATGCCCTAAGTTATCTGTATCGAATGAATTGAATAATCATGGGAGGGCTACGCTCCTTGCCAATCAAGAGTAGGGTGAAAAAGTGAACGATACTATTATACCAGTTTGCGCAGAGAGGATAAAAGGGAGAGGGACTCTCATCGTTGTGTGAAATAACAGAGCGCCCTGTTAACCGTTAGTCGGTCAACTAGAGCGCTCCATTTACTATTTAGCTGAGGCTGTCTTCAATACATACTTGGATAATGCATCGTCATTGATCTGATAAATAATATGATCATTGTACGTCGAATATCCATCGAGCAATCCAGGAGAGGATGCAAACTCATATTCATGTACCGTATCCAATGTTTGTGGATCGAGAATATAACCCTTTTTAGCGAAATCAAGTTTGTATTGCCCGTCCTGTGTACGATCAACCTGCATGAGAATAGGCTGCTCTTCCTTAAATGTACGTTCGGTCACTTTGCCTTTCATGGTGTACAGCTCCAGCTTTTGGCCTGTAAACAGGGTATAACTGTTGCCCGCGGTCTGAACATAGGCATCACCGGCAATCGCACGGCCCCAGGCCAGTTTGCCATCGGTGCCAAAGCCCATCAGCTTGTTACCCGTGTTCGCAAAATTGGCACGCATGATCACGGAGCCATCTTCCAGAATGACCAGCGATTCACCACCGCCGTCTCCCAGAGTGTTGGCATTGCTCGGGAACTGGTAGAAGGAAAGACGATTCAGCGTACGATCGTAAATCTCCACTTTGGGGTTAGCGGCAGGCTGCCAGAAGCTGCCCACTTTGGTTTGCTTGCTTGCATCGACTACGATTCGATCACTGCCTGCTTTGAGTACAGCACCGTTGATCGTTTTTTCCGTAATCAGTTTTCCCTTTTTGTCATACAGCGAGATGGCTGATCGAACGGAACCGTTTGATTGAACACCAGGGCTCGAAGCGATCAATAACGTATCGTCATCCAGAAGGTACATGGAAGATGAATTACTCACGTTTTTGACCCAGTTGGTTTTGCCGGAAGTATTGAACGAGTATACCTTTTTGGTTCCATCCGAATATTCCATATATACATAGGCTGTGCTGTTGCTGGTATATAGTGAATTGGAGTAGGTTGTATAAGGCCCACTTTTCTCATGGAAAATAACGTTCCATTTCAATTGTCCGGTCGTGGCATCCAGCGCCTGAAGCGAATCCAGCTGCCAATCCAACTTCGTATTGCTGCTTGTTTTGGTCACGGGCTGGGAAGAATGCACATACACCAGATTTTTCGCGGGTACTGCGTTCACTTCGTTGACGATAACGTCTTTCTCCGTATTCACTTGCGTGAGTGAGAGAGAAGATGATGTCCATGAAGGTTTAGGCAATGGTGCATTTTGTTCAGCGGCCGCGTAGCTTGGTGTATGCAGGCTGAAGAGGAGCGTGCCACTGAGAAGAAGCGCAGCCCATGTTTTGGACTTTCGTTTGTTGGATGTATGCAAGTTATAAACCACCTTTCTTCGATTCAAAATAGAACCGATTGTTGAATTCTACCATTTCATACATGTGAAATTCAACCTGAGTGTCTGTAACCTTTTATGATTGAGGTATAAAATTATTGTTGTTTGGAGAAGTTCGAGGGTTACAGGGAATTCATCTTCTTTCTGTTACGAGAGAAGTCTGCTATATTTAGTCGGGTGATGAGGGCTAAGAGGGGTACAAGCCTGCCAGATTAGAGGAATGACAAGGAGAACAGACATGAATTGGAATGAAAATATGACCACTGTGGGTATAGGCGTTATTGTCCTTCTACTACTCATTGCCTGGATCATTCGCCGTGTAATTCGGCGAGGGCAGCGCATACGAAGTGAGGCCAATCCGCGTAAGATTACGATTAAGGATATCGATAAAATGCAGGATGGATCGGAATTTGAGCTGTACCTGTATCATTTATTCCAGCAGCTCGGTTATGCCGAAGTACATAAGACTACAAGCAGCCGTGATTTTGGTGCGGACCTTGTGTTTGTGGATAGAGCAGGAAGACGAAATGTCATTCAGGCCAAACGTTACGGAGCGAATCATCCGGTTGGACTCAGCGCAGTGCAGGAGATTTACACTTCAATGCGTTATTATGAAGCAGATCGATCCATCGTGCTCACTTCAGCCAGATATACGGAAGCATGCCGGACGCTGGCAGCGGTTAACGGGGTGAAGTTGCTGGACCGTGAAGATCTGATGGACCTGATCCTGCTGTTTAAATCGAGAAGAATGGAAGAAGCACTGGAGTTGATTGAGGAAGACGATCAGGAACCTGTCGAAACATGGCAATCACGGCGGAAAAGAGTTCCACGTTAATCACCTTCACTTGTCCGCCTGCACATGATATATTGAGTGCATACCAATCAAGGGAGAGTGTTCTATTATTATGGCACGTACACAAACACAAAAAGCATTGCGCAAAGCAGAGCGGTCAGGACAATGGTGTCCGGAGCAAAGTCGGAGAGTAAATGGAGATTATGGAGCGTTATCCCAGCATGTTCGACTCATGCCCACGAAACAGGAAAAATTGCAAAAGGTCAAACACAAGAAGCGGACCCAGGATGGTGGTGCTTCTTTTTATTTTGTCTTTGGTGTGCAGAGTGCTGCATAAGCTCAAAAATTTAATAAAAGATCTTCCTTCGATTGGTATGACATCCCTTGGACTGTTAAAATCAATGTATCTCTTTTGAATTGGATCAATTATAGCTATACATTCTCCTATCTTCGATGAAGGGAAGAATTCTACATATGACAACAGCGCTTCGCATGGATAAAAAAATCGTTCGGCGTTTTTTGCTGCAAACGCAATCTTTATTGGGACGTTGGCCCGCTGCTTCCTTGCCTTCGGGTCCTGAACAGGTCATGCAGCTGATTCGCACCCTTGGCTGCGTACAGATTGATCCTGTCGCTGCCGTAACCGGGAATCAGCATTTGGTGTTGGGCGCTCGTGATCCGGGCTATACCTCTGAGTACTTACATACCTTGCTAAGTGATCATAAAGTGTTCGAATATTTTGCCAATGCTGCATGTGTCATTCCGATCGAAGATTATGCGATGTTCGAACCTGTGCGTGCCCGATTACGGGAGCGTCTGGCTCCTTCCCTGCAAGGGCTGGAGAATACAGTGCAGCATGTGCTGAAGCGTTTGGAAGATGAGGGACCGCTCCCGTCAAGGGCTTTTCGTGCCGTCGAACGGGTGAGTGGATATTGGGACAGTGCAGATGTGCCTAAAACGAAGGACACCTCGTTAGCGTTGAACTTGCTACTGGATTCGGCTGCCATTCGTGTCGTGGCAAGGCGGGGGAATGAACGTTATTTTCATATTACTGAATCCGGACTGCTGGAGCAGGGCCAATCCATGACAGCGGAAATCGATATCTTGGCTCAGAGGCAAGCTTTGATGGACAAGTACATTTACGCATATCGGGTCGTGGATGCCCGAGATCCACGATTAGGTTGGATGAAATCCACGGCTGCTGAACGTCGGAGTGATCTGGCTGCACGTGTCGCAGATGGTCGCATGATTCCGCTGGAGGTAGAGGATGTTGCGACGCCTTATTATATCCGTGCAGAAGATGAGGGTTTGTTGCGTGAGATGGAAAGGGAAGAGCCGCATTATGATCCATCAGGTCCGGTACGATTCCTGCCTCCGCTGGACAACCTGCTGTGGAGACGGGAACGGATTGTGGATTTATTTGATTTCCATTATAAGTGGGAGATATACACACCAGAGGTGAAACGAACTTACGGATATTACGCCATGCCCATTCTTCACGGCGATCGGCTGATTGGACGCATGGACCCGCGACTTGATCGCAAAACGGGCGTGCTAACGGTTCGGTTGTTATCGATGGAAGAGACTGCTCCGCCTGTGGAGGAATGGATCACGGATTTTCGGGAGGGACTCCAGTTCTTTGCAACGATGCATGGAGCGCGATCCATCACGGTAGAGAAGACGGTGCCGAAGGGGTTGAAAAAGCAACTCAAGTCGATTTTATAGAAGCGGTTGACGTCAAAAAGGGGAGCGAAAGCTCGCTCCCCTAAGGCTGAATTTGGACCTGTAATAAGCTTGTTATGCCAGTCCCACAGCAATATTGCTTTTCAATTAACGCAGATGAGGTACTTCAACATTTGGATCAACATCTGCTTCATAATCCACGCCGTCGGTTTCGAAACCAAACAGTTGGAAGAACTCCTGACGGTATCCGACCAAATCGGACAGATCGTAGATATTATCTGTGGTCAGCTCGTCCCAGAGCTTCGCCACTTCTTCCTGAACGTCCGCTCTCATCTCCCAATCATCAATACGAATACGCCCTGCTTCATCGGTCGGAACTTCTCCTCCCGCATAGAGGCGATCAGCGAACAAGCGTTGCAATTGCTCGATGCATCCTTCATGCAAGCCTTTTTCCTTCATGACTTTGTACAACGCAGAGATATACAACGGCACCACTGGAATTGCGGAGCTTGATTGGGTTACGAGCGCTTTGGCTACGGTTAGGTAAGCACGTCCACCCTTTGCACTCAGACGATCATTCAGCTTGTGGGCTGTCGCTTCCAGATGTTTTTTGGCCTGGCCGATGGAGCCATCACGATAAATGGCATGTGTTAGTTCAGGACCGATATAAGAAAAGGCAATGGTTGTTGCATTGTCGGCGAGTACGCCACCTTGTTGCAAGGCACCCATCCACAGTTCCCAGTCATCTCCGCCCATCACGGCTACGGTCTGGCGAATTTCTTCATCGGATGCCGGATCAATCGTAACGGACGTTACTTCTCCCGTATGGAAATTGACTGTTTTGTTCGTATACGATTGTCCAATCGGTTTGAGCACGGAGTTGAATACTTCACCAGTATTCGGATCGGTACGGCGTGCTGACGCTACGCTGTAGACAACCAGGTCAACCTGACCGAGTTCACTGCGAATCAGTTCAACGGTCTTTTCTCTGGTTTCGTTGGCAAAGGCATCACCTGTGATGCTGTATGATTTCAGTCCTGCTTCTTCCGCAGCCTTCTCAAATGCAGCGGAGTTGTACCAGCCTGCTGAAGCCGTACGTTTTTCAGTGGAGCTGCTGGGGCGGTAAATGCCAATAGTGTTGGCTCCGGCACCGAATGCGGATACGACGCGCGAAGCAAGTCCATATCCAGTAGAAGCTCCGATAACGAGTACGTTCCGCGGTCCGTTCAATTGCGGTTGGGATTTTACATAATCAATTTGCTCCTGGACTTGTGCAGCACAGCCTACAGGATGGGAAGTTGTACAAATAAAACCACGTGTTCTTGGTTTAATAATCATTCATTTGCATCCTTTCATATTCAACTCTTGTTCTTCATTATTGGATAATGCTCTTGTACATACCACCTTATTGTAAAACAATTGCCTCCGAAACGGAAACCGTTTCGATGGATTTGGCTAAAAGACGGTATCCGGCTTCGTACCCTGGATGATATTATATAGTTTGAACTAAACATTTACACAACAACGGAGAGGACAGAACAGATCTGGAGAAGCGAAGCGTTCGCCTTTATCACCGGATTTTTGTGATTCACAGGATCGAAACGAAAGGAAGACTAGCCATGCTGAAGGAACGGATTGAATTTCTGAGCAAAAGAAAGCAAATCTCCCGCAAAGACCTCGTGGAAGGTTTGGTTACGCAGGCTCACTTTGCCAATATTCTGGCCGATCGTTATCCACTCCCTGAAGATCTGGCAGAGGTTATTTTTGAACAAATGTCAGTTCCAGCTTCAGTGATAGCAGAAGATATCGTGCACGCACTTGAGGATCGGGATGATGCGCTGACAGTAGAGCTGACCACGGCTTTAATGAAGGCGGTCTATTACCAACAATTAAATGATGCATCGGCTCATGAATATATACATACATCCTATCTGAATTTTTATCTGGAGAAATACGGCCGTCCTGACGATGTAGATCTGCCGCGTCCGCTAGCGAAGGCGTTATTATATTACAAAGTGCAGTACTATCGTTCCAAGCTTGCTTCTGTGGATGTGTTAACGCATGCAACCAGGCTAAGTGAATTGTCCCTTCCTGGAAGTGAATTCTGGCTGTCTGTGCAAAATATCAAGATGGAAGCCTACATTCAGGTCAAACAGTACGAAGAGGCCAAGCAGGTATTCGATCTCACCATGAGACATGTCTATGATCAGCGGCTGTTTCATCGGTTGTCCGGTTTATATGTGGCGTACAGCGGATATTGCTTTGCGATGGGACTGGTACAGGAGGCGCTCTCGGCATTGACCATGGCAGAGGCGAATCTGGTGTATGCTGGTAATCAGGGCGATCTGGTCACTGCCATTGCGAATAATCGGATTGTCATGTTAACCATGACGGGGGAGCTGGATCAGGCGCAGTCGGAGATCGAACGATTCGAATCCCTGTTGCAGCAGGAACCCGAAGAAACCCAGCAGGCCATGAAGCCATTAGTGAGTGTGTATCGGTGTGAAGTGGCACTGGCACGAAAAAACTGGGGGGTACTTGCGCAGAGTGTGGATCAACTGTTGAATAGTGCAACAACTCAGGATCAGCAGATGAGTGCAACCTTCTACCAGAGCCATCTTGCTCTTGCGCATGGAGATCGTGAAGTGTTCATGGAGAGAGCGCTCGCATGTCTGCCTTATTTTGAGTCCGTGCAGCATGTCATGCGTCTTGAACCTTTATATGAGGGAATGGCCGTGGTGTCCGAGGATCAGCGAAAATATAAGGAAGCCGCCATGTATTATCGGAAGCTGGTCTACCTGTTACGCAAAAAATAGATCGAAAATCGGCGTGGAACCGCCGTTTTTTTGCATGATTTTGTTCAATACCGGTGCATTAGGCACAAAATATGCCTCCAAACCTTTCATTTAAGAGTCGTTTTCGGCTTTTTTTTTGCGGAATCCATCAAAAAGCATGTTAAAGAAACGAGAATTCAGTGGTTCAATCACCGGATTTTTCGTTTCTTTTGTATGCAGTCAAAAGGGTATTCAAGGACAAGCCCTCCTGTTTATACTTTAACTATAACCAAAAATAAAAAAACGAGGTGTTCATTATGGGATGGTTTGGTAAAAAGAACAAGCAGGAAGATGCGATTGCGAAGGCAGATAAAATGATGAATAAAGGACTTAGCGGCATGATGATGAAAGGTTTTGTATCAAAGGAGCATCGGGAAGCCATCAACCAGAGTCTGGATTCGGCTAAACAGGCACAACTGGCGGCAAGTGGTTCCCTTCCCTTAACTGCAACAGCCACGGTAATCACGATTACCGATACGGGCAAGCTGATCAATTTTGATCCAATTGTTGTGCTTGTGCTGGATGTAACAGAGACGAATGGCAATCAGTATCAGCGAACATTGGAAACACTGGTGTCCAAGATGCAGATTCCACGCGTGGGAGATCGAGTGGGATTGGGGCAAAATCCGGCGAATCCGACAGAGCTAATTTACATGGGGCTGTTGTCCGTCTAGAAGGTGTTCGAACTACAAACGAGCATTCTATCATTTAATAAAGACAACTAACAACGAATAATAGAGATATAGAGAGGGTGGGGCAGATGGTAGGTTTCCTGAGATTGGTCGGTGTGTTGACTGTGTTTGGGGTGGGATTCTCCCCATTTCTGGCACAGCAGCTGTGGAATGATCCTTTTATCATTATGCAGGCATGGTGGTATACACCAGCGATTTTTGCCGGATTTGGGCTGATCTTTATTCCCTCCATTTTGGCTAATATCTTCGGCGTTGGGAGAGTGAAGTCAGGATTACCAGCGGTTGGTGTCATTAAAAGCATCCAGCAGACGGGTACGTATATTAATGAGCAGCCGGAAGTTCGACTGGGCCTGACCGTCTCGCGTAAAGGACGTGAGAAATACGATACCGAGTTGAGAACGATCATACCGTTGATTTCAATGTCTCAATTCCAGCCGGGCAGTTTAATTCCCTTAGTGGTCTCTGTGACGGATGAACACAAGGTAGGGCTTGATCTGAAGGGGAGGCTATCGCAGGAAGATATACAGCAATTGCTGGATGAGAAGATGGTGCAGCATGGCGTGGCACCTGAGATGATGGATATTGCACGAACGGGCGAGAAAGCGATGGCCAAAATTTTGGATGTTACTCCACTTGGAAGCGGAGGTAATGGCAAAATCAAACTTCAGCTAACGCTTAGTGTAACGAAGTCAAATGGAGAGACATTTAAGGTCACTATACCAAAGGAAATTTATCCATCTACCCTACCTCAGGTTCAGCAAGGTCATATTATTAACGTGATCTACTCGAAGCAGGACCCGTCAAAAGTAGTGTTGGCATTGAATGTACAGGAAGAACAACTAAGTAATTTGTTCTCATCCTGATGGCTATATAAACAAAAGAAACCTGCAACATCACTGTGTTCGTGATGGGCAGGTTTCTTTTGTGAATTATGTTTTGGAGATTCTGGATGAGATTAGATTAAGATCAGACGATGCCCAAACGCATCCGATATGAGAATAGAACTTGTCTCGATTCACCGGCAAATATACGAGTAGCCAGCTGTCTAAATTCGTCTGCTACCTCAAGTAGATCAGTCGCTCCGAGTTTCACTGCCGTTTGCAGGCCGCCTTGGCTTAGTGCCAGATTGACGTATCGGTCGGCATCGAATGTTTCCCGATGATGAAACACAATTTCACGCGAGTAACGGAACAAGCCGGACTGCTGAATCTGCTGCAAATGTCCGTCTTTACTCCATTTATGTGCTTGATTCTCCTGGGGAGCCAGACTGGCAGCTCGATGATCTGCCTCCGTATTCAAATGCAGATAGGCTTGTTCCAGCTGCCAATCGACCACTGGTGGCCAGTCACAGTCGTAGGCAGCAAATATGCATCCTGGACGCAGTACACGCGCAAATTCGCGCAGTGTGGATTGGGGCTCCATCCAGTGGAACGACTGTGAGCAGGTCACGATATCCACACTGCCATCAGGTAGTCCCAGTTCGTGGGATAGGCCGGAGACAAAACGCAGATGGTCCGGTTTGCCTGCTGCTTCCCATTTGGACTCTGCGACAGCTCTCATATCATCGCTTGGTTCGACGCCAATAACACGTTCTGCCTCATTTAGCCAAATCCATGACGATAAGCCCGTACCACAGCCAACATCCGCGACCAAGCGAGGTTTGCTGCCCAAATAATTCGTCAGAATATCTACGACCTCGGTGGGCGCAGCAGGCCGGTTCTGGTCATATAACGTACCGAAACCTTTGAATCGTTCCACATTGTTACGTCTAATGTCTTGCATGGACAAACCTCCTTCAGGAAATGGATAGATAGCAAAAAAGTAAAAGAATCAACAGATGATCAGAGCTTCATTATATCATTCATTTTCCAACCTGTTGTTAACGACCTGTTGTAAATGTTCTACCGCGTTGATATGTCGCCTAAGCAGTTCCTTTCCAACGTGTGGAGGCTTGATTACGGTCAGGTCAGATCCAAACGACATCAGGAAGGAGTACAGCCATTCTCCCTCATTCAGTTCAAGGGCAACGCGCAGCCTGCCGTCGGAATCTTTTTCAACGCGTGACGGTTCAAAAAAATCATACACTCTATAAGCAATGGAGTTGGAGAACGACAGTTCCAGAGCGATTTGGTTGATTGTGACGTGAGTCTCATTTTCCGGTGATCCGATGTTTATATTGTTTCGGGGAACCCTCGGCAGAAATTTCAACTGCGTAATTCGTTTCATTTTGAACGTCTGAAATTCGTTTCGGTCTTGCTCGTCGTGAATGTGTCCCTTGAAATACCAAGTACTGTTCTTGAACAAAAGTTTGAGAGGTTCAACCGTCGGAACACTCTTCTCTCCATCCGAATTGACATAGTGAAACGTAATCCATTGATTGGTGAGGATCGCCTGTTTGACCTGATTGAACAGTTCCCTCTCCTGCTGTGGAATGCTGCCCCATGGTGAAAAGTCGAACTCGATCCAGTCCAGCTTGTGATCAAACAGGGCGGTTAAACGTTTGAGCATATGGGCAGTGTTAAGGTGAGGGATGGCGCTGACGCTATATAATCCAAGCAAAATTTCATTCTGATCATCTTCGGACAACAGGGATTTGTCCATGACAAAGTTGTCCATCAGATGGATGCCGCCATGCTTGCCGGTTGTCGTGTATACGGGAATACCCGCGGCACTCAGTCTGTCGATATCACGGTACACTGTGCGCACGGATATCTCGAACAAACGCGCGAGCTCGGGGGCGGTAGCTTTCTTTTTCTCCAATAACAGCAATAGCATTCTGAATAATCGGTTATTTTCCATGCCGACATTATACCATGACAATAGGTGTCAGGGTATGGGTGGTACACTGGATGTATAGTGTTAGAAAGATCATGAAGGAGGAATTGATGATGTCGATGAAAGACGGATTTTTCTGGGGTGGCGCTACGGCTGCCAATCAGTTTGAAGGTGGATGGGACAAGGGTGGTAAAGGCCCAAGTACTTCCGATATGATGACAGGTGGAACGCACACAACACCACGGCGGATTACGCCTGTACTGGAAGAGGGCACGTATTATCCGAGCCATGAAGCGGTTGATTTTTATGGTCATTACAAAGAGGATATTGCCCTGATGGCCGAAATGGGTTTCAAAATGTTCCGCATGTCCATTAACTGGTCCAGAATCTACCCGAACGGTTATGATCTGGAGCCAAACGAAGAGGGATTGCAGTTCTATGATAACGTCTTTGCCGAGTTGAAAAAGTACAACATTGAGCCGCTCGTGACCATTTCTCACTACGAGACACCATTTGGTCTGACCCAGAAATATAACGGTTGGGCTTCGCGCGAAGTGATTGATTGTTATATCCGATATTGTACAACTCTCTTCAACCGATACAAAGATCAGGTGAAATACTGGCTGACCTTCAACGAGATCAACTGTCTGACGATGCCAATGGGGGCTTATATGGCTGCAGGTATCCTTTTTGAAGGCAAAGAGACTTTGATCGATGGTGTTGATGATCCTCAGACCCGCTTCCAGGCGCTGCATCACCAATTTGTTGCAAGTGCAAAAGCGGTGAAGCTGGGACATGAAATCAATCCTGATTTCCAAATCGGCTGTATGGTCGCTTTCATGACAACATATCCGAATACATGCAACCCGGACGATATTTTGCTCGCGCAGAAGAAGGACCAGCTGTCCAACATGATCTGTGGAGACGTACAGGTTCGTGGAGCATACCCTGGATTCGCCAAACGTTTCTTCGCCGAAGAAGGCATCCAGATCGAGATGCAGCCGGAAGATGCACAGACTCTGCGTGAAGGCTGCGTGGACTTCTATTCCTTTAGCTATTACATGTCCTTGGTCGAGAGTGCGGATGAGTCGTTGGATAGAGCAGAGGGAAATCTGCTGGGCGGCATCAAAAATCCGTATCTGGAAGCTTCCGACTGGGGCTGGCAGATCGATCCTAAAGGATTGCGTTACACGCTGAATCACCTGTATGACCGTTATCAGATTCCATTGATGGTTGTGGAGAACGGATTGGGTGCAGTGGATGTAGTAGAGGAAGATGGCTCCATTCAGGATGACTATCGCATTGATTATTTGAGAGGTCACATCGAACAAATGAAAGAAGCCGTTGCCGACGGTGTGGAGCTTATCGCTTACACGATGTGGGGATGTATCGATTTGGTCAGCGCATCCACAGGCGAGATGAAGAAGCGCTATAGTTTCATTCATGTGAACAAGGACAATGATGGCAATGGTGATTTGAGCAGAACACCCAAGAAGAGCTTCCACTGGTACAAAAAAGTCATTGAATCCAATGGCGAGGAGCTCTAGGTTGCCACTGTAAAATAGATTCATAATGACGTAAAAGAACCTCATTGGTGCCTGATGCACCCATAAGGTTCTTTACGTTTGGTTTGTTTTCAAGCATGGGTTGGATCGTTGCATGGTGATCGAAAAAGCCTAAGCGAGAGGTTTGGACTGTAACAGGGAAAGGCGTTCCAGATGTCGCTGATAGAACCATATGCATACGGCAAGCCAGCATCCACTCAGAAAGTACCCACCCACGACATCACTGGGATAGTGCACCCCCAAATAAATTCGGCTCATTCCAATCGTCAGGATGAAGATCGCACTCACGATAATCATGAGTACGCGTCCAGTCGCTGTCGGTACATGCTTCCAGATTAAGAAGGCCAGGCCGCCATACAAGCTGAACGCTGCCATGGAATGGCCACTCGGGAAGCTATAACCACTCACCTCAATAATCCGGTTAATCGTAGGTCTGGCGCGCTGGAATACCAGCTTAATCAATGCATTGAGCAGAGTCGAGCCCGCAATAACACAGGCGAGGAAGAGCAGCTCGCGTTTGTGCCTGAGGTAGATATACAGCACAAGCATGGCGAGAATGGTAATGACAACCACAGGCACCTCGCTGCCAATCCAGGTAAAGAGCTGCATCAATCGTGTCATTCCGGGTGATTCCATGCCCTGAATCCAACCAATCAAGGTATCGTCAAAGACGTGGATCTGGTTGTCGCTGATGGACAGGGCGATGCTTACAAATGCAATGAGACATAACGCTGCAACGAGCAGCGGGATGGAGATATTCTTTTTCAAAGTCTGATTCAAGTGACGGTTTCCTCCAAGGTGTCTGAATTCTGATGATGCTCAATACAATATTCGTATTATGCTATAATCTTACAATAAATATAGCTTCAAACAAAATGTGAACGATTACAAGATGGGTTTTGCAATCTGAGCCGGGGGTGAAAGGATGAAGCGCTTAGTATGGTTTGCATTGATTTTGTTGTTGGTTGGATTGGGTTACACGGTATTTCCTGGGGAAAAAGCTTATGCTTGCAGCTGTGTAGAATCGAATGCTCAAGAGAAACTGAAGACGTCCACATCGGTTTTTACAGGTAAAGTGGTGAAAAGGGGTGGGGTGCAAATATTTAGCACTGACCAAGTGAGAGCATATACCTTTGAAGTGGATACCGCATGGAAGGGTGTTTCTTCTAAACGAATGACTGTCATGGGTAATGATGCCGGTTCGGAATCTTGTGGGATTCAATTGGATAAGAACCAATCCTATCTGATCTTTGCTTATCAGAATAAAATGGACGATAAGTTGCATACGAATCTTTGCAGTGGCAATGTTTCCATTGATCAAGCTGGAGACTCCTTAAAGCTGCTGGGAGCAGGGAAAGTAGTGAGTCAGGCTGATTTTGAAGAAACCGATCAAGGCCGAAGTTGGTCATTTTATCTCATAATATATGGTGGGGTTATTCTATTGCTTGTATTGGTAAGCGGCTGGATCTGGAGAAGAAAGAGGCGCGCCTGATGTTAGGATCTGATTTAAGGGAGAATGGTAGTACGGCAACGGAAGGGAAAAGAAAATCCCCGTGTGGAACGTTGAGGTAAACTCGCGTTCCATGCGGGGATTTTATACATTTGGTCGGATAATCGTACCGATTCAATTAGTTTAACTGCAGCATATATTCATAAGCCGTGATACCGAATACTCGTTTAAAGTGTCTGTTCAGATGAGTCAGGTCGACAAAACCACATTCGGCTACAGCGGAGTAAACATCCTTATGCGTTTCAATGGACTGTCTGGCACGCTCCACCTTGCAATTCAGAAAAAACTGGTAAGGCGATATGCCAGCATGGGACTTGAACTCGCGGATAAATTGAAACTTGGACATGTTGAATTCCGCACACAGGTCGTCCAGTTTCAGCACATCTTCAATACTGCAAAACATCATCTCTTTCGCTTTTCGAACCAGATTGTCCTGAGGCCGCCACAACTTGGTGTCCATTTCCGACTGGGAGAGTAATTGCAACAGGCCCAAGAGCAGTTCACTGCATTTCGCTTCATCCTGTCCTTTTTGAATAGCATCATTCAGCATCAGGATGCTTCGTGCAAGCACAGGGTCATAGAC
The DNA here is from genome assembly GCF_002750415.1 of Paenibacillus sp. LK1. Taxonomy (NCBI): domain Bacteria; kingdom Bacillati; phylum Bacillota; class Bacilli; order Caryophanales; family Paenibacillaceae; genus Paenibacillus; species Paenibacillus sp. LK1. The sequence goes on from NZ_PEII01000006.1 coordinate 145,911, forward strand.
GATGGGGCTATTAAAACGCAATTCCTTTTTCCCTAGAACCTCTTCGACCAAATCCGGCTTCAGATATAGCATGACATAGTCTATGCCGGCTTTGTCATAGGAACTTCCATCGTGGGACTGCTCCCGGTTGAATAACATCACGCCGTTTTTGTGGGAGGCCTGATAATGTCCGTCCAGATGGTATTGCTGAATACCGCGAAGCGTGACTCCTACTGCATATTCCTCGTGGCAATGCTTTTTATAGGTGAAATCCGTAAAGCTGGCGGATAGAGCCAGTACGTCCTGTGATTTCTTATAGTTAAACAATTCCATGCTGCACACACCTCCCGCGCGTTAGATGATTCCCGATACCATAATGGCTGAGTATAACAAAAAAAGGGCCATTAGGATACTCACTGCTTTTTGATGACGATTAAGTAAGGTTCTGAAGATGGAGCCAAACACGGCCCAACTGGAATAGGCCAGGAAGCCGATGATGGTAATAATGATCACGAACAGAAACGTTGACATGGTGCTATCGTAGTACGGCAGAACATAACTGGGAATAACTGTGAACGTGAACAGAACTACTTTTGGATTCACAAACTGCATGATTAAACCGTTTAGAAACCCCGTAACTTGCTTCGATCCCGTCTCGGTGGAACCCATTTTATAGACTTGATAAGCCAGATATATCATATAAACACTACCCACGATCTGCATCACTTGGAGAATGCCAGGCAATACCTCAGCAAGTACATGATTGAGAAGAGCAGAAGCAGCAAGTAATAAGCCAAATGCAACGGTGGCACCCCACACATACTCCATCGTTTTCCGGGGACCAACCTGTCCGACGGAAGTGAGAATCACAATATTGCTGGGGCCTGGTGTGAAGGTAACGACAATACAATAGATGAAAAAAGATGTAAGATTCATAGGGCCTCCCCGAGTTGTAGTTACATGATCATACTCCGGGGAGGCATTGGCTTATAGTACATTATTGCAGCAGATTGCACATGAGCAGGAAAAAAAACATAACTTTCCAGCTAATAGAAACGTCATAGAAGTAACTACTTTGATATCGAGGTGATTAATTGAAAACTGTAAGTAAGTTGCTGTTCCTATGTATGATACCTCTTTTATTGTCTGCTTGCTTTAAAAATGGGGAAGGTGACCAACCAATCAATAATTTGGATCTGAGTCCTCCAGTTGAAATTTCATTTGAAGAGGCTGAAGCTAGGACCCCTTTTGAAATCAAACAACCGTCAGTTCCTTTCCAAGTTACTCAAAAATCAGCGAGGATTTTAGATACCAATGGTACATTTGAAGCAGTCGAAATCACGTATGCAAATACCGACGAAGGATTGAACCTGATCACTATGATTACAAACTCAAAGGTGGATACGCCTCCGAAGGGGAAGAAAGGTTTGAAATTATCTAATGGCTCTCAAACATGGGACCAAGGAGACGGAAATGTAAGTGCCATCTATTGGAGAAACGAGAGTTTAACGTACTCTCTTATTTCAGGGAAAAACAACAATCTTGAACCGTTATACGATTATCAAACATTAGTTGAAATAGCAAATACATTAAAATGAAGCATAAGGCAGTTCTCTTTTAGATTGAAAATAACACCAAAAGACTCAACCTCACTGTATGTACAGAGGAAGTTGAGTCTTTTTACTGTATTAAAGTACCTGTTCAATGAATAAAGACTGAAAGGTTAATTTACATTAAGGCATCCAGAAAACGAGTAGCGATGCCGAAATAGATAAACAACGACAATATATCATTCAACGTTGTGATTAATGGGCCGGAGGCAACCGCAGGGTCCACTTTGAAACGACTGAGCAGAAGAGGAATACAAGTACCGGTCAGTGTTCCGATAACCAGGGTGAAGAATAGTGATACTCCAATAATCGCTCCGAGCAGCCAGTCACCTTGCCAGAAATAGGCGATGACCGTGATCAGCAAACCGCATACAAGTCCAATCATTGTGCCTACTTTAATCTCTCGGCCAATAAGCGCGAGCACTGTGGCCTTGTCCAGCTTGCGTCCAATCAAGCCACGTACAACCACTGCAAGGGATTGTGTACCCGTATTCCCCGTCATACCGGCTATCATGGGCATGAAGAACGCCAGTGCCACAACCTGATTCAGCGTGTCTTCGAAAAAATCCACGATGCTACCTGAGATCAATCCGATAAATAACAATAAAATCAGCCATGGAAGGCGACGTCTGACGGCAACCAATGGTTTGGTATCAAAATCGATGTCTTTACTGCCGCCACCCATCTTGGCGATGTCTTCACTGGCTTCGTCCATAATAATATCAATGACATCATCCATTTGGATAACACCGCATAATCTGCGGTTTTCATCCACGACAGGTAAAGCCATAAACTCATAACGTTGCAACAGCTGTGCAGCTTCTTCCTGGTCCATATCAACTGTTGCATGGATGACACGCCGAGTCATCAGCTCTTCTACTTTGGTGTTATCATCTGCCTGAGCAAGGGATTGATAACTCACGACTCCGACCAGTTTGCCTTCATCATCGGTGACATACAGATAACTGGTTGCAGGAATGTGCAGCGTAGCCTGCGATTCTCTAAGTGCTTCCTTTGCGGTTTCATGCGATAACAGCGTACGGTAACGATCGGTCATGATCCGTCCAGCCGTTTCCGGTGGATAGTTCAGCACGGAGCGGATAATGGCGGAATGATCGAGATTCATATTGGACAGCAGTTCTTCTCTGCGTTGGAGGGGCAGATCATGCATGAAGCGAATCAGATCACTTTTGTCCATTTGCTGCATGACTTCAAGAGTGCGCTCTGGGCCTAACTGTTCGAATAGATGCACCTGTTCGTGAAGCGTGAGCGCTTCTGCCATGTCGGCGAGCACGTCCGGTTTGAATAAGAGCAAGAAGCGTTTCGTCTCTTGTTCAGGGAACTTTTTATATACGAGAGAAAGGTCATAGGGATGAAGTTCTTTGGCCCATTTATAAAACTCGGTCAGGTTTTGGGTTTGCACGAATTGCACAAGGAGCTCCGTAATCTCTTCAACCGAAAAATCTTTTTTGGGATGGGATCGATTCATATGTAGTCTCCTTTCTAAATGGATACAACTCCGTATTCTTAAACGAAATGGAATGAAAGTTAAACAGTGACCACGAGAAATGGATATTGTAATCTTGCTAAAACATTCGATATGGGCTTACAAATGGATGCTGCCGGGATATACTTGTTGTAGAAAACCCGATGAGGAGGAGACATGTGGAATCGGTTGTAAGAACACAATTGTTATCTCTGGTCGAACCGGAATATCAGAAATTCTCGGCTGCGCTCATTCCGAATATCACGAATCTGTTAGGTGTGAGACTGCCTGAAATACGCAAGATGGCGAAACAAATCGTCAAAGAGGACTGGCGTGCCTACCTGAAAACCGCCGATGATGATTATTTTGAAGAAGTGATGTTGCAAGCGATGGTCATCGGTCATGCCCAAGCAGATATCGAGGAACTCCTGCAGCATATTGCCTGGTTTGTTCCCAAAATAGATAACTGGTCAGTATGCGACAGTTTCTGCGGTGGTTTGAAATATACAAAGGCACATCTGGATCAAGTGTGGCAGTTCTTGCAGCCCTATCTGGTATCCAACCAGGAATATGACATTCGCTTCGGGGTTGTGATGCTGTTGAACTTTTATATGGAAGAAAAATATATCAGCAGAGTGCTTGCTTCATTAGATACCATTCATCACGAAGGGTACTATGTGAAAATGGCAGTGGCCTGGGCAATTTCCATTGCGTATGTGAAACAGCCAGAAGCCACGATGCGTTATTTGCAGGAAAATACCTTGGACGACTTTACGTATAATAAGGCTCTTCAGAAAATAACGGAGTCCTATCGTGTTGATCCGGAGACGAAGCAGATCATCCGCAGCATGAAACGAAAAATGAAAAAAACGGTTCGTGTGTAGTATGTGTGCATAACGAGAAAAGAAACCAGATAAAAAACCTACGAGGGGAAAGGACGATTGACGTATGAGAAAGAGCATCATGTGGACCAAAATGGAACTGGACGGTCGTCCGTGGGTATTGCTTGCCACCGAAAAAGGGTTATGCCGGGTCATCATGCCCAATGAAACGCTGGAAGATTGGAGTAGTTGGATTGGCCGGATTGCTCCTGGAGTGGAGCTCGAAGAGAATCAAGCAGCGTTGAAGCATACGGGAATGATGGATTGGCTGCAATCCTATTTTGCCGGAGACAAGGTGGCATTCACAGACGAAATTCCACTTGATTTGATCGGAACGACATTCCAACAGCAGGTATGGGCGGAGTTGGGGAATGTTCCATATGGTGAGACAAGAACCTATGGCGACATTGCTGCTGCGGTGGGAAGACCTTCAGCGGTACGAGCTGTTGGGGCAGCCAATGGAGCCAACCCCATTCCGGTGCTGCTGCCGTGTCATCGCATTATCGGTGCCAACCGCAAGCTGACCGGTTTTCGCGGAGGACTGGAGATGAAGCGAAGACTGCTGGATATTGAACAGATTGAAGGCGTGACGGATGGCGGCCATGCGCGGTTTAATTTCTGATCATCATATTTTCATATAAAAAAGAAGCAGTGAACTATTAGCTAAGTACTTAGCTCGGTTCTAAATATGTACAGGCACTTCCCTAGTGCCTGTTTTTTTGCATTCTCTAATGGTAGAAGAAGGAAGATGAACGGAAATATTGCGAAAGTAAAGTTTTTGTCTTCCTTCTGGGTTCACGCCGCTATTTTCGCATATACCACATTTTGGGTTATGATGGACGTGTATTACTAGGAAGGCGGAGTCACAGTTCGTTTATGAAATCGATGATCAGGTTATCAGGGACTGCACTTGCATACCACCAAGGAAAGGGAAATCGAAACGAAGAAATGAACAATAATAAAAATACGATTTATTTAAAAATGAGTAGTGTTTTAATCGTTGCTACCATAGGTTGTCTACTTGTTGCTGTCTACTTACGTACCAAATCAAACACGAACATGTATCAATTTTTAACGTGGGACATTTTTTTAGCATGGGTTCCATTCATCATTTCATCAACGATTAGTTATATAAGCAATAAGAAACTTACAAGATCGAGCATCGCACTAGTCGGGGTAATGTGTGCAGGCTGGTTGTTCTTTCTACCGAATTCGGCATATCTTTTCACAGAAATTTTGCATGCATTCAGATACTTTGATCCTCAGGGGGAAACTAAATTCTGGGTTAATATTGATTTCTGGTATAGCCTCAGCCTAACATTTGTCTTAGCCATACTGGGTTTACTTCTATCCATTTGCTCGATACATCAAATTCACAAATTGTTAAATAAACGATTAAACCCATTTAGCGGTATGGTAGTTGTAGGCGTTGTTTTACTTCTGAGCAGTCTAGGGGTATATATCGGGAGATTTAATCGGTGGAATAGTTGGGATGTCTTGAAGCAACCCGGTCTAATTTTGAAGGATATCATGACTGATTTAAATGCAGGCAACAGCATTCTGGTTGAATTTGTGGCTATGGTATTTGTGATTCAAGTTTTGGGATATATTACACTTCGTATACTAATGGGGAAGTCCAATAATATCTAGACGATAATCGTATGGAACACCAACGTTTTAACTATTTTTGCTGAATGAGGTCCTATGGTACCATTGACCACAGAAGATGAATCGGTACTCGATGCTAGATAGACCGAGTGGAAAGAGGGAGTGACCATGTTGAAGCAGGAATACTGGTTAACCAACGTATCATTGGAGCAAAGTTATGTGATGGAAGATGGGCAGGTAACTGGCACCCGGACGAGCCTTGGTCATCTGCGGATTGAAGATGGAGTCATTGCAGCCATCATGGACGGGGATACGGAATTAACAAGCAAGTTGCCGCAGGTTGAGGGTAAAGGATTGCTGCTGCTGCCTTCGTTCGAGGAAGCCCATATTCATTTGGATAAAACGTATTATGATGCACCATGGAAAGCGGTTCGACGCATCTCCAGCATTTTCGAACGTATCGAAGAAGAGAAAGTGTTGCTTCCCAAGCTATTACCCGATGCAAAGCGTCAGGCGGAGAGCATTCTGAGCCTGATTCAGGGATATGGTTCCACCCATGTGCGCAGTCATTGCAATATTGAACCGGTCAGTGGGTTGAAACGGCTGGAAGCTACAAAGCAGGCATTGGAGTCATTTTCGGGCAAAATATCCTCTGAAATCGTCGCTTTCCCGCAGCATGGACTTCTCCGCTCTAATTCGGTTGAACTCATGCGTCAAGCCATGGCGGAAGGGGCTACTCATGTAGGTGGACTTGATCCTCACACTGTGGACGAGCATATTGAGAAATCGCTAAATGTAATGGTCGAACTGGCTGTCCAGTATCAGGCAGGCATCGATATTCATTTGCATGATTCTGGAGAACCGGGTAAACAAACGTTGCTACAATTGGCTGACCTGACCGAAGAAGCAGGACTTCAGGGTAAAGTTACCGTAAGTCATGCGTTCTGGTTCGCTCGTGCGGAGCAGCAAGAAGCGGAAAATATGGCCATGCGGATGGCTTCCCTTGGTATGAACGTTGCTTCGACCGTGCCTATCGGTAAAATGATGATGCCCCTTCCGATGCTCCATAAACATGGGGTGAACGTGAAGCTGGCGACAGACAGTCTGACGGATCATTGGTCACCGTTTGGCAATGGAGATCAACTGGAGAAAGCCGGCCGTTTCGCCGAACTGTACGGGTATAACGATGAACGCTCCTTGGCTCAGTCTCTTGCATTTGTCACAAGTGGTATCACTCCACTGGATTCAGAGGGCCAACAGGTATGGCCGAAGGTAGGGGATACAGCTAGTTTTGTACTGGTAGAAGCCAGCTGCTCGGCAGAGGCGGTTGCCAGAAGGTCTGCGCGACAAGCGGTATGGTTTGAAGGAAGACTGGTAAGTGGATCAGTAGAATAGAGCATACTCGAATGGATGGACCACGGGAAACCGTGGTTTTTTGTTCTGATCTGTAAGGAAAGAACTGCTAATCAGCAGGTGAAAAAAGAGGAAGAAACTGTTCGCATATAGCACTTTTGGGTTATGATGGATCTAGTCATCATTTGAGCGCAAGGAGAGATTGATGTGTCAACAGAGCAAGTGAATCTACAACTTATAACCCCAGAAAATGAATTAGAGTGTATCCAGCTTAAACCGCGTGAAGACCAACTGAATTTGGTAGCAAGTAATGCAGACTCCTTAATACATGCGACGAAGGAGATCACCTCGAAGCCATATGGAATTTTTGCAGAGGACCGCATGGTGGGTTTTATTTTATTTGATAATGAGATATATAATGACGGGTTTTATTGGATACTTCGATTCATGATTGATGAGAAATACCAGGGGAAAGGATACGCCAAACTGGCGATCAAGGAAGTGATTCATAAGTTAAAAGAGAGAACCGATTGCAAGCAAATCAGGGTATCTCATGTGCCGCACAACATGGTGGCAAACGCTTTATATAAGAAATCCGGGTTTCAGGAGACGGGTGAATTCGAGGACAATGGTGACATCATATTAAGTTATTATATAAGTTGAGGAGTGGTACCTGATGATCAGAGAGGCCGAAGCAAGGGATGTCGAGGTTATTGAAAGGTTGTACAAAGAATTATTACCGAACAACCTGAATACGAAGGTACTGGCGGAGCGGATTGAAGAAGTAAGGGATAATCCCAACAGTTTCTTATTTGTTTACGAAGTCGATGATCAGGTTATTGGGACTGCGCATTTACATATTTGTCTGGATGCTTTAGTGGAAAATAGACCGTTTGGCGTGGTTGAGCGGGTTATCATTACGGAGCATGTGCAGAGCAAGGGTCATGGATCTGAACTTATGAAGTATATAGAGGATGTATGCATACAGAAAAATTGTATAAAGGTGTTTCTCACCAGTGGTTCATCCAGGTACGAAGCACACGGCTTCTACACGAAGTTAGGGTACGATGGGGAATCCAGCAAGGCTTTTAAGAAATATTTATAAAACAGCTCAAGCTTGATTGTATATTCGTATCCATATTTTTTTTGAATAGATGGGAGGATATATAGATGAAAGACATGAACTATTATGAAACTTTTATTGCAGCAGCAGAAGATTGTCCTGTTAAAGTGGCAGAGATCCCCAAAGCCAAAAACGGCGGCAAAACCGTTCCAGTTTTACAATATGAAATGATAACAAACCACCCTTATCAATATACGCAAGAGGATGTCATGTTTGAAGTGTTCGCGCAGCGCAATGATATACCCGACGAGCAAAGATCCATAGAGAGAACCAAGTTTTTCTCTAAGGGACAACCCTGTCTTCGTACTTCTTCGTTGGGTAAGCGTTACGGTTGGGGTATTCATCATAACTCACAAGGAAAAGTGGCGATCTACGCCGTTGAATCCGAAGCCTATAAAGAGTTCTTAAACGACAGCAGTTTAAAACATGTAAAGGCGATGCGTTCGAGCCGTCAATAGCTCTATCCGTTGGAGCACCAAGTACAAAGAATAAAAACAAACATAGGGCCACATTGAAGGGACTTCAAGACAACCGTTACAAGCAGGAGGTAAGAGATGCACGCTTTAACCAAAGAAACAACAGATACATTATTGGAAGCGATGGACACATACAAAAGAATCGCACAAGAACTGATCGACAAATTGATTTCAGAAACCAGCCAGGCTGAAAAGGAAGAGATCATCAATGGAGCGTACCACTTGCTTTCTAATGAAGAAGTATTAAACGGTGAAGAATATCTGAGTGGAAACTGGCATTTCGATGTCCATGGAGAGCATTGCATGTTCGAGAATGCAGAAACAGGGCAAACGTTGGAGGTTTCCCTCGGCAGTAAAAATGATGTGGGTAACATGGACCCTTATTTTTTTTATAACTTTTTGAAATCTACTGCAAATTATGAATACCTGATTGCCTATTTCGAAAATCCCTTTGGGGATATGTTGGATTTATTTGAAAGATTGGCAGCCCAGAACGTGTTGATTCATGTTCATGGTGTTGAATATAGAAAGCTTCTTTAACTACGTAAAGCAGTATCCCGTTCATTCAAAGGAATACGTTTGAAGAGAAGAACGGGATTATTCGTTACTACATTAAGAAAGATTAGCGTTGTACGCGTATGACAATATCCTGGTCATGATTGCCGAACCCGGAACCATAAAGTGTTAATCCTCCGACGTTAGCCCCCTCCTCGTCAACCGTGAAACGAAGCGTCCAGAATGGCTGCTCCAGTTGGATATCCTCGATCGTCACGTCTGACATCCGCTCTCCATCCATATACGTACCCGAGCTATCAACACGAATTGTCTTTAATAATCCATATTGATTCACATTACGATGCCACCATGTTGGTGTATATTTGCCTCGGGCAGCTCTTCCGAAGTCAGCGGGGCTTGTCCACGTTCCAAGCGAAATGCCGTTAAACGTAAATTGGATATCCGATGGCCAATGATCTCTTAAACCCGGGGCTTCAGAAGCCAGTTCCACTGAAATCTCAATGGAGTTAGCAGTCTCGTCAGGAAGCATATAGTTAGGTGTTTTGTATTCGACATAACCTCTTCCAAACCAAAGGATGGCAGCGTGAACCCGCTCAGGATCAAGAAAGTAGCGTGGGTCGTCCCAAACACCGATTTCTTTCTCATGCGTCCCAAGACCGCAGGTAGGATAGACTTCAAATGCAGTATAGTGTCCTACCGAAATCGTCTGCTCTCTAATCCTTGCTGTCCGGCTGGCGGATGGTAGTTCGATCTCGATGTTATTTTGTTTGAGGAAACACAATTTGTGCGTGCCTCCATTCAGGCGTATCCGACGGCTATCGATCAGTCCGGCTTGCTCAAGCTTTCGTATGTGCATGGTGACGATGGAGGGGCTAAGTTCTAACGCTGCTGCAATATCCTTCACATTCATTTCGCTAGGTGCAATCATATCCATGATCCTCCATCTAACCTCGCTTGCCAGCGCTTCGTATAACGGTATGAATTTTGGATCTCCGTTCGCTTTGATCATCCTTAACAATCTCCTAACCAGATCTATTGAAATCATATATATATTAATTTAACGAAATTAACTTGACTCTTCAACTCTAACGCATTGAAAGAATGATTGCGATAGTGTTTAATTTTTTTATCTGCTTATGAAGTTGGATTCTTAAAAATGTAAATTAGAGAAAAAGAGGTGGCTCAAGTGAAATACAATAATCCCGTCATTAAAGGGTTCTATCCAGATCCGAGCATCTGCAAGGTGAATGACACTTATTATCTGGTGTGCAGTTCTTTTCAGTATTTTCCGGGTGTCCCGCTTTTTGAAAGCAAAGATTTATTGAACTGGACGCAAATCGGTCACTGTTTAACCCGAAAAAGCCAGATTCATCTGGAGACCGTAAGCAGCTCCGGCGGAGTTTTCGCCCCCACAATTCGATACAACAACGGGCGATTCTATATGACCACGACGAACGACACCACGCGTCAGAATTTCTATATATGGACTGATGATATATACGGGGAGTGGTCAGAACCGATTATTGTGGATCAAGGGGGAATCGATCCGGATTTGTATTTTGAAGATGGTAAGGCCTTCTTTATGAGCAACGGAACCGACGATGAAGGAATTGGGGGAATCATTCAGTGTGAAATTGACATTGAAACAGGTAACAAAAAGACCCCAAGTCGTTCAGTATGGCAAGGATCAGGCGGACGTTATCTGGAAAGCCCACATTTGTATAAAATGAATGGTTACTATTACCTCATGGCATCTGAAGGCGGAACCGAATACGGTCATATGGTCACGTATGCGCGGGGAGATTCTCCTTCCGGTCCTTTCGAGCCCTATGCCAAGAATCCTGTTCTGACCAACCGTAATCTGGGTGGTTATGAACTGCAGGGGGTTGGCCATGGCGACCTGATTCAGGACGAGGCAGGCAACTGGTGGATTTTCCATTTGGGATTCCGTCAGAGTGGACAGTGGCTCACCTATCATCATCTGGGCCGGGAAGTATTCCTTACGCCAGTTACCTTTGACGAAGAAGGCTGGTTTACGGCAGGACATAATGGTACGACGCTTATGAGTTTTGACACTGATCTTATCTCTGACACAGTTGTTCAACAAGAGAAAAAAACCTATACGTTCGAGAACACGGATTGGAATCTGGACTGGTGTTATCTTCGTCATCCCAATACAGAAAATTACTTGTTAGAGCAAGGCAACATAAAGTTAAAAGGAACTGAAGTGACACTGGATGTTCCAGCATCCCCGACATTCATTGGCCTACGTCAAAAAGACTTTGACGCGACCATCTCTGTTGACGTTAGTCTTACGAATGGCGAGGCAGGCATCACCATCTACATGGATGAACAGCACCATTATGACTTGGCCATTCGCAAAGAGCAGAGCGGGTATAAGGTAATTGAACGTCTGAATATTGGGGATATCAAATCAGTCGAAAATGAAGTGGAACTGGGAAGTAATCATCATGCCACATTGGTTATACAGGCAAGCCATGAACGCTACAGCTTCCTGATTCATGCAGATGGCAAGGACACCCTCTTAGGTACAGCACAAACGAAATACCTTTCCTCGGAAGTTGCCGGGGGATTTACAGGGGTGCTCATTGGTCTATATGCGAGCGGAGAAGGTTCTGTAGCTGAGTTTTCTAAATTTAAGTGTGATTATATCTGAAAAGGTAAGGGGAGGGACATTTGTTCCTCCTCTTTTTTTTGCTTGCGTTAAAATATAGAATAAGAATGGTATTAGTTGTAAATCTCCCAACGCCTCTCTTAATCTCATCCCGGTTTCGAGGAACATTGGCCTCCAGGCAGGATCATACGTTGCAATTCTCCATTGATCTTCCATGTAGTCCTCCCTTTGTTATCTAATCCATCTATATAAGAAACAACAAGTCTTTCTTTACTTTTGTCGCATTCTAAATTATTAAATCCACTAGACTACACCTGTCATCCGAAAACTAAAAATCATCATAATATATTTCTAGTTTTATTTGTTTCTTTAACTCAGTAATGTATTCGTAAGGCTGTGCGGATTGACCATGTCGGATCAACTTCCATCGTCGGAATGGATGCCAAACCGATCATAGATATACAAATTTCCGTATCCAATTACGAAGAATTACCTAACTACAGACAAGACATCGAAGCGGCCGGCTTCGTATTTAGAGAAGAAAATCCCGATAAAACCAAGCGATATTTCCGTGAAGTGTCCGGAAGCAGGAGAACACATGTACATGTAAGACAAACAGGGAGTTTCTCTGAGCAGATGAACTTGCTTTTTAGAGATTATTTGAGGGAACATCCAGAGGATCGATTGAAATATGCAGAAGAGAAGCACCGGCTTATGGCTTTATGCAAGGACCAGCGTCCAAAATACGTGGAAGGCAAAGGACCGATGGTGTGGAGCATTTTAGAGAAAGCTCATATATGGTCCCAAGAAATCGGGTGGCAACCGGGAGAATCTGACGCATAGGAAACATTCATTGTAGATGGATAAACTTATGGGAGTGGTGAGATGAACATTGGAAGAAAGCTTCTGACGACCGTTCTAACCATCATTAGTTTTACTTTAATTGCAAGTATCATATCCATGAATGAATCTTACAGCTTTGATTTCTATATTCTTGTTTATCTTGTATATGCGACTCCCCTGATCACATTGATCGGGTTACCGTTATCCCTGTTGCTGGATTATCTGTTGAGCAGATCTCGTTTCGCAAATTATGTCATTTATCTAAGTTTGAGAATACTGGGTTATGCATGTGCTGGAGTCTTAGGTATGTATATCTATTATTTGCTCATGGGCGCGGAGAAGAAATTTTAAATTTTAAAGAAACGATAGTTTTGACCTTATTTGGCGTTCTAGCTGCTATACTATTTGTGTTGATCGATCTGGGATTGGAAGGTTTGTTAACGGCGCGAAAAAGGAAGAAGGAGTCATAACAAGTGCTGATTTAATATTATTTTTCAGGAGGATATAAGATGCCAACTCATTGTGCACTTCTTGTAATCGATGTTCAGGTAGCCATGTTCGATGAATCAGATCCCCTATATCAGGGGGACTTATTGCTTCAGAGAATACAACATGTCATTTCCAAGGCTCGGCAAAAAGGTCACTCTGTTATCTACATTCAGCACAGTGAAGGAGCAGGCAGTCCCCTCGAGCGTGGAACGGCAGGGTGGACGATCCATCCGTCCATTGCGCCGATCACGGGTGACCTTATTATTGAAAAGCAGACACCGGATTCGTTTCACGAAACAGATCTGAATCTGAAATTGCAAGAAAACGGAGTGACGGATCTTATTCTGACTGGTATGCAGACGGAGATATGCGTGGATACGACTTGTCGCAGAGCAAGTAGCCTTGGGTATGCAGTAACCTTGGTTCGTGATGCTCACAGCACATGGAATTCCAACATTCTTCAAGCTGAGCAAATTATAGATCATCACAATTCGGTTCTGAGCATGTTTGCGAATGTGGTGGATACCGAAAATGTAATGAATGGATGAGATGAATTGACGTTTAATAAAAGAATATTTAATCTTTCAGCTTGCCTTGCTGTATTAGCATTGATCTTTATTCCAGGAACAGCCTACACGGAGGGGACTTTGCGAACAGAATATGGTTTTCCATTGCGGTTTTTTACTGATTATCATTATAAGAGACCTGATGATACGATCTGGTTCCTTTCCAATGTTTATGTAAATGCTCTTCTTTATCTGTTTAATGTCCTGTTTATATACGCTGGAATTCACGTTTTACTCTATGTAAAGAAGAGAATGACGAAGCCAAAAGAGTAGGGAGCTGCGACGATCGCGGCTCTTTTATTTTTTCCATATCATGGGTTATGATAGAAGGCACGAATAGATTGGGGATGATGATATGAAACAGATTCCAACAGCATGGAATTCAGAGCGACTTTTCATTTCCGATTTGAAAGAATCTGAGATTTCCGATATCCAATCCATTGTTGATACGAGTAACTATGTGCAGGAATGGGACGGACGAGATCATGAGCCGGATTATGTGAGATCATGCTTTGAGAAAGGCAATCTGCCTCCAGGGGGAAGGATGGAGAACTACCGAATTCAGACCATTCGTACGATTCAGGAAAACGAAAATATAGGTGTGTTGAGCCTATACCATGGCTACCCCATGGAGGATTCAGTTTATCTCGAATTTTTGTATATTCATAGTGAGACCCAGAAGCAGGGTTATGGACAAGAAATGATGCATGCGTTAACCGGATTATTTTCCGAACTTGGTTATGTGGAAATCAGAATTAACGTAGCGCTCAAAAATTGGCCTGCATTACGATTTTGGACCAAGTCGGGATTTGATCAGATTAGCGGGATTTACGGAGACCTTGAATATTCAGATAAGACTTTTGCCAATATGGAACTGATCAAAACACTTAAAAAGCATGATATATAAATTGAACTAAACATTTACACGAGAACGTAGAGGGCAGAAATAACCTGAAGAAGCGGAGCGTTCGCCTTTATCCCCGGATTTTCCCCTTTGAAAAAGGGATTCCAAAAAATCTGGGGATAACAGCGATCAGAAGGTTGTTCTGTCATCGGAGTGGCAAGTGTAAATATTTTTTAGTTCAATTATATAGAAAAGGAGAATGGCTAAATGGAATCTTTCTTTCGTTATAACTGGATCGTGCGTGAGCAATGGTTTCAGTGGTGTGAGGATGTACCGCTGGAAGAGCTGCTTCGACCTCGGACGGGGGGAGTAGGCAATATTTTGCAAACGTTTTTTCATATCATCGATGTAGAGTGGAGCTGGCTTCAATTATTGCAGGGCAAACCGGATGGTATGGAGAATTTTGATGATTATAAAACACTGGAAGCCGTACGACAATTCGACCGCAAGCTGCGACCTGATGTGGAGGCATTTGTTCTATCCTGGGATTCCGACATGGAAAAGAGACCCTACATCGATCCTGAATTGGATAGCACCGTCGTCAAGGAATCGTGGGGAGAAGTGATGCGTCACGTGATTGCTCATGAGATTCACCATATGGGGCAAATATCGGTATGGTCCAGAGAACTGGACAAGAAGCCCGTGTCTGCGAATTTCATTGGTAAAGGACTTATTACACCTGACAACTAGAGTGAAAAGGAGACACTATGATTCATAGCAGAGAAGCTAGAATTGGGGATGGCGAGGGGATTAGCCAATTATCCCATCAACTGGGTTACACCAGTACAACAGAAGAGATCATCGAAAGGTTGAATCGACTAAGCTTAATGACTGATCATTATGTTTGCGTAGCTGAGATTGATTCCCTTGTTGTGGGTTGGGGGCATGTACAGGGAAGACATTCTATCGAAAGTGTACCTTTTGCCGAGATTGCTGGTTTGGTTGTTGATGAGCATCATAGAGGTGCGGGAATTGGCAAAAAGATCATGAGTGAATGTGAGAAATGGGCACGGATGAACGGGTTTAACAAGATTCGCGTGCGATCAAGCGGGAAAAGGGAAGCTGCGCATCGGTTCTATATTGCCATCGGATATAATGAGAAGAAGTGGCAGAAGGTTTTTGATAAATCATTGTAAAGATCTATGGAGTATCAAATGCCGTTATTTCTTCTAATTTCACAGAGAAGGGTTGGGCAAAATGAGGTTAACGCTGGAAAGTATCCGTTGGATGGAGTTGAGCGAAGAAACTCGCTGTCTGCTTGGGAAACCATACAAGATGCTTCCCCTGTCACCAGGGCTGGAAGCAGACGTTGTGAAGATAGAATGCGGTGATCACTCTTATGTATTAAAGATATGGAACAAGGACTCCAAACCCAATATTCGCAACCAGTATGAACTATTATCTGAACTATACGAGAGTGGAATACAAGTCTCCAAGCCGTACGGTTGGGGCATGGATGTGGATTCTAATCAAGTCCTGTTAACGAGTTATGACGGGGAGCCTATAGCCAAGTTAAGCAAAACCAAGCTGGAGCAATTAGCTCAAAAGTTAATTCAAGTCCATGGTTATGATGTAAATGATACAGGTAACGCGGATGCCAATTTCATACCACAATATGATTTCGTTGGATATTTTTTCCCCTCCATTGAATTGCATGAGGATATGCATCAGATCCTGACGAGCCTTCTTCAACGGACTGAGTTTAGGCAGGATCATTTGATCCACGGTGATTATAACCTGGGAAATGTTCTGGAGGCAGGTGATCAATATGCGATTATCGATTGGACAAATGGGCAGCGCGGTGATCCCAGGTACGATATAGCTTGGTCCATTTTTTTGATGACGATCTATACAGGGGAACGAAACGGTAAGATATACAGTGCTCTATTCAAGAGTCTGACGGAATACACACCAGACGATGCGGAGATTTTTGAAGCGATGGCTTGTTTGCGCTGGATTCTATTAAAGCGAGTGTCTAATGTTCCTAGGGGTCCGGGCGTGATGCAGCGGATTAAAAAGATTATTGGCAATAATTCATATTTAAATGATGAACTGCTGTAGTATTGTCCTAAACTGTCCTTCACTGCATACCTATGGTATAGAGGAGCGTGATAGGTATGGAACAGAAGGTGCAAACCTATTTTGAACTGAAACAGCAGCAAAAAGAAATTGAACAACGACTATCTGTGTTACGAGATGAGATTGTCGGGTATTGTGAGGAGCAGGGCGTCTATGAGACGCAAGTTGGCGGATACGCTGTGAAAACGGTGCTTCAGCACCGCAAGGAATATGATGATCAGAAGTTGTACGCATCCCTTCCCGATCCGGACATCTGGCGACTGCTGTCCAAGGTGGACAGTCATAAGCTGAAAAGCCTCATTAAGCTAAACATTCTCACTGAGGAGCAGATTAGTCCAGCTTGTACGGTGAAGCAGGTAACATTATTACAGGTGGACAAGTTGTAACCCTTCACACGCATTAAGCAGTTTCAATTATAGGGCCCGTGTCATTCGCACTTATATCCCAACGCTCCCCGAGGAGCTGATTAAATCGGTCACGAGGTGACCGGTTTTTTTGTTGTATGCAAAGTTGTGTGCCAATTTCAGCTGTGTGTTTTAAGTCATTTGTAAGCATAGGCCTGATTCCGTGCCGTAATGAAAGTAAGCGAATTGCTTTAAACCGTTATGCGAGTAGTTTATATGTTATAATTTGTAATTAATTCATATACCATCTTTGATAGGAGGGAGAATGAAGACTTTCCAATCCCTGTCCATATTCAATGGAATGAAGATCAGGAAGAGACAGTATATCTTCAAAAGTTGTAGACCGATGAGTTGAGGAGTTGGACCATGAAGAAAAAAATCATTTCGATCGTGCTTGCCATCTGGGTATTGATGATTGTAATCAGTGTGGTTCTTCTATTTCTGCCCAGAACGATCCATCTTGATGGAGTGGGTGTAAAATATCGGCTGGGAGAAGACAACAGGGAGTCAGAGCAAACGGTTCATATCAAGATGGATGGCAAGCGTTATCTAACGACCTCGGGTGACTACATATTCAGAGGAACTATTGATATTGAAGATGAATCTTTCCCTGTACCCGAAGATCAAAAGAGTCTCGAAATTCGTTTTCATAAAGGATACGGATCGATGGCATACATTAATTTTGGAAATGGGAAAACGGGTATCTTCCTATACGGAACACTATTCGTTGATCGTGCATTCAGCAAACTCACCATCGCCATTTCGGAGGAGCATCCAAGCGGAGAGCAGAACAGTAAAAGGTGGAGCTCCGAAAATGGGCTTATGCTCTCGATGCCCGCAACGAATCGTTCGGAAGCCATTCAGCTCTCTAATGAACTGATGGAAACCTATCTCGGGGGCTATACATTAAAATGAGAAACAAAATCATAAACATAAACAGGCATGCATTTACGTTGAGGGCCTTCTCCCTTCATGTAAACGACATGCCTATTTTTTTAATTATGCTGCAAATCTCTAGAGATCTTGCGTTCAGTTTCCAAGCAAAGCTTGTTCTACCTCATCCAGAACCTGACCATAGGCAATCGGTCCAAATCCAGCTACCCAAACCGTGTTGTCCACCATGTAAACCTGGTCGCTTTTCACAGCTTTCAGGCCTTTCCAGACTGCATTGTCACGCAGCTTAGTGAGCGCTTGTTCGTTATCTGTTTCACTACCGGAGATGATCATGAAAATACGATCCGGATTCAATTCAGGCAACAATTCGAGCGACACATTCTCAATAACTTCATTCATGACGATGCCTGCTTTGGCAAGATCAGGTGCATGGAGTCCGGCTATATCGTACAGCAGGTTCGGAGAATAGAAGGCGTTAGGTGATTTGTCACTTGGAGCAAATACCTGAATCTGCTTATCGGTCAAACGAAAAATCAGAATGGTATCATCCGCCGCATCGCTGGCAGCAACCTTGGTGCCAAGATCCTTCGCCTTTTGATACAACTGATCCACGATTTCGTCTGCCTCTTTTTCTTTGCCCAATACTTTGGCTGTATCCTTGAACCACTCAAGCGAATTGCTGAAGTAGCTGCTCATATATACCGGTCCAATTGCGCTGATCGCGTCGTATTCATCAACAAGTACTTCATTGGACAGAATGAGATCCGGCTCTGTGTCCAGAAGTGCTTCCTTGTTGAATTCATTGACGGAACCGAGCGGTACGACACCTTCGAGCTTGTCCTTCAGATAGGCAGGCATCTCCTGGCCGACTTGGGTCACCATGGCGTATGGTTTCATGCCCAATGCCACGAGGTGATCGGCATACGCATAGGTCAAGCCAGCGATACGCTTGGGTTCAGCAGGAATATCAACAGGACCCTTAATACCCTCAACGGTGCGTGTCTCCGTATTGTTTGCCTCGCTATCCGACGATGAGGTGCCGTTGGTGCTCTCTGTTGACTCACTTGCTGCGGAAGTGGATTCACCCGTAGAAGCCTGTTCGGCCTTGGAGCACCCGGCAACCATAATAAGCAGCAGCATTAGTATGATGCCTGCCTTCAAATTGGGTTTAAATCCTCGTTTGTTTCTTATATCTGTATTCATATGTGCATGTTCCCCTTTACTGATTATCATTCTCAATTACTAGTATAGGAGAGAAGATTCAGTGCGTCGAGGCACAAAAGGAACCATTCACATGCACGATAGTGACCGAAGGCGCTCGGGAATTTCCCGTAATAACAGATCATGCGAGAAGGCATTATAGCTGCCGAATACATAATTCATCTGATCCCAATAAACCCGCCCTCGCCTCACAGCTTCCCGCGCTTTCCACCACGGTGAGTTCAACCATCTCTGCTGCTCGGCATCACTGACCGAAGGGTGGAACACCAGCATGATGTAATCGGCGTCCAGATCGTCCATTTTCCAATCCTCAGCAATATAGTGGCTCTGCTGTTCATGGATTAGGGAAGGAGTGGACAATTGCAGATCCTGATACAGGACCGCACCCATATGGCGGTAGCCGGCAACAAAACAATCCTGACTGCGAACGAGTAATGACACGATTGAAGCAGAGCCAATCTGCTGACGAAGATGGGTTGCAGCCTGATGGGATTTCTCATCATATTCATCCAGCCAGCTATAAGCTTGTTGATTTCGTCCGGTCGCCTCAGCAATTTCGAGGAACTGACTGCGCCAGTCCTGGGATTGAAAAGCAATCGTCTGTGTAGGTGCAATCTGGTTTAGCTGCTGAACATATGTATCGTCTGTATATTCACTGGTCAGAATCAGATCCGGTTCAGCCCGGAGCAATGTAGTTGAATCGGGCGCTTCTCCTTCATAGGCATTCATGAAAAGCGTATGATCGAGCAAAGAGGTTTCGGCTTTGAAAGCAGGTCCCGTTGCGGCGCAAGGCTCCAGTCCCAGTGCTAGCAGATGCCCTGTATATTGATTATTCATGGCGGCCACTCTGATCTGACGTGGATTCGAATGAATATAGACGGTGGGCGAGAGGCCCACGGTTTTTTTGAATATGCGACTGAAGTATAAAGGGTTGTTATAACCCACTTGGGCGGCTACATCCTGTATGGAGCTTTGTTGCCTAGTGAGCAGCCGTTTGGCGTGATGCATTCGAATGTCGGTTAGATATTCCTGCGGACTTTTGCCCACGTTTTTCTTGAAAAAACGGGAGTAGTACCCCTCGGAGAAACCAGCCCGTTCGGCAAGCTGTTGGCGTGTAATCGGCGTCTGATAGTTCTGCTCCATGTAACGCAGCGCGTCCAGTACAAGACTGGCCGAGTCATAATCGGAGGTGGCTTCAAGCCGTTCTCCTACATCTGCGGCCCACTGCAGGAATCGTCCTTGAATACGAATACGCTCCCATTGATTATGCTTCTGCCAGAGAATGTGCAGTTCTTTGATTAACTCGCGTTCATGGGATTGCAGAATACCAACACGGTTATGCTCAAAAAGGGGAGGGAGAATAAGAGCCTCTTCGGAATCCTCTCTATTCGAGACTTGCCCCTCTATCTCCAACGCGATGATGCGTAAAGGATCTTCGGAAGTCTGCCTAATCTGCAGCTGTTTGCCATCTTGGAGAAAAATAAAATGCCCTGCCTTGAGATCGCGATGCTGACAATTCACGGTTAGACAGATCTCTCCATCCTCCAGCAGCAATAACAGTTGTCCTTCTGTATGTGTGAACGGGTTGCCGTTAGAGGGCAGCCTGGTGTGGTGCTCAATGGATGTAAGATTATACATCGGGATGTCTCCCCTCTATGAAGCCGATTTCAGTGTGTGTTAAAAGGCATTGGAGTCAAAGCCTATGTATTATCTTATCATTCTAGCGAGTAACAGAAATGCTATCAATCATCTTCGTCATCTTCGATGTTCCCTTCGTTGTTTTCCCGTCCTCTTTAATGATCCAGTACGCGATGATAATTGCTTTAATAGCGTTTACATTGAAATTCGAAGTGAAACACCAAAATTAAATGGATTATCCTTATAAAACGCTCGATCTGCCGTTGATTATGTATGCCAAATGTGGGTTCGATTTTATAAGCTTATTCTGTAGGCCAGAGGCTTCTGGACTATACAAAATAAAGGATAAAGGAGAGTCTTTGTGAATCCGAACACAATCGCAAAAGAACGCCTCCCCTGGTCAGCACTGCTCGCTTTGGCCATGGCTGGATTCATATGCATTCTTACAGAAAGCCTGCCGGCGGGGCTGCTGCCGCAAATAGCGCAAGATCTGAATATCAAAGAGAGTCTTGCTGGACAGCTCGTCACTTTGTATGCGGTGGGGTCTCTTCTGGCGGCAATTCCCCTGACGACAGCAACTCGTGGATGGAAACGCAGGCCGCTGCTGCTATTATGCATCTTCGGTTTTCTGATTTTCAATACGATTACGGCCGTATCTTCAGTATATGGTTTGACCCTTGCTGCACGCTTCATGGCGGGTGTATCTGCTGGAGTGTTGTGGGGGATGACTGCAGGTTACGCACGCCGGATGGTTTCAGACTCGTTAAAGGGAAAAGCGATGGCTGTCGCCATGGTAGGCACACCACTCGCGCTTGCATTGGGCGTTCCCTTGGGTACCTTTTTGGGCAATTACGCAGGATGGCGTCTTATTTTTGGAACAGTTTCATTATTGACGGTAGTGCTTGTATTGTGGGTGCTCTGGAAAGTACCTGACTATGAGGGAGAGCCTGCACGTGATCAGCTTGCGCTTCATCGGATTTTTGTTATACCGGGGGTTCGTCCCATATTGTTTGTTGTTCTGACCTGGGTACTGGCCCATAACATTCTGTACACGTACATCTCACCTTATCTGGGCGAGACGATGCTGTCCGAAAGGGTGGACCTGGTTCTTATGATCTTTGGAGTGACTTCGGTAATCAGTATATGGATTATTGGGCTGTTGATTGACCGTTACATGAGATTATTGATTCTGGTTAGCCTTGTTCTATTTGCGCTGGCCTCGCTGGTGATGGGGATCTTTATCCATCAACCGATAATGATCATTCTGGGAGTAGTCGCTTGGGGGCTTACATTTGGCGGAGCGGCTACGTTATTACAGACTGCAATTGCGCAGGCCGGAGGCAAAAGTGCCGATGTTGCCCAATCCATGCTGGTGACAGCATGGAACCTGGGGATCGGAGGGGGAGGGATCGTCGGAGCTATCCTGCTGGACCAGACAGGCGCTCGTTTCCTGCCCATTTCCCTGATCCTGTTGATCGTTATGGCCTTACTCGTCGCCTGGTCCGCCAGTAAAAATGGTTTCCCAAGATAGGTTATTGAACTATGATCGATGAAACATTTACACCGGATTCGTTCCTTCGATGAGATTTTTGGTTGCAATAGGTGAGGACATCGCGATGAGGGTGGTGTAGGTACCGTATTGATCGCATCGGTCTCCAAATGCTTCAAGACCAGCAATCGAATCTGTCATGATCTTCAACAGGTAATTATGCTCTCCGCTCACGCGATGACATTCGATCACTTCGGGTGACGAACGGCAGAAATCAAGAAAGGCATGACAATCCCGTGTGCGAAAAAGAAGATAGGAAGTACTCGACCTCCCTATTTTCTGCGGGGAAATGATAGTACGGTACTCTTCGATTACACCGCTTTCTTCTAGACGCTTCACGCGTTCCGTTACGGCGGGTTGAGATAAACCGACCAGCTTGCCCAATTCCGTCATGGATAGCCTTGCCTGGTTTTGCAAATGAAAGAGGATATTAGTATCGATTTGGTCCATAAGATGGCCTCCTTTTAAATTATAGGAAATGTTTTATAAATGCCTTTATATTCATCGCAAATTAAAGCAGATAACTTGGTTGTTTTATGTAATATGAATGAGATCATTTATATAATAAGCACACTTACTTAAATAATCAAGCACGTGGCACATGGAGGGGAAGAGTAAGATGGGAGACAGAAATATGAAGTTTAATCCTGCATTTGTAGAAGAAGTGATTCACCGTACGTTGGCAGAAAAAAGAATTGTGGGTTCCGTTGTTCAGATTGCGTGGAAAGGGGAAGTGGTCTATAACAGCGCGGATGGCCTCGCCGATCGAGAACAGAACAGACGCATGCAAGAAAATGCACTGTTCAGGTATGCTTCTGTAACCAAACCGATTGTATCCACCGCCGCCATGGTATTGATATCCCAAGGTAAATTAAAGCTGGATGACCCGGTTATGAAATGGCTACCTGAATTCCGTCCCGAACAGCCAAATGGGGAAGTGGCCTCCATGACGGTTCATCATCTGATGACACATACGGCGGGTTTAACGTATCGTTTTTTTCAGGAAAACGGAGGAACGTACGAACTTGCCGGAGTATCAGATGGGATGGATATCGCTGATATTACGCTGGAAGAGAATTTGCAGAGGATTGCTTCTGCTCCACTTCTGTATGAGCCCGGGAAGATGTGGAGATATTCGATTGCAACAGATGTACTCGGTGCAGTTATTGAGAAAGTGACCGGGCTGACACTGCGAGAGGCCGTACAACTGCTCGTGACTCATCCGCTGGGCATGAAGGATACAGATTTTGTCGCTGTGGACTCGGAGAGAATGACAGCTGCCTATGCGGACAGTTCCAACAATTCGGGGCAAACTCGTCGCTTGCGCGATGAGGACCATGTACCTTTTATTGAAGGAACGGCAGGCTTCCAACTCGCATCCGAAAGATACCTTGATCCATCGGCCTATCTTTCGGGTGGTGCGGGCATGATAGGAAGTGCAGGAGACTTTCTAGCATTGCTTGAAACGCTGCGTCAAGGTGGAGGTTCGCTTCTTCCTAAAGCGCTGGTCGCCGAAATGACGACTAATCAGATTGGCGATCTGGAGATGCCTTATTGGCCGGGAAGAGGATTTGGGCTGGGATTCACGGTGCTGAAAGATCCGGTTGAGGCGGGTACTTTGGAATCTATTGGGACGTGGCGCATGGGTGGAACCTATGGTCACTCGTGGTTTGTTGATCCAACAGAAGAACTGAGCGTTGTCGCATTTACGAATACGGCTCTGGAGGGCATGTCAGGCAGATTCACAACTGAACTTTGCGAGGCGGTCTATGAGGGGATTGAGCGAAAGAGATAAGTTGTATTATGGATTTATATGGAAAATTATGATAAGGTAGAGCAGCAGATTACAGTGAAATCTAAATTTGATTCCGAAATGAGATGAGAAGATGGATGGCATCCGCAATTACCTGTTTGTTTTCGCAGGCAATTTTCTAGCTGCCTATATGATCTTTCCTGAAAGAACCATTGGTAAATCCGTGATGTTTGCTGCACTGATGCTGTTGCTGAGCATGGGGATGGATTTCATGAAAAGCAAACGGAAAGCAAATCCAGTTCAGTAATTCCGCATCGATCATCGAAAAAGGTAAGCTGTCATCATAGATCGGTTCCGGTGGGGACTTGAAGTGATGCTGTGGTGAATTAATCTCGACAATAGTTAAAGAGGGAGTAAGTATATTTATATGCAGAAAAGCAACTGATTAATATCAGTTGCTTTTCTTTGTAGTGAATCTTATTCTACTGACGAACGTTTCAGTACGAGACTAAGCTGTCGTACATAAGGTGCTAACTCGCTAACTGAATCCAAAAAGTTGATATATACCCGTAGAAGAGTACCATTAGGCTTGGGTTGTCCTAACTCTAGCTTTAGCCATTCGATAACCTCAAGCAGTTCATTCTGAATGGGCTCTGGCCGTGGTAGCTCGCGGATTTTATCGGCAAGAAACTTCAGAAGATCATCTAGATTGTCCTGCCGGGTCTGGTCATCTGGTGGATTGATTTCGTTGAAAAAGGCACTTGATGCCTTGAGCACAGGTTGGGCTTTGCTTGCGATCAAATCTCCGATAACAACATCCAGCCGATCCACAATAAATCCAGCCAAATTAGCCATGGGTGCAGCAATCACCGCTTGAAAAGTGTGAGACAAATATTCTTTGACCATGCCGCGGAAGATAGCGACAACATCCCCGAGATATGGGAGAATAGGCTCGCCGTATGTATCATAGAAGCAATCCTGATGTAAGGTCAGCAGAGAGGCACGTTTTTTTCTCCATTCGATTAGAAAGTTCTCATTACTTGTGATCGGCAGCTCTTTAAACTCACTGGTAAAAAAATAATTTTCAAGCATATATTGCAGCTGAAATTCGATCTTTTGGCGCAGTACTTCTTTTGGTGGAAGCCCCTCCAGTCGAAGTCTCCGATCAAGCTCCCTTGCCTCTTCGAACAGGATTCTGTGTACCTCGACAAATACCCCGGTAAATAGATCTTCCTTAGAGGAAAATACTTTATAGATGCTCGCCTTGGCCATGCTACAAGCTTCTGCGATGTCCTGCATGGAGGCTGAGAAATATCCTTTTTCTCTAAAAATGCGCATTGCTGTATCGACGATTAGTTGTCTTTTGAATTGTTCCATTTTAACCACCCCTTCACATTCTGACATGTCTTCTTATTGTGGTCAATAAAGGAAATTGACGAAAAAACTACAAAGTCATATAATGAACTTGTGAGTTTTTTTTGATTTATTTCTAGGGAGGTGAGCCAGAGCATTCGCTTTGGCACAATATGAAAATTAACGAACAGATTGAAATGCTAGTGCTTACTCTTAAGATGGGCGAGCATGATTTTGTTATTAACCCGGTGGCAATCCGTGACGAGCAATCTTATGTATTGGTGGATACCGGGATGCCTGGTTCTTACGGCCAAATTACGGAGCTTTTGATCCAAGCGGGAATTGACCCTGCGGCCTCTCATTCCATTATTCTTACCCATCAGGATATCGATCATGTAGGCAGCCTGCCGCAGTTCAAAGGCGAAGGTATAGAGGTGTACGCCCATGCGGATGACCAGCCTTATATCGATGGCCTAAAGCCGATGATTAAATTCAGCGGGGAACGCAAGGAAGGGCTGATTGCCTCACTTCCGCAGGATCTTGCTACTGCATTTGAAGCTACTTTTTCTGGAAAGGAAAAGAATGTGACCACGTTGCTGGCAGACGGAGAGAAACTGCCTTTCGGCGGCGGACTGACTGTAATCCATACACCAGGGCATACGCCGGGTCATATCAGCTTGTACCATGAGCCTAGTAAGACACTCATTGCAGGTGATGCATTAAATGTTGAGGATGGTAAGTTGATCGGTCCTAATCCGACAGTTACGCCAGATATGACATTGGCATTGGAATCACTCCGCAAGCTGAAGGCTTATCCAATAGAGACTGTAGTTTGCTACCATGGAGGCATTTTTAAAGGCGATGTTCAACAGGCCCTAGATAAAATAACGGAGAACCTGTAATGGACGGTACCGACGAAGCCCGGGCTGCGTTGTGGAAAAAGAGTAAGTGGGTCCGTTTTGTGATAACCTTTGCCATTGCTGTCCTTGGTGGATTTGTTTTCCAACTGATCCATATGCCAATTCCCTGGCTACTTGGATCCATGGTGTTCCTCGTGATCGGCTCCAGATTGTTTAAAGGAATCACCTTATACTGGCCTGGACAAGTCCGCGATACCGGCATGGTTATCATCGGCTATACCCTAGGGCTTTCGTTCACCTTGTCGACCTTAACGCAGATCGGACTTCAGTTGCCGACGATGATTCTGTTCACATCTCTGCTGTTGTTATGTGCCGGGGCCATTGCGTATTTAATTTCGAAATTATCCGGTATTCCTTTCCCAACGGTGCTCATGGGTAGCATTCCCGGAGGACTCAGCCAGATGATTACGTTGGCCGAAGAAGTGAAGGGTATTGATATCACTGTCGTCACCTTTTTGCAGGTATCCCGCCTGATGATGATTATTTTCTGTGTGCCGCTGCTGATCTTCAGCCCATTGTTTCATGTCAGTGGCAGCCATAGCGCCGTAGTTGCTGCTGCGAGCGGATCTGCTGCGTTATTTCCGCATACTTTGGTCTTTGCCGCAGTATGCGTACTTAGTGCGTTCATCGCCAAGAAGATCAAGATGCCAACGGCCTTTCTGCTTGGACCAATGATTGGTACGATCCTGCTTAATTTGACCGGGTATGAGGGTCATGCGTTGCCACCAGTCGTACTCAGTCTTTCACAACTGATGATCGGGGGCTACATTGGGCTGCTGCTGGATCTGGAGAGTCTAAAGAACAAGGCAAAAATCGTTTTGCTCGCAATATTGAGTGGCGTGCTGCTGATTGGGGTCTCCATGGGACTTAGCTTGCTGCTGACACGAATGCATGACATCACAATCGTCACTGCATTTCTCAGCCTATCGCCAGGCGGTATGGACCAAATGGCCCTCATCGCTAAGGAAGTCAACGGCGACCTGTCGATTGTAACGTGCTATCAGCTCTTCCGAACCTTGTTTATCTTTTTTGCAGTTCCGCCGGTGTTAAAGCTGGCTTTCCGATCATTGCTGAAAGGGAAAAAAGATACTATATAAAATGGATAAAAGAGAGAGGGAGAGTTGAGCAGGATTGAGGCTAAGAGGCGAGAAGGTGTGGGGAGAAAGAGTGAGGCGAGAGGATGAAGGTGTCTTAAGTATGGTTCACGGTGGCTTAAGGGTGTCTCAAAGGTGACTCAATCACCGCCCAACTACCTCCCAAGTGTAAATAGAGGCATTTATGTACCTTTATTATAAGGAATAAAGGGGCTGGCTTCGATTAAGGGCAATTTTTTGCTTATAATAGAGCTAGCTGTAACATCTTATGAACTGGACTTGGGGGAGAGTGAATTTGTTTACAATCAAGGAAGTATCTGAAAAATTAAATTGCCCTGCTCATACGATCCGATTTTACGATAAAGAAGGACTTTTACCCGATATTCGTAGGGATAATCACGGCAACCGCCTTTTTGAAAAACGAGATATAGACTGGATTCGCTTAATAACATGTTTTCGTGCCACAGGAATGAGCGTAGCGGATTTGAAAAAAATCGTTGACCTTGCCTTGCAGGGAGATGAAACGATCGGACAGCGCAGATCCATACTAGAATCCCATCAAGCGGAGATCAAGAGAAAACAGCAAGTGCTAAATGAGGCTTTTGAAGCGGTTAGCCAGAAGCTTGAAGTGTATAACGATATAGAAAAGGGAAATCCTGAGGAACGTTTTCTCACGTACATTGGGGAATTAGATACAACCATATAAGTCGAGATTGTGACAAGTCACTCTGTGTAAGAATGGGGTGGCTTTTTCTGTAATCAAAAACTTGCCTTAAAGTGCACTTTAAGATGTATGCTAACAGGGTTAAAAAAAATTTCATCGGAATGAGAAAGCAGGAGAGACAGGATGAAATATGTAATAATCTTGGTCGTACTCGTATTAGTGATTTTCTGGGTCGTAAATTATTACCCGCCTCTTGGAGGGAAAAGTTCAGCGGATAGTAAGCGGCGTATTCATGAATCCGCTAACTTTATCGATGGGAAGTTTCACAATCAAATACCGACATCGATGGATTATAGTTTAAAAGATACCGTTGGAGCCCTATACGATACGATAAAAGGAAACCCAAATGGCCGACCAAAGGTAACCCTTCCAATGGAGACTTTTGATGCAAAAGCATTTTCAGACAGTGCCGAGGATCAAGTCATGTGGTTTGGTCATTCGACCCTATTGATGAAGGTCAGTGGAGTGAAGCTTCTGCTAGATCCAGTATTCAGTAAATACGCCTCTCCCGTTGCTTTCGCGGGGCCAAAGAGATATAGCATTAAGCCGCTAGCACAGATTGAGGATTTGCCTGACATCGATGTCGTCTTGATATCGCATGACCATTATGATCATCTGGACTATGAGTCTATCCGTAAGCTAAAAGGAAAGGTCAAACAATTTATCGTTCCGTTAGGGGTCGCTGGACATTTGACAAAATGGGATGTAGATCCGAGCCAGATTAAAGAGCTGGACTGGTGGGAAGAAGCATCGTATCAAGGGTTAACCTTCGTTAGCACGCCCGCAAGACATTTCTCTGGCCGCGGTGTCCGTTCTGGTTCCTCGTTATGGAGTTCCTGGGTTATTCAAGGTAAACAATCGAATGTATATTTTAGCGGGGATAGTGGTTATGGTCCTCACTTTAAGGAGATTGGCGATAAATACGGTCCGTTCGATCTTGCCCTCATAGAGACAGGTCAATATGATGTGAAATGGGCCAACATTCATATGGTTCCTGAGGAGTCCGTGCAAGCGTATCAGGATGTAAAGGGTAAAGTAATGATTCCTATTCATTGGGGAGCATTCACCCTGGCATTGCACAGTTGGACAGACCCCATTGAGCGCGCGAAAGCAGCTGCGGATAAGCTAGGTGTAGCTTTAGCTACGCCAAAAATTGGAGAAAAGGTGATTATCGGTTCAAGTGTATTTCCTACTTCAAGCTGGTGGGAGTCCATTGAAAAATAATACTTGCCTTAAAGTGAACTTTAAGGGTTACGATATCTCACGAGCCAAGCTCAATTCGTGATCTGGAGGGAATACACTTGAGTAAAACCATTTTAATTACAGGTACATCAACAGGCTTCGGTAAAGAATTGGTTCTTCAATTTGCGAAGCGTGAATGGAATGTCGTCGCTACCATGCGGGATACATCGAAAGCTGCCGCTGAATTTAGCCAATATAGTAATGTACAAGTGCTGGCCCTGGATATTACTAATCAGGAAATGACCCACGAGGTTGTGGATGCGGTAACGCGCCAATATGGACGAATTGATGTGCTGCTCAATAATGCCGGATATGCTCAAGCAGGTATTTTTGAAGAAGTATCCGTTGACCAAGCACGTCAGCAATATGAAACGAATGTGTTTGGTGTAATGACCACCATTCAAGCCGTTCTTCCACAGATGCGGGAACATCGCTCGGGTCACATTATCAATATCTCATCTATGGGCGGCGTACAAAGCTTGCCAACGCTGTCTATCTACTGTAGCTCTAAAGCAGCGCTTGAAAACCTGAGTGAAGGTCTGGCCGCTGAGGTTAAGGGCTTGGGTGTAAACCTTACCCTTGTAGAGCCAGCAGGATTCAAGACAGGTTTCCAAGGAAATACTCAAGAAATTACAAGCGATATCCCGGACTATCAACCGCTGTATGATTGGTATAATGATCTTGCTGAGACCGCGCCTTATGGCGATGTTGAAAAAGCTATGTCAGCGGTTGCTGATATTGCCGGCACAGACAATCCTCCAAGAAGACTGGCTCTCGGAAGCATGGGGCTTGTGATGGCGCGTACGCAGCTGAATGGCATGCTTGAGGAATATGACAAGTGGGAACACATTACGGCAAGCGCAGATTAAATAGAAAGAAAGAGGAGTGGATAATACATCCGCTCCTCTTTTGCATAATAAAGAATCCATCATCTATTTAATGTTAAGGCGACGAACCTGATTTTGATGAGATTTTGAGACCATATTTCGACGTGTTACAGTCCGGGCTCAAACTTTAACCTGCTTTCGGGAGGAGAGGCAGAGTCCACTTTATCCGGCTCCCATTTACTTGATTACTAAAGTTCATTACACTTGGTTTATAGTACTTACTTAATCCAAACTCAGATGTTCAGGGGGAATATATCTATGCATCAATCTGCACATATTCAGGAAGCCAGAGATTACATATTAAACCGTATTAATAACAAACCTGTCGTGGGCATGATTCTGGGATCAGGGCTGGGAGCGCTCGCGGACGAGATCGAGAATGCAACCGTCATTCCATATACGGACATTCCTTATTTTGCTCAATCCGAGGCGATTGGTCATGCTAACGAATTGGTCATCGGAGAATTGATGGGCAAGACTGTCGTAGCTATGAAAGGACGCCTTCATTATTATGAAGGTTTTACGCTGGATGAAGTAACGTTCCCGGTTCGGATTATGAAAGCACTGGGTGTCGAGCAGTTGATTATCACCAATGCTTGTGGAGCAATCAATACCAGCTTCGAACCTGGACAGCTTATGTTGATTACGGATCATATCAATCTGGTAGGGAATAATCCGCTGATGGGTCCGAATAATGCCGAACTGGGTGTGCGTTTCCCGGACGTATCACAGGTATATAATCGCGAACTCCGCAGTATCGCCCTGAAGGTAGCGGAGGAGCAGAATGTTGGTTTGCAGCAAGGGGTATATGCATGGTGGAGTGGTCCTGCGTATGAGACTCCAGCAGAGATTCGCATGATTCGTACGATGGGCGCGGATGCTGTGGGTATGTCGACGGTACCTGAAGCGATAGTAGCCATTCATGGCGGCATGAAAGTACTGGGCATTTCCTGTCTGACCAATATGGCTTGCGGCATTCTGGATCAGCCGTTAAGTCATGATGAAGTGATTGAAGTCGCCGCAAAAGTGAAAACAACCTTCATCGGGCTGGTTAAAGGTATTTTGAAAGAGATGTAATCCGGAATCGAGAGGAAGCTTTCCTTCTTTCCTTTCAAAGCAAAAATATATTAAGCATTGTCCAAGACGGAGTGATTCCGTAGGGCAGTGCTTTTTTTACAAATGAACATGTGCAAAATATTCCTATATCGGTCAAAACGACCTATAATAATAGAGATTCAAGCTATAGGCTGAAAAAGGAGACTGATAGAAATGGAAGAATTGGGCCCTACTGAGTACGTCATTTTTGAAAGGATTCAAGCAAACTGGTTAAGAGGTTTTGAAGGAGTAGGAGGAAAGCTTTTCCTTACTAATGAACGATTAGTTTTTATTCCTCACGGTCTGAATTTTCAGACGGAATGGGTTCAAATCGAGATCTGGGCTATGACTAAGATTGAGAAAAGTGCGACATGGGGACTAATTCCTAACGGAATTACCATTACATTAGACAGTGGACATGTCTTCAAGTTTGTTGTCTGGAATCGTTCTAAGATCATCAGGGAGATTGTACAAGCCAAGAGAATGAATAACGAAATAATGTAAGTTTCAGATGAAGTACATAAACCAAAAAATGTGGGATAATAAGGTGAACGGATGCTGCTCTAGCCAGATGAATTTATCAAATCCTCATAGATTAATGATGCATTGAAATCTATATAGACAATATTAATAACATGATATGCACTAAAAAGGCTATACAATGGGCACTGTCTATACGGAATTAATCCGTTGGGCGGTGCTTTTTGATTTGGCATAATGATGGGATTAACACGATCGTCATGCACTTCCTTGTATTTCCTATCTCTGATATCGTACAGTTAGATTTTCTATATCATTAGACTAGACAATCTATAAAGCGCACAAGAAGGAGAATGGAGAATGATAGAGCAAGCAGAGCTGCTATGGCGGCGTATTATTGCAAAAGGGACGGGTGCAAATGCAGATTTTGAGGTAGCGCTCAATCTCCAGCCGGGTGCGAGAGACGAAGAACTTCAATCTGTGGAAAATCAACTTGGGGTGACATTGCCTGAAGAGATGAAGGCTCTGTATCGTGTGCATAACGGACAAGCCTGGAATGTTGGCGTAGATTCCTTTGTGCGTAACCTGACATTGTCACCTTTGGATCAGGTGAAGGAGAACTGGACGTTTTTGCAGGAAGAATTCGACTCGGATGATATGGAGCCTGAGATTGAGGATGATGCTATTAAGCCAGTACTGTGGAACTGCAAATGGATTCCGATCGCAGAAAATGGTGGTGGGGATTATCTATGTCTGGACACAGACCCATCAGGTTCTGGAACGGTAGGACAGGTGTTGTATTTTTGGCATGATTGGGGACATCGATCAATTGAAGCTGCGGGGTTATTTGAATTCATTCAGAAGTGTCTGGAAGAAAAGGATGAGGTAGATGCAACGTAGGCAGCATGAATTCGAATAACTTATGCGTAAAAGGAGTCTTTTTAATGATCCAAATCACCATGCGTCAATCCAAGCAGGCAGATCAGGAGCACCTTGCTGAGTTGCGAGCTTTGGTTCTATATGATGATTTAAACAGGTTGAAAAGGTACGATGAGGTGAAGGTCCGTGAACGTTTCCGTAATACATTTGACCCTGTCCACACGTGGATTATTGAGGTCGAGGGTGAACTGGTGGGGTGTGTAGCGCTGAAACCCAAGTCGGAGGAGATGCTACTGGAACATTTCTATATCCATCCCGAATTTCAGGGTCAGCAAATAGGAAGTCAAGTGCTGAACATGCTGCTGAAACGGGATGAGGTCCGGGGCAAACGTGTTACTTTAAATGTATTGCAGGGCAGTCCGGCTCGGCGTTTGTATGAACGCTTTGGGTTTGTTTTGGACAGTGAAGATGAGGTGGATGTATTCATGTCCGTTCAAGTGCAGTAATCGTTACGGTCAAAATAACAGCATCTAACAGACCCATTCATTTAATTCTTGAATGGGTCTATTGAACTTTTCTATTATACTTTCCCGTGACGGTATCCTAATATGGATAATAACCTACTTTTTATATAGGAATTATATAGTATGGAGAATGCCGTGATGCCGCATTGGAAGCGAAATCTGTATATTCTGTGGTTTGGCCTATTTTTCAATCATATGGCTTACACCTTATCTGTTCCGTTCTTTCCGCTGTTCCTGCAAAATGATCTCGGTATTCAGAGCGGATTGGAAGTCTGGTCCGGCATTTCGATCTCGATCAGCTTTCTGATTAGCGGACTATGTGCTCCTTTCTGGGGCTCGCTGGCTGACAGATACGGGAGCAAACTGATGCTGATTCGTTCGGGCGTTGGTCTCGCCATTGCTCATCTGGCTAACTATTTCGTTTATGACCCTTACACGTTTATCGCTGTGCGGATATTTCAGGGACTTATGGCCGGCTTCAATCCTGCATCTATTACATTGGTCGGCACCAATACACCGGAGAAGCATGTAGGTTATGCGCTTGGTGTCATCTCCACATCCACGGCTGCCGGAGGAATTATGGGACCGCTTGTGGGTGGAGTACTAAGCCATTGGATCGGGCTGCGCGGATGCTTTATCGCATCGGGGATCATTACGCTGCTCTCGGCTGTGATGGTGATATGGGTAAAAGAAGCCCGCGGTCCCCGCACTGTGGTTCGCACAAGTATTCTGGGTGATCTGAAAAAAGCATCCTCCACTCCGGGATTAATGCGGATCTATGGTTTGATTTTGCTCGTTTCAACTTCCGTGCTCATTATTGAACCTGTGCTGACGCTTTATGTGGTCCAGATTGGTGGGGACGTCAGTAGTGCAACACTCAGTGCAGGAATCGTCTTCTCGGCTATCGGTGTGGCAACGGTAATTATGGGGCCGCGCTGGGGAAGAATTGGCGGGAAGATCGGATATGAGAAAACCCTGTTTATCGGCCTGCTGGGCGGCGGCATTGGCAGTTTACTGCAACTGACGGCGTATAACCTCATTTATTTTGGAAGTCTGCGATTTGTCTATGGTCTGTTCTTCGCTGCCGTGTATCCGGCCTTGAATGCGTTAATCATCAAATATGCTGACCGTGATTTCCGAGGAAGGGCTGTTAGTCTGAGTCAGACTGCGAATCAATTTGGTATTGTACTCGGCCCGTTACTTGGCGGTTTTCTGGGCGGATGGACGGGGATTCCTTTTGTTTTTCTCCTAACAGGCATTGTCCTTCTGGGAGCAGCTTGGACAGTCCGGGTAAGCGAAAGGAACCAGGCGAATAAACCGGGATTGGGTATGGCAGCAGCAGAAGCAGGCGCAAACAGCATAAAGAAATGATGAAATGAAGAAACGACTCTCAGAGAAAAAAAGGTACTCGGACTGAATTAAATGGTCATCACCACAATATAGGGAGGAATTAATATGTCACAACGACGATTGAGATTGGGAGCAAACTTGAATGGAGTGGGAAATAGCATATCTTTTTGGCGACACCCGGATATTCCGATCAATGCCAGCGTAAATCTGGATTTCTACAAGAAGCAGGCGATTAAGGCAGAGGAAGGGAAGTTCGATCTGCTCTTTATTGCGGACGGCCTCTTTATTAACGAGAAATCCAACCCGCATTTCCTGAATCGTTTTGAACCGTTAACCCTGCTCTCTGTTCTTGCGGGAGCAACTTCACACATCGGGCTGGTCGCGACGTTGTCCACCTCATATAGTGAACCGTTCACAGTGGCAAGACAATTTGCCTCCCTGGACCATATCAGTGGAGGAAGAGCCGGATGGAACGTTGTCACTTCACCACTTGAAGGCTCGGCTCTGAATTTTGGCAAAGGTGAACATCCAAACCACGCACTGCGCTACGAAATTGCAGAAGAACATCTGAATGTGGT
The DNA here is from genome assembly GCF_002750415.1 of Paenibacillus sp. LK1. Lineage (NCBI taxonomy): Bacteria > Bacillati > Bacillota > Bacilli > Caryophanales > Paenibacillaceae > Paenibacillus > Paenibacillus sp. LK1. Next base: position 181,044 of record NZ_PEII01000006.1, read on the forward strand.
CAAAGGCCTGTGGGATTCCTGGGAGGATGACGCGTTTATCGGGGATAAAGAGAACGGTGTTTTCTTCGACCCATCCAAACTGCATACGCTGAACCACAAGGGAGATCACTTTTCCGTCCAGGGGCCACTCAATGTGGCGCGCTCGAAGCAAGGACATCCGGTCGTTTTCCAGGCAGGTTCTTCCGAATCCGGCAAGGATCTGGCGGCCCGATCGGCCGATGCTATATACACGGGGCATGAGACGTTGGAGGAAGCTCAGGAGTTCTATTCGGATGTGAAGGCACGAGCGGTGGCTTATGGTCGTAAGGCAGAAGATATCCTGATCTTCCCTGGCATCGGTCCCATTGTGGGCAGAACGGAGGAAGAAGCGGAGCGCAAGTATCAGGAAATCGCGGAGTTGGTCGATATTGACCATGCACTGAATTATTTGGGACGTTACTTCGATCATTATGACTTTGCCCAATTCCCATTGGATGAGCCTTTCCCGGAGATTGGTGATTTGGGCAGTAACAGCTTCCGCAGTACAACGGACAAGATCAAGCAGCAGGCACGAGAACAGGGGCTGACCCTCCGCCAAGTGGCATTGCTTGCATCGACACCTCGCACATCTTTCATCGGTACACCGGATCAGATCGCTGATCAGATTCAGGAGTGGTTCGAGGGCGAAGCTGCGGACGGTTTCAATATTCGCACAGTCGTGCCGAATGGATTAGCAGACTTCGTGGATCTGGTCGTACCTGTCTTACAAGAGCGCGGCCTGTTTCGTACCGAGTATGAGCATGAGACACTGCGTGGTAATCTGGGTCTTGAGATTCCGCGCAATCGATATACATTAGAGACGGTAAAATAAATCAATTATGGTACATCGAATTGCTTTCAGTTCAGAATGCATTAATAGCGATCCAGAAAGCCCCTATCATAACGACAATCCCGCATACTTTGCTCAAAAAGTAATCAAAGTCGCTAGGTTCTGCATCGTTCGCCCAGAACGAACGAAGCGAGAGGTAGAAAAGGAAGTCTTGAAATTTTTGATAACGGAAGCTGCACCATCCGAATATCACTGCGGCTAATGCGAGAAACAGATAACCTGGAGCACCACGAGTGTAATGATATTCTGGGTAGGCGGCTGTTACAAGCGTTGCAGGAGAGAATTGTTCTTCCCCATCTTGAAGTACTCTTTGACTGCCAACGTACAAGAAGACCTCGGAAACGCTATTGCCTTTTGCATCAAAACTTATTAATTGTCCGGAATGATCTTGGACTTCATATTTGTTCCCGTTAGGATATATCAAGTGATACGTTGTGTTGAACGCAGAATCAATTTTCGTGATGAGATATTGCTGATGATTGATGTGAACAATCCGTTCCTGATGATCAAGGCGTACTTGAATAGGATCTGCCGTTCCGCTGCGATAAGTCATTAGATTACCTTGTTCACTATCGAATATGTACTTGTTGTTCTCAACATGGAAAATCGGTTCTGTGAAATAAGGTCTGGACAGGATTGCGATGATTACGGACAGGACCAGAACGCATGAAAAGAAAATGAAGGTGGGGGACTTCATTTTTTTGATTGACTCTCCCATATAAACGCCATCCTTTCCATTTTGTTCTATAATACGTCATTGAGAAGCATTGGTTGCGGACCGTTACTGATTGAATAACGACCGAATAACCACAACACGAAGAAACCAGCAAGTCGCCCATCATCTGGGGATTTGCTGGTTTCTTTGGTTAAGCTGCTGCAGTTATAGGATTATACTCTCAGATCAATCTCAAACGTCTTGATTTCATAAGGTTCAAGAGCAAAAGTTATCGGTGTATCATACAGGAGTTCGCCCTCTGGTACTTCCATAAGATTGCATTCTCTCCACGCGTGAATCCGTAGATCGCTTGTCAGTTCAAGCGTATTCATGCTGCCGGAATAATCATGAACGCGTACGATGACACGATTGGAATCCTCCGCCTTCTTAACTGCCGAGATCATGGCTGTGCTGCCGGACAAGGTGAACATGGATCGACTTGGCTGCTCTGATACCCCTTGTGTATATCGAGCTGGAGCATTCAGAAGCCAGGCCTGCTGCACGGTTCCGCCAACGAGCCAATCTCCCTGATGCGGAAGAAGAGCATAGGTGAAGCTGTGCAATCCCTGATCGGCATGTGGATCAGGGTGCGTCGCGCTCTTGATCAGGGTCAGCCGCATGACGTTGTCTTTAATGTCATAACCGTACTTGGAATCATTCAGCAAACTGACGCCATAACCTCTATCGGACAGATCAGCCCATTGATGGCCAACGGATTCGAAACGCGCCCAGTCCCAACTTGTGTTCCAGTGCGTCGGCCGTTTAACGTTACCGAACTGAATATCGTAGGTGGCTTCCGTAGAGCGGATGCCGACTGGGAAGGCAACTTTCAGCAGTTGCTGCTGTTCATGCCAATCCACCTCAGTGGTGTAATCGATTCGTCGCTGCCCGGTATATACAGTCATGTTCTGCGTAATCGTGGAGCCGAGGTATTCCCAAGCGAAGCGGATCACGGACTGAAGTGGCCCCGTCTCTACGACTTCAATGCTGGTGCATTTCGTAATCTCTCGCATATCTTCCTGATAGAAGATATCAATATCCCAGGCCTCGTGGGCAAGTGGTTTGTCCTCGAACACCTGAAGCACATTGCCTCTAGCGCCTTTGGCAAGCACCTCACGGTGTGACTCTTTATCGTAAAGGCGTGTCAACTGCCCATTCTCGTTCCACTCAAGCAGATAGAACGGTGTCTCAATTCCATTGGCTGAGTGGATGAATGGCGAATGCTCAGGGATAGCGTTTACCGTACTGCTCTGGAAGTGAATGGTGGTATACCCCAGCGAAGGAATATTATTCACCTCGACGGACCAACGTGCATCCTGGTATTGAGCGTTCAGGATCTCTCCGGAATCGCTCAGCCAAGTTCCCATTTCCAATTCGCCTGATGCCGCAGGAATGCTCACGATTTCTGTAACGACCCATGGGGAAGAGTTCCAAATGGTGTACGTATGCGGAGATTCTCCGTTACCAGCGATAGCCATCCGAGCCTGCGTGTCCACGTGACTGCCAATCTGCTCAGCTTCTGCATATTCAATTCTGCTATCCTCATACACCTCTGTGATGGAGGAACCGGGAATGATGTCATGGAACTGGTTGCGCAAAATGATTTTCCAACCCGCAGTCAGAGACTTCGCTTGATACAGACTCCAGTCATTGTGCACAATACTTTGCAATGCATTCAGCCATTCCGCTTCGCGGTAAGCCAGCTCAAGCTTGCGGTTCATCCGTTTGTTGTACGCCTGACTGGTATACGTTCCGCGATGATACTCCAGATACAATTCACCATCCCATGTGTGGATGTACGAATCGGTTTTCTCGACCGTCTCCTGCAGCTTTTCAAAATAATCATCTGCACGTCCTGTCTTGACCTTGGGCAATCCGGGCAGTTGATCCAGCCGTCGTCTCATCTCCAGCATTTCGCGGTTAACTCCGCCTCCACCGTCTCCGTATCCGTACGACAGCAGCAGATCCTGGTTCATCTCCTTATCACGGTAGGCATCCCAGATGCCCTTGACCGTCTTCGGAATGATTTTCCCGTTATAGGTATAGAACCATGAACCGGGCTCGGACCAAGGCTCGGGTGTAGTAATGAAGTGGGTCAGCACCTCTGAGCCGTCAATGCCGCGCCAGTGGAATGTATCGAATGGCATGCGGTTGTATTGGTTCCAGCTGATTTTGGTTGTCATGAACGTATGGATGCCGGATTTTTTCAGAATTTGCGGCAGAGACCAGCTGTAGCCGAAAACATCGGGCAACCATAGATATCGGCAATCCGTCCCGAATTCTTCTTTGAGAAAACGAGTGCCAATCAGCAATTGTCGGACCAGGGATTCACCCGAGGTCAGGTTGCAGTCAGCCTCCAGCCACATGCCGCCGCCCGCTTCCCAGCGACCTTCAGCCACACGTTCCTTGATGGATTCATACAGTTCAGGGTAGTCCTCTTTCACATATTCGTACAATTGCGGCTGTGTCTGAAGGAAAACATACTCCGGGAACATCTCCATCAGGCGCATGACCGTAGAGAAGGAGCGGGCGCATTTCTCGCGCGTGTGCTTCAACCGCCACAGCCAGGCAACGTCAATATGAGTATGGCCGATACAAGTAACGGTCACATCAGAGGCCTTGTCCATCGCATTCAATCGGGAGCTCAAGTCATCCCTTGCGTCATGCACAGAGGAATAGAAAATATCAGACTTAGGCTGCGACCAATCGATCAGGCGGAAGGACTGTTGAAGCGCATGAAGCAGCTTTGTGCGCTCCGGTGCATGGGCATCCAGAATGTTGACCGTTTCCAGAATCGCCGACCCTGTAAATACAAGATCATCAACAGCTTCATCCAGCCAGCACAGTTCTGCTTGTCTGAACGTATGCGTCTGGTTGCGGGGCTGACCGCCACCTTCCAGACCGGACCATAAGCGGAAGACCAACTCGTTGGTGCTGCCTGCGGCAGAGGCTGGAAAGAACACTTCCTTGTGGTTGGAATCTACGCCTTGAAATGGCTTGCCATCCCAGTAGAACAGTGATTCAAAGCCGGAATTGTTACCACCCCCGGTATCGCCAAAATCAAACAGTCCGACAATCCGTTTATCTTCCCAGGAGGAAGGGAATTCGGCTTTTGTACGCAGCCACAAATAGAGATCTCGACCGGACCAACTTTCTCCTGTATGCATAGGCTTCCAATGGCTATCGTCTCCCGGCAGGACCGGGTTGATCTCTTCCCTGCGGTCTTCGCAGGCGAGAAAATGATTTAAAGGCAGACGATCCCGGTAACGGAGCTCGGATAATTCATGAATACGTGCTTGTAGTTTGTTTTCAGTAAGAAACATCATAAAAACCCCCAGTTCATTTTATCGGGGAGTGATTCATATATAGAGAGCATCCAAAGCGAGTATGTATTACATAACTTTTATAGGGGAATGCGCCCATTATAGCGCTTCCATTCAATTTTGACAAATCATAATATGGATTACTGGTTCTATGCGCTGGTGATTGTCGAATTTAACCAAACGGTGATACACTGAGTTGGAAATGGGTCTGGAGGAGGTGTTCAGGCGCGAATGTCCAGGATACGAACCATGTATAAGAACTATTTGAAGAAAAAAATGTTCAACAAAATTCTGCTGTTTTATTCCATGGTGATGGTCCTGTTGTTCATCAGCATCGCGGTATTGGCCTACCGCTACTATGAACAGCGAGTGGTACAGGAACAAATGGATGCGAGTTTGCAGGAGCTGGATATTGTCAGTATCAACCTGAATCAGCAGTACGAACGGCTGTATAGTGCCGTGCAGCAGATTTATACCGACGCCATGATCGGCGATGATCTGAAGTATTTTTTGACTCATGAATACGAGGATTTTCTCAATTGGCGTCTGAATCAATATGCTTACAGCTACCGTACGGAGCGAGGGAACTTCGATTATCAATTACGTCTGCTGCTAAAGGATGAGGCTTCAATTGCAAATGTCGTGTTATACAGCACGGATCAGGATTTCTTCTATGTTCTTAATCGGGAGACCCAGCACTTTTACTATCATCCCAAGCTGTCTGCAGGGCATCAGGACTGGTTCCAGCGGCTGAGGAGTGCACCTTGGCAGTACATGGGCAGCGAACCGCTTTTCGAAGGGAAGATGGCTGATGAGCCTACCCCTTACAGCTATGCGAATGTGCTCAAAGACTCCGTGACATTGAAGCAGTACGGAGCAATTATGTTTGAGCTGAATACAGACCGTATCAAAGGGCTTCTTCGAGACAGACCGGGCGGCAAGAACAGTCGGATCATGTTGATGACCGGGGAAGGTGAGGTGATTTTCGATTCGCAGGGCAAGTATGACAACACCATCTACCCGTACTGGGGGAAGATGAATTTGCCGGAGGATTGGGTGGATCTGGAGGAGCGCTCCAAGGTGCAGCTGCTGAATATAGGGAATACGGGCATGGTCGTGGCTTCTATTATTCCGGAGTCGCAAATCAAACAGAGCCTTCAGGCGATTCGTTTCAGCCTCATTGGGATTGTGATTCTGTGCATCATGATTAGCATCGCGGTGACGTTCACCATCATCCGTCGTTATTCCAAAAAAATTCACAGACTCGTGCTTTACATGCGTCGCTGGCAGGAGGGTGATCTAAGTAAACGTATCGAGATGGAGGGGGAAGATGAGCTGCAGCAGATTTCGCAGAGATTTAATCATATGTGTGATCGGCTGGAGTCATACATAGAAACGGTATATGTGTCAGAGATCAAGCAAAAGAACGCGCAGCTTGTCGCTTTGCAAGCCCAGATCAATCCCCATTTTTTGTACAATACGCTGGAAAGCATCCGCATGAAAGCCATCAGTTTGGGAGCCAGGGATGTTGGGCAGATGATTTATATTCTCGCCACGATGTTCCGTCATTTGATCAAAAAGCAGACCCATGTAACTTTGGCGGAGGAAATAGAGCTGTGCGGCATGTACCTGGCTTTGGTCCAATATCGGTATGAGGACAAGCTGCACGTGGAGACCCATATCGAGAATGCAGCGGCGGGAAGCATGGTCGTCAAGTTGCTGGTCCAGCCGATTATTGAGAATTACATTGTGCATGGTTTTCGTACGAATGATGATGATAACCGGATTTCCATCACAGCCGAAGAAGAGAACGGCGTGATTCACATCCGTGTGAAGGATAACGGAAAGGGGATTTCCGCGGAGAGATTGCTTGAACTGCAGCATGGGTTGCATAAGGGTGATGAAGCTGCTGAGACATCTGACCGATCTTTGGGTCTTAAGAACGTGCACGACCGCATACGTCTGAATTATGGCAGTGATTATGGACTGCACCTGAACAGTGTGGAGGGCGAAGGATGTGAGGTGACCATCAGCATTCCAGTTACAAGGGAGGAAACGGGATGAGAAGTGTAATGTTGGTCGATGATGAGCCGCTTATTGTGAAAGGAATGCAAGCCATCATTGATTGGGATCAGAATAACATGCAGATTGCCGGAACGGCATGCAATGGGTTGGAAGCGCTAGCAATGATGGACGAGGTTCCTGTCGATCTGATTATTACGGATATCATGATGCCACAAATGACCGGACTTGAACTGATCCGGGAGACTAAAGCGCGCAATCCATATACCAAATTCATTATTTTGAGCGGTTACGAAGAATTCAAATATGTGCGGGAGGGCATCTCGCTGGGGGTCGAGAACTACCTGCTCAAGCCAGTCAATATGGATGAACTGGAAGCGACCATCAAGCATATGCAGCGGGATTGGGAGCACGAAGAGATGCGCCAGATTCAAATGGATCAGAGCTGGAGGATTTTGCGCAACAATATTTTGCAGCGGTGGGCGAACGAGACCATTGACGCTAAAGAATTCCGTGAGCGTGCGCAGATGCTTGAGATTCCCATGAACAAGTCCACATATTGTGCGGCTTCTCTGCGGATTGTAGGCGATGACAGGGGGGATGATCCCCAGATATATCTGCCGGGAATTGCTGAGCAGTGTGAGCAGATCGGGAACAAAGGCCTCCCGGATGGCTGCGGTGTTATCTGCTTTCCCGATCAGGACGGAGACATCATGCTGCTGTTCGTTTCAGCTGGTACGGAAGGTAGTGCTGAATGGCAGCTTCAGGCACTCAACAGGATGAAGCAAGCGGTTGTTGAGGACACAGGTGCACGTGTATGGGGGATCATGGGTCAATCCGAGTCGACCTATCTGGGTTTTCCGAAGAGCTGCAAGTCCGTAAAGCTGTGGCTTCAGAATCATTTGTTTATAGATTGTAATACCTTCATCATGCAAGTAGAGAACGAAGAAGCTACGAATCAGCATCAAGAGAAGCCTGGGCCTGCGATGGAGCAGTTTCACAAGCTGCTGCGGGATGGGGAAGGTACTGAGGTGGATCGATTCATCGACGAATTCTTCATTGCTGAGGGTAAGGAACCCTGCCTCCCGAGAACACCGTTCTTCAATTCTGCAATCCAGCTTATGCTGGCCGCCAAGGAACTGGAGAAAACGCCTGACTATGGGGACATCTTCGGGCCCCTGTCCAGAATTCATACGCTCAGCAAACTGAAACAATTGGTCAGAAAGGTTGTTCATCGCACGCTGGATACATATCATACCGCCGAGAAAACGTACAGTCCGCATATCATGTCTGTGCTGGAGGTGGTGAAAAATCACTATCAGGATGAGCTGTCACTTAAGACGCTCAGTCAGAGGCTGGAGCTTCATCCGAACTACCTCGGCCAATTGTTCCAGCAAGAGGTCGGTACCACCTTTTCTGATTATGTGAACCAGTACCGAATCGAGCGTGCCACTCATTTGCTGTTATATTCGGACAAAAAGACGGCAGAAATAGCGGGCGAGGTGGGTTATTGGGACTCTACTTATTTCTACAGACAGTTTAAGAAATATGCTGGCGTTTCTCCTACGGAGCTGCGCTCAATCTACATGAAAAAGTAAGCCGGGGCTCCGGCTGAATGAAGATACTCCCCATGTGGGGGTGTCTTTTTTGTTATGGAATGAATGTACGATCTTTAATTAATCCATCAATTTATTGGGTTTTTCAACTATCTCAAAATTGGTAGCGCTTGCATAATGGAAGTAGGAGTGAACGAGGAAATCCAAAGCACCAAAAGGGCTTAGATCCAGTGTTGATTATAGGGGATTAATGCTGGATGCAGCTAAAGCGATAATGAACGAGATTATAAGGAGGGACAGCCGTGCAGGGCATCTTCAAAAGTCTGATGAAGAACAAGGCGTTTCTTCTGCTGGTACTGCCGGGAGCAGCTTGGTTTATCATTTTTGCCTATTTGCCAATGTTCGGAACGATTATTGCTTTTAAGGACTTCAGGATTCATCCGGGCGGATTTCTTGAAAGCGTTCTAAAAAGCGAATGGGTCGGGTTCAAGAACTTTGAGTTTCTGTTCTCCACCAGTGACGCCTATATCATCACACGTAATACGATTCTGTATAACCTGGGTCTGATCTTTCTCGGGTTGGTGCTCGCGGTGACGCTTGCGATCATCATGAACGAACTGCTGAACAAACGGCTGGCGAAGATCTACCAGACCGCGATGTTTATGCCTTATTTCCTGTCCTGGGTTATTATCAGTTATTTCGTCTTCTCGTTTCTGAGTGTGGAAAAGGGTGTGTTCAACCAGATCATTACCTATTTTGGTGGAGATCCGGTTAGTTGGTACAGTGAGACAGGGTATTGGCCGTATTTTCTCATTCTGCTCGGCCTGTGGAAAGGTGCAGGTTATGGCAGTGTAGTATATCTGGCGGCAATCGCAGGTATCGATCGTTCTTATTATGAGGCAGCGATGATCGACGGAGCCACCAAGTGGAAACAGATCCGGTACATAACGCTGCCCCTGCTCAGACCGCTAATGATCATCCTCACCATTCTGGCGATCGGCGGGATCTTCCGTTCCGACTTTGGACTGTTCTATCAGGTTCCGCGGGACTCTGGTGCGCTGTATCCGGTCACCAATGTCATCGACACGTTTGTATACCGCGGCTTGACCATTATGGGTGATACAGGAATGAGTACAGCTACAGGGTTGTATCAATCGGTTGTCGGTTTGATTCTTGTCCTGCTGGCAAACTATGCTGTGCGTAAAATTGAAAAGGATTATGCCGTATTCTAGGCTGCGGCAAGGGGGTGCTTCCATGAGTAATTTAAGCGAACCGGTAAAGCGGGCATCTGCCCATACGAGGAGGACCGGAAAGAAATCGAGAGATCTGAATGCCATTTCGCCATTATCCAATGTGATTTTTAATATAGCTATCGGTCTGTTTGCCTTATCTTGTATCTTTCCGTTTCTGTTCATCGTTATCATCTCATTTACCGATGAGAAGACGCTGGCGATCAATGGCTTTAAGTTATTCCCTGAAGTCTGGACGCTGGATGCCTACCGATTCCTTATGGAATCCGGGCAGCAGATGGCCCAATCGTTTGGGGTTACCTTAACGGTGACGGTTGTCGGAACCGCGCTAACACTGTATTTGGTCACCACGTATGCGTATGCCATCTCGCGCAAAAATTTTGCGCAGCGTCGGTTTTTCAGCTTTTTGGCCTTCTTCACCATGCTATTTTCCGGCGGTCTCGTTCCCAGTTACATCGTGGTTACGCAGGTGCTGCACTTGCGGGATTCGATCTGGGCGCTGATCCTGCCGTCAATCATGAACGCTTTTTACATTATCGTTATGCGTACATTTTTCACGACCACCGTGCCGGATGCGGTTATTGAGTCGGCCAAAATCGACGGAGCTACTGAGTTCGGTATCTATACGCGCATCGTACTGCCGATTTCGTTGCCGGGCATCGCGACTATTGGATTGTTCAGTACGTTAGGATTCTGGAATGACTGGTTCAATGCGCTACTCTACATCGACAATGCGAATTTGATTCCACTCCAGACATTGCTAATTCGAATACAGAACAATATGGATTTTGTTGTGCAAAACAGCAGCCGGGTCGTGTCCTACGACATTGCCTCGACACTGCCAACGGAGACCGTCCGCATGGCGATGGTTGTCTTGGCTACACTGCCGGTTGCGCTGGCGTATCCGTTTTTCCAAAAGTATTTTATACAAGGCCTGACCATTGGTTCGGTCAAAGAATAAGTCTGGTTGTGCCTGCCCTCAAAGGGCAGTAACAATAACATTGATAAGGGGGATACACATGAAGACAAGAAAAATCGCTCTGCTCATGGTTACTTTACTGCTTGCTTTTTCTACTGTTCTAGCAGGTTGCGGTGGCAGTAATACCAATGATACAAGCGGGAATGCGGCATCCGGGGGAGAATCCGGCGATAAGGACACAGTGAAGCTCAAGGTATATCTGATTGGTGGTCCACAGCGCGATCTGCCAATGGTGCAGGAAGAAATGAACAAATACTTAATGGAGAAAATAAATACAACCGTCGACATCACGATGATTGACTGGGGTGATTATTCCAAACGTATGCCAGTCATTACCGCTTCGGGTGAAAATTATGATATCGCTTTCACCTCTTCCTGGGCTTATGACTATCTGCCAAATGCCACCAGAGGAGCATTCCTGCCAATCAATGATTTGTTGGATAAGTATGGTCAGGGCATTAAAGAGCAGCTTGATCCACGATTCCTCACAGGATCGCAGATCGATGGCCAAAACTATGCTGTGCCAGTGAACAAAGAGTTGGCTTCGCAATGGGTATGGCGCTTCAACAAGCAGTACGTTGATAAATACAACATGGACATCAGCAAGATTCGTACATTAGAGGATCTGGAGCCTTACCTGCAACAAATCAAGGACAATGAACCAGCCGACATTACTCCGCTGGCTGTTCCGAAGGGCTTTAAGCCTTATCTGGCGTTCGACTTCCTGCTCGGTGACGAATTCCCGGTGGGTATCAACATGAATGGTGACACCGGTAAATACGTTAATGTGCTGGAATCCGAGGAGCTGAAAAGCTCGTTGAAAACCATCCGTAAATACTATCAGGCTGGTTATCTGCGCAAGGATGTAGCAACACTGGAAGGCATCGACAACATCAAAACAGGCAAATGGTTTGTTGACCGTGAACAGACACAGCCGTACGCCGAACTGGGATGGTCCAGAAGTGCGGGCTATGATATCGTGACTACACCGATGCAGGATCCGGTTATTTTCACCGGCTCGGCAACAGGCGCTATGCATGCAATCTCGGCGAACTCCAAGAACCCGGAACGGGCTATGATGTTCCTGAACTTGCTGAATACCGATCCATATCTGCGTAACCTGATCAACTACGGCATTGAAGGAACACATTACAATAAGATTTCAGATAATGTCATTGAGGATTTGCCAGCGATGAAGGACGGATTCCAGATGCCTGGTTTTGCCCTGGGTAACTTGTTCCTGACTTACATGCACAAGGAAGATCCAGCTGATAAGTGGGAAGCGTTCAAGGAATTCAATAATTCCGCGAAAGTTGCTCCAAGCTTTGGCTTCAACTTCAATCCTGATCCGGTGAAGACGGAAGTGGCTTCCATCTCCGCCATCGTGAAAGAATTCTACCCATCCATCATGACGGGAGCTGTTGACCCGGATGAGCATCTGCCGAAAGCGATCGAGAAGTTGAAAGCGGCAGGTCTGGATAAAGTGATTGCAGAAGCACAAAAGCAGTACGACGAATGGAAAGCTGCAAATCAAAAATAACCTGAATTATAAAGTAGACATGGAAACGTCTGTCCTGGCATGACGGACGTTTCTTTTTTTACCCTGATTGGTTTGCCAAAAATGGATTGGAGGGTACGGTATGAAAAAACTTGGTGCGAGTCTCCTATTTGTAATATTGGTATGCGCTGTTCTTTCCTCAGCGGCCTTGGCGAAGCAACCTTATTCATCCTATTGGCTGCCTGAACAATTGCTTAATTGGAATCCAGCTTCCGACCCGGATGCGGCATTCAACCGGAGCACCATTCCGCTCCAGAGCCGATTCACAGGAGAGGCAGTTAACCCGAACGCAACGAAAGATCCCAAAGTGATGGCCTTGTCTGCGCTGAATCAGGGAACCAGTGGTGTTCCATCGCAGGGATCGGATACATTCTCTGCAAATACGTTCTCTTACTGGCAGTATGTCGACAAGCTCGTATATTGGGGGGGCTCGGCGGGAGAAGGTATTATTGTGCCACCAAGCGCCGACACGATTGATGCGGCACACCGGAACGGAGTGCCAATCATGGGCACAGTGTTCTTCCCGCCATCCGTATACGGTGGCAAATATGAGTGGGTGAAGCAAATGCTTCAGCAGAACAGCGATGGTTCCTTCCCGGCCGCGGATAAATTAATTGAGGTAGCAGAGTACTACGGTTTTGACGGCTGGTTTATCAATCAGGAGACTGAAGGTGGAACAGCCACTGACGCACAGTTAATGAAGACATTCCTCCGTTATCTTCAGGATCATAAGCCTGCGGGTATGGAGATCATCTGGTATGATTCCATGACGAAGGAAGGCAATATTTCATGGCAAAATGCGCTGACGGACCGGAATGCAATGTTCCTTCAGGATAACGGGAACAAGGTATCAGACAGCATGTTCCTGAATTTCTGGTGGAATGATCTTGGCAGTTCTGCGGCCAAAGCCAAAAGCCTGGGCAGATCACCATTTGAACTGTTCGCAGGTATCGATGTGGAAGCGAAAGGATACGATACCAGTCTGAAATGGAATTTGCTGTTTCCTGAGGGGAAACCGGCTGTGACTTCCCTCGGCATTTATCGGCCGGATTGGTCGTACAACAGCGCGGACAGCATGGCCGATTTCTTTGCCCGTGAGAATCAATTCTGGGTAGGCCAGAACGGTAACCCGGCCAATACGGCGACAAGCCAGGCCTGGAAAGGGATTGCGAACAATGTGATTGAATCTTCGCCGGTGGACCAACTGCCATTCACGACCAACTTCAACACGGGCAGTGGTGAGAAATTCTATGTCCATGGCCAGCAGGTACGGGATAGTGGTTGGAATAACCGCAGTTTACAGGATGTGCTTCCGACATGGCGCTGGCTGACAGAAAGTAAGGGTAAAGCACTTACGCCGTCCCTCGATTGGTCGGATGCCTACTATGGGGGCAGTTCCCTTAAGGTATCGGGTACGCTAAGTTCGGCAAATGCTACCCATCTGAAGCTGTATCAAACCGATCTGAAGATTGAGCCAGCTACCAAGCTGTCGATCACGTACAAAACGCAGAACAAGCCAAGCATGAAGGTTGGTCTGGCTTTTGCAGACCGTCCTGATCAGTTCGTCTTTTTGGATGTAAAAGACAAAAAGGCATCGGGTTGGACGACGGACATCTTGAATCTGACGCCTTATAAAGGAAAGCGGATTGTGGCATTGTCTTTGTATTTTGACAGCAAGGAAATCATATCGGATTATGACATCCATATTGGTCAGATATCCATTCAGAAGAATGCTAATCCAGTGAAGCCACTTGAAGCAGTTGAAGAATTGAATGTCATCCAATCCGATTTCCGCGGCGGTATATACGGTGATGCAAGGTTGAAATGGAACGCGTTGGACAACGACAAGGAAGTTCAACAATATGAGATTTACCGTGTTCTGCCCGACGGCAAAGAGACTTGGGTGGGTGCGACCACCAATAACGTCTTCTATGTGCCTGAGATGAAGAGAATCAACGCGGAACAGGCAACTGTACTGAAAGTCGTGGCAGTGAATGCAAAATATGAGCGCGGCCAGGCTGCCAGCGTGACCATCCAATGGCCGGCGTATCCTAAGCCGGAAGCAGGATTCAAGGCCGATGCAACGCTGATCACACCGGGTCAGCAGGTGCATTTCACTGATCTCTCTTCCGAGGTGACGGAAGGCTGGTCTTGGACTTTTGAGAATGGCAGTCCGGCTGTCAGCACGGAGCAAAATCCAGTGGTAACGTATGACAAGGAAGGCACGTACAATGTGATGCTTACAGCTACCAACAGCTCGGGGCAGGATACGGTAACGAAGCAAGCTTTGATCACCGTATGTAAGGGCGCTTCCGGGATTAAAAATGTCGCACTTGGCAAAACGGCCACTGCCGACCATGCCTGCGGACCTGCTGAAGATGCGGGAAAGGCAATTGACGGCAAGGTGACGGGCAACAGCAAGTGGTGCGCACTGGGTAACCAGCCGCATTGGCTGCAAGTTGATCTTGGCAAAGAACATCAAGTCAGTGGTTTTGTCATCAAACATGCTGAGAGCGGTGGGGAATGGTCTGGATTTAATACGAGCGACTATTCGATCCAGGTCAGTGCTGATGGCGTGAATTGGTCAGATGTAGTTCATGTACAGGGGAATACCGCAGCCGAAACCTCGGATGCAATTGCACTGGTCAAGGCTCGTTATGTGAAGCTGAATGTGCTGAAACCTACGCAGGGCGGCGATACGGCAGCCCGAATCTATGAGTTTGAGGTTCATGGGTTACAGCCGTAGTTGGCGGTTGAGAAGTGACAAGTGTAGCTGTGAAATTAGCAAAAAAGGAACCATGCGGCCATCCGGTTTCAATAACGGCCGGCTATCCCTGAAGTAGCTGGTCGTCTAACGGGTGTACCGCATTGTATCAGACTACGACTGAATAAGATTGAATTTGAGGCTCACAGATCATTGGATCTTGTGAGTCTTTTTACGTTTATGCTGGATTCGCTTACAAAGGTTTTAAAATCGTTGTTTTAGATAAAAAATCGGTTTTGCAATCAAAGACAATGCGAATGAAAAGTCTTATATTGTAGTTAAAAAGATAAGAAAGGAGTGAAGGTGATGAAGAATAGAAAGATCATGTTTGCTCGTCCGCTGCAAGTGGAAACGGTAGAAGAGGATTTTATTTTGCCAGCTCTAGGGGAGAAGGAAGTATTGGTAAAATTGATCTATTCCCTCATCAGTCCGGGAACGGAGCTGGCCATGTTATCGGGAAAAGAAGAGTGGGCCAAGCTTCCCGTATGTCCGGGGTATGCAAGTGTAAGTGAAGTGATCGAGGTGGGACAGGGGGTACACCATGTTCAGCCTGGGGACGCTGTGTTCCATTATGGTCAACATGCTGAATATCAAGTGGTATCCACAGATCATGTTTTCATCAAGGTACCTGAGCACTTGGATTTGAAGTGGGTTCCCTTTACCCGTATGGCAACCGTGGCATTCACCTCCGTTCGTGTATCCAATATTGAACTTGGGGACGTTGTTGGCGTGACGGGGCTTGGATTGGTAGGGAATTTGGCGGCTCAATTGGCACGCCTTCAAGGTGCAACTGTGATTGGCGTGGACCTGTCACCAGAACGAATTCGAACTGCCCAGACATGTGGGGTTGACTATACGCTTCATGGCGGAGAAGATAAAGTAAAAGAAAAGATACATGCCCTAACGAATGGAGCAGGTGTATCCACTCATATTGAGGCGACGGGTGTACCCAGTGTAGGTGTTCAAAGTCTGGAGTGGATCGGGAAGCTGGGAGAGATTATTTTCCTGGGCAGTCCACGAGGCGAATATAACACGGATGTCACCGATATATTGAACTACTGCCACCTGTATGGACGAGGATGTATTACGTTTAAGGGGGCACATGAATGGCGCTTCCCGGTTGAGCCGAACGAATTCGTTAAGCATTCCCTGGTGAGAAATTCGAACATTGTATTTGAACTGATGTTAAAGAACAAGCTGCATATCGAACCATTGATCAGCCATGTGATGAAGCCGGATCAAGCGCAAGAAGCATACGAGGGACTGAGATTGAATAAAGACCAGTATAACGGTGTACTGTTTGACTGGTCCTAGGAGGAGATTATGATGATTAGAGGGTTAACAAGAGCAGGCTTAGGGAACATCGAGTCCAATGAACAATATATTACGAATGCTGCAAAATACGGATTTCAGTCTGTAGATTTGAATCCGCTCTCATTCATTGAAGAGGTTGGCAAGGAACAGGCCAAACATCTGTTGGAGAGCAATCAGGTGATCATCGGTTCATCCGATCTGACCGTAGACTGGAGAACCACAGATGAACAGTTTCGTGATGGTCTTCAATCGCTGGTTCAAATGGCAGAAGCCTCTGCTGCATTGAACTGTTACAGCTGTTGTACCTATATTTTACCTTCCACAGATCAGCCAGCAGCATCATTTATGGCGGCAGCTACCAAACGCTTGAGATTGTGTGCAGATATTCTGGACGCCTATGGAATTCGACTGGGCCTGGAATTTGTGGGTTGCCATCATCTGCGCACTCAATGGAAGAATCCATTTATTTGGAGTGTGGAGGATACGCTTGACTGGATCGAAACAATTCATGCTCCCAATGTTGGTTTATTGGTGGATTCCTATCATTGGCATACGAATGGATTAAAGATCGAAGAAGTGTTGGATCTTAAGAAGGAACAGATTGTCCATGTTCATATCAATGATGCTTATGATCTGCCCATTGAAGAATTGCTGGATCATGAGCGTTTATACCCTGGCGAGGGAGTAATTGATCTGCAGGGATTCTTGAAGAATCTAAAAGCGATTGGATACACTGGCGTCGTATCTCAAGAGGTGCTTGCACCAACGCCAACTGTCGATTCAAGTGAATTGTTTGCCAAGTCCAAAGCAGGCTTCGATAAAGTGTTTGCGACAATATAAACCGGATCAGTGAGAAGGCAGTTGGGAGGAATACATGTGTATGAGGCATGGATGAATAGCATTTCGCCATTCGTAAGAGCGGCAAGAGTGACGGAATCATTTTCTTTGGCAGGGGAATGGATAGACCACGATCATGTGTATACATACATCGAACAAGGGGAAGCGGAGTTCTTCTTGAGTGGTGTGAAATACCTGGTCAAAGAAGGTGACATTGTGCTGATGCATCCATTCATGTCTCATATCATTCGGTCCACCTCCACGCAGCCATTGATTCAGTATATTTTTCATTTTGATCTGTATTATGAGGAAGAGCGTAGTTTATTGAAGAATACGAGTGCAGCTCATAGTGAACGACCTGATCTGGCGGATAGGGAAATGAAGCTGGCTTCCATACACCCAATCTCTCATTTGCAGCTAGCCGATCGAATTGAATGGAAAAAGAGATTTGCGCTCATGCATAAGGAGTTTCAGGAGCAGCGGGGAGGATCTTCGTTAATTACGAAATTCATATGTTTGGAGTTGCTGCATCTTTTTTTCAAAAATCAATCTGAAGATCAGGACCAAGAGGGGAACATGACCAAGGGGTGGGCATTCATTGAAAAGTCGATTCGTTATATTCATGAATGCTACGCCGACCCTCAATTAAATAATGTAGCTATCAGTAGACATGTCGGTGTATCGACGAACCATTTATCGCATTTGTTCAAAAGCAAGCTGGGGATTACCCTTCACAAATATGTGACACATATCCGAATAGAGCAGTCCCAGAAAAGAATTATTGAAGGAACACATAATTTAACCCGGATTGCCGAGGAAGTTGGCTTTTCGAGTATTCATCTGTTCAGTCGGTCTTTCAAGGCTGCTGTAGGTATCACTCCCAGTAAATATGCAGCGATGAAATCGAGGGTAGAGTGGGAATAGGCTAATAGTTGCTAACTAAACATAAAAGATATATAGTATATTTAGAAAAGAAATAGTTAGGATGAATGAAATGGCATATTCTACAGCCTTATCACAAGGAATCTCTATTCTGCTCTATATTCACGTTCTATCTGAGGAGAACTGTTCGAATTATTTATCCACCAAGTTGATTTCGGAGCAATTAAATATTCCGGTTCCTACGACGGTAAAAGTCATTCGCAACCTGAATAACGCCAAACTGACAATGGCCAAAGAAGGGGCCAAGGGCGGCATATTGCTTGCTCAGCCTTTATCGGAAATCACGATGTTGGACGTATTCCTGGCGGTTGAACCCGGCAAAGACTTGTTTAAAGTTCATACCGATGTAACACTCCAGGGACAAGACGTGGATGACGTGAAAGAAAAGATCATTCATCACCTTGAAGGCGCGGAGATCGCGATGCAGAATTATTTAAAAGACATACGGTTAACCGATCTGTTTCATGAAGAAAGAAAGGGTTAACCTCTTTTTTTGGCTTTAACTAGATATAATATATATCGAGTATATTTTGTTTTTGGAGAGGAGCAGTCAAAATGAATTTGCATACAAAAGTGATTGAAGCCAGAAACGGGGTTCCCATTCCTCAACTGGGTTTTGGAGTTTACAAAATAACGAAAGAAGCAGAATTTACAACAGCGACTCGCGAGGCCATTCAGGTCGGGTACCGACATTTTGATACTGCCCGAATTTATGGGAATGAGAAAGCGCTTGGAGCAGAGATCCGGCATAGTCCAATTCCGCGCGAGCAATTCTTTATCACATCGAAAGTCTGGAATACGGATCATGGCTATGAAGCGACCAAGAAAGCTTTCCAGGAAACGATAAACAAGCTGGGGGTCGATTACCTCGACATGTATTTAATTCATTTTGCCTCGCCAAAGTATATCGAAACGTGGAAAGCCATGGAGGAATTATACGAGGAAGGCAAGATTAGAGTCATTGGGGTCGCGAATTTTGAAATTCAGCATCTGGAAGAATTAAGGAAGCACGCGAAAATCTTGCCGATGATCAACCAGATCGAGACGCACCCGGAATTCCCGCAGAACGAACTACGTGCCTATATGGACAAACATCAGATTTTGCATGAGGCGTGGGGTCCGTTGGGACAGGGGAATAAAGTGTTATTGCAGCATCCAATATTGAAGGAAATCGCTGATCATCACCATAAGACGGTGGCTCAAGTAATTTTGCGTTGGCATCTGGAACGGGGCGTCATCCTGATTCCCAAATCATCCAATCCAAAGCGGATCAGAGAGAATAGTGAAATCTTTGATTTTGTGCTGTCCGCTGAGGAAATGGAGAAGATCAGCCGTCTGAACTCGGGTAAGAGGTATTCTATCCATCCGACAGGTTATATTGTGAATCCGATTTTTAATACATTGATGAAACTTTTTATCTAGGGAAAAAAGACAAAAAACGAGTCGTGGGTCATATTCCAACGACTCGTTTTTGTGTGTTATGAAAACATTGACAATTCGTTAACAATTCCAGGATTTTCCGTTTACAAATCTCTCCTATAATTACAATCGTGATAGGTCATTTTTACTATGAACGTGGAAGTTTGGGGGGATGAGCCGGACAAGCTCTCATAAAGACGATACATGCAGAATACCAGACAGCAGGGCATGACAAAACAAGGCAAATTAAATGGAATAGAGAAGGGTGACAAGAGCCAATGTCAATGAAAAAGGTGTTAGTGGTGTCCATGGTAGCAACAGTGTTAGGTACTTCTGTGGTTAGTGCAGTATCGGCTGCTCCTGCAGTGAAACCTGCGGCTAATACAGCTCAGGTGCAAAATTCCACGCTTACAATAAACGGTAACAGCGTCGTCGTTCGTTCCATCGTTAAAAATGGCGAGACACTCGTTTCACTTCGTGATGTGATCAAAGCTATCGGAGCACAAGCCGAAGTACATAGCGGAACGACGGTGATCAAGCTGAATGATCACAGCGTGACGCTCCAAAACAATAGCAAACAAATTGTGGTAGATGACGTCAAAGTGAATCTGAATCAACCGGTTACCATCATCGGTGGTACAAGTTACATCGCTCTTCGTCCACTGGTGTCGGGAGTTGGCGGTACGATTGTCAAGCGAAACGGACTGCTTGAGATCAGTACGGTATCCTTGATCGATGAAGTCGAGAATCCTCGTTTTGCCGGAGCGGATAAGCTGATTGTCTCCAAGAACGATAACAATGGCAGAAACGATTATCTCGTGAATACAACAAGCGGCAAATATGAGTTGTTGTTAACGACAGATGGTGGATCGGATCTCGTTATTTCGCCAAGTGGTGATCAAGCGGCTTACACGAATGCCGAAGGAGCCGTTTATGTTATTGATCTGAAGACCAAGGCTTCCAAACTGATCACGAGCGACAACAGCATCAAGCCTGAATTGGTATGGTCTGCTGACGGGAGCGCAATCTACTTCCTACAAGGGGATAAAGGGTCCGTGATTGCCAAGCTGAATCTGGCAGATGGCGCGATTACGAAAGTGGTCGAAGACAAGGTAGATTATAAGGAAAACCTGAATGTCTCTGCTGACGGCAAGAAATTTATCTATACCGTAACAACACTTGGTACCGTAACTTCGGATACAACCAATGTGGATGAAGACAATGTCTCCATTGATTTCTCATCCAATCAACAGCAAATATTTTCGTATAACACAGCAGATTCAAAACCTGAGGCTGTGAAGCTCACAACATCAACCGACGACAAGGTATTTGTATGGTCTGCTGACGGACAAAAAGCCTACTACGTGAGTGTACCTTCCGAAGACGGTAAAGCATCGTTGCTGTCTGTGGATTCATCTCAAAAGTCTACGCCGGTGTATGCCGAGTACGATGTAGAACAAGCTATTCTGTCGGGTGGAACCTTGTATGTACTGGCGGCCCAGGATGACAGCAACAGCGTGATCCTTTCGATCGACCCGGTAACTGGAAAACAAACCAAGCTATACACCGTATCTTCCGATGTATCCTCCATCGCGGTTGCCGGAACACAAATCTCTGTGGTTGAGAACGGCCGAGTTCTGGTACAAGCTGACGGAAGCTGGAGAGCCGTTACGAAGTAATGTTTTATATCAAGTATGATCACAAGCTTTTTAATTCGAGAGGAGTTTAATTAACATGAAAAAATGGATCAAACCCTTCACAGCAATGCTTATGGCTGTATCTCTGATTGGTGGACTTGGTGGCGCAACGACAGCATCAGCTGCCAAGAGCACAGAGAAAGGTAAAATTGTCATTAACGGTTCCTCCGCATTGCTTCCACTGACACTTCAAGCTGCCAGCGAATTCAAAAAAGATAATCCGAAAGTTAAAATCTCCGCTTCTGCAGCAGGTTCCATCACAGGTCCTCAATCCGTTCGTAAAGGGATCGCGGACATTGGCGCCGTAGACTGGGATGCATCCAAAGATGTACCTGGCTTCAAGAAATTTGATGGCTTGGTAGCCAATCCGGTAGCTGTAACAGTATTCACGGCTGTCGTTAATACCAATGTGGGTGTAAGCAATCTGACAACAAAACAACTGCAAGACATCTTCTCCGGCAAAGTGACTAACTGGAAGGAAGTCGGCGGATCGGATGCGAACATCGTTGTGGTTAACCGTAAATTTGGTTCCGGTACACGGGTTAACTTCCAACAAAAAGCACTGGATGGCAAGGACTTCATGAGCAAAGGGGATAACTACAAAGAGGTTGGCTCCAGCGGTGATATGAAAACAACGATTGAAACGACACCAAATGCAATCGGTTATATTGACCTTCCGTATGTGACTAGCAAAATGAAGGCTGTATCCATCAATGGCGTAGCACCAACAGAGAAAAACGTCCTGAACAAAACATACAAAGTATGGGGCATTGGATATTACATGACCAAAGGTCAACCTACAGGAGCAACCAAAGCGTTCATCGAGTATATCCAAAGCAGCAAGTTCCAGAACGGTTCCCTGAAAAAACTGAAATTCATTCCGCTTGCTGCCGTTAAATAACGAAAGCTGCGAACGTTCATCATTCTCGCACTTCATAAGGAAAGGGATAGCCAGCTTCTGCGCACGGTCGCCAAGCTGGCTTCTCTATGTGAAAGGAAGAGCCCTTCATGATCGATTTAAATCCATCCACGAACAGCCCTGCTCCGAGTGAGCTTGGTTCAAGCATCGGCAAGGCTCCCGGATCGGGAACCCGGTTTGACCGTAAGGCGCGTTTAAGATGGTCCAATAAACTGTTTCGCATGGTCTGTATTGGCAGTACATTATTCGTTTGTCTGGTTCTGTTATGCATTCTGGTCCTTATGCTTCGTACGGGCGTTCTTACCTTTGCGGATGTTTCGCTCAGCGAATTCTTTTTCTCTACCAACTGGGACCCGGAAAATGAGCATTACGGGGCGCTGACCTTTATTCTGGGAACGCTGGCACTCACGGGGCTCACAATGTTGTTTGCCATTCCCATCTCCGTCATCATTGCCGTGTTTCTGGCCGAAATGACGCCAAAATGGCTTCGCCATATTCTGCGACCTGTATTGGATCTGTTGGTAGGGATTCCTTCTGTGGTATACGGTTTCTTGGGACTGACGATTCTCATCCCCTGGCTTAGGGATATCAGTGGACATGATCTGGCGGACGGTTTGCTCGCAGCGTCCATTGTTCTGACGATTATGGTGCTGCCTACCATTAGCCGGATCAGTGATGATGCCATATCTGCTGTACCAAACAAATACCGGGATGCAGCTTATGCACTTGGTACGAACCGATTCCAAACCATAACTCGTGTGGTCTTGCCTGCTGCAAGAGGCGGAATCATGTACGCCGTCATTCTCGGGATGACTCGTGCCATTGGAGAGACGATGGCGGTGGTAATGGTCATCGGCAATACGGCGCAGCTCGCTAACAGTCTATTCACACCAACAGCGGTGCTGACAAGTAATATCGTCATGCAAATCTCAAGCGTTGAATTTGATTCTACCTGGAATCATGGGCTATACATGATGGGCTTTATCCTGCTTGCCATTTCCATCTTGATGATTGTAGCCGTAAGAATGCTTCAGAAGAAAGGGGGACGCTACTCATGAGTATGAAGAAGCAGGCGAACGCTGTCCCCGCCTATTCGTTCGGCAAACGCAGAGGTGCATCCACGCTGATGGACCGGATTTTTACGGGCATGGTATGGGGTGTAGGGATTGTCGTCATTTTATTCATTGTTGGACTGTTATTTCTTCTTCTGGAAAAAGGGTTGCCTTTGCTGAGCTGGGACTTTCTATATGGTGTTCCAAGCGAGATTGAAGAAGGAGGAGGGATTGGGCCGGCGCTGTTCAACTCGTTCTATGTGCTAATTCTATCCCTCCTGATCTCTATTCCCATCGGCATGGCGGCCGGGATTTACCTGGCTGAATTTGCTCCAAACAACAAACTTATGGAGATCGTGCGCATTTGCGTGGAGGGACTGTCTTCTGTTCCATCCATCATCTTTGGTTTGTTCGGTATTGCCCTGTTTGTGGAGTTCTTCGAAATTGGTCTTACGATTCTGGGCGCCGCTGTCAGCCTTGCCTTTCTGAATCTGCCTGTGCTTACCAGGGTAACCGAGGAGTCGGTCCGAGCGGTTCCAGTTGAACTTCGTAATGCGTCCTTTGCACTTGGCTCTACCCATTTGCAGACGATCCGTAATGTTTTGCTGCCGGTAGCTATAAACGGAATCATGACAGGCATTTGCCTCACGGCAGGTCGGGCATTCGGAGAGAGTGCCGTCATTATTCTGACCGCAGGGGTGTCTACATCCGGGGAAATGTGGGACTTCAATTTGCTATCGCCAGGAGGAACCCTTGCTGTACATCTGTGGTACATTCAGTCCGAAGCAATTGTGCCCGATGCCGAGGAGATTGCGCAAAAGACAACGGCTGTGTTGATCTTTGTGGCCTTGCTCATTAATATTCTGTTCCGTGTGCCAATTTGGCTGAATGCACGCAAAAATCAAGCCTGATGTGTCAGGCTGATCCAGTAACAAGATCAATTTCAACACCGGGAGGAACCATTGTGCAGTCAATCATTGAGATCAACAAATTGAATTTATATTACGGTCAGTTTCAGGCGCTTAAGGATGTCTCCATTGAAATTCCGGAACGGGCCATTACCGCTTTTATCGGACCGTCCGGCTGTGGCAAATCGACGCTGCTGCGGACCCTCAACCGCATGAATGACCGGATACCCGGCACACGGATTGAAGGTAAAGTGGCCGTAGGTGGAACGGACATCTACAGCGGCGAGGTGCATGTGGAAACCATTCGCAAGAAGATCGGCATGGTTTTTCAGCAGCCGAATCCTTTTCCAAAATCCATCTACGATAATGTGGCCTTCGGCCCAAAACAGCACGGTATCCATGGTAAGAAGAAGCTGGATGAAATCGTGGAACAGAGCCTGCGTTCTGCTGTCCTGTGGGATGAAGTAAAGGATAACCTGAAGCGTTCCGCGTTAAGTCTATCCGGAGGACAACAACAGCGCCTCTGCATCGCACGTGCACTGGCAGTGGAGCCGGACATTCTGCTGATGGATGAGGCTACGGCGTCGCTTGATCCCGTGTCGACCTTCAAGATCGAGGAGTTGGCTCATGAGTTGAAGGAACGTTATACCATCGTGATGGTCACACACAATATGCAGCAAGCAGCTCGGGTTTCTCAGCAGACGGTGTTTTTCCTGAATGGGGAGGTCGTGGAATACTCCGCTACCCAAGACATGTTCGCCGAGCCCGTTGATTCGCGTACACAGGACTATATTAGTGGTCGTTTTGGTTGATTCTGAATCGGCAAGAGGTGGAAGTCTTTCAGATAGTTATCTGGAAGGCTTTTTTCTCATTTGTGATCTTCACTACCTAGGGCATCATCCCCATATAGTCCATCTCTTTTAATGACATGATCTCGTTGGAAATGTTATTGAGTTTTGCTGAATAAGGTTTAATCGCTTGAAGGAATTCATTAAGGATTTTCTTGCGATCTTTATCAAAGGCGGCTGATGTTATGGAATTCTCTTTTAATACATTATCGTTCTTTACGAATTGTTTAGAATAACTAACTGGATTACCATAATCGATTAGATGCGTAGACCCCGTGAATTTGCCACTAGTTAATGTGCCTTTGGAGAATTCGGAAGGTTTAATCCCAATATATTTTTCTGAAGAGCCGTCTTTCTTTTTATAATTGATAATCGTGTCAAAAAAGTACTGGTCCCCGGTTAACTTTCCATTGAAATAATAGTTTTTGAGGGTGATTGTCGTCGTGTAATCTGTATATCTTAGTGAAACAATATCTGAGGAATGGATTGCGTAATAACCCTGAGACATCTTGCCTTGATTGAATGTTCCATCGTTAATGGTGTTTATGTAAATACTAGGTATAGGATGAACCTTGTTGTCAGAAGTAAGATACTGTACTTCTAACCATTGCGTAATTTCTTTTCCTTTTCCATGATATGTATCATTAATCCACGATCCGTTGTAGGTTTTTGTTGTGAATTCACCTGTTCCTTTACCCATGTTAGATTCATCATAATCATCAAAGGGTACACCCGCACCTTCGACTAATTTATATGTATACTTGCCTTTTCCTTGCCGCTTACCATTCACCCAATCTCCAGAGTATATTTCGGTTTCTCCCCACCTCGCTGTCCCTTTACCATGAGGTTTCCCGTTTAAAACTTCGCCATAAAACGTCGCTCCATCTGACAATTTTAAATTTATTTTCTTCGATGCTGCTTCTGTTGGAGTAGAGCTTAGTAATAGTAAAATTAAAGCTATAATAGTTAGCCCCAAACCTTGATAAAATCTTCTCAAAAGTGTGCAACTCCTTCTATATAATATGATCTATGTCTAATGAGCCAGAGCCATCTTCAATAGTATCGGTTTATTGGGAGAATTTTTCTAGTTTAAATATAAAGTAGAGAGTGCACACATTTCACAACCCGTTAACTTCCCCTTCACAAAAGTAAACATGTAAAAGCTACATCAAAATCCTAACAAACCCAGAGTACCTGCGGATTCAGGGTGCATTGCGCCTGTGCATTCGTGGGTTCTTTTTTCTATATTGGGCAGATGCACCGCCCTCAGATGTTTACAAAGACCTTCATTTATACCTCTTCATCACCCCTGCTATGTTAATTATCTTCCTAATGCTCCACTAGCTGTGGTGGAACTTTCCTGAATGGTGAACAAAATCTGAATTTTTCTTAACCCTCTTGCAACATCTCTCTAGTACATTTCAGCACTTCAATATGGAGGATGATAGAGCATAATCTTCGTAGATACAGCAAAAGAAATCGTTAACGAAATATAAAGTGATGCAGGGATATGTCAAATTTTTAATAGGCGCTTTCATTGCGTTGACCCTGCCCTCAAAGTTTCTTATATTTACTCCCGACACAAACACTCAGAACGGTGGTGGGATGATTTTGTTCAACAATAAAGGAAAGAAAATGCTCGCTATGCTTACGCTTATACCACTGGCTACGGGCCTTGTCATGGGAGCTTTCCCTGCTGCGGTAACCTATGCGGATGCGGGAGATAACACACCAACCAACAGCTCGGTAGCAGGCTCATGGCAAACGGGGGATTTGCACGTACATACCTTTGAGTCCGATGATGCACAGAATTCGTTGGAAAATGTACTCGACGCGGGACTGACGAAGTATGGTCTGGACTGGATCGCACTTACGGATCATTTGCGGTTATCCAAGCGGGATCAGAATGGAGTAGACATTCCAGGTGGATCGATTCCGATGTCCAAAGGGATGAACGAATACCAGGTGCCACAGATCAAAGCACTTCAGGAAGCGGGCAAATACGCAGGCAAAACGGTCTTCTCCGGTTTCGAATGGGACATGCCGACACATGAACACGTTGGGGTGGGTATTCTCACAGATGAGCCGAATTCGACTGAAGCGCTGGAAGCTGCAAACGAATTTGAGTATCGTTTTACCAATCGGGATGCGAATCTGTTCGATGCGGCTGACGTAGCGAATTGGGATCTGACGGGGGGACGTGCCTATACAACTCATCAGGATGCACTAGCTGCTATCAATTGGCTGGTAACCAAGTATCCAACGACGAGTTATGCGATGATCAATCACCCTTCACGGGGCAAAAACAAATATACCATCGCGGACTTCCGTGAGTTCAACGATCTGGCTCCACAAGTTGTTTTTGGTATCGAAGGTATGCTGGGCAACCAGATGGAACCGGATCGCGGTGGGTACAACACAACATACAATGTAGCTAATCCGACCGCAGATGATGGATACAAATACCGTACATACGGCGGTGTGGACTATATGGTCGCCAAGGTGGGCGGTTTGTGGGATGCATTGTTGGGAGAAGGGCGTCACTTCTGGAACTATGGCAATTCGGATTACCATTTCAAGACGATTGACACGAATTCCAGCGGTTATTTTCCGGGCGAATACGCCAAGACCTATTCTTGGGTTGATGGTACTGGGATGCAAGCCGTGCTGGAAGGACTGCGTTCAGGGAAATCATTTTCCGTTTTCGGTGATCTGATCAACGCACTGGACTTCACGGCTTCCGGCGCGGGTACTCAAGCTGAAATGGGCGGAGACCTGGGTGTGACCCAAGGTGACGAAGTGGAACTGAAAATCCGTTTCAAGAGTCCAACCACGAGCAACAACTATGAAAAACCTATCAACAGCGGCACATCCGCTGGACAAGTACCGTTGGTAGATCACGTGGATCTCATCGCCGGAGATGTGACGGGCAAGGCCGAGAAGGGCACAGCCGCTTATTCCAAAGACACGAACGACTCTACCAAAGTGTTGGCAACCTTCACGTCCAACGATTGGACAACAGATGTGGAAGGTTACAATGTCATCACGTACAAGATCAAAGCCACTGATCAGGATAAATATTATCGCCTGCGTGGTACAAATCTGGGCATGAACGTTGCAGGAGAGACCGTAAATGGTGAACCACAACTTGATCCGAAGATCACAACAGCGGATGCAGAGACTCGGTTCAACGAGATTAATGATCAGAACTATCGCGATCTGTGGTTCTACTCCAATCCGATCTTTGTAAGTTCTACACCTTACAGTGATGCACAGGCGGTAACGGATACGCTTCAAGCGATTGATCTGGGCGATCTGAACGCGGTCACTTCCGACCTTACCCTTCCTGTTGAAGGAAAACATGGAGCCACGATTAGCTGGTCCAGCTCCAACCCAGAATTGATGGATGCACAGGGAAAACTTCTTACACAGCCTGAGAATAATGAGCGACTGGAATTGACGGCAACGGTACAACGTGGCAGCGAAATGGATACCAGAACGTTCACTGTCATTGTGGAAGGAACAAATAATCAGGTATTTGTGTTAAAAGGAAATATGACCACCGCTGACGGCCAGCCGTATCATACGGATACATGGACAAATCAGTCCGTAACGGTTAGTGTAACCAGCGCAGTATACGCGCCAGCCACTTCGGCGACGATTGAGTTATCCCGTGATGGAGGACAGACGTACGAACCATATACGGAGAATACACCTCTGGAGGTAACGGAGCCGGGAGAGCACAAGTTGTTATTCAGAGCGACGGACGATCTGAACGAAACCTATACTTTACCATTGGTGGTCAAAATAGATCGCGAAATTCCTGTCATCACCCTGCAAGGCAGCGGCCAAATGTCATTAACCGTGGGAGATATGTATAACGAGCCTGGAGCAAAGGCTACCGATAATGTGGGCATCAATGGTTCCGTGCAGATGGACGGCACAGTGAACACACAAGCGGCGGGGATCTACACCCTTCGTTATAACGTGAAAGATATTGCCGGCAATGCTGCACAAGAAGTCACACGTACGGTTACCGTACAGGCTCGTTCGGGCAATGGTGCCGGGGGTTCAGGTAGTGATGGAGGCAACGCTGGAGGGAATTCCGGTGGAAGCACACCAAGCGTACCAACAACGCCTACCGTTCCAACCACACCAACCAACCCTGATACGGGATCAGATTCAACTGCTGAAGTGAAGGTAGAGGTTGAAGCGAATCAGCCAGTACAAACGGGTCTGAAAGACATCGTGCAATTCAACGCTCCGGCTGGAGCTATTGGGGAAAAAGATACCTTGCATCTGTCCGTTGTATCCAAGGACCAATTACAGAATGCAGCTTCGCTGAACGTACTGGGCCAAGCAGTACAGATTACTCGCAGTGGAGGACGGACATTGAACGATCAGGCAGCATTGAGTCTGCAATATGATGCTTCCAAGCTGCCACAAGGAACACAGCCAGCGATCTACTATTATAATGAAGCGCGTCAGAGCTGGGTATTCATCGGTGGTAAGACGAATGCAGCAGGAACAATATCGGCTAATGTGAATCATCTGGGTACCTTTGTTGTGTCCAGTTACAGAGCTACTAATTTGTCCGATTTGAACGGACACTGGGCATCCGACTATGCAGATCGTTTGATTGGCATGGACGTCATCCAAGGCTATACAGATGGTACGTTCCAGCCATCCAAGAAGATTACACGGGCAGAGTTTGTTACGTTAATCAGTAAGGCACTGGCTTTGAAGTCCGTGCAGTCGGATACGACGTTTGCAGATGAAGGCAGTCTGCCGGACTGGGCGAAGAGCGATATTGCCGCAGCCGTGCAAGCCGGAATCGTGAAGGGCTATGGAGACAATACGTTCAAGCCTAATCAGACGATCACTCGTGCCGAGATGGCTGTGATGATGGCAAATGCATTGAAGTTAAGTGCAGATGCACAGTCGGGAACGAGCAATGTTGCTGTAAAACCAAGCTTCACTGACGAGTCGCAAACTCCGGCTTGGGCACAAGATGCACTGAATACAGCCGTTCAGGCCAAAATTGTGAATGGTTATACGGACAATACGGTTCGTGCAGGAAATATGACGACCCGTGCGGAAGCCGCGGCAATGATCTATAAGTTGTTGCTCGCAATGTACGTGTAAGAAGTGAAGAAGAGAATTAACCGTATATAAGTAGATAAAAAAACGGCCCATATTGTCGAGATACGTCTCTGTAATTCGTACAATTCGGAATTGTACAAAAAAGAGGGAATTAGCGTATCCTCAATTCATTAGAATGAAGCGAATTCCAGAACAAAGCGATAGAGAAAAGGCATCGAGCAAACCCACAGAGCAAACCCCAAAAAGGCATTCCCTGTCTTCCGTATGATGTATGACAGGGAATGCCTTTTTTCTTATGATTTTTAGCCAGAGTCCTTCTATGCTGAGCTACTGATTATACTGAAGCACTAACCAGAGGCCATGTTCTCTGCAATCTGACGTAGGCACGCTCCGCACCGCTGCGTAGCAACTCAACCCACAATCCTTGCAGATGAACCATGAAAAAGGCGAAGGAGCTTTCCGCAGGGGAATAAGGTTTCGTTCTCTGCAAGGGAACAACAACCTGATATTGTCCAGAGTTAGCAAGGGATATGTAGAATTCCTGATCTGCCGGCTCCTTACTGAACACAGTGAACAAAATACGCTCCAATTCATCGATATAATGATTACGCAGGTCCTGAATTGGAGCTTGCAGGTGCTGCGGAGGATAAAGGAATGTTTTGAGCATATAAGAAACACTCGGTTCGCTCTCGTAACGATCAATGAAGCTGGACAAGAATTGAAAGAGCACTTCTTTGAAAGCTCCGTCAGAACGAATTTTCGTTAACTGACGGGCGAAATCCAACTCCTGTGTAAGTGAATCATGCAGTAATTCGAGATACAACGCATCTTTACTTGTGAAATATGTGTAAATAGAAGGCTTCTGTATACCGACTTGTTGTGCAATGGTTTGCAACGAAGTGCCGTCAAAGCCGTGGATGGAAAATAACATCAGGGAAGCTTGTTTGATTCGTTCCAACGTCACAGCAATCCCTCCCGTTACGCGCTATTCTATTACTCTATCTGTTGGTTCTACATGCTGTGTTCTATCAATCCGTCAGTGGGTTAAACACTACCCGCCAAATCTCGAGTGCCCTCACTAACTGACATGATCAAACGAACAACTGAACAATCAAAGTACCATTGAACAAAATCACCTTTGTTTACAAGGCTTCATCCACTTTGGATATGCTCATAGTTGCGGGCTTCAAACGTTTAACAAGGTAGTATATGAGTCCAGCTACGAGCCATCCGGAGCCAAGCATCAACGAGGAAACATCGAGTAGCGTGATAAGATAAAATACGAATCCGGCGCCGAGTAGCGGACATAGGAAACGTACGAACATATCACGGGGAGAACGCTGTTTTTCACGAATAATATAGTGGAATATAACGGATAGATTGACGAACAGAAATGCGGTTAATGCACCAAAACTAACAAACATGATCGCTGTCTCCAGGCTGATAAACATAGCCGATAACGAGATGACACTCATGAGAACAATGTTGAACACTGGAGTTCGAAGTGTAGGGTGGAGTGATGCGAATGCTCGTGGCAACAAGGACGTTTTTCCCATCACGAACATAAGACGTGTTACGGTCGTCATGGAAGACATCCCCTGGGATAGTACAGAGAATATAATGACAAAGGTGAATATCGAGGCGAGTAATGGACCACCGATCGATTGCATGAGTTCAAAGCCTGCGGAATCGACATGATTAAACGTGAACGACGGGTACATCTGCTGAATCAGGAAAGCTGTGACGAAATACATTAGTCCTGCCAATAAAACGATGATTATGATGGCCCGAGGGATGGTTTTCCTTGGGTTCTTCGTTTCTTCGGTCATGGTCGTAATGGAATCAAAACCAAGGAACGAGAAGCATACGAGCGAAGCTCCGGCAAGAATCGTGGAAATGGGGACACCCTCTTGAGTATTAAGCGGATTCCAGCCTGCGGTGATCCCGCTCTGAAATGCTCTGTATACAAGTAAGGAGCAAAAACCTGCAATGAACAGGATCTGCATGATTACGAAGATTTTGCTGACATTGGCTGATGTTTTGATCCCGATAATATTTATGATCATGACCACAAGGGTACATAACAGAATCCAGACAAAGGAAGGTATCGAGGTGAATTGTGCGTGAAGATTAATACCGAACATGAGCACGGCGATAATACAGGAGAAGAGATAATCTAACAGGATGGCCCACCCGACAAGGAAGCCGATAAATGGGTTCATGGATTTGGTTACATAGGTATACGCTGATCCCGACACGGGGAACGCCTTGGCCATCTGACCATAACTGAGCGCGGTGAACAAGATGGCTATAAATGCAAGCAAGTAAGCTGCGAGAAGCATGCCTCTGGAACCTTCATGCAACACACCGAAACTGGTGAAAAAGATCATGGGTGACATCCAGGACAGACCCATGGTCACGACGTGAGACAACGATAAGTCTCTTTTCAAAGTTAGTTTATCTGACATAGAATCTCCCCCTGATTTCGGAATGTATCGATTTTTTGCATTGGCGTTTGTCATGACACCTCACATTTAACCAAGGTTTTTTGGAAAGCACAAGCTTTTTTTTCGTTAAAAGAGGTGAAAATGCCTGAAAATATAACATGAATTCGATCGCTATATTGAAGAAAATAATTAAAATAAAATTATTGTTGTCACTGTTTTTGTTATGTGTTAGGATTGTTAACATGAAAAGCAACCGAATACAAAATGTTTTCTAGGGTTCCGAACGGTGGCTCACACTGTTGCCTGGTCCGAGAGAAAACGCATGGAAGTAGCCGATCTGGCTCACATCCATGTACACGGCGGGAAAAAAGCCCGGGAGAATGTACCAAATTCATTTTTGGTATTTCTCCCGGGCTTTTTTATATTTTTTTCTACTACACAGGAGGTACTGATATGACTTCAATTCGCATCCAAGCAGGTGGAAAGTGGTCAGGTTACATTAGCCGGGGCAAGAATATTCGAATGACAGCAGCGGGGGATCGCGCTAACCTGACAACACTTCTGTTTCAGGCTTCCGATCCTTCCGAACGTTACAACATGCCGGATTCACTCAAGGCGCAACACACCGCATACCTGACATCTGGTCATGTGTTGATGAGTGATCAGGGCCGTGTCCTTGCATCCATTATCGATGACACGACGGGTTGGCATGATACGTTGTCGGGATACACAACACGTCGAAGTACGGATCGCAAATATGGAGTCACGACCTATCAGCAGGAGCGAAATGACTGGTACCGCAGCGGATATGAGAATCTGGTGGTAGAGATGTATCGACATCGGCTGACGCCTCGTGATCTCGGTACGCCGGTTAACTTTTTTTCCAAAGTGGTCTGTGAGCTGGATGGCACGATGCGATACGAATCGCAACCGACTGCAGGTACTTCGATAACGCTCCGCACGGAAATGGAACTTCTTCTCGTCGTATCCAATACACCGAATTCGCTGGACCCGGAAGGGCGTTATCCAGATTCAGTTATTGAGCTGACGTTCAGTGATGCCGAACCTGTGAAGGAAGATGATCGCTGCCTTGTTCATTGTGAGGAGAATCGGAGAGCATTTGAAAATACCTGGCAAGCACAATCGTTACTGAAAGGGGCCAATTAATATGAGCACATCAACATTTGTAGCGACCACGAGCACACGGGAACCCGCCAAAGCGATCTATAACCACATCATCCCGGCAGGGGATGGATGGATTCATGATCTGGCCGCAGGCCAGGTACTCCGCATTGTCGATCTGGAAGGGAATCAGGCGGTGGATACACTCTTTTATGCTACGGAAGATCCGGGGGATCACTATAGTGCTATTCAAACGATTACCGGACAGCAGAACCTGTATCTGACGACTGGATCAGTGCTGGTTGCGGAGTCTGGTCGGGAGCTGCTTCAGATTACCGCAGATACCTGTGGCAGACACGATACGATTGGTGGAGCTTGCTCGGCACAGAGCAATACCGTTCGGTACTCCCATGATACGCTGCCGATGCATAACTGCCGGGATACGTTCATGCTGATGCTGTCCAGTCGCCCGGAGTTCTCCAAACGGGATCTGGCTCCCAACGTCAATTTCTTCATGAATGTGCCGGTTACACCCGAAGGCAAGCTCACATTTGCAGATGGCGTATCGGGACCAGGGCGGTATGTGGAACTGGTGGCTCTCGCTCCTGTCACGGTGTTGATCAGCAACTGTCCACAGCTTAACAATCCATGCAATGCATACAATCCAACACCTGCACAGGTGCTGATCTGGGAAGCTGAAGGGAGCGATTCTCATGTTTAAAAAAGTGCTCATAGCCAATCGCGGAGCGATTGCCGTCAGAATCATTCGTACGTTACGTCAGATGGGAATTGCTTCTGTGGCTGTCTACACCCAAGCAGATCGCGATAGTCTGCATGTTGAACTGGCAGATGAATCCATCCTGATCGGTGATGGCCCGGCGAAGGAGAGTTATGTGAATGCCGAACTTATCCTGAACATGGCCTTGGTGGCTGGTGCTGATGCAATTCATCCGGGGTACGGATTTCTAAGTGAGAATGCGACCTTTGCGAGAGCGTGCGGAGAGCAGGGAATTACGTTTATTGGACCAACTGCGGAGCATATTGAACTGTTTGGCCTGAAACATACGGCGCGTTCCATTGCGGAACAGGCGTCTGTGCCGTTACTTCCGGGTACGGGGCTGGTGCCATCGCTGGAGGTGGCGATGGAACAGGCCGCTGCGATTGGTTATCCCGTTATGCTCAAGAGCACCGCAGGTGGCGGCGGGATCGGGATGCGCATCTGCACGGATGAACAAGCGTTGCAAGAGGCATACGATTCGGTAACCCGACTGGCTGTTGCGAATTTTAACGATGGCGGCGTGTTTCTGGAGAAATATATCGCAAGAGCAAGACATGTCGAGGTGCAAGTTTTCGGTAATGCTTTTGGAGAAGCGGTGGCACTGGGTGAACGGGATTGTTCCGTACAACGTCGGAATCAGAAGATTATTGAAGAGACCCCGGCACCGAACCTGCCGGAAGCAACGCGAAGCGCCATGCATGAAAGCGCCAGAAGGCTTGCTGCGACAGCGGGATATCGTAGTGCGGGTACTGTCGAATTCCTGTATGACCCGGAGACAACACAGTTTTATTTCCTGGAGGTCAACACTCGGTTACAGGTGGAGCATGGGGTAACGGAAGAGGTGCTTGGCGTCGATCTGGTTGAATGGATGGTTCGGGAAGCAGCCGGAGAGATGGAAAGTCTGGCGGCACAGGTTCGTCAGCCGCAAGGTCACAGCTTGCAGGTGCGCCTGTATGCCGAGGATTGTTTGCATGATTTTCGCCCGAGTGATGGCCGGATCGATGCTGTCGTGTGGCCCGAACATGTTCGGGTGGAAACGTGGATTCGCAGTGGTGTACAAGTGACAACCCTGTATGATCCAATGCTGGCCAAGGTAATCGTGCATGCCGAATCCAGACAGGCCGCCATTGAGCGCATGATTGAAGCACTCGCTGCATTGCGAGTATACGGCATAACCACCAACCAGACTTACATTCAGGCGTTTCTGGATACGGAGCCTTTTCGGGAAGGGTTGGTATATACGAACATGCTCGCTGGATTCAGTCCGTCAGAGCATGCCATTGAAGTGCTGGACGGCGGGATTCAGACTACGGTGCAGGATTATCCGGGCCGCAAAGGGTATTGGGATATCGGTGTACCGCCTTCGGGTCCGATGGACTCACTTGCATTTCGAATCGGCAATCGCCTGTTAGGTAATGATGAAGGTGCGGCGGGGCTGGAAATGACTTTGCGCGGAGGCTCGTACCGCTTCCGTGATGAAATGACTTTCTGCCTGACTGGTGCGGATATGTCTGCAACGCTGGATGGAATACCGATTCCGCTTTACACACCCACACTTGCGGCTCAGGGTTCTACTTTAGTTCTGGGTGAAGCTGTGGTAGGCATGCGGGGTTACCTGCTTGTCTCTGGGGGAATGGATATGCCGCTGACGCTGGGCAGTGCGTCAACCTTTACTCTGGGGGAGTTCGGCGGGCATACGGGCAGTGCACTGCGAACGGGAGCGGTATTGCGAGTTCATCCAGAGCGGCAGCAGGAGCAAGAGCAAGTGCAACAGTCTAAGCCAGAGGGAATGCAGCAACAAGTGCAGCAAGACCTGCAACGGAGAACTGTTTTGCAGCCGCTCTCTCTTCATCAACAACCTGAACTAACCCATACCTGGACGATTGGTG
This sequence comes from Paenibacillus sp. LK1, assembly GCF_002750415.1. Classification (NCBI taxonomy): domain Bacteria; kingdom Bacillati; phylum Bacillota; class Bacilli; order Caryophanales; family Paenibacillaceae; genus Paenibacillus; species Paenibacillus sp. LK1. The sequence goes on from NZ_PEII01000006.1 coordinate 217,354, forward strand.
TTATTCCAGGGCCTCACTGCACGCAGGAATATCTGTTACAGGAGTATTTGGAGCAGTTGACGGAGACGGAGTGGGAAGTTCATTTTAACAGCTCACGTACAGGCGTGCGATTGATTGGACCGAAGCCGCTGTGGGCAAGGGAAGATGGCGGAGACGCCGGGCTTCATCCATCCAACATTCATGATAATGCCTATGCGGTTGGCGCACTTGATCTGACCGGAGATATGCCGATCCTCTTGGGGCCGGATGGACCGAGTCTGGGGGGATTTGTATGTCCGGTGACAACGGCGTCAGCGGAATTCTGGAAAGTCGGACAGTTGTCTCCGGGCGACAAAATAAAGTTTAAGCTGATCACGGTGGAAGAAGCCGAGCAGCTCCGGGATGCACAGCATACCTATCTCGATGCATTGATCGAGGGGGGCGAACGTCTTTCTTTGCCGAAACTGTTGGATATTTCTTCTGGCGCCTATATGCCAATTCTCGCATACGAGGAGCAGGGACGTCGGTTCAAGATCGGTATTCGTTGCTCTGGTGACGAGAATATTCTGATTGAATATGGAGATCGGGAACTGGATCTTCTGTATCGCTTCCAGGTCTATGTGTTAATGCAAACGGTGCGTGACAGTGGACGGATACCGTTCATCGAGATGACACCGGGCATTCGCTCCTTGCAGATTCATCTGGACAGCACCCGAATGACGGTGAAGGAAGCCGCAGCAATCATTATGGAACTAGATCTGCAATTGCCGTCGCTGGATTCGATTGAAGTGCCATCCCGGATTGTGAAGCTGCCGCTGTCCTGGGATGATCCGGCCACCCAACTGGCGATTGAACGTTACCAGCAAAATGTACGCCCGGATGCGCCTTGGTGCCCCAGTAATCTGGAATTCATTCGCCGCATGAACGGACTCGGATCGCTGGAAGAAGTCGCTGAGGTGGTATTTAACGCATCCTATCTGGTGATGGGACTGGGTGACGTATATCTCGGAGCGCCAGTAGCTGTACCGCTTGATCCGCGTCATCGTCTGGTGACGACCAAATATAATCCTGCACGCACATGGACACCGGAGAATGCGGTTGGCATTGGCGGCGCGTATCTGTGCATTTATGGCATGGAGGGGCCGGGTGGATACCAGTTTGTCGGTCGTACGATCCAGATGTGGAACAAATTCAGGGAGACAGCCAACTTCCAGGAGGGCAAACCGTGGTTGCTGCGTTTCTTCGATCAGATTCAGTTCTATCCGGTATCCCAGGAGGAATTGTTGCAGATGAGAGAGGATTTCCCTCGTGGGCAGATGGTGGTTGACGTGGAAGAGACGACGTTCAATCTGGGCGAATATCTTAGCTGGCTGGAAGAGATTCAGGAACCTTCCGCACGTTTTCGGGATACACAGCAGGCTGCATTCCAGCAGGAGCGGGAGTACTGGAAGGAGCTTGGCATCGCAGAACATGTGTCCGAACCGGAAGTTGCGAGTGCGGCGGAGCAAGAAGCTTTGCCCGAAGGAAGTCTGGAAGTGAACAGTTCGATGTCCGGCAGTGTATGGAAGGTGCTTGTGAAAGTGGGTCAGAAGGTACTCCAAGGCGAAGACATTATAATAGAAGAAAGTATGAAAATGGAGTTCCCGCAAAAGGCACCGTATGACGGAATTGTCGCTTCCATCTATGTCTCATCGGGGGATCAGGTTCGTGCCGGGGACTGCATTGCAGCTATATATCCTGTAGAAGAGGTGAACGCGTCATGAGCCAATCATCTGTACCAGGGCAATTCACCGTAGCTAACTTGCAAAAGGCTTATCGCCATCGCCACTTCACCCCTCAGGATGTGATCGAGGCCATTATCCAGCGGGCAGAGCATGCCCGGGATCGTAACATCTGGATTCTGCCTCCGACCCTTGAACGGATACAGCCGTTCCTGGATCGACTGGCGCAGATGAAACCGGAGGATTGCCCGTTATGGGGCATTCCGTTTGCCATCAAAGACAATATCGAGGTAGCCAGTTGGCCGGTTACGGCGGCTTGTCCTGACTACGCTTATGTCCCGGATCGCCATGCGACCGTGGTAGAACGACTTATTGCTGCCGGTGCCATTCCGGTGGGGAAATGCAATCTGGATCAGTTCGCCACCGGACTTGTGGGCACACGAAGTCCGTATGGCGATACGCATAATGCGCTTCGTCCGGAGCTGATCAGCGGAGGCTCCAGTTCGGGATCGGCCATAGCGGTAGCGTCTGGTCAGGCGGCGTTTGCTCTCGGAACGGATACCGCCGGATCAGGACGTGTGCCAGCAGCGCTGAATAATCTTGTTGGATATAAGCCGGCGGTGGGTGCATGGCCTTCAGCTGGAGTCATTCCCGCTTGTCGCAGCATCGATTGCGTCACTGTATTCGCTCATGAGCTGGTCGATACACAGCGCGTAGACGAGGTGGTTCGGGGTGTGGATGTGCAAGACCCCTATTCTGTGCATCGCCCGTTGAGTGGAGGGGAGATGCCGCGTACCTTTTTGCTGCCGTCCAATGCACTGGAATTCTATGGTCCTTATGCTATAGCGTATGGAGAGGCATGGTACCGGAAGAAGGAAGCCATACTAGCATCCGGCGTAGCTGTGAAAGAGATCGATATTACCATGCTTCAGGAAGCGGCGGCGCTTCTGTACGAAGGTCCTTTGGTTGCGGAGCGCTGGTCTGATCTGGATGAATATGTGGAGACACATGGGGAAGCAGTCTTTCCGGTTACGAAGACGGTATTGGAGTCTGGGAAAAAAGAAGCCTTTACCGCTTCGTCCTTGTTCAAGGCTCAGCATCGCTTGGCAGAGATTCGGCGGCACACCGTAACTTTGCTGGAGAATGCCGTGCTGATTCTGCCGACATGCGGGGGAACCTGGACCCGCGAGCAGGTGATCACGAATCCGATCGAAACAAATAGCAAGATGGGGTTGTACACCAACCATTGCAATCTGCTTGATCTGAGTGCTGTGGCGATTCCCGCAGGCTGGGCAGAGGAAGGGCTTCCTTTTGGCATAACGCTGTTTGCCCGGCCGGAAGAAGAAGCGAATATCATCGTGGCATCTGAACTTCTGCTTCAGCAGGAAGATGTCATTACGGTTGCCGTGTGCGGACTTCACCTACGCGGAATGCCACTGGAACCCCAGATGACTGGACTCGGTGCCGTATTTCGGGAAGAGTCGCTGACGGCGCCTGTGTATGAGATGTATGCACTGCCCACCACGCCAGCCAAGCCTGGTCTTGTGCGCACAGTGACAGGCGGCTCATCCATTGAAGTCGAGCTGTGGGAGATGCCGCGCGCTTCGTTTGGAGCCTTCACCGCGTCGATCCCCGCCCCGCTTGGCATCGGTCAAGTCGAGATGATCGATGGCAGAAGCGTGAGCGGATTTGTCTGTGAGGCCTACGCTGCGGAAGGTGCCGAGAAGATCAGTGACTCGGGCGGATGGAGAAAGTGGATTGAGACAAGGGTTAGAGCTTGAGTGGGATTAGCGATATAAATAAATAAGGTGTCAAAAACAAGTCTTTCGGATATGATCTGAAAGACTTTTTGCTGTATGTTTAGATGGGGGGAACCAAGCGGTAACTGATAGAAAAAGCGGTGCTTTACCTGAACTTGTAAGTTATGATAATAATCCAGTGATGAAAGGAACGTCTGCACGTATACGGATGGGGTTCAAGTGTGCAAGTCCCACAAACGCAATGTGAAGCGATTGAAGTGGAACAGGCCGGACTAAAAGTGAGAATGAAAAATACTGCAGAATATAGCGTTCCAGAGCAACTTCAGCAGTAGTTCGATGAAAAAAGCAATCCAAAACGAAATTTTCACGAATAGAGAAGTACATGCAGCCGTTCCTGGAGGGTAAAGGATTGAATGATTAAGGTTTGTGCTTGATAAAGGTATCTACCATCCAATCAAAAAATCTTTGCTTCTCTTCATAATGTGGGTAGTGAGCCGAGTTATTAAAGCCAATGAATTCCTTTTGATTTCCTTCAATCTGGTCAAAAAACACCTTGGCGGCATGGGATGAAGTCATTAAGTCGTAATCTCCCATGACAAAATAAAAGGGGAGGTCCAGCTTCGTAATCAAGGATGGCAAAGGACGGCTCAGGGCTTCACTTATCAATATTTCTTGCGAATATATGATCCCTTTATTAAAACGAATGGCATCCAGCATATTATATTCATGGCTGAACGTCATTTCCAGGAAGCTGGTGTCAGGGCTGTCCATCAACCTTGATGTGCCTCCATAACGTTTAACGATATCTCGCGGCGTGAATGCCTGTCCTTGTTTGATCGGTTCATAGATCTGCTCCAACTGCTCTACATCTTCATGATTATCAGCCAACAGGGCTTGCTCCATAACGTAATTCCATCCGTCCATCTCGCTCTGTTGTGTATCTGCCATCTGCCCGATCCCAATGTAGGCTTCATATTTATCGGGTGCTCGATGCGCAGCAAGAGTTGCTATGTATGTTCCGTACGAATGACCCATCAGGATCACCTTTTTCTTCCCCAGACGTTGAGTAATATAATCCGTGACGGCCAGTGCATCCTCAACCAGCAAGTTAGCTGAGAGATTGGAATAGTCCTCAAAAAAATGATAGGATTTGCCGCTTGCTCTCTGATCATAGTTCACAATCGTAAACTGAGATTCTAGTAAATCCTGGTACTTTTTCGCGTACGGAAGTTCAGATGCACCCGGTCCACCGTGTAAATACAGGATAACTGGGTTGTCCAGATTCTGTCCTCTGATCATGATTTCATGTCCCGTGCCGTTGATTATAACTTGTTCCAATGCATGAATAGGGTTTGTTCCTTTTATTTTTGGCGTCCATGTTGGAAAGTAAAGAACTGCGAGTGATAGGGTTAGAGTCGTAACACCAAGCCACAAACCTGTTTTTTTCATTTTGTTCATAGGATATGTCTCCTCTGGTTCAATGTCTTGAAGTGATTATTGTTCATAAATTCATAACTCTATCTTACGTGATTCGTCATTGATTCAAATCGTACGCCAGATTGAATCTGTTCTCCTTCTCAGGTTGGACATAAAAAGACCTCAGTCCTGATGAACAGGACCAAGGCCGCAACTTGACTAACTTTTTATGTTTATAAAAGACCTCAGTATGCTGAAGCTACAGTAGAAAGATCGGGATAAATAAGGCAGGCAACAGGTTTAACACTTTGATCTTCGTAATCATCAAGATGTTCATTCCCGTACAGAGTGCAAGAATGCCACCAATCAGAGTAATTTCGTTCATGATGTTCGTCGTCATGAAGACGGATAAGAAATCAGCCGAGAAGAAGACCAGAACTTCGATCACCAGAAGAATGAATGCTGAGAAGATGATGCCGATCCCAAAGGTGGATGCCAGAATCAATGACGTAATGCCCGAGAAAATCGTATTGATTTGCAAAAAGGTATTATCCCCCTGTAACGCACTTTGTAGTGGCCCCAGAATCGGGATCGATCCCACGCACAACAATGAGATGGCAACCGTTAATCCTTCATTTAAGCCATTGGACGAGAATCTGATCATAATGTTGGACAAGATGTTCTCGAAATTAATGAGTTGCCCAATGACCCCACCTAAGGTGAGGAAGATGATAAACATAATCTGATATTGGCTGGTGGATATGCTGCTCATGGTTGTACTAATGCCTATGATGAGCGCGCTGATTCCAATCACTTGATTGAGTATGGACTTATAACCGTCATTCATGAACCTTTTGGAGATGGCCCCAAGGGTACTCCCGCATATAATGGAAAAGCAATTGATCAATATACCAAACATGATTTCACTCCTGAATTCACCAAACTGAGTTTAGAACATCGTCGACTTCTTTGATTCTTGTGACAGATGGTGTTTGAATTAGATTTCCTTTGACCATGACCATAGAGATGTCTGACAAGGCCTCGATATGTTCCAGCGGATTTTGCTCCATGATAATCAGATCGGCATGTTTCCCGATATCCACCGTTCCTGTTACATCGTCAACACCGAGGATCTTCGCATTGGTTCGAGTCACCATGTCGATGACCTGTTTGTTGTTCAGGTTGGCCTGTCTCATGTAGTGATCCATCTCTCTCCACATATCATAGTGAGTCACATAAGGCATAGCGGCATCAGTGCCGATACCAATGGTGATGCCGTTTTCGATCGCTTGTTTTACACCTTTGAGCATGGAATCATAGACCAGTCTGGAATTTTCTTTTACCGTTGCACTTACCTTCGTTACGCTGTTATCCAGTGAAGCGGATGGATAAGCGGCTTGCAGGGTGGGGATGAGTGCGGTGTAACCATTCAGGGCATTGGGATTATTTTTGTACAAACGAATGATTTCGTCATCCATCTCCGAACCGTGCTCAATGGTATCGACGCCACCCTTCAACGCAACCCGTACGCCTTCCGTGCTCTCTACATGTGCTGCCACCCGCAGGCCTATCTTATGCGCTTCATCACAGATCGCCGCAACTTCCTCCACTGTCATCTGTAAACGACCAGCTTCGCCCACCATTTTCGCATCCGTCACGCCACCCGTCACACAGATTTTGATCAAATCCACACCGTGTTTCACATTCAGACGTACATTTTTCCGTGCTTCCCACGGGGAATCGCCCACCAGAGCGAGGAATGGAGCACCGTGTCCGCCCGTTACACTTAGGAAAAACCCGGAGACAAGCAGATTAGGGCCGACAAAGTCACCGTTGTTAATCTCATCCCTCAGTTGGACATCCGTGTAAAAGAATTCCCCCACACTGCGCATCGTTGTTACACCCGCATGAAGTGCGGTCAGCGCGTTGCGTTTCATTCGTTTTTTCAATACGTTTCTGCCGAACTTCGTGTTCAAAATCCGATCATAGGCAAACTGCAACATGCCTTCACTAACCGAGAGACTGAACGGTTTACCGTCTGCAAAGAGGTGCACGTGGGCGTTGATCAGTCCAGGCATTACGTATTTTCCTGAGAGGTCGATTGTTGTGTAGTAACTAGGGATAAGCAGTTCGTTATCTTGGCTTATATTCTGAATAAGTCCTTGTTCATTGACGAGAATCGTCATGTTTTTTTGCAGATTGCGGTTCAGATCACCGTGGATCAGATTGACGTTTTTTAATGCGTAAGCGGTGTTCATGTTGTGTTCCTCCTTAGAATGTGGGGGTGAAGCTATATAAGTTGAATGATGGGTATGTACACTTGTCACTCCGATGACAGAACAACCTTCGGATCGCTGTTATCCCCAGATTTTTTTGATACCCTCTTATTAGGGGGGAATCCGGTGATAAGCGTATGCTTCCGATGTAGCTTTCTTTCAGAAAGCTTTTAGGCGAACGCTTCGCTTCCTCTGGTTATTTCTGTCCTCTCCGTTATCGTGTAAATGTAGGTTCAACTTAAATAGTTTGGTAAATGGTAGATACTTGACTTAAAAATGAATTATAAATTCATTTTTAAGTCAAAAAAATAGAGTGTCTTAATGTTAGAGATTTTTTCACGTGCAAACCAAGTGAAGTTGATATGATTTGCACGCTTTGTTTTTTCAGCATGGGCTTGGGTTGTTATTCGTTGAGGCTCTTCATACCGTACAGTCTGTATACATACAAAGCTTCGAATATTTGCTTCCGACTGTCCTCGCTCATATCCCGTTTCAATAGATCCAGGTTCATATCAATCACATTGTGCGCGAGGATGTTCAACAAGATCAAGTTCTCCTCGGTGCCAATCTCATACCGTTTATATTGGTTCTTCAGATAGGCCTTCTTAGTTTCGATCATCAGCTCGACCAGCTCATTTTTGGCGTTGGTGTAAATGGTACCTTTATTCTTTTCGAAGATGATGACAATCTGATTCCGGTATTTCCGTAATACGTCCACCTGTTCCTGCAACAGCGCCGACTTTCGCTCGCTATCCGTTTCCTCGAACAAGGTCTGGTTATCAAAGTGAATCGTCTCCACCAGCACATTTTTCAGATAATCCACCAGATCCGGTGGCACGACGGCGTAGAATAGCTCTTTCTTGTTCTTAAAATAAGTATAGATATTGCCCACGGAAATATTGATCTCATCCGCGATATCGCTCATCTTGGCATCGACATAGCCTTTTTCAAAAAAGACCTTGAGTGCCGCGTATTCAATCTCTTTCCTGACTTCGTCTTTCTTGGCTTGCACCATCGGGAACGACTCCTTAATAGTGAATGGTTTATTCGTTATTAGAGTAGACCTTTTTGAGGGAGGTGTCAATGAGAAGGAGTGCGAAGGGAAGAAAGCCTGCAAAAATAAAGAGCACCTCTGGTGCTCTTTGTCTTTGAACTTAACCATGTTTATTAATGAGAGGGAAGTATGAGTTTGATAGCTTTCTAAATTACATGCGCCAAGGAAGTTGTGGCGTTTTATAGCGAAAAAAAGTATTCGAATCCTTTTTTACATATATCCATGGTGGGTTTGGCGGTGTACCTTTGGCCTTATAAAGTGCTTCGCCTGTATCACTTGATGCATATTCGTCAAGATCGGAAGGACTAGAAAAAATTGTTCCTTGATAAGATAGTCTTTTTCCCTGTACTTCAATATTAGGTGCACCAGAGATAATTCTGTTCGTTGTATTGAATAATCCAACTCTTCCCGAAGACCAAAGGAATAATTCACTGAGTAGTAATAAGCCAACCAGCGTAAAAATGCCTATTAACATTCGTTTTTTTCTCATCATACTTGATCTCCTTTTGAGTTATCGACTATGGTGTTACAACCCAGTAACAACGTGTTACGTTTTTACGTACCATATTATCCCTAATTTAATGTTACTCTCTTTTTAACAAAGGGGTGGCCACATGACAAGTACCCACAGCGAAGATCTAGTTTCGCAATATAGACAACTCGTCCAACAAGAAGACGATTACGTCAACCAACTAGTCACATGCAAAAAACTCATCCTGGATGCCATGGACATCATCGCAAAGCAGGCAGGTGTGCTAGAGATGGATACCGTGAAACAAGCAGCATATCACCTTCATTCCATGGAACAGGATCTAAACAGAAAGTTATTTAAAGTCCGACTGGAGAAGAGCATCTTGGCAAATCAAATGAGTCATTCTACATAAAACCACCTTAACTAGTGGACAGCGCAGGATCATATTAGATGATCTTGAACTGTCTTTTTGCCTTTCCATCCAAACGATTTTTTCTCTCAATTTAGCATTGACTTTCCTCCCAAATCCCCCTACACTTCAATTATTAAAATACTTTTAAAAACATTCGTTGAATGGTTCGAAATGAACGAAAGGAGGCATACAACTAACCATGTTACCCACATCACACAATACCCAACAGGTGAAGCGCATTAACGTTGAATTGGTGAAGAACACACTTCGATCTATGGGCGTAGGCACGAAGGCTTCAATTGCGAACCTAACCAAACTCAGCGTGGCGACATGCGGCACGATCCTTAACGAATTGCTCCAAACTGGTGAGATTATCGATCTGGGCCCGGATGAATCGAGTGGGGGAAGACCTGCCAGTCGATATCAATTCAATGCGGACTATGCAAGTGTGCTGTGCCTGATTATTAGAACGGAGGGCGGCATTCACTCAATCACACATACATATGCCAATCTGAACGGAGAGATGGCGGACGAACAGACACTCTTTTTGGATGAGATTAATGTGACTGTGGTGGAGGATTTGATTGCGAGCCTGATCGAAACGCACCACAATGTGCAGGCCATTGGCATTGGTATACCAGGGGTGGCACACAACGGTGTAATTGGCATTTGTGATGTGTCGGAGCTGGCGGGTCAACCGCTAGGGCCAAGGCTCAAGGAACAGTATGATGATGTGGAAGTGGTCATTGGTAACGACATGAATCTCACGGTGTACGGACTGTATAACCAGCAGCAATTTGAAGAAGAGAAGAACTTCGCGGTAGTTACATTTCCTGAGAACCATTTTCCTGGTGCAGGCTTTATTATTGATGGTCGTCCGCTCACAGGGAACACGCAATTTGGGGGCGAGGTATCTTTTCTACCTTTTGGCGTGTCACGGGAAGAACAGCTACGGATGTTGAATACGCCAGATGGGTTGCAGAAACTGGTAGTACAGACGCTTGTATCGATCATCGCGATCATTAACCCGGCTACGATTGTGGTTACAGGCGATACGATGGATCCAGCTATGCGGGATGGCCTGACGCAAGGTTGTCTGGACATGATCCCACAGGAGCATATGCCGGGGTTGATCATCCAAAGAGACACTCGGCGCGAATATGTTACGGGGCTGGTCGCTGTTACGCTGGAAAGTCTGACCTACCGTATTCAGGTGGTTGAGAAGCAGTGGTAGGAACTACTTATTATGAAGTGAAGTTAAGCAAAATAATATTTTACACGATAACGGAGAGTGCGGAACCAATCTGAAGAGCGCCTTTATCACCGGATTTTCCCTTTAGGAAAGGGGATCAGAAAAATCTGGGGATAACAGCGATCGGAAGATGGTACTGCAATCGTAGTTATGAAGTGTAATCATTTTTTCAGTACACAATGGAGGAACTTATTTTGAATCAGCAAGCAGGTACAGAAGGAAACAAGAAAAAGTTCAACAAACTGTATGCCATGCAACTGGCAACGATTTTTTTGGGATTTATCGTATTCGGCATATCGGAAAATATTAAGGGACCGGCCATTCCGCGCATTCAATTCGACTTCAATCTGGATGAGAAACAGCTCGGGACGTTGTTGTCCCTGAATGCACTGGGGTATCTGATCGCCTGCTCCTTCACTGCCATCCTGGTACGCAAATGGGGCATTAAGGCGGTTAGCATCATTTCGTTTGCATCGATGATTCTCTCGGGTGTGTTCATTTACGTATCTCATACATATCCACTTTTTGCTTCATCTTACTTCTTCATGTACATCGGAAACGGCATGCTGGAGATTGCGCTGGCGATTCTGGGGGCGCGGATCTTTGTGAAAAACACAGGTACGATGATGAACCTCTCCCATTTCTTCTATGGGCTGAGTTCAACGGTTGCACCTTTGCTCGCGACAGGGGTGATGTCCTTGAGCGTGTTCGGACACGTACTGGACTGGCGCGGCATGTATCTGGTGATGTTGTCGCTCTGTCTGCTGCCAATTATTGCGGCGCTGCGCAGCAAATTTCCGGGGGATGATCTTCCTCATGAAGATCGGACTTCACTCAAGACGTTAACTCGTGATCCAGCCATCTGGCTGATGGTGCTTATTCTTTCTTTTGGCGTGGTATCCGAACTGGCGGTTGGAGGTTGGCTTGTTAACTTTCTGGAGAAAGCTTACACGTGGGACACGGTCAAAGCATCTGGGCTGCTGTCTGCGTTCTTCCTCAGCTTCTCGTTGGGCAGACTGTTGCTAGGGCCGCTTACGGACCGGATCGGATTCGTATTGTCGCTCATTTTGTTCTCTGCTTTCTCGGCGGTATGCACATTCATCGCTATTGCAGGTGGAGAGGGGCTGGCATTCTTCTTTGCCGTATCAGGAGCGGGTATTGCGATGATCTATCCAACAGTCATGGCATTTATCGCACGCAGATATCCAAACGGCAGTGACACTGCGATTACGTTCACAGTTACCCTGATGGGGATTGGTAGTGTCATCGGTAACTATGTAATTGGTTGGGTAATTGAAGGCGTGAAGAATGCGTATGGTCCAACCACTCAGCTTGGGTTATTGCGCGGGCTTCAAGCAGGGTACGGATTCATCGGCTTATGCGCTGTGATCTGTGCGGCATCTGGAGTGGTGTTGTATGTGTATTTGAAGCGGAAGCAGGAACTGATTTAGCTATCATTTATCCATAACAGAAATCAGTGAATGAACTTAACAAATAAAGGATGAACTAACGAAGTTTCTTTAAGCATGCGGTAAAAGATAGGAAATATACATTAAGGGCAGGTACTTCGGTATCCTGCTCTTTTTAGCTATGCTCTTAACCTATCATATGGTTCAAATAAATGAGTTGTAGTTCTTTCGTAGCGTAAAAAAAAAAGTAGGATTCATGATAGAATATGTAAATTCAGTGTTAAAGTCCTATTTTTTTTGAAGTTTCATAGAACTATATGGAAATATTTTTTGCGCATATGGGAACGAAACTGACAAATACTTCGACAAACTAGAAAAATATGTACGAATTGACAAATGTAAAAGAGATTATATAATGTGTGTAACTACAAGATTGTACATGAAGTTACAAATGATTCCAAAATAACAAAACGGCGGGAGTGGGCAAGAATGTGGTTTTTGGTACTATGGTTGCTAGGTCTAATCTCAGGGGGAGTTCATCTCTACTTGCTAGGTTTTCCCGGGGAAATGAGCGAGATTAGTAGAGTACTGCTGCTTCATCAATTTGTGGTCACCTTTGGACTGGTTGGAGTTATTGGTTACGTCGTCAACATAGCCAGAGCCGATCAGACTGCCAAAATGCTGGGATGGCCTGGCGGACCATTTCAGGTCAAGTATGGTTTTTCTCAGGTCGGGTTGGGTGTAATGGGAATTATGGCGATCTGGTTTCAAGGGAATTTTTGGGTAGGCGTGCTGGTAACGATGTACATATACGGTTTAAGTGGTCTTTGGTCACATACTTATGTCATGATTAAAAACCGCAAGGCAGATGGAGACAGCATCGGTAATCTGATTATGGATGTGGTGTATCAGACCTTTATCACAGTTCTCTCCATTTGGGCTGGCGGAATTTGGGTAATGCACTAAGCTGTTACTGGATTTTTGCTTTAAATGAGCTAAATCTCAACTAACGAACGAGGTGTGGTCACGATGAACCGAAAAACCGTTGAACTCTCTGAAACGCAAAAAGGAATCTATTTCGATTGCCAAATGAACGATCCTGCTTCGTATAACATCTCCGCTTCGATACAAATTAAACCATTGAAATTAGATATGTTTCATCGGGCTATCGAATTGCTCATGTATGAACAAGTGGTGCTGCGTGCCCGGATTGAGATACAACGTGATGTACCGGTGCTGACTGTTCATGAAGAAATGGATCCTGAGTTTGTTTTCCGGGATCTGAGCGACGAGAAGCAAGAGGATCTGAAGGAAAAGCAGTTAAAGGCATGGATCGAGGAATGCATCGGAACTCCTTTTTCTTTGGAGGAAGGACCTCTGTTCCGCATGATGGTTATTCAGATGGACGAAAATCGGCATATCCTGACCATGTGTATCCATCATCTGATCTGTGACGGGATTTCGCTTGAACTATTTAAAAACAAACTGATTCATCTGTACTCATGCCTTCTGCTGGAACAGCCCGTGGACGTAAAACAGGATGAGGGATTCATCTCCTACGTTGAAGCTGAAAATCAGAAACTGCAAGACAACCAGTACAACCGGGAACAGGCTTACTGGATGAGCCAGATGAATGGGGCAGAGCCCCTGGCGTTACAGCATGATTATCCGGCAGGCGCTTCGCAAGAGGGACTGGGCTATGAATTGCGTTTTGACATTTCGGAATCGCTGATGACGGATATTACGCAAGTATCCAAAGACAACGAAGTAACCGTATTTATGTTTTTTATGGGCGCCTTTGCAATCCTCATGAATAAATATGCGGGTACACAGGATATTACGTTTTCTTCCCCGTATTCACATCGGCCAGGGATGGATTTGGAAGAAACGATCGGTTGTTTTGTCCATATGCTGCCTATGCGATTTCACCTTGACCCCGAATCCACGCTAACACCTCTGCTGCAACAAGTAGCCGCAACCTGGATGGAGACTTATAGACATATCGGTTACCCGAACAACCTCATCGTCAGGGACAGTATGTTACAGGCTCGGCCTGGATCACCATCGTTGTTTGATATCTCCTTTGTCTATGATTCCTACGAAGAAGAAGATGCTTTTGGAACGCATATGTTGGAACAGGACCAGGTTACTTTTCCTGGTGATCTGATGGTAATCCTGTATCGCTCACCTCAAGGTACACAATTGAAGCTTCAATATAAATCAAATCTCTTCCATGCCGATTCCATGAATCGTATGGGGCAACGGTTCCTCTATTTGCTTGAACAGCTGGCAGCCTCTCCTGAGAAGTCCATCCGTGAGTTCAGTCTGCTGATGCAGGAGGAAAGAGAGACCCTGCTTCACGAGCTCAATCAAACTGCTTATTTCCCGTACATCCCGCAACATATTATCGATGTATTCCATGAGAAAGTTGCACGATTTCCGGATCGCGTTGCTCTGCTGGAAGGCAGCCAACATCAGACGTATGCGGAGGTCAATGCCAAAGCCAATCAACTGGCCAATCAGATCATGGCGCGAAAGAGCAGGGATAACGAAGCAGTCGGCGTTCAAATGCCCCGCAGCTCAGATCTGGTGATTGCCTTGCTCGCTGTGTTAAAAGCAGGATGTGCTTTTGTCCCTGTGGACCCGGCCTATCCCTTCTCCAGAAAGAGCTATATTGTAGCGGATGCAAGCATATCGATCGTGCTGGCCATCCAGCCTGAAGAAGAGGACAAACTGCTCGATGTACATTTTATATACACGGCAGATGGTCATGCCTACACAGGAGATTGCTCCAATCCCGGACATGAACTCAACCCGCATAGTCTTGCCTACATCATGTACACCTCGGGATCAACAGGCAAACCGAAGGGAGTTATGATCGAGAATCACAGCGTAGTAAACACTCTGCTTGATCTGGAGCGGCGCTTTCCGGTACAGGCCAATGATGTGTATTTGCTGAAAACGGCTTATACCTTTGATGTTTCCGCGACGGAACTGTTCGGCTGGTTTATGGGAGAAGGTGCCTTAAGTATCCTTGAGCCTGGAGCAGAAAAAGATCCTTCCCGTATTGCGTCCACCGTTGCGGCACATCAGGTAACCCATATCAATTTTGTCCCTACCCTGTTCCGTCTTTTTCTGGAAACGATGGAACTGCGTTCAGACCTATCGCCACTTGAAACGTTGAAATGGGTCTTTGTTGGCGGAGAGGCTGTTACACCGGACATAATTCAGAAATACAACAAGCTGGGTATACGGGCAAGTCTGGAAAATGTATACGGCCCGACAGAGTGCACCATCTGGGTATCGCATTATGCATTAAGCAACTATGAAGGCCCAGGTACTGTACCGATCGGCTTCCCGCTTAATGAGTCAAGATGGTATGTCGTTGGCAGTGATAACAGCCTTCAGCCTGTCGGTATTCCCGGGGAGCTGTGCCTAAGCGGAGTAGGACTTGCCCGTGGGTATCTTAATCTGGAACAGATGACTCATGAGAAGTTTGTCCTCAATCCTTTTTATGAAGAAGGGCAAGACCCGGAGTATTTCAGGTATATGTACCGCACTGGTGACCTGGTTCGTTCGCTCCCCAGCGGAACAATCGAATATCTGGGTCGCATTGATTTTCAGGTCAAATTTCAGGGAGCCAGACTGGAGACGGGAGAAATTGAGAATGGCCTGTCATCCTATCCGGGAATTATTCAGAGCGTTGTGGTCATGAAATCGTTTGAGGGCAGACCGGGCTTGCTATGTGCGTATTATCTGTCAGAGCAGGAACTCCCTGCATCCCAGTTAAGAGAGCATTTATCCAATTCCCTGCCGGCGTATATGATTCCATCCGTATTTATACATAAGTCTGAATTTCCGCTGAATAGCAGTGGGAAGATTGACCGGAATGCGCTTATGGCGGATATGACACATACCCACGCTTCCAGTACAATTTATGCCGCTCCGGTCACTGAACTTGAGAAGATTGTGGCTGCGGTATGGTCCCAGGTGCTGGGCGTTGAAAAAGTAGGCAGGGATGATCATTTCTTCGATTTGGGTGGCAATTCATTTTCCGTTATTCAGGCTCACAATAAGCTCAAGCATTATACAGATGTGGATTTCCCCGTTCCCCGCTTTTTTGAATGTCCAACACTGCGTCAATTTGCAGCTCAGGAACAGGCTGAAGAAGTCTACACACTGCCTTCTGAACGGGAGAAGATGTTTCAACGCAGGGCAGGCATCCAGCGGGAAGACATTGCTATCGTGGGTATGGCCGTGAATGTGCCGGGCGCGGAGGACATACGGGAGTTCTGGAGCAATCTGGTTGAACGGCGCGAGAGTATTCATTTTTATAGTGACGAGGAATTGAGAGAGCTTGGCGTGGATGAAACATTGCTACGTTCTCCCCGATACGTCAAGGCCAAAGGCCGTGCGAACGGTATTGATGAGTTTGACGCCGGCTTCTTTGACTACACACCAGGGGAAGCCAAGATGATGTCACCGCAGTTCAGACTCCTTTATCAGGGAATATGGGAAGCACTGGAGGATGCGGGCTGCAAACCGGATGAGGCAGGGAAAGTGGGCGTTTTCCTGGGCGGTTCCGATGATTTTGAATGGTATCGTCAGGTGCTCTATAACGATGCAAACTATAGCAGCAAGTACGAAGCTTTTACGCTCAGCACCAATCATTTTCTCGCGACCCGAATGGCGTACAAGCTTAATTTGAAAGGTCCGGCCTATACCGCACTGACGGGATGCTCCACTTCACTGGTTACTCCTCATCTGGCGTGCCAATCGCTCATTGTTGGGGAATGCGATGTGGCTGTAGCTGGTGGAATTACGGTGGAGCTTCCGAATGAAGGGGGCTACCTGTACGAGGATGGCATGATGTTTTCAGCCGACGGTCACTGTCGCCCATTCGATGCAGATGCCAGCGGAACGGTTTTCTCCAATGGCATGGGACTCGTGGTGCTGAAGCGGGTGAGCGATGCGCTGCACGACGGAGATCATATTTACGGCGTGATCAAGGGATCAGCCATTAACAATGACGGGCAGGAGAAACTCAGTTTTCTTGCTCCAAGCGTGAGCGGCCAAACCGAAGTGATTCAGGATGCTTACAAGGTAGCCGGAGTGGATCCGGAAACGGTGAGTTATATCGAAGCCCACGGTACAGGAACGCTGCTCGGTGATCCAATCGAGGTGAATTCGTTAACTCGTGCGTTTGCTTCGGATCAGAAGCAGTTCTGTTATCTTGGGTCGGTCAAGGGCAATGTAGGGCACATGGATACAGCGGCTGGAGTTGTAGGTTTGATTAAAGTCGCGCTTAGCCTGGGACAAGGGTATATTCCGGGAACAGCCAATTACGAGAAGCCAAACCCCAAGATTGATTTTTCAAATACACCTTTCAAAATCAATGCACACGGGGTGAATTGGAAACAGGCCAACGACGGGCTTCTGCGGGCAGGAATCAATTCATTTGGTGTGGGGGGCACGAACGCTCACATGGTATTGGAGGAGGCACCCGAGATGGAGAATTGCAGTCCGGATGATGATGTTAATCTATTGCTTTTTTCAGCTAAAACAGAGCACTCGCTGAATCGCACGGCTGAACGGATCATGGAGCATCTACTGGAGCAGCCGCAAACATCGGTTTCTAACGCAGCCTGGACTCTCCAGACAGGTCGATCTGTTTTTGCATATCGCAAGGCGTTGGTTGTGGACAAGACATGGAGGGACCATCCTGAAAAGTTGCTACAGCAGCTTCAGAAAGCACGTGTGGTTCATCAATCGCCACAAGGCAGCCGTCCTGTATTCTTTATGTTCCCAGGCCAGGGCAGTCAGTATCAGGGCATGGGGGCAGAATTGTACAAATCTGCGGAACAGTCCGGCATAGCTCCCCTGTTCAGAAGTTATATTCAGGAGATTCTTGATCTGCTTCCTGCGGAGGAACGGGAAGATATGCTGTCCGTTGTATATGGCGATCAGCAGCCTGAACGAATCAACCAGACGGAGTACAGCCAGTTTGCGTTGTTTATGACCGGTTATGCCATGGCTAAATCACTGCTGGATCTGGGTATTCGTCCGGATGGCATGATTGGGCACAGCATTGGAGAATTGGCTGCAGCAGCTGTAGCCGGAGTATTCGAGCTGCAAGACGCCGTTCAGATGGTACGTCTCCGCGGACGTTTGATGCAGCAGCAGCAGCCAGGTGTCATGCTCGCCATTATGGCGGATGCAGCACGGGTGAAGTTACAACTGGAACAAGACGAAGATGTTTGGCTGGCCCTTGTTAATACGACAGGCTCCTGTGTGGTGGGCGGAACGGCAGCATCTATTGCAAGAATGGAAGCCAAGGCAGAAAGACAGGGCTGGAAATGTGTTCGTGTCAAAACTTCTCACGCGTTTCATACCCCAATGATGGACCGCGCAGCCACCGAGTTTGGACGTTATCTGGCAGAGCACTCGCTTCATGAACCAGCGATCCCGTTGTTGTCCAATACGAGTGGGACATGGGCCCGTTCTGATGAAATTACGAGTCATGACTATTGGTCCCGGCACATTTTGCAACCAGTACTGTTTGAAGCGAATCTGGCTGAAGTGTTGAAGGATGATCGTGCCGTGTTGATTGAGGTTGGAGCAGGGCGAACGTTGAGTTCCTTTGTCCGACAGCATACACGGTCACGTGATTCTCAGACCGTGCTGAACATGCTGCGTCACGTGAAGGAATCAGAGCAAGACCATGTTTATGTAAGTCGAAGACTCGCCGAATTATGGTGCGAAGGTATTGAGCTGAACTGGAAGGTGCTCAAGGGCGAGATGATACGCCGAAAATGCTCATTGCCGACATATGTATTCCAAAAGCAATTCTATCCTGTGGGTGTTTCACTTTCGGAGACATCGATATCTGATCGAATAGGAAACAGAAACGAACGGATGGTTTCGGAACGGAAACAGGCAGGGCGTTCAGCGCCACTGGCAGGAGCAGGGGAAGTCTATAATGGTGGGCCAGACCAGTTAAAGCAGGTAGTGCTTGAGGCATATCGAACGATCTTTGGCATAGAGGATCTGGAAGAAGACGTTAACTTCTTCGCGGTTGGAGGCGATTCCCTCAAAGCCGTCAGCCTGTCGGCGTCCATCCGCTCATATACAGGCATTCAACCTGAGGTTGCCGATGTATTCAACTATTCTACACCTGTTCAGTTAGCTGAGCATATCTATGAATTGGCAAAACCGGACTTGAATCTGCAAGGTCAGCAAACGATTCATCCTGCGGCTAAGATGGAGGCTTACCCGATCTCTCCCGCACAGATGCGTATGTATACTCAGGCCATGCTTGATCCAGGCAGTACAGCTTACAACTTGCCATCTGCAACCATCATTGAAGGGGACTTGAATCCCCGGAAGGTCGAAGCCGCACTGGAGAAGCTGGTGCAGCAGCATGAAGTTCTCAGAACATCATTTGAGATCCGGGGGGATCAGGTCGTTCAGTTGATTCATCCATCCGCACGTTTGGAGATGGGTTATGCCCAAAAGGAATTGGCGAACGATCAAGAGGTAACATCGTTGATTCAGTCACTGATTCGTCCATTTGATCTGAAGCAGACGCCACTTATGCGGGTGGACCTGATCCGAATTGGCGAGCGGAAGCATCTGCTGTTCTTTGATATCCACCATATCATAGCAGATGGTACATCTGTCGAAATAATCACCCGTGATTTCAATACGCTGTATTTCGGCGGAGAATGTGCTGCCCGTCTGCAGTACAAGGATTACGCAGTATGGCAGCAGCAGCGTCTTGCTTCACAGGGTTACCAATCGCATCAGGCGTTCTGGCTGGAACATCTGGGCCCTTCGGTGCCTGCCCTCCAGCTTCCGTTAGATCATGCACGTCCTTCGCAGCGAACCATGAAAGGGGAACGTCTCCATTTCACCCTGAGCCCTTCGTTGACAGAGCGCCTGCACAAGCTAGCTTCTTCTTCCGAATCTTCGATGTACATGGTGATGCTTAGCGTATGGAATCTGCTCCTTGCACAGCACACGGGGCAGGAGGATATTGTGGTAGGTACGCCTGTTGCGGGCAGGCTGCAAGAGGAGATCAGAGAGACGGTAGGGATGTTCGTCAATATGCTTGCCATGCGAAACTTTCCAGCTCGTGGGCGTGTGTATAGTGATTTTCTGCGCGAACTCAAGCAGCACACACTGGACGCATTTGCTTATCAGGAGTATCCGTTTAATGAACTTGTGACGCAGTTGGGTGCCAAGCGAGAGCTCAATCGAAATTCAATATTTGACGTTTGTTTTGATTATCAGAACATGGAGCTGCATGGACTTGAGCTTGACGGTTTGTTCTTCAGCTCTCTCCCGGTGGAGACGGGGACGTCTACCTATGATCTGCTGCTGACCTGTCAGGAAAACAGGGAGAAGCAAGTGATGGAAGGATATTTGGAGTTTTCGCTGGATGTGTTCGAACGGACAACCATCCAAAAGTTCATGGAGGACTTCATCGGCTTGTGTGAGCTGGTTGTTCAGCAGCCGGATCTGTCTGTGAGCGAGCTGCTGGAGCAAAACTCCCATTCTCGGGAACCCGCCATGCATCCGCTTGTTGGCCCGCATTTGATATATGATTACACGCTCGGTTTGCACAGTTTGTTTGAACAGCAGGCGAAGCTTGTGCCGGACAAAGTCGCGCTGTTAACTGCCTCAGGAGCTGCCCTTACGTACAGGGAACTGGATGAGAAGGCAAACACGCTGGCATGGAAGCTGCTGGATCAGGGCGTCCGCAGGGATGAACCTGTAGGCATAATGTCCAGGCGTAATGAGGCGCTGATTATTATGCTGCTTGCCGTGCTGAAAGCAGGAGCAGCTTACGTACCTCTGGACCCGGCTTTTCCGGAACAGCGGATTTTGAACATGATCGAAGACAGCCGGATGAACTTGGTGTTATGCACTTCCGGGGAAGAGGATACCGTCGCTTTTGACGGCGTACGGATGATCTATGATCCAATGGTCGTTGACGTGCGTTCATCCCTCAATCCCCATGTGGATGTCCTGCCTTCCGACCTTTCCTGTGTCATCTTCACTTCAGGATCGACCGGCAGACCCAAGGGGGTCATGATTACGCATGAAGCAATGGTTAATTTTGTCGAGGATATCCGGAGCAGAGGCATTTTTGCAGAGGAGACCGACCGCGTAATCAGTGTAACGACCATTTCCTTCGATATCTTTGGATTTGAAGTATGGACGCCTTTATGCACAGGCTATTCCCTTTATCTTGCCGATGAGCAGGAGCAGCTTGATCCTGTTCTGGCTTCGCTCCGCATTCGCGAACATGGCGTTACACATATTCTCAGTACAGTGTCGCGTATCAAAGCATTTGTTGAAAATACCGATTTTGCCAAAGGACTGGGCAATCTGAAGTGTATTCTTACCGGAGGTGAACGGGTTCCCGCGGGACTGCTGTCTGATCTGAAGCGACTCAGTTCGGCAAGAGTTTTTAATATGTATGGCCCAACGGAAACAACCATCTGGTCAACAACGAAGGAACTGCATGACCCGGACAGCATTACCATCGGCAATCCGATTGCCAATACAGAAGTTTATATTGTGGATGAGCAAGGTGCCATGCTGCCGCACGGAAGTTATGGTGAACTGTGTATCGCAGGTAAAGGGTTATCTCGGGGCTATCTCAACAATCCAGCAGAGACGGAAGCGCGATTTATCGCGAATTCCAATGTACTCGGTGGTCGTTTGTATCGTACAGGTGATCTCGCCTGCATTCAGCCAGATAGAGAGATTCAGTTGTTGGGACGGCTGGATCAGCAGGTGAAGATTCGTGGTTACCGAATTGAAATGAATGAAATTGAGCAGGCAGCGATGGCTCATGAATTGATCAGGGAAGCTGTGGTCAAAACCGAAGGAAACGAGCCGCACCAGCTGCAAATCATTCTGTTTTACAGTCTGAAGCCTGAGGTTGCCCTGATGGGCAATGAGGGGGATGCCATGCTTCGTTCATGGCTAAGAGAGCGTCTACCGCAATACATGATGCCGTCCCGCTTGATTCGTTTGGACAAGCTGCCGGTGCTGCCTAACGGCAAACTGAACCGCAGCGCGCTGCACCTGGCTGATGAAGAGGCGAAGCATATGGCTGGTGCACTCCCGGCATACAGCGCATCTCTTCAGGGGGCGGAACAGGCAAAAGCAGCTTTGCAGCAAATGCTTGTGGGAGCTTGGAAGGAAGTACTCAACGTGGATCACGTTGGCGTGAATGATCACTTTTTTGACATTGGCGGCAATTCACTGGGACTGATTTTGATCAATAACCGGTTGAATACGTATCTGGACCAAAGTGTTCCACTGGTGCAGCTGTTCGAGCATTCCTCCATCGCATCATTGGTTGAACATCTTATGTCCGGGCAAGTGGCCTCACCCGTTTCACCATCGATCCAGATGAGTCATGCTCATGAACTTGCTATGGGAGCTCAAGTTGAGGAAGTAAAATTGGCAAGCAGTTCGGCACCTTACGAGTTGAACCAGGCAGAAACGGAACAAGCGAGGCTGGAGTCACGAGAGCAGGAAGCTTTCGAGCAGCAACCCCCGGTTCTTTCGAAGCAAGCCGCTGTAACGCCAGCTTCGTCAGATATTGCTGTCATCGGTATGGCCGGACACTTCCCTGGTTCGAGAAGTATTGATGAATTCTGGGCAAATTTAATGGAAGGCAAGGAGGGCATCACCCGTCTGACAGAGAAGGACCTGACGGATGCAGGCGTCCGGCCTGATAGTTTTGAACATCCGGATTATGTCAGAGCCAAGGGGGCATTGCAGGATACCGAATTCTTCGATTCCGAATTTTTTGAATATCCGCAGCAGGAATCCAATATTATGGACCCGCAAATTCGTTTGCTGCATCAGTGTTCCTGGGAGGCGCTTGAGCATGCCGGATGTGATCCGTATAGCTATGAAGGTTCCATAGGTTTGTTTGCAGGCAGCGGGCTGAGTTTGCCATGGATGGTACAGTTTCTCGGTCGCTCGGGCAATCTGCTGCAAGCTTTTGAAGCCATGACGCTGAATGAGAAAGATTATATTACAACCCGGGTATCTCACAAATTAAATCTCACAGGGCCCAGCATGGCGGTACAGACCGCATGTTCGACTTCTCTCGTCGCCATCCATCAGGCAGCAGAATCACTGATCCGGGGAGAATGCGATGTAGCACTTGCTGGAGGGGTCTCCATCTCCTATCCGCTCAGAGAAGGCTATCTCTGGCATGAAGGCATGATTTATTCCAAGGACGGACATTGCAGACCGTTCGATGAACAAGCATCGGGTACCGTGTCAGGCAACGGATGCGGAATGGTTGTGCTTAAATCGCTCAGTAAAGCGCTCAGGGACGGAGATCATATCTACGGCGTGATTAAAGGCTCGGCCATTAACAATGACGGTCTGGACAAAATTGGATATACGGCACCAAGTGTTGCCGGACAGGTTAAAGTGATTGAGGCGGCACTTCAACGTTCGGGCATTGCTCCGAGTGAGATTTCCTATCTCGAAGCGCACGGAACAGGCACCAAATTGGGTGATCCGATTGAGATTGAAGCGCTCCGGCAGTCATGGGGAACGGCAGATCAAAATTATTGTGCTTTGGGTTCTGTCAAAGCCAATATCGGGCATCTGGATGCGGCAGCAGGTGTAGCGGGTTTTATTAAAACCGTGTTGACGCTGTACCACCGGGTCGCTCCACCCCAAATTCACATGCAGCGAACCAATCCGATGCTGAACTTGGAACACAGTCCTTTCTATATTAATACGGAAGCGCAGCCTTTCAGCAATCCGGCGCAGGTTCTGCGTGCGGGAGTCAGTTCGTTTGGAATCGGCGGGACGAATGCTCATGTGATCCTGGAGCAGCCACCTGTTCAGGAAAGACATGTCAATTACCAGTCCGTGCAGCTGCTGCCATTCTCGGCCAAGAGCGAAACAGCGCTGGAACGAACGTATGAATCGGTTTTGCAGGCCATCCATACCATGCCGGAGCAGTTGTCCGATGCCGCATGGACCTTGCAGAAGGGCCGAAGCAGGTTCAAACACCGAAGGGTGATGGTTGCGGTAGATGGTTATATCCCGCCAAGGGGGCAGGCTGGCGACTATGAGACTCGAGCAAGCATAGCGGAGGGAAGGCCGAAAGTGATATTCGACCTCGACGGAACTGCAAATTGGGAAGCACGCAAAATTCGGGAGCTGTATGCTTCCGTGTATCGCAGTCAGCCCTCGGAGGCGTTCAAACTGCACTTTGAAGAGATACTGAGCCTTTTTGAGTCCAAGGAACAGTATGCGATTCGCCAGGGCATGGGACGGCCGTTAACGGATTCCGGGCTAGAGCGTATGCATTGCTTTGTTGTACAGTACGCACTGTTCAGGACGGTCATGCAGTTCGGTATCCAACCGGATGCTGTTTGCGGACAGGGTGTTGGTGAACTGGTTGGCCTGGTCATCAGTGGTGCGCTTGAACCAGTACACGCCGTTCCTCTTTTATACGGTAAGGAAGACTGGTCATGGCAGGAAGGCGCCTTGTCAGATGGATTGGCAGGAAGACTGACAGATGAATATGCAGCAGACCTTGTGTCCAGGATTCGACCACTTTGTTCAAGGGAAATGCTATTTCCTTTACAGAATCGAGAGTCTTTTTCAGAGAGTGCAGGTGACAGGAGTCTGCTCTGGATCACGGTAAGTCCGCAGCAGGATAAGATACAAAGCTTCAAGAACGTGTACTCGACATCAAATGTCATTTCTCTACTGGAGAATCGTCCTGGTTCACTTGAGGCGGATGTATACTTCATGAAAATGCTTGGCTCCTGCTGGTGCTCCGGCATTGAGCTGGATTGGGCACAGTTATACGGAACGGATCGGGGACGAATCATGTCTTTGCCAACCTACTCCTTTGATCCGATTCCCCATAAACATGATGTTCCATTGTACCAACTTGCAGGTATGCCGCAGGCGGCAGCAAGTTCAGAACAAGCTGTAGAATCCTCTTTGTCTGCAGCGGCAGGATTTTCGATGACTGAGAACGAGATACAGGCTGCTTTGCTGCAGTTATGGCAGGAATTGCTTGGTTGCGATTCAGTTGATCCCGAAGATGATTTCTTCCAGCTTGGGGGGCACTCGTTGAAGGCGATATCTCTAGTGTCACGCATAAAGGAAGTTTTTGGACTGCATTCAGGATTGGACGATGTATTTGAACATTCTGGTTTTGCCCAGATGGTGCAATGGATTAGTGAGCATCAATCTGCAAGCAACTACGGATCAATGAATTCCATTCCGCCTGTGAAGCAGAAGGATAGGTACAAGACGACTTCTGCTCAGCGAAGAATGTACGTGATGCATGAGTGGATGAACGGGGAGAGTACGGCGTATAATCTGGCGAGCTTTTACAGAATTAATGGCGAGTTGGACATTGCTCAGTTCCAGACGATAATGGATGCTCTGATTCAGCGGCATGAATCGTTCCGCACCCGGTTTGAAATGGTTGATGGTGAGCTTTTTCAGATCGTGGAGGATCAGGTTCCAAAGGTCGTGGAAGTGCTGGAATCGGAGAGCATGGCGATAGAGCATGTGCAGCATTGGGTTCAGCCCTTTAATCTGACCTGTGCACCATTAATTCGTGTGAAACTCGCTCGCCTTTCAACCCGCGAGCACATCTTGTTTATCGACATGCATCACATTATTTCCGATCAGAGCTCTATTGCCATTCTGATGCAGGAATTTGCTCGCATGTACCAGGGAGAGGCTCTGGAACCACTTCATATCCAATATAAGGATTATGCGGAATGGCTTCATGAGCGTACGCTGCATGGTGTATCAGCTGAAGATGCAGAATTCTGGAAGCAGCAATTTACGGATATCCCGACACCACTCGAATTGCTTACCGATTACCCGAGACATGAGGCTACATCTTACAGGGGAGACAGACTTTCAATAGCACTGGATGAGTTGTTGAGCGGGCAGGTCAACGAATTCTGTACCCGACATGGCATTACACCGTACATGCTGTTCATGGCAACGCTGAACGTATTGATCTGGAAGTACACAGCCCAGGACGATCTGGTTGTTGGTACAGCGGTGGCGGGCCGTGAACAACCCGAACTGGACAGTGTTGTTGGAATGTTTGTTAACATGTTAGCCATTCGTACAAGCATGCACGAAGAACTGTCCATCGTGGATTACGTGCAAGGGGTACGTGATAAGCTGTTGTCCTGTTATGCACATCAACAATATCCGTACGAGGCGCTGGTAGAACAGCTCGGTTTATTTGGTGACACCAGTCGTAATCCGCTTTTTGATGTCGTGCTGAATTATATCAACATGGGGACGGCTGATCCTGAAGTGGGTGAATTGACATTTGTACCATGGATGGAGGGCAGTGTGGAGGCCAAGTTTGATCAAACCTGGACAGTGGCCGAACATGAGCAGTACTACACGGTGGAACTGGAATATCGCAAGGACCTGTTCAGAGCAGAGTCCATGCAGCTGATGCTGGATAAATTCCGGTATATTTTGTCCCAAATGACTACAAGTGATGTGGAACGAATTCGTCAGATCAGCCTAACTTTACCGGAAGAGGAAGAGTGGCTGATATATGGAGTGAATGATAATGCCATTGAGTATCCGCGAGATGCAACCATTCCTCAGTTGTTTGAAGAACAGGTTCGGTTGAACGGTCAGCAAACAGCTTTAGTCTGGGAAGACGCGGAATGGAGTTATGCTGATTTGAATCAACGAGTCCAATGGCTGAGTTCCAGATTGATGAGCGAAGGTGTGAAATCGGGCTCCAGTATTGCTCTGATCCTGGACCGTGGACCGATCCAAATGGTCAGCATCCTTGCTACACTCAAAGCTGGCTGCAGCTATGTCCCGATTGATCCTGCTTCGCCGCCTGTGAGAATCGAATTTATTTTAAAGGATAGCGGTGCATCCGTTCTGTTAACGGAGAGAGAGTATGCCGTCACCTGGCAGTCGGTGGTACCTTGTATTGTGCCTGCCGATGAACTGGAAGGGTTCATCTCGCCGTCGATGACAGAACTTGAGAACGATATGGAAGGCAACGATACAGGTGATATGGGGATTACGGCTCTTGACCCGGCTTATATCATCTATACATCAGGATCAACCGGAACTCCAAAAGGTACGGTGATGAGTCATCGCAATGTGATCAAAGTGATGAAAACCAGCAACTTTGTGACCGTGGTGCCTGAAGATCGCGTTCTGCAAATCTCGAATTATGCATTTGATGGTTCCATTTTCGATATCTTCGCTTCATTAATAAATGGGGCAACGCTTGTACTAATCTCAAAAGAGGTCACTCTGGATATGACCAGCTTGGCTGACGTCATTCGCCAACAACGAATAACGGTATTCTTCATCACAACCTCGTTGTTCAATCTGTTGGTGGATTGGGATGCAGAATGTTTGAAAAATGTGCGCAGAGTTATGTTTGGCGGTGAGGCTGCATCAGTGAGTCATGCCAACAAAGCTCTCGCAGTAGTGGGGCCGGGCAAATTGTTGAACGGATATGGACCAACGGAAGCAACCTTTTTTGCCTCCTACCATTTACTTGAACAAATGGAGCCTTACTCAGGTTCTTTGCCTATAGGATATCCATTATCGAATACCGCACTATATGTTCTGGATGATGGTCTGAGACCTGTCCCACCCAACGTTCCTGGTGAACTGTATATCAGTGGGGACGCTGTTGGAATCGGTTATCTCAATCGTCAGGAACTTACAAGCAAACACTTTCTGGACGATCCTTTCCGAAAGGGAGAGCGGATGTACAAGACAGGGGACATTGTCAAACGTTTGGTGGACGGCAGTTTGATGTTCATTGAACGCGCTGATTTTCAAGTCAAGATCAGAGGTTTTCGCATTGAGTTGTCGGAGATTTCCAACTGCATGGAACGCCTTGCGGGTGTTCGGGATGCGTATGTCATGACAGCTGCCGATGCGTCGGGCAGTCTCTATATCACAGCCTATTACACCTGTGAATCCCATACTGTAATTCATGCGGAGGAACTTCGAAGAGAGCTTCAACAACGGCTGCCTGAATATATGGTGCCGGCACAGATTCAACGTTTGGACCATCTGCCGATTAATGCAAATGGCAAAGTGGACCGAAAAGCCTTATCGGAGATGCAAGAAGTTCCATCGGTATTTAACGAAGAGAAATCACCCCGAACAAGGGTGGAGCGGACTATTCTTGACGCCATGCGTCAGGTTTTGGGAAATCCGGCTTTTGGCATGGAAGATCATTTCTTCCAGAGCGGGGGGCACTCGCTGAAGGCGATTGCATTCACTCAAATTTTGTCAAAAGAAGGAATTGCCATCAAGGTAAACGAATTATTCCAATATCCGACAGTTCGAGGGCTTGTCAATCTGGTACAGATCCGTCCTCAAGCGTCCGTTTTGTACGAAGAAAGCCTGCAAATTCAGTCCCCCATTACCATTCCACAGGACATCCCACTACATGAGAATCAACTGGACAGCCTGGTCCTGCATGTAATAAACAGCTGTAATCAGGTTTCATCCTTCATGGCGGGCACGACCACCGTTGATCGTTTCCCACTCTCTCCAATCCAACAGGCACATGTTTCTGCAACTTCACGAGCAAGCGGATTTATAACTACACTTGAAGGCGATTTGAACGAACAGGCGGTCAAAGCATTGATCCTCAGGGTGGTAGCCCGGCATCAACTGCTGCACAGCATCATATACGAGACAGATACATTGAACTGGCATCAGTGTGATCTGTCGTTAGCCGCCGATATGCTGCAACAATTGATACCGTATCTGGATACACGTCATTACGCTCAGGCTACCCTGGAACGATTGGAGCATAGATTGGCACAGACCTTGCTGCACCAGATTTACAATCTGAATGAATTGCCTTGGCGTCTGTGTATACTGCGTACAGGAAACAGGGAGCACAAGTTTTTCTGGAGTTTTGATCATCTGGCGTTTGATGGCATGAGTGCGGAGATTATCAAACAACAGCTGGAGCTGGAGGCATTCAATATCCAGCAAGGGTTCGAAACTGTTCACCCATACAATGTTCTGAAGTATGAGGACTACGTACGGTTGGTGTCTAATGGACCGGCAGGGGTGGACGAGAATGAATTGGAACAACAATTTTCACTCCGATTGTGGGAAGAGTGCAACAGCAGCATCACCAACAAGCTCCAGGAAACAGAACGTCCGCAATCTTCATCGATAATGGTTGAATTACCGCGTGCCGGGAAAGAGAATGTCGATGATTGGTGGGCAAGTTTCCGATCCTTTGCTGACATTATTGCAACCTATCTAGATGTAAACCAGTTGCCCGTTGCTCTGGTGCATTACGGCAGGGAATACGGCGAGCAGTCCTTTTACAACCATGTGGGTGAATTCCTCGATCTGATCCCGGTGCTTGTAGGCCGTGATTTTACTCAGGAAGACCTGATCAAACAACTGGATTGGGTGAAACGACATCATATCAATTTTATGGCACTTGCCCAAGAAGCTCCTGTTTCAGCGGACTATGCTGTCATTCAGAAACACTTGGGAGCAGCATACCGGAAGACCGCAGACCAGGAACATCGGAATTTGATTCTGTTCAATTATCAGGGCTTCATCTCCAGTCGAGAGGCGGTTCCGATGTTGGAAACATCGGACGAGCATGACCTTTCTTCAGCTCTAGCTCAATTTGAATGGGTCATTCATTACGACGAAGAGTATCTGTATGTTCATTTGACTTGTCAAGCCGGGCTGGATACCAAGCGTTTACAACAGCTTATTCACCAGCAGATCGGCAGCGATGTGAAAGTGAAAGTTCATAATGAGGCAGTGGAGGTGCAGCATGTCCAGTAAATCCATACAACGAGGGCCCGAACTGATTGTGCCGGAGTATTATTCGACTGTGGCTGAGCTTCTAATATATATTGCAGCGGTTCATCCCGAAAAGGGAATCACGTATATCAGTTCTTCAGGTGACGAACAGTTTGAATCGTATCCGGAATTGCTGATTCAGGCACGCCTGTACCTGCAGGGCCTCCGTGATCAGGGCATCAGGCAAGAACAGGTCGTTATTTTGGAAATAGATCAGTCCCAGGAATTTTACCGTACGTTTTGGGCTTGTATGCTGGGCGGCATTGTTGTCGCCCCTGTGAGTCCTCCTGCAGCTTGGGAACCAGGCTCGGCCGGTCTGGACAAATTCACGAAAGTCTGGGAGGTTCTGGAGCGTCCGGTTGTGATCGTTGAGGAAGCATACATGCCGAAATATAGTCAACTCGCGAACAATGCGGTATTTGAAGGCCTTTCGTTAATCAGTGTGAACAAGCTCAAGGCATCCCGAAATCCGGCGAAGGCGTGTACCACAGCACCCAATGATATTGTATTTCTGCAATTCTCATCAGGTAGTACAGGCATTCCCAAAGGGGTTCAGTTGACGAACCACAATATTATTGCGAACAGCATTGCCTGCAAGACATTTCTTGGGGCGGAAGAAGGAGACAACGTGTTTACCTGGCTGCCTCATACGCATGACATGGGGATGTTTGGACAGCATCTCACCCCTATCTTGAGCGGAGCTAACATTATGGTTATGTCTCCCTATACTTTTGTACGATCGCCTTATCTGTTTTTGAGAAAAATTACGGAGCATCAGGGGAAATGGTTCTGCTGCACCAATTTCGGTTTTGAATGGATGGTTCAGAAGATTCCGGATTCGAAACTCGGAACACTTGATCTGTCTTCACTTCGTATGACACTGAACGGTGCGGAACCTATATCCACGGCAGTAATTGAGCGCTTTGTTCAGAAATTCGCAGCTTGCGGTTATCGTCGGGACATGATGTTTCCTGCGTACGGCATGGCTGAAGCGACTGTAGGTGTATGTACTTCCATTCTGGGGGAAGAGCCGCGCATCGAACGAATCTCTCGTGCAAGGCTCGTGCAAGAAGGGCTTGCAGTTCCGGTTAATATCACGGAAAGCGAACCAACGGATGTGATTGAATTTGTCCATGAAGGGTATCCGATGACCGGCATTCAGATTCGGATTGCGAATGAGCATGGGGAAGTGCTGGATGAGCGTGTCGTTGGCGAAATTCAGATTCGCGGCGAATCGGTAACATCCGGGTATTACCACCTTCCGGACGTAAATCGTGAAATATATGTGGATGGGTGGCTGCGGACAGGCGACCTGGGTTTCATGGCCGGCGGCTCGCTCGTTGTCAGCGGACGAATCAAGGATATCGTCTTTATTCGGGGACAGAATCATTATGCCCACGATCTGGAAGAGATTCTATACCAGAATCGAAGCATTCCGAGAGGTAACCTGACGGTAGTAGGCCATTTTAACAACGCCTCACAAGTGGAGGAACTGCTAGTATTTGTGAAATACAAATCGGTTGTTCCACAGTTTCTGGAGGTGCGTCAGGATTTGATTCACCGGATGAGAGCCGAATTGGGTATTGAAATCACTCATGTTCTCCCTATTAAGGTGATACCGAAGACGACCAGCGGAAAGGTCCAGCGTTTCATGCTCAGAAACGAATATGAGTCCGGAGCATTTGATACGGATATTAAGGTTATTGAAGAACTGATTTTCCAAAACAGACAACAGCAGCAGTTCGAGGGGATTGCATCGGCGTCATTGGAACAAACGGTACGTGAAGCTTGGGCGGAAACGCTCCGGCTTCCCCTGGATCAGATTACGACGGATGTTTCTTTCCTCGCATTAGGAGGCAACTCCATTCTGTCCTACCAGCTGCTTGATAAACTGTCTGCACTTATTGGGCGTGAACTGGGTCAGGAACTGCTTGTTTTTTGCAGAACTGTACGCGAGATGGTGGAGTATCTACAGGAACTTCCTGCGGAAACAGAGCCAAGTGAACAGGCTGTGCGAGCGGATAATCATCTGAACGTACATCGTGCTATCGCCATTACCGGATTAGCCTTGCGTTTGCCAGATGCGGATACTCCGGAGCAATTCTGGAACAACCTGGTTCAGGGGCTTGATAGTGTTGACCGAATTAGCGCCGATCGTGCGATGCGTTCTAAGCGGCTGGACTGGGATGACTGGATTGGGGAACTCAAACAACCGGATACCTTTGACCATGAGTTCTTCGAGATTCCATCGGAACAAGCCACATTTATGGACCCACAGCATCGCAAACTGCTCGAAGTTTCTTACGAAGCTCTAGAAGATGCGGGCATGCTTGTGGATCAGGAGGATAAGCGCAATGTGGGTGTATACGTGGGCATTAACCCAAGCACCTATTTCGATCTGGTCGTTGACTATATGAATCAAAGTGATGGAAAGGAAGTCCATTCCCATGCGATGGTCGGCAATATGTCCAATATTGCTGCGGCTTCCATTTCACACCTGTATAACTTTACAGGTCCGGCCCTTGCCATCGACACAGCTTGCTCGTCCTTTCTCGTAGCACTGACGCAAGCCGTTACAGCCATTCAGGAAAAGCGAATTTCCGGTGCAGTTGTAGGGGGAGCAACCATTCTGGCTTCACCGCATGTACATCAGTTATCCCGCCATGCTGGAATCTGTTCATCCACGAAACATACCAAGGTCTTTGACCGAGAGGCCGATGGTTCAGTGATCGGGGAGGGTGCAGTGGTTGTATACCTGGAGCCGCTAACAGAGGCAGTTCGTGCCAATAAACATATTTATGGCCTGATTCGCGGGACAGCGGTTAACAATGATGGCTACTCTCTGGGCATTATGGCCCCGAATCCTCAAGGACAATACGAGGTGCTTCGCTCCGCTTACCGGGACGCCAATCTGAACCCGAGCGAGATATCTTATATTGAAGCACACGGGTCCGGTACGAGAATCGGTGATCCGATAGAGGTGAACGCCTTGCTTCGGTTATTTCAGGAAAAAGGGTACAACAATACCACTTCCATAGGCTTGGGTTCCGTCAAAACGAACATAGGGCATTTATTTGCAGCTTCCAGCGGTGCCAGTCTGGCCAAGGTTCTGCTCAGTATGCAGCATGCCGAATTGGCACCAAGTCTTCATATGGACAAGCCCAATCCGGCCCTCAGGCTGGAACAATCGCCTTTTCACATCGTCAGTGAGCATCGGTCATGGGACGTTCCGGAAGGGAAGACACGCAAAGCGGGCATTAGTTCGTTCGGGCTTGGAGGAACCAATGCTCACATTGTTCTGGAAGAGTGGAAAGCGTCCGTTCGGACAGAGGGTCCGGCGCGCGGACAGTTATTAACGTTTTCAGCCAAGACAGAGCAGGCTCTGCAGAAGCTGATTCATAACACCAAGCAATTTGTGTCGGAACATGAAGATCTGCATGCGGAAGATCTGTGTTTTACTCGGAACCGGTATAGAAGGCATTATCGGTATCGTGCAGCAGTCATGGTTCGCTCAACCGGGGAGTGGAATCTGGAGGACATACAATTTGGTTTCAAGTCAAGAAATCGTGCTGCTCGTGTAACGATAGTGGTAGGAAATCAGGCTGCACTTGACGCGACCTATTGGACAAGCGTGATTGAAACGCTCACCCGCTTTGTGCCTTCTATCCATGAGATTCGCGGGATAGAGGCGGGAGAAGAACTTGTTGCCAGGTTGGACCATCCTCAAAATTCGTCCAGCAAGCCAGCAAAGGCCGACATCGTCATTACAATTGCTGCAAATCCTTCGGATCAGACTGCGGGGCTTGCAGATTGCACTGGCAAGGAGCAATGGATTCATTTATCCAACAAGGATTTACTCGCTGTGGAGGAACAGCTTGCATCCTTGCTGGGACAGCTATATGTGCTTGGTGCTGCTTTGAATTGGGAACAGTTGCACCCGGATGGTTCGGGACAGATTGTGCATCTGCCATCACATCCATTCGAGCCGCATGTCCATTGGGTCGATGTGAATCAGGGAACGGAGGTCATGATATGACAAAAGAAGAAATCGTACTGTTTATGAAAAGCGAAATTGCTGCCGCACTAAATGAGGAGCCGGAGGACATTGATGAAGAGATGAACTTTCTGAAAATTGGGGTCTCTTCTGTACAGGCTCTCAAAATTATTAATCGTACGCGCAAGCACCTGCAAGTGGATATCAGTCCGGTAGCTTTGTTTGAATACAAAACCATTGCTGAATTTGCCTCATATCTCCATGAATCCCTTCTTCAAGAGGGGGTAGTTGAATGATTGAACTGGATCTGCAACAAGAGATTATTCACGAGGCTGAGCAGTTTGCTGCCAGCGAGATTCGTCCCTATGCTCAGCAGATTCAGGAACAGCAAGCCATCCCCGAATCATTGATCCGGGCCATGGCCCAAAAAGGCTACCTGGCGGCTTCTGTGCCGACTGAATATGGCGGTCTGGGCCTTGGACCGAGGTCTTATGGACAGTTGACAGAAGTGTTTGGCAAGGCTCTCCCGGCTGTACGCAGTTTATTGACGGTACATACGTCACTTGTAAGTGAAACTCTGGTTCGTTTTGGAACGGAAGAGCAAAAATCTTCATGGCTGCCCAAGCTGGTAAGCGGGGAATGGATTGGAGCCTTTGGCCTCACTGAACCGGAAGTGGGCTCGGATGCCAAAAATGTGAAGACAGAGTGGCGCGAAGAAGACGATGCTTATGTGTTGAACGGGACCAAAAAATGGATTACGTTCGGGCATTTGGCAGATGTGTTTATCATCATTGCGTCAAAGTACGGAAGAAGTACGGCTTTTTGGGTGGAACGGAAATTTGATGGTGTACTGACCAAACCCATTGAAGGCGTCATGGTGGGCGGGGAAACCGGATTGGCCGAGATTGAGCTGCATGAGGTACGTGTACCCAAAAGTCATATCATTGGACGGCTAAATGAAGGCTTCGAATACATTGTTACCGGTGCGCTTGACCAGGGCAGATACAGCATCGCTTGGGCCGGATTGGCCATTGCACAGGAAGCACTTGATTCCATGGTTACTTATTCGCGAAAGCGAAAGCAGTTTGACCAGAAACTTCATCACTTTCAACTGATTCGCGGCATGATTGGAGATGCAGTAACGAAAGTCCATGCCGCAAGGGCATTATGTTTGCGGGCAGCCGAGCTCAGAGAAGCCAGGGACCCTCAGGCTGTTATGGAAACAACCATTGCCAAATATTTCACCTCCAAAATTGCTGTGGAAGTGGCAAATGATGCGCTCCAGGTCCATGGTGCAAACGGAATTAGCAATGAATACCCCGTA
Source organism: Paenibacillus sp. LK1 (assembly GCF_002750415.1). NCBI lineage: Bacteria > Bacillati > Bacillota > Bacilli > Caryophanales > Paenibacillaceae > Paenibacillus > Paenibacillus sp. LK1. The sequence goes on from NZ_PEII01000006.1 coordinate 252,315, forward strand.
TCCAGGCTGTATAAGGAAGCGAAGATTCTGGAAATTATCGAAGGATCTTCGCAGATGCAGCAGGAGATGATCTCGCATTACGGTCTAAAGGCGTATTACAAGCGCGGCGGTGGAGTATGACGATCTGTGTCTTATTTCCCGGACAGGGGAGCCAGTATATCGGAATGTGCCGTGATGTGCTGAACAACGAGCCAGAGGCAAAACGCATTTTCGCCGAGGCGAGTGAAGCTCTTGGTTATGATCTGGGAGCGCTGATTATGGAAGGAACGCTGGAGCAACTAACAGACTCAGTGCATGCCCAGCCTGCTGTCGTGACGGCAAGTTATGTACTCTTCGACTCATTTGTTCGCAGTACAGGACTCGTTCCCGACTACGCGATCGGTCACAGCCTGGGAGAGATTTCGGCTCTCGCAGCCGCGGGAGCGATGCCGTTTGCCGATGCGATTCGGTTCACGGCAAGAAGAGGCGAATTAATGCACCGTGCGATTCAGGAACAAAAAGGCAGAGCCGGACTTGTGGTGGATATAACCCAGGCAGAGCTCGAGGAAATGGTCAACAACATACGTCAAACGGATTATGTGACCATCTCCGGTTACAATTCACCGAGACAATTCGTCGTTGCGGGTACCGCGAACGGGCTGCGGTTGCTGGATGACAACATAGATCAGACTAGCGGGGAATTCATCCCTTTCCGCATGATGCCCATGAAAGCAGACGCACCTTATCACTGCGAGCTGATGCGGTTTATTCAGCCTGAGCTTGATGAGCTGCTGGCCGGAATAACGTTTTCCACACCCCGATTTTCAATCTGCTCCACGGTGCATGGAGAACTGATTCAGGGGCCTGGAGACATCGCTAAGGTGCTCAGTCATCAATTGCTGCAACCGATTCGCTGGAATCAGGCATTGGCACATGTGCATCAATTGGGGGCAACGGTATGGATCGATGTTGGTCCAGGGGAAAGTATCAGGAACATGGTAGCTGAGAATACAGCACTGCCTGCCGGTTATTCCTTAGACAATCCGCAAGACCGATCCACGTTGGTTCAGCTATGTGAAACCATCACTCAAAGCAATACATAAAGGAGGCACGGCAGGATGATTACAGACATGTCGGATTATAACCAGCGGGTGAAGCAAAGGCTGCCCGGAGGCGTGCATTATAATTTTCATCTCCCGTGGGAAGAAACACCGCTCCATTTCACGCATGCTTCCCGAAGCAGAGTGACGGACATGAATGGTAACGAGTATCTGGACCTGTATGCCCGGTTTGGTGCCCTGATTGTAGGTCATGGCAATGAGGAGTATAACGAGTGTCTGAAAGATACCATTGATCGTGTTCTGTCCGTGAGTCATTGTGATCTGGATGCAGAGGCGCTGGAATTAATCCATCAATACGTACCTTCGGCAGAGATGATTCGTTTCGGGTTATCCGGCACAGAGATTGTTCAGAATGCACTTCGACTTGCGCGAGCATATACAGGGAAAAACCGCTTTGTTCGCTTCGAAGGCCACTATCATGGCAATGCGGATAATATTATGGGCGGCAAGACCGCACGTACAGGTCTGCCGGTTCCTTCCGACTATCCTGGCGACATGAAGGGAACGAAAGGAAGGGCAAGAGATGCCATGGAGTCACAGTCCTATCTGTTGCCATGGAATGACGCCGAACGGTTGGAGGAACTTTTCCGGCAGCAAGGTGATGATATCGCAGCCGTCATCATGGAGCCTGTATGTGTCAATGGAGGCGGAGTGATGCCTGCTCCAGGCTATCTGCACAAAGTGAGACAGCTATGTAACGATTATCAGATTGTTCTCATTTTTGATGAAATTATTACTGGATTCCGTATGGGACTGGGCGGGGCTCAACAGCTGTTCGGTGTTACACCAGATTTGACGACGCTTGGGAAGGCTATCGCTGGTGGCGGCGTGCCAGTATCAGCACTGGTTGGAAAGTCGGAAATCATGAAGCTGCTCGTGGATAAAAAAGTAATCCATGCGGGGACGTTTAATGGGTACCCGCTGGGTACGGCTGCAGTAAAGGCAACGCTGGAGATGCTTGGCCGCAAGGGAGGACAGGCCATGGACATCATGAACCGTCATGCCGAGATGATTCATGATGTGCTCCGCCGGGAAGCAGCAAAGGCCGGACTCCCGCTGGTTGTGCAGGGTCCTCCGGGCTGTGCTTCTTATCACTGCTGTACAGAGCCGCTTCAGGATACGTCTGAGTATACGTTTGAATTAATGTCTTTTGATATTTTGTTGAATGGCAAGCTTGCCGAGCATGGCATTCTGGTGTCAACGCTCTCGCGGATGTACCCAAATATTATGTTGGAGATGAAGGATGTTGCCTGGTTCAGCGAGCGTGTTCCTGCCGCACTGGCGGAGATGAAAGAGCTTTATGACGAACTGATCTGACGATAGCTCAACAAGGAGAGTGGTTAGGTTTGCATAATCAACTCATTGCAATTATCGGCGCAGGGGTAATGGGCTGTGCTACGGCCCTGGATATTGCGAGGGCTGGATACCAGGTGATTCTGCAAGATATTTCGGAAACAGCTATCACCCAGGCGTCTGAAACGATCCGTCGTGAATACCGATCAGCCTGTTTTTTGAAACGGGGATACGGAGACGTTCCGCTGAGCCAAATTATGGAGCGAATTTCGTTCCAGACGGAGGATGCGGGGATTGAAGAAGCCCATATCATTATTGAGAATGTAACCGAGAATTTGGAGTTGAAAAAGGAAGTCTATCAACGTCTGGGCACCAGAATGCGTTCGGATGTGATATATGCCTTGAACACGAGCTGTATTTCCGTTACGAAGCTGGCCTCCTTTCTGCCTGATCCCGGCAGGGCCATCGGGGTACATCTGATGAATCCGGTTCCCGTCAAATCGATGGTAGAGGTCATTAAAGGCCACCATACAACGCCGGATACGGAACGAGAAATGGTGGCGTTTCTGGAGAGTCTCGGGAAGAGTCCTGTCGTAATTGAGGACTTGCCCGGATTTGTCTCCAATCGTCTGTCCCATCTGCTGATGAATGAAGCAGCGTTCATTGTACAGGATGGCATTGCAACACCTGATCAGGTAGATACGATTATGAAAAAGGGTTTTAACTATCAGATGGGCCCTCTGGAGACAGCCGACTTGATTGGTCTGGATACGGTCGTGCACTCACTCCAAGTATTGTACGACAGTTATCAGGACCCGAAATTCCGATGCTGTCCGATGCTGCAAAAAATGGTCGATGCCGGACAATGGGGACGCAAGACAGGTCAAGGATTCTATGCCTATTAAGATGAAGGAGGGCATGTCCATGGAACGGGGCAAGGATATCAAATGTATCGTTTGGGATCTGGATCATACGATTTGGGATGGTGTTTTGCTTGAGACGGGGGATGTACAACTGAAGGCGGGCATCAAGGAGGTGATCGAAAAACTCGACCAACGGGGGATTTTGCACTCCATTGCCAGTAAAAATGATGCAGAGCTGGCTTGGGCAAAACTTGTTGAACTGGGCATTGCCGAATATTTTCTGTATCCCGAAATCCATTGGGATGCAAAGTCTGTCTCAGTTCAGCGTATTCAGAAGAACATCAATATAGGCATGGATGCGCTTATGTTTGTGGATGACCAGCCCTTTGAACTGGAGGAAGTGCAGAGTGTTCATGCAGATATCCATGTTCTTCAGGCTGATCAATACGAGACCTTGCTTGATGATACAAGGCTTATGCCTCGGTTCATTACATCAGACTCCGCGCGCAGAAGGCATATGTACCAAGCTGATTCAATCCGCAAGCAGGCGGAAGAACAGTATGAAGGCCCGTCTGAGCAATTTTTGGCCAGTCTTGGTATGAAGTTTGCCATCTATGAAGCTGCTGAAGAAGACTTGCAGCGTGCGGAGGAACTGACGGTTCGCACCAATCAGCTTAATGCCACAGGCATTACTTACAGTTATGAAGAGCTGCATCAATTGATGACCTCGCAGGATCACCTGTTACTGGTGTGTGAACTGGAGGACAAATACGGGACGTATGGAAAGATTGGACTTGCGCTGATTCATATGCAACCGGATGTATGGAGACTGAACATGCTGCTGATGTCTTGCCGAGTCATGTCCAGAGGGGCGGGCAGTGTGCTGCTTACTCACATTATGCGTGAAGCCAGGAAGCAGGGGAAACAGATGCTGGCTGACTTCAAAGATACCGGCAAAAACCGGATGATGAACATCAGTTACCGTTTTGCTGGATTTCAGCTGCGATCCACAGATGATGACGGAAACGTATTGTTTTATCATGATTTGCAGCAAGCTGTGGAGTTTCCGGATTACATTGAAGTTTGTGTGCCTGAAAGGCAACATCAATAACAAGGGGGAAGGGCAGTGGATTATCGTCAGGAAATTCGGGAATTCATCGGAAATAACCTTACTATGGATCATGAGGACACTCCAATTAACGATGATGACAATTACTTTGAGTTGAGGTTTGTCAATTCACTCTTTGCGATGCGTTTGGTGGACTTTGTGGAACGTAGATTCCAGATTGAAATCGGAAATGAGGATCTGGATTTGTCCAATTTTTGTACCATTAACCGTCTGCAGGATCTGATTGAGAGAAAGCTGAATGCGAAGGGGGCGGCAATATGATTTCAGCGAATCAGGCATCCATCCGTCCAGTTGCGAGTCCGGCAACCAGTCCATCCAACAAATACATGTATCTGTTTTTGGGCATTTCCTTTGGTACATGTTACGGCATTGCAAGTTTGTTTATGTTCTTTTCCGATTTCATCGTCCCGATCACAGGTGAATTACACCTGATGCATCCGCTCGCAATTATTGCGCTGTACTCACCTTCAATTGCCGGATTAATTACTTGTTATTTGATGGGCGGCAAGGAAGCGCTCAAAGGCATGTTTCTAAAGCTGGTTCCACGCAAAAAGGACCTATTCTGGATTCCGCTCATTATTGGAATTTCCATCGTCTTCGCTTCAACGATGCACTTTGGTTCCTTGTTGTTCGGCATACCAGTCCCTGATCTGACATATAGTGTACCGGAAATGATCTGGCTCGGTATTCTGAATTTGGTTAAGGAAACGGGACTCATTGGTGGGTTGTTCGGATGGATCGGATTTTTGTTACCCTTTCTCCAAGGAAAGCTGAAAAATAACGTCACAAGTGGTTTGCTCACAGGTCTGTTGTTTGGATTATGGGTGCTTCCGGGTTACCTGATTTCTTCCTTCGGCACCTCAACCACCTACATATACTATGTTGTTCAACTTATGGCGTTTATCGTTTTCCAAAGCTACATTTTCAATGCTACCAGAGGTACGCTGCTATTTTATCTGTTGGCCTTCTGGCTCGTGGCCACGGGAAGCCAAATCGACCTGTATTACTTTAATCCGCAAGTGCAAATTATGCAGTTCTTCTTCTTTGTCATATCCGCAGTTGTCATTCATGTTATCTTCAAACGCAAAAAAGTTGATGTCCAGCTTCAGACATTTCCTGCTTATGTTCTGGACACAAAGTAGGCAGGTGGTGATGACTACATGATGGAATTAAAGTATCTGGAACAGCTGCAAACGGGGAAGGGGAACAGACAACTCGTCTGTTTTCCCTACCTTGGCGGTCACTCTCAGAGCTTTCAGCCGCTTGTTGGGGAACTGCCGGACACAGAGATTTGGGCCTTCACACCTCCGGGCCATGGTCTGAATACCCAAGCTCCTCTGGAGCATATGCAGCAACTGGTGGAGCTGTATACCAGCCAGATTCTGCATGTGATTCGACCGGGCAGTACGTTGTTTGGGCATAGTCTGGGAGGCATTACGGCCTATTTCGTTGCACAACGTTTATATCAGGAAATTCCGGATGTTGCACAAACGCTGCAGCTTGTATTATCTGCCTGCAACACGCCATCCGAGTGTGGTAACCAGCATTACGAAGGAATGTCTGATGAGGGGCTGATTGATCATCTGTTCTCTTACGATGGGCTTCCACAAGAGTTAATGCATGAAAAAGAACTGTTGTATTATTTCCTGCCTGTGATTAGGGCTGATTTCAGACTGCTTGAATCGGCAGCAAGCATTGAGCATCAGCCTTTGTCAATGCCGGTGCTGTATTTGTGGGGGGAACGAGATCGTACGGTTTCCCTTCAGTCGGCGCTGAAATGGGGCCGATACGTTGAACCACCAATGAAGCTTCAGACCATCAGAGAGGGCAATCATATGTTTATCATGCATCAACCTTCAACGGTGGCACAGGTTCTGACAAGCTTTATGACTCCAGATGAATAAGAACAACTTGTAGATGAGAGGAGCCATGTTCGTTTATGCTGCTACGAATGCTGAGAAATGATATCACCAGAAAAAAAGGGATCACAGCTGCGCTGTTTATTTTTGTACTGCTGGCTGCCCTGCTGGTATCTTCGGGATCAAGGATGATTATGGAACTGACGAGTTCCATTCAATATCTGTTCTCTGAATCCAAGGCACCACATTTTGTACAGATGCACGCTGGAGAATTGGATCAGGCCAAAGTAAACACTTGGGCTGATGGTCAATCCAACGTTGCCCAGCATCAGATTGTAGAGATGGTCAATATTGATGGCGCCAATCTGTTTCTTGGGACAGAGTCAGAGAAAAGCAGTGTAATGGATATTGATTTTGTTACACAAAATCAGAATTTTGACTACTTGCTGAATTTGAACAGTGACATCATTCAGGTTAACGATGGGGAGATCGCGGTTCCTGTATATTACATGCAGCAAAAACAATTAAGCTTAGGAGATCAGATCCAAATCGACAATGGACAATTTCAGCGTTCGTATACCATCGTTGATTTTGTTCGAGATGCCCAGATGAATCCTTCCGTTGTTCACTCCAAACGTTTTGTGGTGAGTTCGAATAATCTGGAGGAACTGAAGCAGGGCGTCGGGGAGATGGAATATCTGATCGAGTTTCGCCTGAAAGATTCTGGACAGATAGGGGCGTTCACCCAAGCTTATCAAAATGCAGGCTTGCCTAATGCCGGTCCGGTCGTAACTTACGGTCTGTTTCAGTTACTGAATGCCATGACCGATGGTGTAATCGCAGCCGTCATCATATTGGTCAGTCTTGTGTTGATTCTGATTGCCATGCTCTGTATTCGGTTCACGATGCTGGCAACGATTGAAGAGGATTACCGGGAGATCAGTGTCATGAAGGCCATTGGAATCGCGGAGAAAGATATCAAGAAACTATATCTCATGAAGTATATATTTATGGCAGGCCTGGCTTCCTTGCTGGGGTACGTTGCATCACTTGGTGTAAACAGGCTGTTTGTCGCAAATATTTTGTTGTATATGGGCAAAGCCCCTGCAACCGTGCTGCATTTCGCCGTGCCATTGCTGGCTGCCGGTTTGATCTTTGTCATGGTGGTGCTGTTCTGCCGGACGGTATTGCGGCGGTTTCGTTCCATTTCTGCGGTGGAGGCGCTGCGGACAGGAAGTCTGGGAGATACGCAGATCATTCGCAATCGCCTTAGTCTGTCCCGAAATCGCTGGTCTTCCGTACCTGTCTTTCTGGGACTGAAGGAAGTTGTACAGCGAATCAAAATGTTTCGTTTGTTATTATTTGTGTTTGTCGTCAGTTCGTTCATCATGATTGTGCCGATTAACTTCCTCAATACCTTGCAGGCACCAAGCTTTATTTCCTATATGGGCGTAGGACAGAGCGACATTCGTATCGACTTGAGACACACGGACGATGTGGAGCAACGCTATGATAATCTGATCACCGAGATCAAAAATGACCCGAGTATCAAAACGTATTCCCCACTGGTAACCAGCCAGTTCAAGGTTCGGAATGCGGAGGGCAGCTATGATAATCTGAGCGTGGAGACCGGGGACTTCAGCATTTTCCCTTTGTCCTATGTCAGTGGTAATGCACCAGCAGCCGGGAACGAAATTGCATTGTCGGATGCGAACAGCAGCGAGCTCGGACTGAAAACGGGGGAACAGCTCACCCTGCTGGTAAACGGTAAAGATCAGGTCATGACAGTCAGCGGTATCTATCAAGACGTGACAAACGGCGGGAAAACAGCGAAAGCTCTGCTGCCATACAACAAGGACAGCGTTCTGTGGTATGTGGTCAGCCTTGATCTGAAAGATCGCGGTCAAATGGCGACCAAAATTGCCGAATACGAGACGTCCTTCGCTCCAGCCAAAGTGACGGATCTCCAAGGTTATCTCGATCAGACGCTCGGAGGAACCATTCAGCAATTAAAAATGGTGACCATGCTGGCCTTGGCCATTGGTGTATTCATTTCGATATTAATTACTTCGTTGTTCCTTCAAATGTTGGTAGCAAAGGACAACAATGATATTGCTGTATTGCGAAGTCTCGGTTTTGCCTTATCCAAGATAAAACTGAAGTATGTGGTGATGTCGCTTATTATTTTGGTCGTGGGCGTTGCTGCCGGAACGGTACTGTCCAATACGCTCGGGCCGTTGCTTGTCAGCAGCATCATGTCCACCTTTGGTGCATCCAGTATTGTCTTCGTAATTAACCCGGTACAGGCTTACATCCTGTGTCCGTTGTTGCTTGCAGGCACTATCGTATTGACGGCTTGGATCAGCATCCAGTCGATCAAGGAAAGTAGCATATCCAAAATGATCGTGGAATAGGGGAGAATCAGCGATGACAACGATACTAGAAGCAAAAAACGTGAATAAATCCGTAGCAATCGGCGAGAATGATGAACATAGCATTTTGAAAGATATCAATCTCCAGTTAAAAAAGGGAGAGTTCGTCTCGATTATGGGGCCGTCCGGCTCAGGCAAGTCTACATTGTTGTACAACGTTAGCGGCATGGATCAGATCAGTGGCGGGAGTGTCTATTTTAACGGCAAAAAAATATCGGCATTTCAGGAGAGTGATCTGGCCAGTCTGCGCTTGACCAAAATGGGGTTTATCTTTCAGAACATTCATCTTCTCAAAAATCTGAATCTGCTCGACAACATTGTGCTTTCCGCGTATCTTGCCAAGAACAGCAGCAGGGATGCAATTAATACACGGGCGATGTCACTCATGAAAAAGATGGGGATTGATACGCTGGCTCATCACAACATCACGCAAGCTTCAGGGGGACAGTTGCAGCGGATTGCCATTTGCCGGGCGTTGATCAACAATCCGGATATTCTGTTTGGGGATGAGCCGACAGGGGCACTCAATTCCAAGTCAACACACGAAATCATGGATATTCTCGGAGACATCAATGCTGCCGGCACAACCATTCTCCTGGTAACACATGATGTCAAAGTGGCCGCCCGATCGGAACGGGTTCTGTTTATGATGGATGGCAAGCTGGTTGCTGACAAAAATATCGGAAAATATGCAAGAGAACGTCAGGATCTGAAAAACCGGGAAAGCCATCTGTCACAATGGTTAACCGAAATGGGGTTCTAACCGGAGAACTTCACGACTAGAATAGACCGACAGTCGGTCGAATGGATTGGAGGACAGAAAATGAGATTGATCAAAAATCCGGAAGAACGCAGAAATGAAATATTGGATGCCGCCGAGATTCTGTTCGTGACAAAAGGGTACACCAAAGCGACTGTCATGGATATCCTTCAGGCTTGCAGCATTGCGAAGGGTACCTTTTATTATTACTTCCAGTCCAAGGAAGAGGTAATGAACGCCATCGTCATGCGTTTTATTCTGAACGGGGAGGCATCAGCCAGACGTGTGGTATCTGATCCGAACCTGAACGCGCATGACAAAATTTTTCGCATTATTATGGCGCAGAATCAGCCTGATGACAACAAGCTGGGACTGATTGAGCAACTGCACCATGTACAAAATGTGGAAATGCATCAAAAGAGTCTTGTTGAGACAGTTCTTCGATTAAGTCCTATCCTGGCTGAAGTGGTTGAGCAGGGCATCGAGGAAGGAGTGTTTCACACACCCAATCCAAAGGAATCGATTGAGTTTTTACTGGTATCCTCACAATTTTTATTGGATCAGGGTATTTTTCAATGGGAGGAAGATCAGCTTCTCAAAAAAGTGGAAGCTTTCGCTCATATCACAGAACGTGTTCTGGGAGCGGAACAAGGAAGCTTTGCCTATGTTACCCGTTTGTATTTTCCCCATCAAGCCTAAACGAGAAAGGAGCGCTATCAATGGAACACACGGTTCACAAATCTTTCGGTAAGTTTCTGGTTGTATGGTTTGGTCAGCTGATCTCCATGATCGGAATTGGTCTCACGGCCTTCTCACTGGGGGTATATGCTTTTGAAAAGACGAATACGGCAACAAGTGTTGCACTCATTACGCTGTTTACATTTCTGCCCAACATTTTGCTTCGGCCGATTGGAGGTGTCTTGGCAGATAGGTTTGACCGCAGAACGATGATGATCATTGGTGATTTGGGTTCGGCTGCCGGTCTCGTTTTTATTCTGACCATCATGCTTACGGGTGATATTCAGTTATGGCATATCTATGTTGGGGTAGCATTCAGTTCTGTGTTTTCGGCACTGCAAAGTCCGGCATACAAGGCTTCCGCCACCGATCTGCTGGACAAAGACCAATTCTCCAAAGGAAGCGGACTTGTGCAGCTGGCCGAATCCTCCAAATTTTTATTTTCACCCATTATCGCGGGCATTCTGCTCAGTATCACAACCATTAAAGTCATTCTGGTCATTAATATTGCAACATTCCTGATCGCTATTCTGGCTGTGCTGGTTATACGGAAGAGCATGAAGGTGGAGCGCGAGGAAAAAGAAGATCAAAACTGGATGACGGATATTCAGGAGGGATGGCGCGAGGTTGTAACCAATAAGGGAGTGCTGCTGCTGGTCATTATTATCTCTCTGGTTACCTTCTACCTCGGATTCCTGGAGACGCTGATTGGCCCAATGCTCTTGTCTTTCACGGATGCCAAAACACTTGGAACATTTCAGTCAGTTAGCGCTATTGGCATGCTGATTAGCAGTTTATGTATCGGCATATTCACGATGACGAAGAAATACGCCAGTGTGCTGGTGATGGGGTTGATCATGTGCGGACTGTCCTTCTCACTACTTGGGGTCTCCACGAACATTTATTTTATCATCTTCGCTGGCTTCCTGTTCCTCTCTTCACTTCCGTTTGTCAACATGAGTGCGGATGTGTTGGTGCGTAATAACATTGCCAACGAGAAGCAGGGCAGGGTCTGGGGCATCATCGGTATTCTGTCACAGCTCGGCTTCATCATCGCGTACAGTTTGGCCGGATTTCTGGCCGATCACGTGTTCAACCCGCTCATGATGGAGGGAGGGGCACTTGCATCTTCCGTGGGGCAAATCATTGGAACCGGGCCGGGCAGAGGTATTGCCTTACTGTTTATCATTGCAGGTCTGTTCGTGATCCTGATCGCCATCATTACATCTCGTCTGAAAATGATCAAGACACTGGAGCAAAGCAGCGATATTTCATCTCCTCCCGATGTGGGTGGATTGGCACACGATTAGGGAAAATAATGCATCAGAACTGATTATGTTAACAGGAAACGAGAACGGAACAAATTGCCAAGGGGTGTTCTCACAGTGGGAGAACACCCTAACAAGTTTAGTGAAATATTACCGAGTAACGATGTACCGATTAGAGGCGCCTGATAAAATGAATCATGCTATCGTTCGTTCCGTATAGATTTAAGAAAAATTATCCCATGATTGGTTACTTATTGTAGTATATCGCCGCTTTTGTTTAATTAACGATTAGATTACCGTAACTTTCCATGTATTGGTAACGTTTAGAATGTGAAAAGCATGGAAGTGTGGCTAAAGCTAATAAAGAATGCGGAGTGAACAGTTATGAAAATGTACTCTAAGGGCGCCCTAATATCGGGTTTCGTAATTTTTATCATTAGTGTTTCAGGCGGTCTCATGGTATCCCAGAATACAAGTGCTAAAAATACGATTATTCCAAGTCATATCACAGCTATCAACTATTTTGAAAATGAATATGGACTGACATTCGGTAGGATTGAAGATTTGAAATCCGTTGAAATACTACCCGACTTAATCTATGCAGGAAGTGTAGACGGCATTGCTGGATATGTCATGAAAACAGATTATCTTAGTGAAACTACACGGACTGCCCCGCTTTTTGATGTTGACGGGAAAACCATCATTGGTTCTATTTTTGTTGGTGGTAAGAAAACGAATTATCCTAAAAATCGTAATGGGCAAACTTACGGTTCTGCCGTTGAGGCTACTTCTCCAGAAACAGAACCTCAACTAATTGAGGCTATTGGTGTGGATGGTACAGAAGGATATGTACTGAAAAAGGACCTGGATGGCGAGCAACCCAGTACACCTGAAGAAGCCATTGCACTACAGAACAGTAGAGCAGCGGATGGCCGTGATATTCCGCTGTATGATCTGGATGGTGAAAACGTGATTGGTGTGTTTCATGTTGGGGGAAAGTAATCAAAACCCTAGAAAGAACTATTACTCAAATCAATCACTCTTTTGCAGATTATTTCATAATTCATCATCTTGAGGTTGCTGTCGGTGGAATTAGAGTCGTGAAAAAAGATAATCAAATTTATAGTGTTAGCCCAATTTTTATACTGCCAGAACATCAAGGAAAAGGGAATGTTCAAGAAGTCTTTACAATGGTTGAGCAGATATATGATGATGCAAAGTCAAGGAAATCGGGTACCATCTTACAAGAAAAAGGAAACTGTTATTTATATGAAAAGATAGGCTATAAAAACACGGGTGCAACAAAAGTAATTAACGACAAAATGACAATGGTATTTAATGAAAAGCATTTATAGACGACTAGCCATTGGATTAAGTTAACCGCCTTTTAGTGGTCGGTTAACTTTTGTATGAAAATCAACAAGAAGTTTAACATAGACTTTCTATTAGAAGATGAAATCCTACTCATAACGACTGATTCAACTAACAGGAAACGATAACCTCAATAAAAAGAAGGAGGCAGCCGATCCACGTGTGATCGGCTGCCTTTGTTCAATTAACTCAGGTTAGTTCATAATTGCAAGTGCACTCGCATTTTAGAGATTAATACTTAAATTGGATTGTCAAACGCTCTAACTGCTGTGACATATCCGACAAGGTTGTGGCTAAGCTCGTAATTTGCTCCATTGAAGCCAGTTGTTCTTCTGAAGATGCAGCTATATTTTGTGAGTTGTCTGCAGCTTGAAGCGCAAGATTGGAGACTTGCTCTTGACCCGCAGATATTTCCTGAACACTTGCAGTTATCTGCTGTGTAACACTGGCGAGTTCTTCCGTTTGTTGCGCGATAAAGTTTGTGGACCCCACAATTTTGTTGAACTGTTGTTCTGTCTCACTAGCAATCTGTATACCGGAGTCGACGTCCTGTTTAACTCGTTCCAACGTTTTAAGAGATTGCTCTATATCTGTACGCATATCATGAATCAACGTGGAAATCTGCCCGGATGACTGATTCGATTGTTCAGCAAGCTTTCTCACTTCAGCAGCAACTACGGAGAAACCGCGGCCTTCTTCTCCTGCACGGGCAGCCTCAATTGAAGCATTTAAAGCCAAAAGATTAGTCTGCTTTGCGATATCCGTAATGGCATGTAGCATCGTACCGATCTGCTGGCTACGTTCATCAAGCATCCTCATTACTACATCGGTTTCATTAACGGAATGGTTAATCAGGTTCATTTGCTTCGTCGTGTGCTCTATGGCAGTACTACCTATATTCGCTAATTCCATCGCATCAACAGAAGAATCAGCAATAGTTGAGGAGCTTTCCGCTATTCGCTGGATACCAATTGATATTTCCTCGAGTGAGTTGGTTGTTCTTTGAAGCATCATTTGTTGCTCCTGTGCGCCGACTGCGGATTCTTGGATCGAAATGGTGATATTCTCGGTTGCTTGACTGGTGTGCTCTGCTCCAAGGGTCAATTCTTTGGAGGATGAAGCTACCTGCTTTGTGGAGAGATCGACTAGTCTAATAAGATATCTTATGTTTTTAATCATTTCATTAAAGTCTTTAGACAGCTCACCTATTTCATCTTTGGACTTTATTTTGACTTCTTCAACGGTTAGATCACCGTCCGCAACGGACTTCAGTCGTTTGGCGATCTTAAGGATAGGCTTCGTTAGACGCCCTGAGACGATGCTGACGATAACTGATCCGAGAACTACTGCAACTGCCGTAACTATTATTACAAGATAAAGAACTTGCGTTGCACCGCTGTTGAACTCACTTAAATATGCACCTGAACCGACGATCCAGCCCCAATGTGGATCCATTTCAACATATGAAACTTTCGTTTCTATTTCACCTGTATCAGGTAGAGCCCACTTATAGGTGACAAATCCCCCTCCGGCTGATCCAACCTTAACAAGCTCTTTCCCCAAATACACGCCATCTTCCGTTACGACATCTGTCAAATCTTGACCTTCATTTGAAGGATTCATCACGGAATGAGCACTCTTATCAACTGCCCATGGATATCCTGTTTTCCCTACAGTATATTCACTTTTTACAGGTCGCTTATTTTCTGCATTTTTTTCACCGAGCAGTTCGACGCGGAGTTTTTCCTGTGCTTGCTCCAATGTTAAATCTCCGCTCTCTACTTGCTCATTGAGGATGCTAATCATGCCAATAACCATATTCACACTATTTTCAAGTGCTGCCTTGCCTGATTCATTCATTTCAGTTTTCGAAACCGTATACGAAGTGAACCCTATCACAATCGTGGGCACAATTAGTATAGCCAAGCATAGAGTGACTAACTTTGTTCTCAAAGATCTCATTTTTAGTATGGATACAATCTTTGTTTTCACTGTATTTCCCCCTCAACACAACAATTTACAGCTCCCATAACTTTAATAGTTAAAATTTAAAATAAAAGTCTGTACATAATATATCGAAAAAATATACTGTAAAATGAAGTCCTCGAGCTATGCCTTTCCTCTTATCTGAATCCACTTGACCTACTAAAAACATTACGACTAGGAGTTTGTGTTTGGTTTTTGTATAGGAATGCTGTTAATGTACTACGCTTAAGGTTAGATGTGATCTTATGAAGGAGGTCATCGTTTCTTGAAATTTGAACTAGGACGTTGCTTACTGAATGAACGATTGATGGAATCCGGAAAGTCAGCGGAATGGCTGGCAAAGGAATTACTTTTTAAACCGGAACGAGTTTACGACTTTATTGAAAACAAAAGAGTGATGCCACTCAAAATTGCCATATCGATCGCTGATTCCATCGGTTGTGATGTTCGTGCCTTGTATGAGTTAATTCCGAATGATTATGAAGTAATGGGAGATTAATGAAATAAGTGGTAGGTTATGTTAAAGATAAAAATGTGCTTCATAAAATTTGGAGGGAATGCCCTTGCCTAAATGGATTGTTTCATTGATTTTTATCTTTACGCTTTCTGTTGGAATCAACAATGATCTACTCATCGCATCAGCTAAACCTACGCTAGCTTTTTCAAATGTGGATTTGGACAAGCTGCAAACTGCTGCGGATTTCAAACTCTTTACGCCGTCTTACTTGGTTGAAAACTATAAATTAGAAATTAAGGAACCATACCCGTTTGATCTTAGACAATCAGTTTCAAAAGTTAGACTTCATTTTTTTGATGAATCAGGACAGACATATTTGTTTGGAATTGAAGAACATAAGGCGGGTGGATATAAAGTAAACCGAGTTGTCACTAGCGTCGATGTTCGTAATCGAACAAGTACAACAAGAACTATAGTCGAGGATTTTAAATTTAATGAACATGGAGAGAAAATGAACATTAATGGAATCGAAGGGCGATTTGAACCATGGGCTAACCATATACCAGGAGGATACCTACGATGGGTACAAAATGATACTTTCATTGAAATGGACAGCGGAGAATTAACCAAAGAGGAAATGATCGCGTTAGCAAAATCAATGAGATGATTCAGTAATTCAAACTAACGGAAAACGAAAGTAATTAAGGCTGCCAGCTTACATGGGAGCCTATTTTATTTGACTTTTATTAGACCACGAAAGCGGAATGACTTGTATTCTTGAAATTAAGCAACAAATTCAATATAAATCCGTTGTAGTATGAGAGAGGTGATATGATGTGACAAAAATGAGTAGTTGGATCTTAGTGTTGGTATTAGTGGTACCCATGATATTTGCTGGGTGTTCATTAACAGAAAAAAATGAAGAAATTGTGACTCAAAGTGTAGTAGCATCTGATTTTGTTCTTGAAGTAACAACGCCAACTATTATAGTTACTGGTGAAGCAATGAAAGTAAAAGGGACTCTTAAATATACGGGTATTAAACCTGTTGAAGTTTCCCATGGAAAACCAATCATTCGTTTTTACTTTTCGGGTAGTAACGAGGAGCGTAATTATAAGGATATGGCATATTTAACTGAGTTTAAGTCAGGTCAACTAGTTGAGGTTGAAGATGAATTTATAGTAACAAAAAAAGGGAAACAAAATCTCTTTGTAAATATTTCAGGGGATATCTCATTAACAATGAATCCAATTGAAATTCTTGTTAAATAATCTTAGTTGAATTCGACTAACGGGCAGGTTAACTTAGTGTCATTTTGTGAAATACAGATGTAACTTTCATTGATTTGATAGTGTTATTAATAACAAGGAATGTCCTAAAGGTTCAAGAATAACTATTAAAAGAATACGAGGGATAAAGTTGTGAAAAAAAAGGGGCTTTTTTTTGCTGTTTTATTATTATCTTTAACAACAGCGACGTTAACTGCCTGTGATTCAACAAGTTCAACTCAAGAGAATACCTCTACTCCAAAGTCTGGTGTATTATCAAGCAAGTCCACAAGTACAACCCTTACTAATTCTTTAAGTGAAGAAGAGGATAAACCCTCGCACTATATTGCTTCTGGAGGCGCAACGGTACAGCAACCCTTTTCAATAAATCCGGAATTTGTACATATAAAACTTCTAATGAAGAACAATAGTAGCCATGAAGTCAATGTTAGTTTAACACATTTAGATACTAGTACAGTGTATTTCGCTAGAACGATTGCTGCCGGGGAATCTCTGGATTGGATAAATATTAATGAAGGTTTCACGCAAGGAATGCGTACTGGAGGCTACTTGCTTCAATGGAGTGGTGGCGGTTATAACGTTGATGGGGAAGTATGGGGAGCAGCTGGTTCAGACCCGGACGATACTGCGCCTCTATCTTATTGAACTAACGGGCAGGTTAGTTTTAATTTGAGGTATCGCTACACGGAATCAATAGAACGAGTTATGTGGTAAAATATAGGAGGAGTACTATTCGAAAAATGAGGAGGCAACAAATACATAATGGTCAATGACCTATACCGAAAAATTGGTCCCTTGTTTATAAAGAAAAATCTAGTTCAGTTAGCATTTCAGTTTTTTATTTCTGCGTTAATCGGAGTTATATATACATTTATGATCATTGATGAAACAATAGGTGGCTATATTAATAAAGTATTTCCCAGTAAGGATGGACCGGATTTTTATCATTATCTGCCCATTGTGATCACTGTGTTAATTTACTCGTGTTTCATTCAAAGAAAAGAAAGAATTTTTATAGAAAAAATTTCATTCAGTTGTCTTCATATTTTGATTGCAATACTAAGCTTTATTTCTTCTCTTATCGTTATAATGATGGTTCAATTCCCATTGATGAATTAATACATCATTACGCTTACGGGAAAGGGTAGTTGAATAAAAACAAGAAAGCAGCCGATTTATGTTGAACTGTACCTCCAATTGCCAGATGATATCTACCTATTGGGTTGCAGTTCATGTGTTTGGCTGCTTTTATTCAGCTAACGGGCAGGTTAGTGTAATTCTTACGTCGAATAAATCTACTATTTGAGCGGGCACTTATACTAAAGGGCAGAATACCACGAAGCTTAGGAGGAATAGGAAGATGATTCGGGGTGTAATTATTGAAGGGATGTCTACTGTAGGAAAAACATCATTATTTTCTGCTATAAAGAGATTACATAGTCAAACACCGAATAATGAAAAAACTATAATTGCAATAAGTGAACACTACTCACAAGTATTGCATTCACACCAAGGTGTTTTAAGATCCATGGATAAGGATGAACATATTTCACTTCTAAGTCGACATGTTGATTATCTTGAACAACAATACGATTGGATTAACTCTCTTGGTCATTCCAAACCATCCAAAGGTATATTTTTTCTTTTAGAGAGGTTTCATGTAAATCATAGAGCCGCATTTAAAGCCTCTCCTGAGATTGAGTTGCTTGAGAAACGTCTATCCATTATGAATGCACATTGTGTACTCTTAACCTTGACCCCGGATGCTGTTGAGTCTAGGTATATTGATAGTCGCGGTGAAGCTTGGAAGTCATATGTTATGGGGGATTCTAGTACTCCCCAAGTATGTGAAACGTTTTTAGATAATCAAGAAAATCTTCGAATGGCTACGAAACAATCATTGATTCCAACTATAGAGATTAACACAGATAAAGCGGATTGGGATGCTTATGCGAAACAAGTCCTTACGGATTTAGGTTAAACGATGGCGTTCAACCAAGACGCTATGGCATCCAGACAGAGATCAGTTAAATCGAATGAAAAGCTTCATTGATGAAACGAGCGGAAGACAACATGTTTAAGTAATCGATGAGACCAGGTGGGGATTTCGAAATGAAGACAATTAAGTGTATGATGGAACACCTGTACTGGGCAGACGGACGTATCCTGGACGTGCTCGAAGAGAGTGGGACGAAGAACAAGGACCTTCTGAAACTGGTTCGGCATGTTGCGTTCGCAGAACGAGTCTGGCTGTCCCGATTGCAGGGCAAGGGCAGCGCGCAATATTCGTTATGGGAAGAAGCGGAAGACCTGGCGGCGCTCCGGACGATGTTCGAAGAAAATGCAGAGCAATATCGCGTCTATATCGAAGGGCTTGAGGAATCTGAGTTGGACGAAATGATCGAATACGCGAATCAGAGTGGGGTTTCATTCCGAACATCCGTCCGGGACATCCTGTTGCAGGTTCTCTTACATGGGCAATATCACCGGGGACAGATCAATCGGGTACTTCGGATCGAATCGGCAGAGCCTGTCCAAGTAGATTACATCACATTCGCGAGGCTCTAACGGGCAGGATAGCGTGGTGTATGGAGGACTGAATATTCATAGATAGGTTTCTTAATAAGAGGAAAAGAAACCTATCCCAGGGATAACCGAATGAAAATTAAGAAAAAAGAGATTTCAATTAATCATTAAACTCTACAAACACATGCATATACTTATCTAATCCTGGAAGACCGGTCGTTTCTTTGATATCCAAAAATTTAAGTTTTTCTTCCCAGTCCACTCTTTCTTGGTCGGACTCATCAGCAGCTACTTCAAAAATATATGCTAAGACAAATGCATCAATACTTGAGACTCCATTTTTTAATTGTACCCACTCTCGAGGGAGAACAACTTGATTTTTACCCGCTGTGATTTCTTTGCCAGAGAAATTAAGAATCAGTTCTTGGCCTTGATTTTTAACCGTAGTAATTTTTTTCTTTCCGTCCCAATTAAACGTTGCTCCAGATTGTTTAAAAACATCCTTCATAGGAACATAAGTGGAGTTATACGTCGTTCTAGTCAACTTGTGGTCCTTTGTGATATTTAGTTCTATCTTTTTTAATGAAGGATTATATGTATACGCTGCACGTTCCTTAAAAGGTAGATCCTTTAAAGGTTGGTCCGTAGCAGATGCAACCGACACTACACCCACAACTAAAGTTGACATCAACAATAGAGAAACTAATCGCTTCATCTTGATTCCTCCTTAAGTATTGTTATTCACGTAACATAAACGCTACAAGACAGGAAAATGTTTCCTTTAAAATCCATTTGTATGAAAAGGGAGGTTAGGCATGGAAATTAAGATACGAGAAATTGTAGCGAATGATTATACTGAAGTTGTTTTTTTATGGAACGATGTGCTTGAGATTCGCAATGTTGATGATGAAAACTTCCGGGTTACTATAGAAAAAATGAATGAGGATGGGAATTACAAAACATTTGTTGCATTGTTTGAAAATGATGTGGTTGGTTTTGTAACTATAGTTCAGGCATTGTCCATAGGGGTTTCGATTGGTTATTTACATATACAAGCTCTGGCCGTTAAAAAGGAATTTCAGCATCGTGGGGTAGGTACACAACTATTAAGACACACTGAAAATTATGCTAAAGAACTCGGAATATCTAGTATTATTTTATGCAGCGGATTCAAGCGAACCGACGCCCATGCTTTCTATGAGCATAATGGCTATGACAAAGATTCATACTGCTTTGATAAGCTTATTAACCTTGGCTAGTAAGTAATAATTGAATCAAACTAATCAATATTTCCTTTACTTGAGAGGGGATTGAGACGTATAATCCGTTCAGACATCAGAGCAAGAAGAGGGGAAAAATGATTATGAATAACGGGTTAGTCAACGCTATTATTGCGTATATCATGTGGGGGGTTCTCCCGCTTTATTGGAAGTTGTTTAGCGAAGTTCCGGCAGGCGAGATTCTGTCGCATCGTGTTGTATGGTCATTCGTTTTTATGGGTATTCTGGTCGCTGCCCAGCGCCGCTGGGGTGACATAAAGCGGATTGCAACTAACCGCTCGCTTCTTCTGTCCCTCACCGCCAGTGGAATGCTGATTGCAGTTAATTGGCTTATCTTCATCTGGGCGGTCAACAACGGCCATGTCGTAGAGACAAGCCTTGGCTATTATTTGAATCCGTTGCTGAACGTCCTGTTAGCGGTTCTCTTCCTTCGTGAGAAGCCAAACCGCGGCCAATGGCTTGCGATTGCCATCGCTGGCGCAGCGGTGCTTATCATCGCGATTGACTATGGACGGTTTCCGTGGGTCGCGATCTCGCTGGCTGCGTCATTTGGTTTGTACGGCCTGGCGAAGAAAAAGATCAAGCAAGACGCTTCTATAGGTTTATTCTCGGAGACGGCTGTAGTCCTGCCTGTCGCGCTCGGCTACTGGATCTATTTGGCCGTTGTGGGGAAAACGACGGCATGGACGCTGCCTGCACCGACGTTCATTGAATTGCTTCTTTCCGGTGTGGTCACGGCGCTGCCGCTGCTCTTTTTTGCGCGAGCAGCCGCCCGGATGTCGCTGTCAACGCTCGGCTTCGTTCAATATATCGGGCCGACGATCATGTTGTTACTGAGCATATTCGTATTCAAGGAATCGGTCTCGCCGGTTCTGCTCGTTGGCTTTGCGCTCATCTGGACAGCGCTCGTCGTCTACGCTACAGCATCGATTCGCGGCGCGAAACTCGCGAAGGCGAGCTGATGGCACAGGACCCCGGTATTATCAAAATGGCTCTTTCCGTCCAATAAGGCGGAAAGAGCCATTTTTTGTTTGTGGTGTTATCTGACACTTCGAACAAGAGCCGAAAGGCACTTATAAGTTGATAAGAAAGATTTTTAATCCTCTGAAAAAGCTTCCATTTATAGTATGATAAGACTATCGCTAGCTTCTTCAAACATGGCCTGTATTATCTCTGCGGCTATCGGGCAAAGGCCATATCGAATGATCACGAAGACCATCCTATAGATAAAGATAAGGAGACCAAATATGACCGTAACTTCGATTATCGAACAAATCCGTATTATCGAATACGATCCCTCCTACGCTGCCGCAGTCGCTGATATGTGGAACCGCAGTAACGAAAGTTGGGGAGGTGGCACCAACCAGAGAACGGAGGATACCGTTCGCCGGGAGATGGAGACTTCGTCCAATCTTCATGTATTTCTGGCCGTTCATGAGAAAGAGGTTGTTGGCTTCTGTAGTTTTGCCCACTACCGCTATGACGAGAATGCCCTTTATGTACCGCTGTTGAATGTGCGCCCCGATTATCACGGCTACAAGGTCGGACGTAATCTGATCCTGAATGCCGTTCGCAAGACCGTGGAAGCGGGATGGCCTCGCCTGGATCTGTTTACATGGGCAGGTAACACCAAGGCTGTACCGATGTACAAGAAATGCGGGTTCTTCTGGGAGAAAAAGGATGAAAATGTGCATCTGATGAACTTCATCCCGACCATCTTGCAGACGGAAGCACTTGCTCCTTATTTTGAGGACCTGGATTGGTACGCAGATAGCACCCGTGAACTCGTCATCGAGCCGGATGGCCGACGGGAGCGTGGTTTCGATTTCTTTGATTATTCTTGGAAAAAGGGAGATATCTCCTTGCGAGCCGAATTCGAGAAATCGGGTCGCGGGCTGACAGCTCTCGAAACACCGGAGTACGAAATTACCACAGAGATCGACGATCATGATCTCGTATTTGGTTCCACATACAAGGTTCGCTACCGAATCACGAACCGCTCAGCATCCGAGCTGAAGTTCGAGATCAAGGGTCAGGACAACAAAAATATTCGTTTTGCGCTGGACGTTGCAAGAGCGGTTGCTCCGGGAGAAACGGTAATCGTGGAGGGCGAATTCCACCTTGATCCGGTTCAAGAGGAGCAAAGTCAGAATAAGACCCATCCCGTTGTAACAAGCACATGGCTGATTGGTGGCAGAAAAGCCGAGTTTCGTATGGGCGTTGCCCCGAAATTCCCGGCCAAGATCAACACGGCGTTGCCCGTGAAAGAGCTCTATACAGGCATTCCTGCTGAGCTATACCTGAACGTGGAGAATAATTTTGATGCCGAAGCGGAGTTCACTTTTGACTTGCCAGAAGAAGAATTCCTGGAGTGGGCAGAACGTTCGGTGAGCCTTACGGTCCCTGCAAAAGGCAAAGCATCTGCACCGGTAGCTTTCACCTTGCGTTCGTATGGTCTCTATTCGCGGGAAGTAGAGGTAACAGCTGTTCCGACGGATAGACAAGAGGTATCTTTTACAACCAAGCTGTCTGTTCTAATGAAGGGAACACAAGGACGTTACGGTGGGGAAAACGGGGAACAGTGGGTGGCCGTGAACGGTGCATTCTCCCTCCATATGAGCAAGCAAGAGAACAACATGTGGATTGAATATCCTGGCTCCGTCCACACGTTCTGGTGGACCTATCCGAAGCTGGGTAAGCCATTTGCAGAAGAGTTTTCCAAGAAACAAGCCAAGGAAGTCAACATCTATCCGGAGGGAGAAAACCAGGTTCTCGAAGCACTGTATGAATCGGAAGATTTCCCTGGTATAGAGATCAAGTCCGTGGTCAAACTGTCTGCTAACGGAATTGCGGAGTTTTACCACGAAATTGGGAATACTCGCAGCGCAGAGCTGGAAGAGAATATGTTCTTGATGACGAACTTTGGTTTCTTCGGCAACCGGCTTATTCTCCCGTACCAAGGCCGTTATGTAGACATGGGCGATGCGTACTCTGGCGATCCGAGCCACTGGGACAGCGCCCAAATTACAGAGAACTGGCTGTTCTGCAAGGAAGAGTATGGTGCTTGCGGTATCTATTGGGACCCTTCGCTGAAGCTGCTTCGTCCGGAACACACGCTGGGGTTACAGCATGAGCTAGGCCGGATTCCAGCAGGAGCCGTTGTGCAAACAAAGGCGACCGTATTTGCTCTGAATACCTTTGCCAAATGGCAGGATTTCCGATCATTCGCTCAAAAACGGCATAGCCCGGTTGTACCGAAGCTGGACAACCATCTTGAGCTGGCATTGGGTGGTGGCAATCCGTTTGCCCAGGATGTGCTGACAGCAGAACTGATTGAACGGAAGATGGTCCCGCTCGCTGGAAACCTGGAACTGTACGTGCAGAATGGTGGCACACCAGAGCATTTAGCTGCTGATATGGAATTAAATCGAGAGCAGGATCTGCGCTCTGCTAAATTGCAGTTCTCCCCTGCGGAAAAGGATGAGACAGGAGAGAGCGAATTTGGCTGGAAGGTTCGGGCCGTATATCGAGGCGAGGATCGGATTCATGAACGTACAGCCCTCTGGTATCCGCAGACAGGAACAGCCGTTGATTGCGTGATTGAAGAAGGTCCAGCAGGTCCTGTGTACACGGTGAGCAACGGAGTTCTTTCGATGGCAGCTGCCCCTGGTTTCGGAAGTGTCGTGCATTCCTTGAAGTACCAGGGTGAAGAATGGCTGGACAGCACGTATCCGGAAGCAGCCCCGCGTTCCTGGTGGAATCCATGGTACGGTGGACTGGGTGTAGGTATCCCTGGTATGAACGGTTTCAGCCGTCAGTTGGAACAAAGAAGCGCGGCTTGGACGGAGCGGAAGGATGAATTCGGTAACGTCTGGAAAGGAATTCAGATCACAACCCGCATCGAGAAGCATGAAGCGAATCGGGGAATCACGGTACAGCAGCATTACCTCATGCTGCCCGGCGTTCCAGTTCTCTGTGAGTTGCACTCGGTTAAGAATGAAAGCGGATTGGCGCTGGATTACTCGCTAGCCGAGGAACATTTCTTCAAACCATCGCCAGTCTTTGCTGATGGTTGGCTGGAACATCCTGAGCAAGGGCGGTACCCTCTCGGAAAGGTAGACGGATATCTTCAGTCCAAGGGTTTCTTGCGAATGGGAGCAGTTTCGCGTAAAGACATGATGCATGCAGTGAATCGTTACCCTAATCAGAATGCTGCGGGGGTTGTGAACAATGTGGTGCTTGGTCACAATGTGTATCACAATCTGCCACTGCTGAACGGGGAGACGGTCTGGACAGAGCCGACCTATCTGATTTTGGGGCAAACTCCTCTGAATCCAGAGGATGTACGTGGCCTTCTGCAGCTAAACTTTGCAACTTCAAAAGGTGAAAAGGAGGCTTAACATGCCGATTATTGATATTCACATTCATCTGTCGGACATCGACAGCTTTCATCGAACGGCGATAGATTTATCGAAAGTGGATTATTCTGCCGCTGGCCTCAAGGCGGAGTTTGATAAGAACGACGTGATTCTTGGCATCGGAATGGGGGTTACGGAGCAGACGAAGGGAGCATTCCCGGATTCCAGTTCTCCCAACCCGATGGGACTTGATTTGGAAGAAACGGTCCCTTCATTCCTCATGGAATGCGTCGGCATTAATCCAAACCACCTAGGTGGTGAAAACGCTCAGGACGAGCTGGACCGGATTGAAGCACGATTGCAAGCTCCTGAGGTAGCCGGAATTAAACTATATGCGGGGTACTATCATCACTACGTGTATGACAAAATCTACACACCGGTCTATGAACTGGCAGCAAAGTATAACGTGCCGGTGGTCATTCATACGGGGGATACATACTCGATGAATGGATTGCTCAAATATGCACATCCGCTGACCGTGGACGAATTAGCTTTTCAACAGCGCGGTGTGAATTTTATGATCTGTCATTTGGGTGATCCTTGGGTGATGGATGCCGCTGAAGTCGTGGCGAAGAATCCGAACGTTTACGCAGATTTGTCAGGCCTTGTTGTCGGTGATCGGCCCCATTTTGAACGGTTTATGAGCGAACCCTTGTTCATGGATCATTTCCGCCGGGCACTGGTGTATTCGGATCATTACGAGAAAATGCTGTTCGGAACCGACTGGCCGCTCGCGCCGATCGATCTGTATGCAGAATTCGTCCGTCGACTTGTGCCGGAGCAGCATCATGAGAAGGTATTCTACGAGAATGCTTTTGGTTTATTTCCGCGCATTAAACAGCGAATTGCAGATCTGGGTTAAGCACCAGTTCATAATTGTTTGTGAAAAATGTAAGCCATGTAGGTCGTGGA
Organism: Paenibacillus sp. LK1; assembly: GCF_002750415.1. NCBI lineage: Bacteria > Bacillati > Bacillota > Bacilli > Caryophanales > Paenibacillaceae > Paenibacillus > Paenibacillus sp. LK1. Next base: position 277,996 of record NZ_PEII01000006.1, read on the forward strand.
AGCATACGATGTTCATGCTGAATCTTTATCATGTAAGCTCCTGTCACTTCTGGTGGCAGGGGCTTTTTTTCGGCAAAACAGTGAATTCATCTTATGCTTAACCTGGAATAAGGAGGGGATTAGGAGAACAAAGGTTGAGTTACCATCTTCATATACTTTTTTAAGTCGTCTTTTGCATATGAGTGTTGTTCCCATACCCCAAGGTTCCAACTCATATAGCGGATGCCAAGGTATCGGGATGCCCGGGAGAAATACTTTTCGAATTGATCTTGTGGAATATCATATCCGTGGGAACTCAGGGCCTCCCGATAGATGTCTACTTGTCTCATATGGCTACAGCGTAGAGGAATATCGAAGAACAAGGAGCCGTACCTTGCTTCCTCCCAATCAATAAAATAGACATCCTCATTGTTATGTACCAGTACGTTTCCGGGATTCAGATCATTATGGATCATCGTATGCATATGTTCATCTCTGATCAGAACTTCAAGATCATCTACGATGGTACTGGCTAGAGCTTCAATTTCCGATATGATTGGTAATCCAAATTCCGCAATGAATGCTGGGTTCTCTATGGCGGCGTTCCACGAAGGTCTCCAACGATTTTCCATCATGCCGATGATATGATTCCGATCCACAGTGGGTATCCAGGGCATTTCTTTTTTTAACCCCATATTCGTTCCATGTATGTAAGCCAGCGCTCGTAATTCTTTATTCTGGAGCAGATCCATATCCAGATGGCTATAATCGGTTTGGTAGTCCACATCCTGAATGCAGATCAAGCTGCGATCTTCAGTATGAGGCTCACTTGTTAGACTAAATGGCACATTCGCGCCTTGTGAAAATAATCTGGTCAATGCAGAGCGTTCAATGAACGTGGCTTTCTTCGTAATGACAGAAATGTCCTTTTGCACTCCATTGACTAGGAATTCAATATGATGTCGAAGCAATTCCACGGCCTGAAGTCCCAATTGGATAGGGTTACTTTCCATGCTTAGGATGTGAGCATCCGATGAGACATACTGATTAATGGTTTGCTCTATTAATGCTTGTACTGTGATAGATTTCTTACTCATCTGATCGCTCCTTCCTTCCTGCCTATTCGTTAAGTTGCTTACCAAGCTTCGCTGTAATTACAAATGGCACAAGCACCTTATTGGTGAGCGAGCCCACTCGACAAGAGCGTGCCTGTGTTTCTCAGCAACGTCTCTATTTTGCTATTGTTTTTGTAAAAAACCTAATTACGGAATGTCTATGGATTCGATAGAAGCATAAAATTATTAATGAAGCCCTCTTTTTGAAGAAATATGGCTTCCACTTGTTGCGTTTTCAAATCATAGAAATAAATTCCTCGTTCCTGATTCACGTTTGCTTTTGTATTTTCTCCGAGGAAATAGAAACCCTGCCCGTCTTTGGACAAAAACAATCCACTCCTCGCTTTAATGGGAAGATCAATTTCGTTTCTTTCTCCTGTTTTAATATTAACCATACTATATTTAATTGGATTCTTGTTGATATGTTTTGCAGTGGCAATAAGAATTTGGTCTCCCCTTGTTGATAAAGTTAAAATTTGTTCCTCCTCTAGTTCAATAACCTTGCGTGTCTGTTTAGAGATTGGATCTATCTCAATGATCGTATGGTTTGGAGGAACCATCGGTGTTTGCGTTTTATTGGACTCCTCCATATGATTATATTGCTCCTCTTCAGAATATTGGATGGCATAGGATTTTCTTGTTTCTGGATCATAAGAAATATCCCATGTTGTTGTATCCGAATCATTTTCATTCAATATGGTCATGTCTTGAGTTTCTTTATCATAGAACATAACTTTGACAGGCCGTTCTCCCTTCTTAACAGCAGCCATAACCAAAGTATGATCAACGGTATCTGGAATAATTGAATTAATTGCAAATAAGCCTGAGCTTAATTGTTGAGTCGTTTGTGCCTGAATATCATAGGAATACAACTCGTCACTCTTATCTTTTCCAACTCCTGAATAATAGATGGTGTCATTTGCTAAGGAAGCTACAGTTAAGGGATATTGTGAGGTATAAGGTAAATCAGATAGTTTAGTTAGAGCCTTCGTTTGGAGGTCGTATGTGTATACTCTCATGATCATACCATCATCGGTATCTGTTCCATTAACATATTCCGTGTTTGTAATTGAGAGATATTCATGTGCTTCTTCTTCTGGACCACACCCTGCAATGAAGAGAAGTAAAGTTATTACGACTGCAATAAATTGGTTGGGTAGGATCGTTCTTTTCATTATCTTTGCACCCTTTTCACTAAAAGAAACGATAGATGAATTCAAAGTGAATTATACCTTTATTTTACAAATGGAGTAAATGAAAAAAAATATAATACTAGTTACATATAGTTCTATTTTTATATAGATGAATATGAGTTTTAAATAAACATTTTCAGTTCAAACGTTGTTCCTGCTGAACAATTGATTGATATCTACCGATATAAAGTTAACCCATACAATATTGGACACAATCAAGGATGAAATGGAAGGTGGATTCATTTGGTATTCGCGAAGGCGAGAGAACGCGTGATCAACATGTCGTTCAGAGTCAAATTGCCGCTAATGATCAGTTTACTGGTAACCCTCGTATTGGCGGTAACTGCGGTATTATCTTACACTGTAGCAGCAGTGATTACCCTCGACAAAAGCAAGGATGAGATTAAAGCAACCTCTGACCGGATTGGTGCGGGCTTGCTCACTTCACTAACGTTGGAAGAACAGTCCACGTTCCTGATTACAACACATGGCACATTTCAGGAATTGCTGGAGATTCGAAATAGCGAAGGACAGAATGATGATGTCTTTTTCTCGGAAAATAGTGAACTCGTGGATAAGTCCAATGGTATATTGGCGGACAGCCTCGCAGGGATGGAAGGCAACAGCAATATCATATTGCTGGACCGGAAAGGCATCGTCGTTGCAGCGAACGATCCTGAAGCCCTCGGGGGAGAACGTGCAGATCGAGCGTATTTTCAACAGGCGGTTCAAGGCCAGAATGTAATTAGTGAAGGGGTTATCTCCAAGTCACTGGGTACGCTGGGTACCGCTTTTGCAATGCCGATCTACGATGAAAACAAACAAGTGGAGGGTGTACTCGTATCTACCGCATCAACCTCGTTCTTCGTTGACCAGCTTCAGAACATCAACATTAATGAAGAGGGAAAAGTCATTATTCTGGACCGCGTGGGCACGGTAATGTTCAATTCGGCGGATGAGAAGATGGCGGGGCAGAAGCTTGAGTCTGGTGAATATCAGTCACTGATTGATCTGCCTTCTAATGAGCAACTGCAACAAGGTGATGTTAGCACAAAAGACAAAGTAATCTTTTATTCCAAAATTCCAAGATCAGATTGGACCATCATTGTTGAAGATAAACTAAGTGATGTGCAGAAGCCATTAGGGAAAATGGCGAAACAGATGTATATCGTCCTGTTCAGCGCAATTGCGGTGTCTATCATCGCAGGAATACTGATCTCCTTACTGGTTACCAAACCCATTACAAGGCTAACAGCATTGTTCCGACAACTTGCAGACGGGGATCTGACGGTGCAGGCTAAGGGCAAATATAGCGGAGAATTCAAACAACTGGTGGACAGCTTTAACACGATGGCGGCGGGCAACCAACAGCTGATTTCCAGCATGAATCATTCCATCAGCGTACTGAAAACAAGTACAACCGAACTGGATGTGTCCACCCAGCAGACCTCGACCTCCATTGCCGAAACCACGACAACGGCGTTTGAAATTTCACGAGCCATGGAGTCTCAGGCCAATGATACGGAAGCGATCGTGGATAAGTTCATGAACGTGGGCAATAAAATTGCGAAAGTCAATGAGATGTCGCAATCAGTGAAGCTCAAGGCAGACGAGATTACGGATGCATTCAAGAACAACCATGAGGTCATTGACGCGTTGATTGCGGTGAACGGACAGAACGAGGCCGAAGTAGCCAACATTTCCAAAATCACAGTGCAGCTCGCTGAAAGCTCCTCTGGCATTCACCAAATTACAGGTACGATAACCGAGATTGCGAATCAGACGAAGCTGCTTGCACTCAATGCCTCTATTGAAGCCGCTAGGGCAGGCGAGCATGGGCGTGGCTTCGCCGTCGTTGCATCGGAGATCCGCAAACTGGCGGAGCAGACCACAGCCCAGTCGGAGGATATCAGCCGGATTGTGATGCAGACGATTGATCATGTCGAGCAGAATAACCGGAGCGTACAAGCCATTGAGGCGATTGCAGAACAGCATAAGAGCAGTGTAGGCCAGACCAAGGAAACGTTCAATTTTGTCACCCAAAATATGAATGAAATGATGGACCAGGTTCAGGCCATTGCCTCTGAGATTGAATCCATTGAACGGGATAAGGATGACGTCATTGGAGCTGCTCAGAACTTATCTGCTTCGGGTGAAGAAGTGTCTGCATCCGTGGAGGAAGTAACCGCGACGATGGAGGAACAGTCAGGTATGACCGAGCATCTGTCAGAGATGGTACAGACCATCGATGGATTGACCAAACAGCTTGCCGAAGCATCATCCCGGTTCAAAACAAAGTAAATAAGCGCATGAGGTCATTTGACGAGATCCGGTATACTGCGATTGGGCCAAGAGATAACTTTCCAGTCGCACAACTGGTGCAGGCCATACAAAAACAAACAAAGAAAAAACCTCCCAGCCCGTTAAGTTTAAAGGGTTGGGAGGTTTTTTCGTAGGTCCATATTTTCTAACTTTTATCGTACGAACCAACTGAGCGGCTGCGGCGAAGTGTCTGCGGAATCCCGAAGATCATGGGCCTTAACATGATTGCCATATATCATGGAATCACTGCTCAATCGGTAGGAAGGGAAACTGTTCTCTGATTGCAGGCGAAGGCAAGGCTCGAAATAGATCTGTTGCTGTTTGTTGATAAGGAAAGGAAGCGAATCGGATTCAATCCGAATGTCATCACTGTCCGGCTCGTTAACGATCAGAAGCACAGCAGTACCATCACATCCGCATCCATCGGTGTCATAAAACAGCTTGAAATAGCCCGGCCGATCTCCCAGCATCGCGTTAAGTCTTGATTCTGCCAGCGGACTGACCTGAATGATCATAACGTCGTTCACACTCCTCTAATCACCTTATGAATTCGCTTACAATCTAATATATGGAACAATGGTGTGAAATAGAAGGGAAAGCAGGCTGAATCCGATGAAAATTACAAGTTTGGTGGATCATCCGATCGAATGGTTCAATTACTTGAATATCATCGGTGGAGATGCTGTGATGGATCCTCGGAATGAAACCCATTTCATCCCGATTCCTTATCTGGTATGATAAGCAGGAATATTAGAGAAAAAGGATGGTTCCACATATGACACCGATTACCATATATGACATCGCCAAAGAAGCGAACGTATCCGTATCCACGGTCTCCCGTGTGCTGAATGATACGGCACCTGTGCGTGCAAGCACAAGGGAGAAGATCATGTCCATCATTGAAAAGCACCAGTTCCAACCCAACGCGCAGGCGCGCAGTCTGATCAAGAAAGAGACGGGAACCATTGCGATCATCCTGCCAGACATTACGAATCCGTTCTTCCCGGAAGTGTTCTGGGGGGCTGAGAACGAGGCACGTGGATTGGGGTATACGTTCTTCCTGTGCAATACGGCCGGGGATTACAGCCGGGAGTCCGAGTATTTGTCCATTTTGCGCGAGAAGCGGGTAGATGGCATTATTTTTCTCGGTGGACGAATCAACATGCAGGTCTGTCCGGATGAGATGGCTCAGGAATTGATTGATATGGGCAAACGTATGCCGATTGTGCTGGTTAATGGCAATATTGCCAAAGGCGGATTCCATCGGGTGTATACGGATGAAGGGGCAGGGGCTGTTTTGGCTGCTGAACATTTACTAGAACTGGGACATCGGGATATTGCTTTTGTAGGCGGTTTGAAGGAGTTGTCCACCACGATGGTTAAGGTCAAGGCCATTCAGAAAAAACTGCGTGAGCATGGACTCGAAATTCCGAAAGAGCGTCAACTGCTTGGAAGCTTCTCCATTGAAGATGGCAAACGGGAGATGTCTAAGCTGCTGGACCGTGGAAACCCTCCAACTGCGGTGATCTGCGTGAACGACTACACGGCGATTGGTGCGATTAAGGCGACCATTGAGCATGGCTTATCGATTCCAAAGGACATTTCCATTGTCGGTTTTGATGATACGCCGCTCGCCAGTGCCGTTATACCGGAACTGACGACTGTGTCCCAGAATACGTATCAGCTGGGCAAGCTGGCCGTGGACAAGCTGCATGAACTGATTAATCAGGCTAATCCGAAGAAACAGACCATTCTGCAACCAGAGCTTGTTGTCCGCCAAAGTACTGGACCCGCACCACGATAAATGGGGAATGTTTGAAAAAGAAAGCGTTGACATTCCTTCGGAGGGTGAAATATAATGAGGTCGTGAATGAAACCCCTTTCATAAACTGGAACGGGTTTTAATTTTAAACTTTATGAAACCCATTTCATGAAACGGGTTTCAGTTGTCTGATCTTCCATTCATATTTCAAGGGGGCGCACGGTATGAGAAAAAGTTTAAAGGTCATTTCGTTATTGATGCTGGTCATGGTAATGGGTCTGACAGCCTGTAGCAAGGATGACAGCGGTGCAGCTGGTGGCAAGGTCGATCTGAGCATGACGATCTGGGGCTCGGAGGACGAGAAGAAGATTTATCAGGAGAGGCTCGACATTGTGAAGCAGACCTATCCCGATATTAACGTGAAACTGAACGTCGTTGCCGGGGACTATGACCAAAAGGTTCAGACGATGATCGCCGGGGGAACCGCACCGGACATCATGATGATTGCCGAGAACTATCAGGCGTACGCCTCCAAAAACCAAATTGTTTCGCTGGATGATATGATCCAAGCCAACAATGTGAACATGTCAGAGCGCTATTCTGACGACATCGCCAGCCTGATGAAATTCGATGGGAAACAGTTCGGAATGCCTGACCGTGCAGGCGCGATGGTGCTCTTTTACAACAAAGATCTGTTCGACAAGGCCGGAGTGGAATATCCAACTAAGGAATGGACTCAGGAAGACCTGCTCGCTGCTGCTCAGAAGCTGACGGTGAAGGAGAATGGCAAAACAGTTCAATGGGGTTACTACCCAGGCAGCTGGTGGCCGCAATGGATGCAATTGATCTACCAAAACGGTGGTTCCCTGTTCGATGAGAGCGGCAAACCTACCTTCAATACCGAACCTGTACGTAAAGCACTGCAATTCATGAATGATTTGACCTTCACCCATGGTGTGGGACCAACCCCAACGGAGATTGCCGACATGGGAAATATCGGTGCTGACCCATTGTTCGCCCAAGGCAAGATTGCCATGGAGACGACGGGATTCTGGAATATTGGTTCACTTGCCAAGGTGGAAGGCATCAATTGGGACATTTCTCCGATATGGGGAGAGACTAATGCGTTCTTCAATGGCTTTACGATTACGAACGCGTCCAAACATAAGGAAGAGGCATTCAAAATCATAGAAGCGCTGACTACACCAGAAGCACAATTACCGATGATCAAAGCGGGTCAGGATGCTCCGGCAACGAAGGCAGGCCTATCCAGCGATGAGTTCCTGAATGCCGAATATGGCGGCAAGAAAATCAACATGGCTGCTTTCAGCGAGTCCACTATCTACGCCGAGCCATTCAATCCGCAATGGAATGAAATGATGAAGCTCATTAACGACAAGCTGGGTGTCTACTTCAACAATAAAGCTTCACTGGATGATACGGTGACCGAAATTCAGAGCGGACTGGAAAGAATCTATAAATAGAGGTTGTTCACATGCATAAATAGCATCGACAGGGGACAGACGGAATTCGGCATGAATGAATCCGGGTTTCGTCTGCTCGCTTCGTTATGGGAGGGCTTAACGTGAGAAAAAAGGACGGGAAATGGTTTTATATCTTCATCTCGCCTTGGCTGATTGGATTCCTTGGACTTACCCTGGGTCCGATCCTGTTTTCCATCTACATGAGCTTCACCAATTGGGATCTGTTCCAGTCTCCTGAATTCATCGGTATAGACAATTACAAAAACCTGTTGACCGATGACCCGATCTTCTGGAAATCCGTAGGCAATACCTTCTTCTACGCATTAATATCGATTCCGCTGGGCATGTCCATTTCGCTCTGGATTGCGTATTACCTCAACAAAAAAATCAAAGGTATTACCTTCTTCCGCATCCTGTTCTATCTGCCATCTGTGGTTCCGGTAGTTGCAAGCTCACTGCTCTTCATCCATCTGCTTGCACCAACGGAAGGCTTGATCAACCAGGCACTTGCCATCTTCGGCATTCAAGGTCCTGCCTGGCTGCTTGATCCGAACTGGGTTAAACCAGCCTTGATCCTCATGTCGCTATGGGGCGTCGGGGGTGGTGTGGTACTACTGCTGGCGGGTATGAAAGGTATTCCTCAGGAGCTGTACGAGGCCGCCGCCATTGATGGAGCGAAGAGCTCGCAATCGTTCTTCCACATTACATTTCCAATGCTGACTCCCGTCATCTTCTTCAATCTCGTCACCGGGATGATCGGGGCGCTTCAGACGTTCGCACAGGTATTCATCGTTACAGCGGGTGGACCGGATAATGCCAGCCAGATGGTTGTTCCTTACCTGTTCCAGAATGCGTTCCAGTTCTACAAAATGGGATATGCATCGGCCATTGCCTGGGTTCTGTTCATCATCATCATGGCGTTGACCCTGGTTGTGTTCCGTTCGTCGGCGCTATGGGTGCATTACGAGGAGGGAAAAGCAAATGAGTAATCCATCCACTGTGGAGAAAACGATATCTTACATTTTTCTGATTCTGGTCGGGGTGCTGCTTGCTTCCCCTTTCCTGTACATGATCTCCATCGCACTGGCGAGTGACGCTACAACCGTAAAATCAGCCTTTACCTTCATACCGCTCGAATTCCAATGGTCCAATTTCTATACGATCTTCACGAATAACAATCTGGGTACTTATCTGAAAAATTCAGTCATTATTACCGTCATTACCATTATCGGATCGGTGTTGTCAGCATCGGTCGTATCTTACGGCTTCGCTCGGATCAAGGCGAGAGGCAGTCGATTCCTGTTCATTGTACTGCTTAGTACGATGATGATTCCGGGCGAGGTGACGATGGTGCCGCAGTTCATCATCTTCCGTCATCTGGATTGGATCAATACATTCTATCCACTGATCGTGCCTAGTTTTTTCGCCGGAGCATTCAACGTATTTCTCATTCGGCAGTTCGTCATGAGCATACCGAAGTCGCTTGATGAAGCTGCCATGATTGACGGCATGGGACATCCGGGAATCTACTGGAAGATCATTATGCCACTCACCTATCCGATACTTGCCGCCATCGCCATTTTCTCGTTTTCCTATAACTGGGGGAACTTCATGGGGCCGCTCATTTACATCAATGATCCGGAGAAAATGCCACTGGCGCTCGGTGTTCAGCTTCTGACTACGGTCGGTGGTGGACAGATGCCGCCATGGAACCTCGTTATGATTGCTTCCCTGTTCCTGACCATTCCGATGGTATTGGTATATCTGTTCGGACAGCGTTATGTCTATGAAGCGAATATCAGTGGTGGCAGCAGCGGGATCAAGTAACGGGAGGTGAACGCAGTGTTGAAGCCAATGGTGAAAAGCAAGAGCCGTCTACATCGCACATGGATAAAGGGCTGCATGAATCATGAATAACAACAAGGACCCTTTCAACAATGACAACCATAATCATCACAAGCAGCGCAGGTGGCGCAGCCGGAGTTACATCCTGATGGGTGTGGCCCTGATCGCGCTCCTTGCAGGAGGAGGGATTATCATCAATCATTTTGCCAATGAATCATCCAAAACACTTACATTCCAAGGTGAGCCGATACGTCTGAAGCTGGAGCAATCCTATGATCATTTTGAAGGCTGGGGTACGTCGCTTGCGTGGTGGGCCAACGATCTTGGAGGATGGAAAAATCAAGCAAAGGTCAGTGAAGTCATGGATCTGGTGTTTGATGCAGAGAAAGGGCTAGGCCTGAACATTGTTCGCTATAATATTGGCGGTGAGGAGAACCCTGATATGAAGGCGCTTCGGCCCGGAGGAGATGTTCCCGGCTTCCAGCCTGAACCCGGCGTGTGGGACTGGGAGGCAGACGCAGGACAACGTGCCGTATTACAGGGATCTCTGGAACGTGGGGTCAACATTGCTGAAGCGTTCTCCAATTCACCACCTTACTGGATGACGATCAGTGGCTCGGTTACGGGTGCCGTGGATGGCAGCAACAATCTACGAGAGGATCAGTACGACGCGTTTGCCGATTATCTGACCGAAGTAGTGAAGCATTATCGCGATGAGTGGGGCATTACGTTCCGTACACTTGACCCACTTAATGAACCTTCCTCTGATTGGTGGAAGAAAGGCAACATGCAGGAAGGCAGTCATTTTACCAATGAGAAACAGGCCGAGATTATCAAGAAGGTTGCGGCATCGCTCAAAAGTAAAGGGCTGGATGGTACGCTCATCAGTGCTGCGGACGATAATAGCATTGACGAGACGGTGCACAATTTCAGCCTCTATGATCAGGATACGCTGGATGTGATCGACCAGATTAACACGCACTCCTATAATGGTAGCAAAATGGAAGAACTACGCACGCTGGCTGAACGGTATGGCAAGAAACTTTGGATGTCCGAGTATGGGACAGGTGGCAGTGAACCGCATAGTCATGAGGACATGACTTCCGTGCAGGAGCTCGCGGAGCGCATCATGTTCGATCTGAAAATCATGCAGCCTTCTGCCTGGGTGTATTGGCAGGCCGTTGAAGATGAAGGTGCCAACAATAACTGGGGTTTCATTCATGCCAATTTTAATGGCGAAGAGCAGTACGAGATGACAAAACAGTATTATGGCATGGCCCAGTTTACGAAATTCATCCGTCCAGGTGCAACGATTATTCCAACAGATGATGGGCGAACACTTGCCGCATATGATGCAGCTAATCAAAGGCTGGTGCTGGTGATTCGCAATGAGCTATCTGCCGGAACTACAGCATTTGAACTGGGGGCATTTGACTACAGCAATACTTCTACAGCTAAAGTTTATCAGACGTCACCGGATCGGAACATGGAGCAGCTTGAAAATGTTCCGGTATATACCAATGGACTGGAAGTCTCGACTGCGGACAATTCCATCACCACCGTTGTAGTGGAAGGTGTAACGTTGCAGGCGAACTGATGGCCTATTGAAATCGGAATCAAAAAAATCTGGGGATAACAGAGATCGGAAGGTTGTTCTGTCATCGCAGCGATGAACTCAAACACAGAGAAGGAGGGCTTATCTTTGACAGAGAAAACATCCCTTTTGCTTCAGGAGCAGGAAAAGAATAAAAATACCAGAACTGAGCATAGTGCTCGATCTGAACTGACTTACGATCAGCGCAGCTTCATGATGAATGGAGAACGAGTATTTCTGAACAGTGCCACCATTCATTATTTCCGCATGCCAAGGGAGGAATGGCGGGAGGTTCTAATGAAGGCGAAGCTGGCTGGCATGAATTGCATTGATACCTATTTTGCCTGGAACGTGCATGAGCCGGAGGAAGGACAGTGGTCGTTCGAAGGAGACAATGATTGTGGAGCCTTTCTGGACCTGTGTGCAGAGTTGGGCATGTATGTAATCACGAGGCCGGGTCCGTTTATTTGCGCAGAGTGGGATTTCGGCGGCTTTCCGTATTGGCTGGAGACGAAGCAGGGAATCAAGTTCCGACAAAATAATGAAGCCTATCTGCATTATGTAGATCTGTATTTTGACCGGATCATTCCAATCATTCGTGAGCGCCAGCTATCTGCTGGAGGCACTGTTATTCTTGTACAGGTCGAGAACGAATACGGGTATCTGATGGATGATGTAGCAGCAAGTGCACATATGAACCACCTTCGGGACGGCCTGCTTCAGCGAGGGATTGATGTTCCGCTTATCACCTGTGTTGGTGGCGCGGAGGGCACGATTGAAGGGGCCAACTTCTGGTCAGGGGCTGACGGTCATTATGCGAAGCTTCGGCAGAAGCAGCCGGATACACCGAAGATCGTTACGGAATTTTGGACGGGATGGTTCGAGAATTGGGGTGGGCCTTCTGCCATTCAGAAGACGGCGCCACTGTTTGAGAAACGTATGATGGAAATTCTTCGCACCGGTTATACCGGAATCAGTCATTACATGTTCTACGGCGGAACCAACTTTGGTGGATATGGTGGCAGAACCGTGGGCAGCAGCGATATTTTCATGATTACTTCCTACGATTATGATGCGCCGCTGAACGAGTACGGGCGGGTAACGGCCAAGTATGCTGTAGCGAAGACGTTATCCTATTTTGTCCATGCGTTTGGCGCTTTGCTGATGGAGACGGAGGAAGTACCAGCAGAGCAGATCAAGGTACGTCATCCGCAAGGCATCTCTGTACGAGGCAGATCTAAAGGCAGCGAAAAGATATGGTTCTTGGAGAGTCAGAAGGATGAGCGCGAGACGTTTCACGTCACGCTGGAGGAAGGCCGGACACTTCCCGTTGCCCTGAACCCAGGGCAGATTATTCCGATACTGGACAGGGTAGAGATTGCCGAGAATGTATACCTGACAGGTAGCGCGATGATTACGGGCAATGAAGTGGTGAATGGAGAATTGACCCTGTTCATCGTTGCGGAGGCGGGACAGCGTTCAGTTGTGGAACTGGTAACGAACGTCTTGAATGTACAGGATAGCAGCATGCAGGTACTGGTTGAACGTGATCAGTTAAATGGAGCCTATCTCTTCGAACTGGTACATTTCCGTGAGCCAGGCATCATTCATCTGGAGGCGAGTGGCATCCCCATTCGGTTCGTGGTTCTGGACAAGGAAACGATGGATCGCACGTGGAGAATCAATGGAGGGGGAGGGGCGAAACAGCTGCGTTACGCAATCGGATTAGATGATATAGCTGTCTCCCTTTCCGGGCAGGTCACGGGTATGATCTCTGATCCGGATCGGAATATTTTACTTCTCGGCAGCTGGACGGATGGTGAACGGTCGTTGACTGGACGTGAGTTCATATACGGAGAAGCAAACGATTCACAGAGCGGCATGCAGGATGAACATGTTCAGGAGTCATCCGCAGCAATTCAGCATGCTCTGTTCAGCACGCCGCCAATGCCACCAAAACTGACGGATTTCCCTGAGTTGTCTCGTGTGATTTTGACAGCGGAACAGCGTGCTTCGAGTGGTCAACCAGCGCATTTTTCCCAGTACGGACAAGATTTCGGGTATCTGTTATACGAGTGCGATTTCGACCGTTCGGTGGATGGAATCACCACCCTGATTCTGCCGTCTCTCCAGGACACGGCCAGAATATATGTCAATCGTGTAGAGCAGGCACTGGTTCGTCAAGTTGGTGCAGCGGGTGTTCAGGTGCAGATGACGAAAGGAAAGAATACACTTCAGGTGCTGGTACAGCATATGGGCAGGCTAAATTTTTCTCCATATTTGGGTGAAAGCAAAGGTCTGGCAGGATCTGTGTACATCGGTGGTTCCGCTCAGGACATACGCCGGAATTGGCATGCGGAGCATGGGGTGGTGCATCTCGATGAAGTGAATCATCTGGAGGATGCCCCGCTTCTGAGCAGAAGCTTTACGCTGGATGGCATGGACCGTGCGATTCTCGTTGGAGCGGTGAGCCAAGGATTGCGCATTAATGGCATGGATGTGCCAATGGAAGGCTATCAGGACTGGTTTTCGTTTAACACGTTGGATCTTTCCCATTACTTGCGGCCCGGAGAGATCAATACGCTGGAGATGCCTTATAGCAGAACGCCGCTGAATCGGCTGGAACTGATCCTGTACCGGAGTGAAGATGAGTTGAAGGATTGGCGCATGGCAGGTGCGGATGCCTTGCTTCCACGGCAATGGGGATTATATGAGCCACCGAACGTTTCAGGTCATCTCGAAACCTATCGGCAGGATGCGGATCATAGTGGCAATTGGAATGCCATGTCGGTGGAGAATGGTTCGTACGGTCAACCTGTCTGGTACCGCTGGCGTTTCTCCAAATCAGCTGTGCCCGAACATTTCCGAATGAACCTGATGCTTCGCCTTACCGGGATGAGCAAGGGAACACTTCATCTGAACGGGCACCATGTGGGACGTTACTGGCAGATCGGTCCGCAAGAGGATTACAAAATTCCGGTATCCTGGCTACAGGATGAGAATGAATTGCTGTTATTTGATGAGGAAGGCCGAACGCCAGAACAGGTGCGTTTCTTGTATGATAACTTGTCCCAGTATCCATGGGTTGTGATCGAATAGCTCGTCTTTATATGTAACAGTACAACGGCAATAGACAGCGTTTCCTTCGTTGTATTTGTTCTCTTTGTGGAGACTGCTCGGATGTTTGAATCTATAGATTCTGAATCTCCGGGCAGCTCACCCTATCTGGACCCACCACTATTGCACATACTCCTTTCTTGAGACATGGTGTGCTATACCACACAACACGGTTCAAGAAAGGAGTTCACCTTGATATATGGCTACCAAATCGGGAAAGGGCAAATCGTCCAATATCCTGATCTGTATGGCCTGTTTGCATCAAATCAGACAATATTTTGCCCACTGCACTTGCGAATTTGAAGCCATGACCGGAAAATCCGCCTGCCAGCCATACATGGTTATGGGCAGGGTGACGGTCGATAATAAAATCTTCATCCGGTGTGAGCTCGTACTTGCATACCGCACCACGTTTCAGCTTTCCCGCTGCCAGAGGCATCCGAAGTTCAAGCAATCTCCGCAGATCACCCTCATCCGTTTCATCAGAGCCAAATGAAGCCAGTGTATCGCCTGGTGTCCACTCCCGCCCCGTATCGTGACGTCCAATCTTCAGACCCGACCCGCCAATGCTCGGAAATCCATAATATCCGCCTTCTTTTCCAGCCAGCGTAAAACCGGGAAAGTGATCCTCGGCGAACATTGCCTCCGGTGCATCGAACCATCCCACAGTTTTGCGTACAGCTCGAATGGGAAGATTGACGAACGGTTTCAGCGTCTGAAACCATGCTCCGGCACTGAGAATGACCTGGTTCGCATAATACGTCTCACCAGCAGATGTGATGACTCCAACAGAATCTGCGCTGCAATCGATATGTTCAACACGTGTGTGGGTTAAGAGAGTGGCACCCGATGCTTCGGCTGCCTGACGGAAGGCGAGCACGCAGCGCTCACTGAATAAATATCCTGCATCAGGCTCATACATTCCCTCGTAATGTTCAGGGACTTCAATGCCTGGCCAGCGTTTCATGATTTCGGCTGCGCGCAAGGTTTCATATCGAATCCCCGCATCGTCAGCATGGGTTAAACGATTATGAAAAGAATGGATATCCGGGTCAACTATATTCAAGACGCCTGATGGTACAAGCAATTTGGCCCCGGTAGTATCCTCCAGTTCTTCCCACAGTTCCTGCGCCAGAAGTGCCATCGCTATATAATCAGGTCCCCCGCTATATACGTGGCGGATAAGCCGTGGTTCTCCGTGATGGCTGCCTTCCGTATGCGGAGGATCAAAGGCATCAATCAGCAATGTTTTTAATCCACTGCGCGCAAGATAATAACCTGCACTCATGCCCATCGATCCGGCTCCAACGATAATGACATCATAGGAATGTGATATAACCATCCCTCCTTCCACTTATTTTTCAGAGACCAATCTTATACAGGATAATCTAGTCTCCAAATCTACGGCAGTCAATAGAACAGGTTATAGAGAAAGCCGATACGACAATAGAAAATTTTGATTAAGGATAAAGTTGTATGTATACCAAAATAGTGGTAGAGTTTTGAACTAAACATTCCGACCTGATTAGTCGGTATTTAAAATCACTGTATTCAGATAAAGAACAAGGAAGGTGAAGTCAACGTCAACGAATCCAACACAAACGTCTGGTTTTCCCAGTCAAACCTATGCCGAAATTGTACTTGAACCCGCCTATAACCAGGCCACACAGCATCTGCTGAACCCCATGATGGCCGTAAACAAAGCACATCTGATTATGCTCCGTGAACAACACATCATTTCGGAGCAAGAGGCGTGCCACATCGCTTCCGCTATACAGAGTTTGGATGTAGATGGGCTCCGAAGTAGCGAATATTCCTTCCACGTTGAAGATTTGTTCTACCAAGTCGAAGTTGAACTAGAGAAGCTTGGCGGACCTTCTGTCGGGAATCTGCATTTAGCCAGAAGCCGAAACGATATGGGTATCGCCATGTATCGTATGGTGCTTAGGGAGAAGCTGAACTCAACGATTTCCTCAGGGTTGTCATTACACCGAAGCCTAAGAGAATTTGCATTACGTCATATCGATACCCTCATGATTGCTCACACGCACACCCAACAAGCCCAGCCGACAACACTTGCCCACTACATCTGTGCCGTTAGCGATTCCCTTGAACGGGATCTCAATCGATTGAGATCCGCCTATACAGGCTGCAATCGCAGCAGTCTTGGTGCGGCTGCTCTCACCACTTCTGGATTTCCGGTCTGTCGAGACCGGACCGCAGAACTGCTTGGCTTTGATGGCATTATTGAGAATGCCTATGATGCCGTCAGCGGTGCAGATTATGCAGGTGAAGCCGCCTCTGTAGCCCAACTGGCAGCTATCAATCTGGGGCGTTTCGTTCAGGATCTGCTGTTATGGTGCACACAGGAATATGGTGCATTAATTGTAGCTGCCCCTTACGTTCAGGTTAGTTCCATCATGCCGCAAAAACGGAACCCGGTATCGATTGAACACGCCCGTTCACTCCTTTCAAGTGCCAAAGGGGATGCAGCAACTGCGCTTATCATGATGCATAACACGCCCTTTGGCGACATTGTAGATACCGAAGATGATATGCAGCCCTATGTATGGAGAAGTCTGAATACACTTGAATCCGTATATCGCTTGCTGTCCGAAGTGATGGATACCCTTAAGGTCAATGTGTTATTGCTGCGTGAACGGGCAGAGCATAGCTTCGCAATGGTTACCGAACTTGCAGATACCTTGGTCCGCACAGAAGGATTATCGTTTCGACAAGCTCATTCCATCGTGAGCCGCATTGTAACACAGCTGACTGAATCCGGTACTTCCATTTCGGGATTGAACTGGGATGTTGTGAATACAGCGGTGCAGGAAATTGCCGCCAAACCGCTTGCCTTAACCATTGAGCAATTAGAGCAAGCAATATCCCCTGAGCATTTTGTACACATTCGGCATGTGCGTGGTGGACCGAATCCGGAGGAAGTGGCAAGAGCATTGGAGGCCCAAGCGCCCCGTCTCGGCACACAGGAACAATGGAGTCTCGATACCACTAATAAACTCCGTTCTGTAGATGCAAAACTGGATTTAATTCTAAACGGCTGGCTTAACAGAATCTAAATGGAAGGAGCAAAATCAATGTTCGCCAATCCCGACTTTCGAGTTTTTGACATCCATGCCCATCTGCCTTATAAACTTTTGCTTTCCTCATATAAAAACCATGAGTTGGTGACGCGATATGGCAAGGAACGCAGTGAGCGAATGAGACTAACCTGGGACTTCCCGGCGGTGGAGGAGCAGGGAGAGGAAGCTGCGCGGCCGTTAATCGAACGGTGGGTAGATGAATTGGACAAATACAATATTGCTGGACTTAACTTTCTGACGGCTCTGGATAATGACAACTTGGCTGAACAAATATCCATATACCCGGATCGGTTTACCGGATTCGCCTATCATCCCATTGAAAATGAAGATGCATCCATTGAGCTGCGTAGGGCAGTTGATGAGCTCGGATTGCGAGGATATAAGTTGTTTGGTCCCCTCACCCAGATTCCCTTTGACTCTCCTTCGCTCGACCAGGTGTGGGCATTTCTTGCAGAACGCCGCCTGCCTGTCCTGATTCATTTTGGCATGCTTGGTCATGCCGGAGGCATCGTTCATCATCCCAACATCAATCCGCTTGCCATCTTTAATACGGCCCGTGCCTATCCGGATATTCCGTTCATCATCCCTCATTTTGGCGCAGGGTATTTCCAGGAGCTTCTGCATTTAAGTTGGAGCTGCCCTAATGTGTACATCGACACATCGGGTTCCAATCAGTGGGTACGCTGGATGCCATACGAGCTGAACTTGGAGACGTTATTCCGCAAAACCTACGAGCTGCTGGGTCCGGAGCGAATTATCTTTGGAACGGATGCAAGCGGATTTCCGCGTGGTTATCCCTATCGTTATTTGCAGGATCAGGTGCGTGTATGCCGTGAACTTCGCTTCCCTGAAGCGGACATTGAACTCATCTTCGGAAATAACGCAAGACGTTTGTTGAAGCTGCCTGTTGGCAAAGTCGTCGGTTCCACCAATGCGTAAGCCAAGGAATTAAAGAACGTTATAACACTTTTGTTGGAAAAAGAGGGGAGAGTGGCTTCACTTGACGGAATCCGGTTATTTTTCATTCAGACCAAGCAAGACCCTGCAATTATTGATTGCAGGTTTACTCTTATTGAGCATTATGGCTTGTTCAACCAAGCCATCCGAAGAGTCCGGTTCAGCAGCTGTTACAGCTTCGGGTGATCAGACGGAGACGGAGCCCATCACGATTGAGTACTGGCAGTACGAATTTCCAGCCAAGGTTGAACTGATCAATACCTTAATCCAGGAATTCGAGACTGAACATCCCAACATCAAAGTCAAACAAACCAATTTTCCGTACGACCAGTACAATCAAAAGGTAGCTACACTGGTTCCCGCCGGAAAAGGACCGGATGTCATTAATCTGTATTACGGCTGGTTGCCCAAATATGTGCAATCCGGTTATTTACAGCCGTTGCCTGAAAGCAGCTTTCCGGGCATCGCCGAGGCATTTTTCCCTTTTGTAGATACAGCCAAATTAAACGGAAGCTATTATGCTCTGCCTACAGGCGTGAGAACGCTGGGGTTATTTTATAACAAGGACTTGTTCGCCAAGGCTGGACTTGATCCCGACAAACCGCCTACGACTTGGGAAGAGCTTGTCTCGGATGCCAAGGCATTAACGGAAACGGACAAAAATGGCCAGTTGGTAACAGAGGGTTTCGCATGGGAACCAGGTTCCCAGCTTCATCACTGGTTCCGAGACGGATTGTTATATCAAGCGGGAGGCAAGGATACGAGCGAGGATCGTCGGAAAATCCTGTGGAATGATACCCCTGCAGGGCTTGAAGCATTCAAGTATCTGGTTGATTTTGCAACCGTGCATAAGGTGGGTATTAACGGCTTTTACACCGATGATGCCAATGCATTCAAAACGGGCCATGCGGCAATTAACGTGGATGGTTCATATCGATTGGGATCTATCAAAAAAGACGCTCCCGATTTGAATTTTGCTGTCGCACCGCTACCGGGTTATAAAGGGAAGTCCACACAGGCTTCATTCTGGGCGAATGCGATCCCTGCCAATGTTACCGGGGAGAAGCTGGAAGCAGCCACGGCATTTCTACAATTTTTGATCAGCAAGGGCGTCCAGGAACAGTGGGTGGAGAAGGTAGGCGAACTGCCTGCCCAGAAAGAAGTGGCTCTTCAGGATAAGTATGTGAATGACCCGCTGCTTGGCCCTTTTATCTCTCAACTGAACGATGCCAACGCCCACTTCTTCATTGATGAGACGCAGGAGCGTACGTTGTTTGTGAACGCTGTGGATGAGGTGCTGCTTAATCATGTGCCGGAAGAACAGGCCTTCAATGATTTGGTGGCCAAAACCCAGAAGCTCTATGACGACTACTGGGCGAAACAGGATAAGAAAAAATAAGTTCTCATTCAAGGAGGCTACGCAGCTATGAGGACTACCGGGGTGATCCCTTCGCGGCCGAAAAGGCGTTTATGGTTCGGATCGGGAATAGGAAGACTCAATTACAGACATAAACAGCGGTTATTCATTTATGGCGGTTTGTTGATTCCGCTGCTCTATTTTGTAGTCATCCGCATCTTGCCCATTCTGTATTCCTTTAACGTGAGCTTTCGCGAATGGGGCATGCTGTCACCGGACAAACCCTTTGTGGGTTTTGATAATTATGCGACATTGCTAAGTGACTCTCTATTTCTCAAGTCGCTGGTGAACACAGGAATCTACGTCGTTGTTGGAGTGCCTGCACAGTTAATTGCCGGATTAATCGTGGCTCTTCTTCTCCAGCAAGTGGTGAAGCTGCGCGGATTGTTCAGGACGGCCTACTTTATCCCGTATGTTACCAGTGTAGTGGCGGTAAGTTGGATATTCCGGTGGCTGCTGATGAAGAACGGGATTGTAAATGCTCTATTTATAGAGTTGGGTCTTGGACCGCAGTCATTCCTGTATTCGCCCTCACAGGCCATCTTCTGGATTATTGCGGTGATGGTATGGCAAAATATCGGATTTCAGATGCTCATTTTCCTGGCGGGTCTGCAAAACATCCCCAAATTGTATTATGAAGCGGCTGCGATAGACGGAGCCACGGGTTGGCAGCGCTTTGTGCATATTACGATCCCTCTGTTGAACCCGGTCATGCTTCTATCTGTCGTCATGGCAAGCATCGGGTTTCTGCAATCCTTCACTCAGGTGCTGAATATGACTGGGGGCGGACCGTTGGACTCCACCATATCTGTCGTGCTTCATATATACAATCTGGCTTTCAAAAGTTTTGATATGGGCTTGGCCTCGGCAGCGACTGTTATTCTGTTTGCCATCATATTCATGCTGACACTGATTCAGCTTAAAGTGCTGGGCAGCCGTTTTCAACAGGAGTAAAAGGAAAGGACGGTGCTCTTCAAGCATGAGCAGATCTGCCGCATTGGCTGATACCCGAACGACACTCCGCTGGAAACGTTCCGGGTCACTGATCAGTTATGTTTTACTTACGTTCGGACTTGGATTGATGGTGTTTCCGTTTCTATGGATGATATCGACATCGTTCAAGACGCTGGATGAAATCTACTCTCTAAGCCTCATCCCTTCCAGAGTCACATGGGACAATTATGCAGCCATTTTTCAGGGAACCCCATTTCCCCGTTGGATGTTGAACAGTTTATATGTAGCCGTCATTGCCACCGTGAGCGTCTGCGTATTTGATTCCATTACGGGATACATTTTGGCCAAATTTTCGTTCTGGGGGAAACAGGTTATTTTTGTGCTCATTCTAAGTACATTGATGGTGCCGACTGAAATGCTGATTATTCCATGGTATCTTGTATCCAGCAGTTTTAACGGCATGGATACCTACTGGGGGATTCTGTTTCCGGGTTTAATATCCGGGTTTGGCATTTTTCTGATGAAGCAATTCATGGAATCCCTTCCTTCGGAATTATTGGACGCAGCACGAATTGATGGCATGGGAGAATGGGGCATTTTCCTTCGGATCGCTGTTCCGCTGGTAAGGCCAGCGTTTGCCACCCTCTGCATTCTGACATTCCTGGGCAGTTGGAATTCATTCATCTGGCCGCTCATTATTACGCAGAGTGAAGAAATGTTTACGATTCCGGTCGGGATGGCTTTCTTCTCCAGCGAGGCCAAGGATAGCAGCAACTGGGTGCAGATTATGACTGGAGCCACACTTTCGGTTCTGCCATTGATCATTCTCTTTCTTTGTTTTCAGAAGCAGATCATTCGTGGCATTGCTACAACAGGTCTCAAATAGCATTAAAGCGTCGGACATTTTTTATAGAAAAACAGAACACTACAAAACAAACAAAGTCGGTTACCCCGTCAGGGAGGGCCGGCTTTGTTCTTTACATGGAAATGAAAAAGCCTTGTATGCAATGAAGCGGTGCATTTTCCATATGGAAATGGGTGATTCGTCCATGGAAGGCCGGACCGACCTTGGATATAATCGGAGATTAAAGCCGTAGCAACCAGGAGGAATACTTCATTGAAACAAGTGATGAGACAAGATGGAACAGAACCGGAGGTAACGTTGCCGGGAACTGCCTATTACCACATGCGTGCAGAACAGACCAAAAGAGAGTACGAGATCAGAGTTTGGGTGCCGGAGAGCGCCCCGCCAGCTTCCGGATATCCCGTGATCTATCTGCTGGATGCCAATGCGGTGTTTGGTACGATGGTTGAGGCCATGCGTATACAATCTTTACGCCCGGAGAAGACCGGGGTTGTTCCGGCAGTTATTGTTGGCGTGGGGTATAAAGCCCGGGAAGCCTTTCCACCGGACAGGCACTATGATTTTATGATGTCGGTTCCTGAAGGGGAATTACCTCGAAGACCGGATGGAGCAACTTGGCCGGAGCATGGCGGCGCTGAAGCATTCACACTGTTTATCGAGGAACAATTGAAGCCGGATATTGAACGACGCTATGCCATTGACCCGAGCAGACAATCCGTTGTGGGGCACTCGCTGGGCGGATTATTTGTTTTGCAGTTGTTACTGGAACGTCCGGGAACATACCGAAATTACATTGCAGGTAGTCCTTCTCTTCATTGGAACTCAGCCTGGATCGCCCGGCAACAAGAGACGTTTGCTTCTCGCATGCAAGATAACAGTAAGGAAATTCACGTTTTACTTGCAGCAGGAGAGCTGGAGGGGAGTCATCCCAGCGGGGTGATTGAACGTTCCCGAGCGTTTACCGAATGGTTGAACCATAGCGATGCAAGTGGAGTGCGCGCTGACTTTATCTGTTTTGAAGATGAAGGTCATATCTCGGTATTGCCTGTGTTGATCAACAGGGCACTGCGATTTGCATCCAGAGATTGGACGGGTTGAGTACCATCATGAAAGAACTAGTAGATGCGAGGGTCTCCGAAAATTTGATATACTGATGATAGTTATTGAGAATGGTTATCAAATGGAGGCCTATAAATAGATGATTTCCCCTAACTTATACCCTAATCAAGAGGTGGATTCCACGTATCTGCTCGACAGATTGACTATAAAATTGCGTGACATGGAGAAAATGAAATCCACTTCGGACTGGAACATTCCCCAGCAGCATACCTCGTCTTATGTGCTTGTCTTGGTCACAGGTGGTGAAGCCTTACTGACACTGGATCGGGGGTCTATCCATATCCATGCACAAGGCGTATATTCCTGTGTACCCGAATCCACTTTTGGCCTGACTTCTTTCGGAGATGAAGGAGCCGAAGTAACGATCATGCGGTTTGACCTTTATCAAGAGCTGCATGATGATCCTGACACCTTGCATGTGGTTAAAGATACCCCGATGTTCAGATCTGGCAAGGAGCTGGCGGTGTCACCAACCGTTCAGCTCTCATTTATGTGCGAAGAAATACACAACCTGTGGCATAGTGGCAGGGCCATGGGACATTTTCAGGCACATGTGCAGTTTCTCCAATTACTCGCAAGCCTTACAGAAGCATCACCTCCGCTCAAGGAAGATTCCCAGATGATGATCCAGCGTACCAAAGATTATATCGATGAGCATTCCAATGAGAATCTAACCGTGGAATATCTGGCAGGCATGGCCGGGCTGAGTCCGAAATATTATGTGGACCTGTTCAAGCGAAGATATGGAATGAGTACAACTGATTATATTTCTTCACTCCGCATTAACCGGGCAAAACAACTGATGGCCGGTACTGAAATGCGTCTGCGGGATATTGCACATCAGGTTGGATATCAGGACGAATTTTACTTCAGTCGCAAATTTAAAAAAGCCATGGGAATATCCCCTTCGGTATATATGAACAGCCGCCGCCGTAAAATTGCGGCCTATCACATTGCGATTACAGGACATTTGCTGGCCCTGAACATGATTCCCTATGCCGCACCGCTGCACCCGAAATGGACATCGTATTATTATCGAATGTATGGCAAGGACATCCCTGTACATCTGAGTGCCTATCGGATTGACATGGAATGGCAATCCAAAATTCAGGCTCTGCAGGAGCATCAGCCCGACCTGATTATCAGTTACGACCATTTACGACCTGAGGAGAAAGCACAGCTTGAAGGTATTGCACCGGTTCATTACCTCACGGTCTCAGATCACAACTGGCGAGCACAGCTTCAGATTCTGGCTGAACATCTGGGGACACAGCAGGATGCCAAGAGTTGGCTGGAAACTTATGATCATAAGGTTGATCAGGTCAAAACGATGATGCAGCAAAAGCTTGGCAACGAGAAGGTAGTTGTTGTCCGTTTGTTAAAACATCAGTTCACACGTTATTGTTCACCTTCCATGTTGGAAGTGTTATATGGAGATTTGGCGGTTAAACCAGCCCATGTCAGTGAAGAAGGGGAGATATATAACGAGCCGATTACGTTGGAACAGCTGGATGAAATGCAGACCGATTGGATATTTCTGATGGTATGTCAGGAGAGTGAGACGTTATCCTTCTGGGAGGATGTGCAGAAAACCTCCTTGTGGCAAAATATAAAATCCGTTCAGAATAACCGGTTATTTATCATCCCAGCTGATCCCTGGCTTGAGAACTCGCCCCTCGCCAATGAACGCATCCTGGACGATCTGATGGATCGCTATCGGTGAAAAATCCATAGAGATTCTGGACAGAGTCCATGGTTCTGTCCGTCATTCTTGTTTATCATTCAATAATGATTATTATTCTCAATTAGAATAATCGAAATTGAAGGGGGATCACCAGAGATGAAAAAGAAATTGGGGTTATGGTTGGTAATGATATGTATGCTCGCAGTATTAGGAGCGTGCGGCAATAAAGAGGACGCGTCAGGGAATGCGGAGAATTCAGCTTCGACCGGAACCGAGGCGTCGACCAATGAAACGGACACAGCTGAGGCAGCTGAAGGCACACGAACCATTAAATACTTAGATAAAGAGTACACAGTCCCAACAGAAGTTAACCGTATTGTTATTACTGGTTCCATGGAAGCGATGGAGGATGCGCTGGTTCTTGATGTACATCCGGTAGGGGCAATTACTTTTGGCGGCGAGTTCCCGGAGATGTATGCTTCTATCACGGATCAAGCTGAGTCCATTGGGCAGAAGATTGAGCCTAACTTTGAGACCATTTTGTCCCTGAAACCGGATATTATCTTGGGTTCCACCAAGTTTAAACCTGAAGTGGCCGAGCAGTTAAGTAAAATTGCGCCATTTATTCAGGTGTCCCATATTGCTACGGATTGGGAGTCGAACCTGAATCTGCTGGCTGAGCTGACAGGCAAGCAGGAACAGGCCAAACAGGAAATTGAACAGTATAAGGCTGCTCTGACTACTGCCCAGGCTGAATTAGGCGACAAACTTGAAAACAAAAAAGTGCTGGCAGTGCGTATTCGTAACGGACAAATGTATGTGTATCCTGAGTCTGTCTTTGTGAATCCGATTCTGTATGGAGACCTTGGATTCCAGGTTCCGGCCGAGATTCAGGCAGCCCAAGCACAGGAAGCACTTTCGGTAGAGAAGATTGCAGAGATGAACCCGGATTATGTGTTTGTACAATTTGAGACATCTGAGAACTCCGATACCCCGAATGCCCTGACAGATCTGCAAAACAACCCGATTATCCAGAAGACAACCGCGCTGAAGGAAAATCATGCTTTTGTCAATGTCATTGATCCATTGGCTGAAGGTGGTCCGGCCTGGAGTCGTATTGAATTCCTGAAAGCAGCAGTTGAGCAGTTATCCAAATAATTAGAGCAAGGCGTGTATACTCCTATGCAAAAAAGAAGATTGAATCCGGTGGTGCTGTTCGCAGCAGCACCTCTGTTCATTGCAGTTACCATTCTGGCGTCCGTCATGTACGGAGCCAAGAGCATTGACGTTTCGACCATAATGGCAGCCATTTTCCATTTTGATACAGACAGCATTGATCACCAGATCATCGTATCATCCCGGCTCCCGCGTGTTATTGGTGCTCTATTGATCGGGGCTTTTCTGGCGGTGTCAGGTGCGCTCATGCAGGGGATGACAAGAAACTATCTTGCATCCCCTTCCATTATGGGGGTATCCGATGGATCGGTAGTGGTCATCACCTTATGTATGGTATTTATGCCGAATACGTCATCTCTTGGTCTGATATTTTACTCTTTAGCGGGATCGGCACTTGGAGCAGGACTGGTATTTTTCATAGCCTGGTTACTGCCGGGCGGCATGTCGCCTGTTCGGCTTGCTATTCTGGGCACGATTATTGGTACATTCCTCGGTGGTGTATCTCAGGCCGTGGCTACCTATTATCAGGTGTCTCAAACGATCAGTTTCTGGTATAACGCCAGATTGCATCAGATGGACCCGGGCATGATCAAGCTGATTATTCCATTTGCTGTGGTGGGACTGGCGTTAGCCATCATTCTTTCCAAGTCTATTACCATTCTGTCGATGGGCGATGATGTGGCAACAAGCCTGGGGCAGCGTACCGGATGGGTTAAGGCTTTATCGATACTGAGTGTGGTTATCCTGACTGGAATATCTGTGGCTTTGGCGGGCAAAATCGCTTTTGTCGGTTTGTTGGTTCCGCATATTACCCGATTTCTCTTCGGGGTAGATTACCGCTGGATTATTCCGTGTTCCGCTCTGCTGGGCGGATTCTTTTTGGCCTGGTGTGACATCTTGAGTCGTTTCATTAACTCTCCGTTTGAAACACCAATTGGAGTAGTCACCGCATTATTTGGCGTTCCCTTCTTCCTTTATCTGATCAAAACCAAAGGAGGGGGAAAACATGCCTGAACCGCAGCGGGGAAGATTATGGGCCGTCATTTTCATAAGTTCAATAATCATTGCAGCAGCCGTTTATATCAGTTTGACTAATGGTGCGTTTGACATATCGGTGATGGATGTGGTCAAAACGTTATTACGGCTGGACCCTGTCCATGAGCATGATCTGGTCATTTTTGATTTCAGGCTACCGCGTATTGTCATTGCATTACTGCTTGGCCTGGGACTCGGGATTGCCGGAGCAGTTATTCAGGGCATCGCCCGCAATCCGCTGGCTGACCCCGGCATGCTTGGGATTAACGCAGGTGCCGGAACAGCAATGGTGCTCTTTATGCTTCTGTTTCATGGGTCCATAACAGGTACAGGATGGTTGTCCATTATGGCGATGCCACTGTTTGGCCTGGTGGGTGGATTAACGGCAGTTATTCTCATCTTGTGGTTTGCACAGGAGCGTGGTCAGTTGGATTCCCAAAGGCTTATTCTGGTCGGGATTGCCATCGGTTCAGGTTTTAGTGCAATTACGCTTTATCTTTCCCTAAAGATGAACCCGTCCGATTTTGAGATGGCTACCGTCTGGCTGACAGGCAGCATTTATAATGCCAATTGGCGATACATATCGGCGATGATTCCATGGCTGGTTCTGTTGATTCCTTTGCTTTGGGCTAAATCCCGTGTGCTGGATGTCATGCAGCTGCAGGAGGCCAGCAGCATGGGACTCGGCGTGGATGTTCATCGGGAGAGAAAAATATTGTTGCTGGGCAGTGTTGGGCTCGTCAGTGCCTGTGTTGCCGTATCCGGGAGTATCGGATTTGTTGGGTTAATCGCTCCTCATATTGCACGGCGGCTGGTGGGGCTTCACCATAAACGGGTCATTCCGATATCCGGGTTGGTTGGCATGGCGATGGTTGTTGTAGGGGATTTGATTGGTAAAACGGTGTTTGCCCCGGCAGAACTGCCTGTGGGCATCGTTATCTCCATTATTGGCGTTCCTTATTTCATCTTTTTACTGCTCAAGAACCGGATGTAACAAGCCAGATTTGAAACAGGAGGGAAGGGTTCCATATCATGAGTAAATGGGTACAGGAGTCGGTTAATGGTTGGACGCTCCATCTGCTGCTTCCGCCATCTTACACAGAGGGAGATCGTCATTACCCGGTCGTTTATATTCAGGATGGAGGTGCGGTAGCCAAAGCCTGCAGCAATCTGCTGGATCATTCTTTTCGTTCCGGAAAACTGCCTGAATTGATTTTGGTCGGTATTGAACCTCACAATCGCAACGATGACTACACGCCATGGCCTGTACCAGCGCTACATGCTTCCTTTTCGGCCTTTGGCGGTCAGGGAAGCATATATCTGAAGGCAATCACTGAGCAGCTGAAACCGTATGTGGACTCGTCTTACCGTGCTCTTACAGATTCAGAGAATACAGGTATACTTGGCTGTTCGCTCGGTGGGCTGATCTCTCTGTTTGCGGCGATGGAATTCCCTCATATCTTTGGAAAGGTTGGGGCGTTATCAGCCTCAATGTGGTATGAAGGTTTCCTCGATTATATGAGTGACTATTCCTGGGCTGAACGCCGCGGGTTGAAGTTGTATATGTACGTTGGGAGTCTGGAAGGTGTGTACAAAGCTAATGCCCAAGCACAAATGCTGGAAAATACACGTTCTGCGTGTCGCATGATTTTGGCCCAGGGCTATCCTGCCGAGCGGCTGAATTACGTGGAGGAAGAGGGCGGGACGCATGATCTTTTATTTTTTGCCAAGCATCTGCCTGAAGCATTAACCTGGTTGTTTCAGTGAGCATAGGGCTTAGTAAGCGCTCATTCTGTTTGGATATCGTCACACCTCAGCTTGTCCTTCCGAATTCGCCCATGCTATATTGGGGAGATGTGAGGAGATGAGGATATGAAGCTGGTGTCCTGGAATGTAAATGGATTGCGGGCATGTGTTACCAAAGGATTCATGGATTATTATAACGAGAGTCAAGCCGATATTTTCTGTGTGCAGGAGACCAAGCTGCAGGCAGGACAGATCGAAATGGATCTGGGTGAAGACGTATATCAATACTGGAATTATGCTGTCAAAAAAGGATACTCCGGCACAGCCATATTTACCCGGATCAAGCCTCTATCTGTCTGGTACGGGATAGAGGAAGATAGTGAACCGGAAGGCCGAATGATTACGCTGGAGTTTGATCATTTTTATCTAATCAACGTATATACCCCCAATGCGAAGCGGGATCTGACCAGACTTCCTTACCGTTTGGAATGGGAGGATCGGTTCAGAGGGTACGTGCTGCAATTGGAGCAGACCAAGCCGGTTATCGTATGTGGTGACCTGAATGTAGCCCATCAGGAGATCGACCTGAAGAATCCGAAGCCGAATCTGGGCAACTCGGGATTCACGCTGGAAGAGCGAGGCAAAATGACCGATCTGCTGGCTGCCGGATATGTGGATAGCTTCCGTCATCTGTACCCGGATCGCACGGATGTGTTCAGTTGGTGGTCGTACATGCCCAAGGTAAGAGAGCGTAATGTTGGATGGCGGATTGATTATTTTCTTGTGTCCAATCAGCTGGCTCCGAAGGTGTCAGAGGCGCATATTGATTGCCATGTCATGGGCAGTGATCATTGCCCGGTGGGTCTCACGTTGCAATTGTAGATTGCAGAGGGTTTATTTGGCTTTTTACAAAATGAATATCATCCAAACCGCAGGTTTCCGTTATCGGGAATTTGCGGTTATATTACGTTGTCTATATGATTATCTTCCCTTTGGTACAGGTCTCAATGGTATTTTTCATCCTGCGGGTAGGGGGTGGAACTAGACTTAGGTTGGGGAAAGAACTGGACCCGGGATCGTTCCGTTTCCACCCGTACTTGGGTAAGATTGAAGAATACATATAGAAGAAGAGCCGGGTAAGGGGTAGAGAACGATGAAGAAGGGGTTACGGAGAGGTTTGAAGGGGCTGGGTGGCCTGATGCTGGCAACAGGGCTTCTGCTGCTGGCAGGAACCGCGTACGAGGCATATCAGTCGACACAGGACATGAAATCTTATACTGCACCGGGCAAGATGTATGAGGTGAGCGGACGTAATATGCATCTCTATACAACGGGAAGAGGAAATGCGACAGTTGTCCTGGCTTCAGGCTGGGGTACGCCCAATCCGTATGTTGATTTCAGCCCGCTATATAACAAGTTGAAATCCCAGGTGAAAATTGCGGTGTATGATCGGTTCGGTTACGGGTATAGCGATTATACGGATCGGCCACGTGATATCGATACCATTACAGAGGAGATCCATCAATTGCTGCGAGTATCCGGCCAACGTCCGCCGTATATCATGGTAGGTCATTCTCTCGGATCGCTGGAGACCGTGCGATTCGCACAAATGTACCCTGATGAGGTAGCTGGCATGGTCATGATTGATGGAGGAAGTCCCGAATATTACAGCACTGTTGCTATGGAGCAATCGGACTGGTATTTCGATTCAGCCCGTCTTCTGGTGAAAACAGGAATTGTGCGTACATTGCTGCATTCGGATCGGATAACGGAATCTTTGGTCGTTAACCCGGATCTCGTTACGGAGTCAATGAGAAAGGCAGCCACAGTATCCACACTCAAGCATGCATACAATGACAACGTGATTGGAGAGATGCGCAATTCCAAGACGAACGCAGCCCATATCCTGGAGCATAAAAAGGAATTCTCCTTCCCGCTAACCATTCTGACGGCCGGTTCAGAGAAACCAAGCGAAGGCAGCCGGGCATGGCAGACAGATCAAGCCGATTTTGCTTCATGGTCCAGTCAAGGATCACAGGTCACTGTGGCACACGCCAAACACGATATTCATAACAGTCAGCCGGATATTGTCGCTAGTGAAATTTTGGAGTTGGTGAAGCGGTCCGGTGAATTATGAAGAACATAATCCAGCCAAAATATAGCAAACAGGATGAGGAGGTAGGATGGATGAAAAAGATCAGAACCGCATCAAGATTCCTTTCCTTACTCCTGGCAAGTTGTCTGTTGTCTCTAACGGTGTTGTCCGTTTCCGTCTTGTTTGCTACTTCTTCCGTGGATGCCATACCTTTTATCCATTCGGTTGGACGTGATTAGAATAAAAGGAATATATCAGGCCTTGCTGCTCTGCATGCAAGGTATTTTTATTTCAAACTGGAAACCTGACAATTTACATGTTATGTTATATCATTATACTAGATAAAGTAGGCAACTATAGATGAAGACAGGAGAGGATTGAACATGGTCAAAGTTGGTATCGTAGGTTACGGAAATCTGGGCAAAGGTGTAGAGAAAGCTATTACTCAAAACCCGGATATGGAGCTTGTTGCTGTATTTACACGTCGTAACCCGGAGCAGATGGTTGCAGAAGGTACGGAGGTTCGTTTCGAGCACATCTCTGCTGCTGAGCAATACATAGGCAAAATTGATGTGATGATTCTGTGTGGAGGTTCGGCAACCGATCTTCCGGAGCAGACACCTGCAATTGCAAAATTGTTCAATACGGTGGATAGCTTCGATACACATGCCAAAATCCCTGAATTCTATAAAGAAGTTAACGCTGCGGCAGAGCAAGGTGGCCACGTGAGCGTCATTTCCACAGGTTGGGACCCAGGCTTGTTCTCAATGAACCGACTGCTTGCCCAATCGATCCTGCCAGAAGGTAAAGAGTACACGTTCTGGGGTAAAGGGGTAAGCCAAGGTCACTCCGATGCCATCCGTCGTGTTCCTGGCGTTAAGGCTGGTGTGCAATACACTGTACCTGTTGAAGAAGTAATCAACAGCATTCGTGCTGGGGAGACCCCAGAATTGACCACACGTGAGAAGCATCTGCGTCAATGCTATGTAGTTGCAGAAGCTGGTGCAAATCAGGACGAGATTCGTGAAACGATTGTATCCATGCCGAACTATTTCTCGGATTACGATACAACGGTGACGTTTATTACTGAAGAGCAATTGAAGGCTGAGCATGAAGGCATGCCGCACGGTGGATTTGTCATTCGTAGTGGAGTTACAGGCGCAGGCCAGAAACAAATTATTGAGTTTGGTCTGAAGCTCGACAGCAATCCTGAATTTACCGCAAGTGTACTGGTGGCTTATGCAAGAGCCGCACAACGTTTGAGTCTGGAAGGACACAAAGGGGCTAAGACGGTATTTGATATCCCACTCGGTCACCTGTCTCCTAAATCGGCTGAGGACCTTCGCCGCGACTTGCTGTAGTCCGTTAATTCATTACTGTAGTTGCAAGTCCATGTAATGCAACACAAATAGCTCGTCCTTCTAAAAAGAGGGACGAGCTATTTGTTGTACAGTCTTCCCTACATCCAGTGTGAGGGAATGTTTAAATGATCCGGCAACTTGGTATCTGCACTGCCTTTTGCCGAGTTGAGCTGGGATTGCGTCAGAAAGATGCTGCCTCTCAGATCCGCTCCACCCAGATTCGCATCCCGCATGTCAGCCCCAATTAGATCGGTCTTTCTCATATCTGCGTTTCGTAGGTCAGCCGCTATCATTAAGGCACCTCTAAAGCTTGCACCCCGAAGGTCAGCGCCTTTAAGATTGGCTCCTAGAAAGTCTCTTCCGGTACCCTTTTTGGTCTTCGATTTGGATGGTCCCTTACCCGAAGCTGGAACCTTTGCCCGCACCATCTCGCTGGCCTGTACAAGCAGTTCGTTCACCACCGCCCGATGTGAGGGAATATCGAGACGTAATATGGCAGATGGATCCAGATCGGTTAGTCGTTCCATTTCCACATATAGGTCCTTCAACGCTGCATGGATGGATGATGTTTCCGGCAGCTGTAGCATTTCATTGATATAGCTCATCATCTCATGAAGCTGCTTCATGACAGGCAAGCAATCGAACATTTCAGCAGCTGATTCCGGATGGTTACGCCAATCCTTGCCCGCATATGTAATTTGTGATAGTTTCTGACCAGCTCCGAAACAATCGTAGACTGTGCAGCCCTTGAACCCTTTCTGTCGCAGCTGTGTATGGATGCCACAGCGGTTATCGGTACGAAGATTGGAACAGGGGGTACCGCTAGATTTATCAAAAGCAAAGTCTGAGGATTTGCCATACGGCAAGGCGACACAGCATAGCCCAAAACATTGCTCGCAGTCTGCGCTTAAATGCAGAGTAGCCTGATTGCTACTGAATGCTTGGTTAGTCATTTGTACACTTCCTTTTATTAAAAAGAATGCTATTTTAAGGTCAGTACAACTTTACCATCAGGCTGGATTTCGATCAATATGCTGCTATGTAGAATAAATTCATAACAATATTTGTATGATAAAGATAAAGTGAAAAAAATATATACAAACTTTACGTAAGTTACTTGACTAAATGAATTTAATTACTTAATATCAATAACAACAGAAGAAATTAAACCAAACGGTACAGGATGGTGTCAATATGGGTTTTATGGATAAATTATTTGGAAAAACAAACAACAACACACAAGAGGAGGAAGAAACGATGTCGAAACTTAACATTGGAATTATTCTTGGGAGCACACGTGAGGGGCGTTTGAGTCCACAGGTTGGAGAATGGGTAAAGCAGATTGCGGATGCACGTGGTGATGCCAACTATGAAATCGTGGATATTGCTGATTACAAGCTGCCTCTCTTGGGAGAAGCGGATGCAACGGAGCAGGCTACTGCTTGGAATGTGAAGCTGGCAAGTCTAGATGGGTTCGTATTCATTGTACAGGAGTATAATCACAGCATCTCCGCATCACTGAAAAATGCTTTGGATTATGCCCGTGAGGCATGGAATAACAAAGCTGCCGGGATTGTCAGTTATGGTTCCGTAGGTGGTGCACGTGCAGCAGAACATCTGCGGGGCATTCTAGGTGAGTTGTCGGTTGCTGATGTTCGTGTTCATCCGGCACTGTCGCTGTTTACCGATTTTGAGAACGGAACGACCTTTAAACCGGCCGATCTGCATCTGACCAATCTGAACGGCATGCTGGATCAGGTGCTGTCCTGGAGCGGAGCTCTAAAAACGGTACGTTCATAAGTACATGTGAGTCTACGGTTCTCTTTACAAAGGAATTAAGAGACTGATACTGCGATTCGAGTGACATCGTTATCTATATCTATGTTAAATGGCAGTTCTCCATTCGGGAGAACTGCCCTTTGCTTATATCTAAGCGATAAGATGCATCGTTTAGCAGATGTTCGGTAATGCAGAGAGTTATGACACCCAAAGAATTAGACGATACCTTGCGCAAGCATGGCGTCTGCCACTTTCAGGAAGCCAGCGATGTTCGCTCCGGCAAGCAGGTTACCTGCGCAGCCGTACTCATCCGCTGCCTGAACACAGCTAGTGTAGATGTCAGACATAATGTCATGCAGCTTGGCGTCCACTTCTTCAAATGACCAGGACAACCGCATGCTGTTCTGCGACATTTCAAGTGCGGACACGGCAACTCCGCCAGCATTAGCCGCTTTGGCTGGTCCAAATAGAACGCCTTCTTTGTGGAAAACGTCAATCGCAGCCAGAGTGGAAGGCATGTTCGCTCCTTCACCGATCGCTTTAACTCCGCCTTGCACGAGCAATGCAGCAGCCTGTTCGTCGATTTCATTTTGTGTTGCACAAGGCAGCGCGATATCACAAGGGATAGACCAGATGCCTTCACAGCCTTCGGTATACACGGCATGTGGATGCTCTTTGACATATTCGCTGATCCGCAGACGATCAACCTCTTTTAATCTTTTTACGGTATCCAGATTGATTCCTTGAGCGTCATAGATATAACCACCAGAGTCACTACACGCCACAACATGAGCTCCAAGCTCCTGAGCCTTCTGAATGGCATAGATGGATACATTACCCGAACCGGAGACAACCACCGTGCTGTCCTTGAAGCTCAGTCCTTTGGATGCCAACATCTCTTTTACAAAGTATACGCATCCGAATCCTGTAGCTTCCTTGCGTGCAAGACTTCCTCCGTACAGCAAGCCTTTACCTGTGAGTACGCCAGCTTCGTGTCCGCCACTGATACGTTTGTACTGTCCGAACATATAACCGATTTCCCGTGCACCTACACCGATGTCGCCGGCAGGTACGTCCGCATCGGAACCGATATATTTGTACAGCTCAGTCATGAAGCTTTGAGTGAAACGCATGACTTCCAGATCTGATTTTCCTTTTGGATCGAAGTCGGAACCACCTTTACCACCGCCGATTGGCAGGCCAGTCAGGGCATTTTTGAAAATTTGTTCGAACCCAAGGAATTTAACGATTCCCGAATAAACGGAAGGATGGAAACGAAGTCCACCTTTGTAAGGCCCAATAGCGCTGTTGAACTGAACACGGAATCCACGGTTTACTTGTACCTTGCCTTGATCATCTACCCAAGGCACGCGGAACGTAATGACACGTTCTGGCTCAACAAGCTGTTCAAGCAAGCCATTCTCCCGATATTTCGGGTGAGCTGCAATGACAGGAATAAGCGAGTCCAGGATCTCTTTGACAGCCTGATGGAATTCACTTTCCTGTGGATTTCTGGCGATAACCGATTCGTAAACGGAATGAACATACTCTGCGGCAGTTACTTGAGTTGAATCCTTAGTTATAGTCGACACTTTTTCAATGCACTCCTTTATTGTGTTAAAGTCTTGGGATGGCTATTTGTATAAATTGCATAAAAGTTTGTAGTTAAATATACAGGAAACAAAATAAAAATACGAGATGAAAACCCATAAAATGTTTTTTATGACGTTATTAAAATCTTCTATGGATCTGTCATATGATGTAAAGGTTAAGTTTGGAAGCTGGATTGACGCCCTTTTTATCATTATACAACGCAAAGTTAACAGAATAGCTGGATTAAAAAATTTGTTTTGGTAAGATGGTAGTAAGACCGCGGTATCCGTGGTTTTTTTATCTATATGAAGGAGGAGAACAACATGATGAAGAAAAACATGCGAATCAACATGGAGAACAGGGCTTGTATAGGAGGTGAGATTTATTATGAACCATAGGACCTCCTTTCAAAATTGCAGAGAAATGCTGGTGAACCAGCTCATTATATTCGGTGAAGAGAAAAGAACATTTCTCGACGCCTATTTTGACGTGCGTGACCCGGAACGTTCGCAGATGGAACGACTGCTCGCGAACTATACGACGTGTGTGGAGAAGCTGCTCCTTGGTTCGGATGAAGCTCTGGAATCGGTGGTACTTATCGGTAGTTTGATCCGTTTTGAGTACGTTGACTTCCATACATCTGATTCATTCACCATTGTTATGCCAGATGACGCGGACCCGGATGCGGGACAAATTTCATTCCTCTCCCCTGTGGGGCGGCAATTATTGCTTGGGCTCAAGGGAGAAGTGAGGTCGATTAATATACCGGCTGGCTCCATGCGAGTACGCATTACGGATATTACGTTAAACAAAGAGTCCTTGAATCGGATGTCCACTGGGGGTGCAGATCATGCACTTTAAAGAGACGGATTTGCCGGGAATTGGACGCAAGTATTGGCTGCACACACGAAGCGGTGAGCATCTGGTCATTGTCATCCATAATGACGAGCGACGTGACCTGTTTCACATGGAATCAGGCGATTCACCTGAAGAACTGGGAGATATGGTGTCACTGGTCACACTGGATGATGATGAGGCACGTGCGGTTGCTGCTATTGTCGGTGGCATGACGTACAAACCAACCTTTCAGGATGAGCGTGAAGTTATGCTGGAGGGACTGTTAATTGAGTGGCTCCGTATTGAGCCGCATTCAGAGAGCATAGGAAGAACGATCGGAGAACTGAATATTCGCCAGGCAACAGGAGCAGTTATTCTGGCTGTGGTGGAGAAGAACAGGACGAAGCAGTTTAATCCAGGTCCGGACTATATCTTTACCGCGGGGGCTACGGTTGTTGTCGCTGGTGATCGGGATCAGATCAAACTGTTAAAACAGTTGTTATCCAATGGACGGCTCTAGCCTATGGATATGCTCATATTCGAAGTGGGAATTGCCGTTGCGCTGATTACACTTACGGGGCTGATATCTGCAAGATTACGATTTTCGGTCATTCCTTTCTATATTCTGATTGGTATGGCTGTTGGACCGCATGCACCACAGATCGGCATTGTGGATTTGCGTTTTATCGAAAGCTCGGAATTTATTGAATTTATGGGCAGGCTGGGTATCCTGTTTTTGCTCTTTTATCTGGGATTGGAATTTTCGGTCTCCCGCCTGATGAAGTCAGGCAAAGCCATTCTGACCGGAGGTATGTTCTACGTTGGCCTTAACTTTGCTTCCGGTCTGCTGCTGGGATGGTTCATGGAACTGCCACTCAAAGAAACATTAGTTGTCTGTGGTATTATGACGAGTTCTTCCACAGCTATTGTGGCTAAAGTACTCGTGGATCTGAAGCGCACGGCGAACCCGGAGACGGAGATTATTATGGGCATGATCATGTTTGATGATCTATTCATCGCCATCCATATATCGATTCTGACGGGGCTTGTACTTAGTGGGGCTACCTCATTCCTCAGCGTCTTGCTCGTATCCCTGTCTGCGCTGCTCTTTATTGTGCTATTTCTGATCATAGGCAGGAAATGCATCAAATATATTGATAAGGCACTCAACATCAAGTCATCGGAGTTATTTCTGCTTACGGTTATGACGCTGCTCTTTTTGGTGGCTGGTTTCTCGGAAACGTTGCATGTAGCCGAGGCGATTGGAGCTCTGATGATGGGGCTGGTTCTGGGGGAATCCAGACATGCCAGCCGAATTGAGCATCAGATTATGCCCTTCAAAGATTTCTTTGGGGCCATCTTCTTTTTCAGCTTTGGCCTGACTATTGAACCCTCGACCCTTGGCGGGGCCGTTGGAATGACCGTGATTGCCGTTATTCTGACCATTGCCAGCAACTATGGTGCGGGCATGATCGCTGGCAGACTCTCTGGGATGACTCCCAAGGCTTCTCTCAATGTGGGATTCACGCTCGTATCCCGTGGAGAGTTCTCTATCATTATGGCGAACATCGGCAAGGCAGGAGGCCTGATGGCATCCATTCAGTCTTTTGCCGTGTTATATGTGTTGATTCTGGCAGTGCTTGGCCCGATCCTGACGAAAGAATCACCTTGGATCTACAGTCAATACGCTCGCTTGAGGAAAAGAATGAGGGGGAAAGAGACGGGATGAATTGTGCATCTGTTTGCCACGTCTTTACAGCGTAGGTTGGTACACAGATGCAAACACGCATTGAATCTAATCCATTGTTTAACCGTAAACGCCACACTGCTTGGAGTATATCTCTCCTTGGTGTGGCGTTTATTGTATCGGGACCGGGGAATTCATGAAAGTTGGATTCGAATGTTCTCTATATGAACCGCGACCCCGCCCACTTGAATCTTGGTGATTTCATTGGAAATGCCCAGCGTTAATCTGGCACGAATCTCCGAGGGGCGGTTCATGGTGTATCCTTGTCTAATCGTATAAGTTGTATCGTGGGGATCTGAAATTTGGTTGTTTTTATGTAAATAACAGAGTAAAGCACCGTTAGATGTACCAGTTGCGCTCTCTTCCGGGATATCGTAAAGGGGAGCAAAGTTCCGGCATTCTGCGAGAGTGCTCTCTTTATCTGGTTTGAGTGCAAATACGTGATAACCTACGACATGGTTAGCTTTGCTAATTTCAGCGATAAGCTTAAAATCAGGAATGATTTTTGACAGCAGATCAACATGGTTAACCGCAATCAAGATATCGCGCAATCCGGTAGATACGATCTGTACAGGTAATTCAGCGTGTAAATCATGTGTGGAAATACCCAGAGAATCTGCAATGCCTTGTCGGTCAACGATCTCTCCAAACTCCGGAAGCGCCTGAGACAAATAGACTTCACCATTGTTGTGGACAACTACTTCAAGTATTCCGGCTAACGTCTCCAGCGTGTATACACCTACATCAACGATATGTTGTGCTTTCATTAAATAAAATAAGGCAATCGTTGCATGTCCGCATAGATCAACTTCATCACTAGGGGTGAAGTAACGAACTTTGAAATCAGCCTGATCGGATGGCATAACAAACGCGGTCTCTGAGAATCCAACTTGTCTGGCAATCTCCTGCATCTGGGAGTCGGACAAGTGTCCTGCTTGTAAAACAACGCCTGCGGGATTTCCGCCTAGAGGCTTATCCGAAAATGCATGTAACGTACTTACTTCAATTTCCACATTCCTACCTCGCTTGTTCAGTTATTTAGGTTCAACTGTACTACATTATATCATGGTTACTAATCAGGCTTGTGAACCCAAACCTGCTGCGAATTCATGAATATAGGTCAAATGAACGTCCGGGAAGGGTAATGAAGAAGGAGAGTAAACGATAATGCTATGGAAAGGCTGGGATCTCTAATGAAAGCAATTGTGATTGAAAAGTTCGGTGGAGCAGAACAATTGAAGGAAAAGGAAATGCCCAAGCCGGCATGTGGAGTCAATCAGGTGCTAATCCGCATTCATGCTACTTCTGTGAACCCGGTGGATTTTAAAGTCAGACAAGGCCATATGAAAGAGGCAGCGGATTCTTTTCCACTTATATTGGGCGGGGATGTTGCCGGTACGGTGACTGATGCGGGTTCGAATGTGGCAAGGTTCAGAGCGGGAGATCGCGTATTTGCTCGTCCTCGTCATTTCGGGACTTATGCAGAATATGTGGCCGTGGATGCGGACATCATTGCCCGTATTCCGGAAAATCTGAGCTTTGAGGAAGCAGTTGCCATACCTCTAGCCGCCATGACGGCCTGGCAGGCACTTGTTGACCATGGACGGCTTGCCAAAGGGCAGAAGGTTCTCATTCACGCGGGAGCAGGTGGTGTAGGAACCTTTGCTATTCAGATTGCCAAATATCTTGGCGCTGAAGTGGCTTCCACGGCGAGTGAATCGAATGAAGAGTTGCTTCGTTCGCTGGGAGTGGACCATTTTATTAATTATAAAAAAGAAGACTTCTCGGAGATTCTCTCCGGGTATGATGTCGTGCTGGACACGATGGGTGGCGACATTCAGCGTGATAGCTTCAAGGTATTGAAGGCCGGTGGACATCTGGTATCCCTTGTGGGACAGCCGGATAAAACGCTGGCTAAGGAAGCAGGTGTAACGGCCAATGTGTTCATGATGGAACCCAAAGGGGATCAACTCGATCAGTTGGCTGAGCTCGCTGCTGAGGGCAAGCTGAGACCTATCATTGATGAGACATACCCCTTGAGTGAACAAGGACTGCGTGAAGCACACGAAAAAAGCGAAACCCATCATACACGCGGGAAACTGGTCATTCGAGTAGAATAGGTGAGGATTAACCGCTGAATATTTCAAATTTAAAAACTTTACTGACGGAAGATGTCAGTGAAGTTTTTTTATACTAGGGGTATCCACTAGAAGGGAAGTGCACGATGCATACAAAAAAAGCATATCTTTATGTATTTGATACGATGTCAGACTGGGAGGTAGGTTATTTAATTGCTGAACTAAACTCGGGAAGGTATTTTAAGAAAGGGCTGGCGGCGATAGAGGTGGTTGCTGTTGGCGTTGATAAAAGTCCGGTGACTACCATGGGGGGATTGGAAATATTACCTCGCATTTCAGTTGAAGAGTGTAAGTTGGAAAGTACGGATGTATTGATTCTTCCAGGCGGGAATACTTGGATGGAATCCATTCACGAGCCAATATTAAAAAAAGCTTCGACATCTTTGGAAAAAGGTCATGTTGTTGCGGCAATATGTGGTGCAACCGTTGGACTTGCGAGGGTGGGATCGCTAGACTCCAGAAGGCATACAAGCAACGATCTGGAATATTTGAAAATGATTTGTCCTCATTACATTGGAGAAAAATACTATGAAATGGTACCGGCCGTAACGGATGGCAATTTAGTTACTGCATCGGGCATAGCTCCGTTGGAATTTGCGATGCATGTATTGAAGGTGCTGGATGTATTTACTCCGGAGACTTTAGATTCGTGGTTCAATCTATATCAGACTCATGAAGCAAAATACTTCTTCGAGTTAATGAATTCTATTAAATAGCTGACATTTCGATATGTTCGCATGGAGTGGAATAAGATATAATAGTAACAATTTATTCCATTCTATGTATGAGGTGATTCGGATGTCCAATGAGCTCATTCAAGCGATTCAATTATTAAAAGAAAAGAAGTGGGTGGATCTGACCCATACGTTTGGACCGGAATCTCCGCATTTCTCAGCTTTTGATGCTGCAGCATTCGATACGTTGTTTAATCACGATCAAGGTTTCTTTGCCCAGAGTTTCAGATTTCCTGGTCAATATGGTACGCATCTGGATGCGCCAATTCACTTTGTGCGGGATACCCGGTATCTCGATGAACTGGGGTTGAAGGAGCTTGTGCTACCGCTGGTGGTCATTGATCAATCTGAGGCTGTTGAGAGCAATCCGGATTTCACGCTGGATGTCGATCATATTCTTGAGTTTGAAAAAGAGCATGGCGTTATTGAAGCTGGCAGCTTTGTAGCACTGCGTACCGATTGGAGCAAACGCTGGCCCAGTCATGAAGCATTCGACAACAAAGATGCTGAGGGAAACAGTCATGCACCCGGATGGTCAGTCAGTGCGCTAATGTTTTTATTCGAGGAAAGAAAAATACAGGCGATCGGCCATGAGACCTTCGACACTGATTCAGCTGTAGACTATCAAAAGAACGGGGCACTTCTGGCAGAATATTATGTACTTGCCCAGGATACATATCAGGTAGAGCTGTTAACGAATCTGGATCAGGTACCAGCCAAAGGTGCGGTGATCTTCAATATCGTACCTAAGGCCGAAAAGGCGTCCGGCTTTCCAGTGCGCTCGTTTGCTATTTTACCGTAAAACAAAGTTGAACTTAGTATATTGCAAAGGACTCACACACAGTTCTTTCCGAATGATTCGCATAAGTAAATAACTAGGGAGGTGTATTCCTCCTCTAATTGTTGAGAAACCCAGGTCATTTCTACGACCTTGGGTTTTTCTTCTGTTCAGCTAGAACTGCTGATATGGAATACTCCTATGGGCAATTGGATCAATCTTGTGTTAACATGTGCACTAACTAACCCAATAGCATGATTAAGAAGGGGATACCATGTCCATTCGAATAAAAATGTTGCTGTCCTTCACGGGTATGCTCGTCATAAGTCTGCTGTTCATCCTACTTACAGCTAGTCTGTATACGATTGCTGCAACAGGCGATCTGCAGGGTTTTCGCGATATTTACAAAGTACATTATCAGGTGAATCCACTCACGGAACAGGGAGAATCGATCTTTCAAGAGATGAAGTTTCTGGCCAAAAATGATCCAGACGAGCTGCAGAACAAGGTTTTGCTGCGCGAGTACGACATGAAGCTTCGAGCCGAGAAGTCTGGGCTATACGTCAGA
The DNA here is from genome assembly GCF_002750415.1 of Paenibacillus sp. LK1. Lineage (NCBI taxonomy): Bacteria > Bacillati > Bacillota > Bacilli > Caryophanales > Paenibacillaceae > Paenibacillus > Paenibacillus sp. LK1. Next base: position 320,094 of record NZ_PEII01000006.1, read on the forward strand.
CGGGAGAATAACCAGATTTTCGAATCGTTGACCTTCAACCAGCCAGAACTGAAGCAAGCACTGCCTGCCTATGATCTCAACAATTATCAGATTCGCAGCACCTTTAATATCAGTGAGCGATTCTATGCATATGCGAAATTTGATTTTCAATATTCAGATGGAGAAAGAGGAAGTATCTTCGTTATTCGTGAGAGAAGCCCATTTGCAGAGCTTACTCGCAAGCTGCTACCTATGATGTCACTCCTGCTCATCGGCGTTCTCATTATCGCGAACCTGCTCTTATTCCGCTGGATCACTCGCAGCTTTATTAAGCCATTGAATCAACTGCGGAGCTCAGCCGAACATATTAAAGATGGGAATCTGTCCTTCAAGCTCCAACTTAGCTCCAATGATGAAGTTGGACAACTCAGCGAAGCGTTCGAGAGCATGCGGACTCAATTGCAGCGCTCCAATGAGTTGCGACAGCAAGACGAAGCGAATCGCAGAGAGCTCATCTCCAATATTTCGCATGACCTTCGCACACCGATCACCAATATTAAAGGTTATATTGAGGGGATTCGTGACGGAGTGGCCAACACTCCGGAAAAAATGGAATCATACGTTAATATCATTCACTCCAAAGCAGTTAGCATGGATAAGCTGGTGGATGAACTGTTTCTGTATTCAAAGCTCGACTTAAATCAGGAACCTTTCCTGTTTAAAGTGGTAGATCTTGTCGATTTCCTGGAAGACAGCATTGAAGAGCTCAGATACGATCTGGAGGACAAAGGGGTGGCTTTGGATTGGGATAATCGGGCATCTGGACCGGTCATGGCATCTGTTGATCTGGATAAATTAAAACGCACCGTTGTCAATGTAGTGGATAATGCCCTCAAATATATGGAGAATGACCATAAACGATTCGGGATTACACTTCAAGCAGATGAAGAATGGACTACGATAGCCTTTAAGGATAATGGCAGAGGAATACCGGAAGAGGCGCTGCCTTATATATTTGAACGCTTTTATCGGGCAGAGCAATCTCGCAATTCCTCAACAGGCGGAAGTGGATTGGGGCTGGCGATTGCCCGTCAAATCATTGATGAACACGGAGGCTTCATCTGGGCGAAAAGCAAACCCAATGACGGAACGGTCATTTATATCAAACTAAAACGGTTGAATGAAGAGGAGGAGATTAACGGTAATGACAAACATTTTGATTATTGAGGACGAAACAACGATTGCGGAATTGGAACGGGACTATTTCGAACTCAACGGATTTTCTGTAGAGCTCTGCCATAACGGAGATGAAGGGCTTAAGCTGGCTCTGGAGGGGAGTTACAATCTAATTATTGTTGATCTGATGCTTCCTGGCCTGGATGGCTTCGAATGTTGCAGGCGCATTCGTGAGGTGAAAGAGGTGCCGATCCTTGTCGTCTCCGCGAAGAAGGAGGAGATCGATAAGATTAGAACGTTCAATTTGGGTGTTGATGATTTTATTACGAAGCCGTTCAGTCCAAGTGAGTTGGTTGCAAGAGCGAAAGCTCATTTGACCCGATATGAGAGACTGCTTGGCAAAAGTAAACCAGCCGAGCAAGATGAAATCCACATTCGTGGGCTTCATATCGATAAGGGAGCGCGCCGCGTTTTTGCTAATGGCGAAGAGGTAGCAATTACAACCAAGGAATTCGATCTACTCGTATTTCTTGCGAGTCATCCGAACCGTGTATTCAGCAAATCCGATCTGTTCGAGCGGATCTGGAGCATGGATTCCAGCGGAGATATTGCGACGGTTACCGTCCATATTCGTAAACTGCGTGGGAAGCTGGAGGCAGATCCGAAAAATCCGGAATATATTGAGACCGTCTGGGGTGCGGGCTACCGGTTCACCGTATAAGTTTCGAGAAAAATTAGATTGAGTTTATAGTTTGTTAATATTTTTGTCCTTGGGAGTTTCTTTTTGTCCTCTATTCTATAGATACAGGCAACTTCAACCTATAGAGGAGGAATTCAAATATGAATCCTATAACCCGAAAAATGGCTACATTTTTAACGATAACTGCATTAGGCACAGCAGTATTCCCGCTAACTACCAATCAAGCACATGCAGCTACATACGTTACTAACGTTGCAGCTACAGCGACACAGCTTACCAACCAGCAGATTGAGGTCGCCATCAAGGAACTGAACAGCTTGGGGATCATGAACGGTTACGCCGATCAATCCATGGGTGAACATAGAGCTATTACCCGCGCGGAATTAGCATCACTGGTATTCAAAACGTTTAATCTGGAGGAGAAGAAGGGAGAAAGCGTTGACTTAACGGACGTTAATCCTGACGCGTGGTATGCACCGTATGCATCAAAGCTCGTTGAACTTGGCATCATGCAGGCGAATAACGGACAATTCAATCCACACAGTCAAGTGACGGATGCAGAACTCGAACAGGTCGTATCCAAAGCGATGCAGCGTGACGTGAAATCCGTTCACCATTGGATGAGCACGTTCTATTCCGAGAACGGTTCGACCACACGCGGCGAAACAGCGGTACTGTTGCAAACGGCACACCAGGCTATTCCCTCGGAGCAGGCTCAAATTCAGAGCGTTAGATCGCTGAATGCCATTACGTTAATTGTGACGTTCGACAAGCCGCTGACAGCAGCGGATGAAGTATTTTCCAAGGCACAAACCGACTTTGCGCTCAGTGGTGGGTTGACATTGACCAACATGCCTCGTCTGAAAACAGGGTCCATCGCAACTTACATCGTTCCAACGTCCGTTCAACATGCAGGTGAAGTATACAGTCTCACTTATAAAGGCCACGATGCTGGTTCCTTTGAAGGCAGTGGCACGAAACTAAACATGACGACGGCTAATCAAATAACGAATGATACGTTCGAGATTGAAGCACTGCAAGAGAACGGTGTAGTGGATTATGGCTATATCATTTCAGCATACAGCGGTGGTCGAGGGGCTAATGCGTTTGTGTTGAATGACCAAGAACAAGCAGGAGGCAAAACGTATCAAATTATCTCCTCCATGCAGGCAAGACAAGTCGTGATTACGCCAGAAGGTGGCGAGCCAATCGTTGCCAAATATGTTCCGTTCACGCAATCGACAGATGGCAAACAAGAACCGAAGTTCCGTTTGCCTGAAGGACAAACATTGCAATCCGGTGTGACATATACGGTTTCTTCTGACTGGGCGAACATCAATAACGCTTCATTCACCGCAAGGTCGTTTGATTCGTTGGAGGTTGCGAGTGCCCAAGCTGTGAGTGAAACTTCAGTTGAAGTTACGCTGGCGCAAGATCCTGGAGATGAACTGTTCTCAGGTCGAAGTGTAACATTAACATCACCTAACGGTGACGTTCTGACAGCGACATATAAATATTCAAGTCGGAAAGGCGCCACGGGCGTATTCGACCTTGTTAATGATGGCACGTTAATCTCAGGCACGACCTATACAATAAGTCCAGTTGGGGATTGGAGTGTCGCTTCTTCGGTAACAGTGACACTGTAGTAAGGGAGGCAGTATGAATAAGTCGCTGATGATAATTATCCTAATAAGCAGTATGTTCGTCGTTCAGGGCTGCGTGCCTGAAGTGAGAAACGACTCGAAGGTGGAGGAGAAGTTATCGGATTCACCGGATGAGCTGTTGTTGAAGGCAGCAGAGGGAAGAGACACCGAAAGTATTGAAAAATGGATTCAAGAGGGCGCCAATATCAATGCTCAGGATCAGAGCGGAAGAACAGCTGTTATGATTGCAACGTACAACAATGATCTGGCATCAGCCACAATGTTAATTGAAGCGGGTGCAGATATTAATGTACAGGATGATATGAAGAATAACCCATTTTTGTATGCTGGCGCTGAAGGGTACTTGGATATTTTGAAGCTGACGATTGAGGCGGGAGCCGATCCAGCGATAACGAATCGATATGGAGGAACTGCACTGATTCCGGCTTCGGAGCATGGATACGTGGATGTGGTACGAGAACTGCTGACCCAAACGTCAGTGAATGTGGACCATATTAATCAATTGGGATGGACAGCACTGCTGGAAGCAATCATTTTAAACGATGGCAATAAAAAACAGCAGCAGACGATTCAATTACTCATTGATCATGGAGCAGACGTAAACCTTTCGGATCGTGATGGAGTGTCACCGCTCATTCATGCTCAGAATAAAGGCTTCAAGGAAATCGAAGCGATTTTGGTCCGGGCTGGTGCGAAATAAAGTATTGTTTTTATTTTGCATAATTCAATTTTCTTACTCCAGGGTAGAGAATGTGAACAAGAAGAAGTATCCTGATCCATACAACGTCTAGACGAATAGGCATTCATATAAATAATAAAGGAGGCGTAGTACGCCTCCTTTTTATGTGGTTACTTTTGATCCGAAGAGGGATCTTGATTGAATCGTTGTGAAATTTTCTTCTCTGTCTTCTTACGCCGAACCCAGCGCTTGAAGATACTTTCTTCTTTTCTTCCCTGAAGTGTTTCCTTCATGCCTTGGATCATAAATTCGGATCTTCGTCTGTCGTCCCGACTAATCTCGCGTAGTTCCTTAATAAATTTGTCGTCCATATCTGCCTCTCGCTCATTAAGTATATCTCTATTATACCGAACGTACGTTCTTTTATCAAGTTTTACCATAATCGAATTTTTTGGGATGATTTTAGTGAGAAAGAGCACAGGATTCAGCCCTCTCCATATGTGAAAATGGAGTAGAACGTTCAGTAAAATCTGTTTCATGTCTGGAGGGTGAGGGATGAGAACTAGTGATGATGGAATGAAACGTGAATGTGTACCTGAAAGATCGTGGGCGCTCATTATGATGCAGGGGTTCCTGGCCATTGGTGCGATCATTGGAGGAGGAGCACTCATTATCGATCCATCGGGAAATCTTGTTAAGATGCCGAATTCAATGTTGGAACACTCCCCGTTTGGCAGTTTTCTAATCCCGGGAATTATACTAATGTTGGTTCTTGGTGTTATGCCAATGATCATTGCCATTTCACTCCTTCGTCGCATTCACTGGGAAATAGGTGAAAAACTGAATCTCTACCCGAATCAATACTGGGGATGGACGTTCTCCTTATATACGGGATTTGCTCTGATCATCTGGATTATGATACAGGTATACTGGATCCAGCATGTATCCGTCATCCATCTGGTCTATTTTGCCTGGGGAGTGGGTATCCAGATCGTCACTCTGTTGCCTGACGTACAACGAAGGTATCAGGCAGACTGCTCATCAGCATAATCTATCTCTCTATAAAATAAAACGGCTGTCATCCGGATCTTGGAGTGATCCAGTTGACAGCCGTTTATCTTTGTTGTTACTTGGAAGCCTGGTAGGCGCTCAAAAATTCTTTCACTTTTGCCGGATCGGACTTCAATTCATTCCCGGTCTGCACGAGTGGACTTACTGTAGAGTATGCCTTAAGTTTGTTGTTTTTGTAGAACTGCAAAATGTCATCCTGATTGATGGAGTAGAGCACGGATTTTCTCAGATCACTGCTCTTGGCAACTTCCCGATTGGCTGTGTTGAACAACAGATAGGAAACCGCATTGCTCGGAATGCTCTGCAATTGCAATTTGCTGTCATTTTTGATGATGTCATACTTTGTTTCGGATACTCCGTAGTACAGGTGGATTTCACTGCTGCGAAGAGCAGACAACGCACTGTCAGCATCGGCGATGAAACGAACATTCACCTGAGAGATTTTGGGTGCATATTCGGAGCCTTTACGGTAGCCGGGATTCTGATAGAATACACCTTCGTAATCATTTTTATATGCCAAGATATATGGGCCGCTGGCATACAGGGTGTTGTTGTACGCAGCACCTTCAGTCACGGTATTTTGATCGCCGTAAGGAATGTCTTTATTCACGTCAAACGAAGCTACATCATACGTATTGATGCTCTCAACCTGCTTTTTGGACACAATGCCAGCAGATTGGTGAGCCAGATAGTTCAATACTTGCGGGAAAGGTTCCGTGGTTGTAAGTTTCACAACTTGATACTTTCCGGCAGCGTTATCGGCTTTGTTTTTGTCCGCGACCAGTTCCGTAATTTTGGTGCCAAGCCCTTGTTCCAATGCTTCTTTAACCGTACCGCTGCCACTGGATTGCTGAACGGATTCCAAGGCGCCCAGATCGGTTACCAACTCGGCTTCCTTGATATGTTCGTGCAGGCTGTATGTCCGGTGATCCGGTACGGAATCTTTGTTTTTGGCGCGATCGAGAGAGAAGATGACGTCATCTGCACCGACACGTTCTCCCGTATCTACCGCTTTTTTATTATCAATCTTGGCAAAGTTGATATCGTCTCTGAGAATGAAGTAATACTCCGAGTTACCCTCAGCAATGCTGAAATTGTGGGAGAGGGAACCCTCTGGTGTAAGTTGATCGTCATCTGTCAGGTTAACGAGACGTACATAAATGTTGGTGTTCAGTTGGTTGATGGAACCGTCATTTCCTTTGATCGGGTCAAGGGAAGTCAGGACGGAAGCAGTTTGCGTCAGAATTAATGGTTCTTTTGTATTTTTGGAGCTGTCTTTGAATTCAATCGGTTCCCATGCCATGGCGCGGGATTTGGACAAGCGAACGGTGTCTACATTGAGAATGTCTTTGTTCACAGCCTGACTTTTCAGGGAAATGTACAACGGAGCGATATAGGCCTGATCGGTTACCAAGCGATCCTCCAATTGTTTATACGTATCCTTGTATTCGTCCGGAGTCTGAGTAGCAGCCTGGTCAATTAGCTTATCGATTTCTTCATCAGCCAGAATGCTGTAGTCTCCGCCTGTTTTGAAAAGTGAACGAACTGCATAGTCCGGATTCCCGGTTACCGTTGTCCAGCTGGACAGCGCAATGTCATAATTGCCTGCATCCTGCTGGGATTTGTAGCTGCCGTAATCTGGCTGCAGGTTCAGCTTAACATTGAAGCCATTCTTGGTGAGTTGGTCCCGGATAATGTTCACGTCATTTTCGGAAGAGCTCTGAGCCAATAATTCGATGTCTACCGGTTTTTGGTTTTGCGTGTTTTCTGTTGTATCCGATGGTGAGGATTCTGACTGGGATTCCGTCTTGGTCTTCACACTGCAACCGGAGACCACAAGGACAAAAGTTAATAGTAGTGCTATAAGCATACGTTTTTTCATGAAAATACCTCCAGATAAGTTCATAATCAATGGAATTCAATTTGAGCTGAATATTGTAGGGAAGCGGTTAAGCCTTTTCGAGCTTCGGATCAAGCGCGTCGCGTAGTCCGTCACCCAGAAAGTTGAACGAAAGTACGAGCAGAATGATCGCAAGACCGGGATAGATGGCCAGATACGAATGGGTTTCCAGATACGTGCTGCCCAGCTTGAGAATATTGCCCCACTCGGGAATATGCGGCTCCACGCCGAGCCCCAAATAACTCAGACTGCTGGTGGCAATGACCGCTCCGCCAATCGTAAGTGTAGACTTGATAATCATGGGTGCGAGCGAGTTTGGAATAATATGTTTGAAAATAATGGAGCGATTGTTGTAACCCAGTGCACGTGCAGCTTCAACAAATTCAAACGTAGATACATAGAGCACACTAGCCCTCATGGTTCGTGCATAAGTTGGGATCGAACCCAAGCTGAGTGCGAGAATAAGATTGACCGTATTGGCCCCGAACGCCGCAATGATGGCGATAGCGAGCAGAATACCCGGAATAGCATAGAGAATATCCAGCAGTCGCATGATGATATTGTCTGTGTGTCTCCCATAGAATCCCGAGAAGGCTCCGAGAATACCGCCTATCAGTACCGGAATCAGAGTTGACATGAATCCTACGATCAATGATATACGGGCACCAAATACAATCCGGGAAAATAAACATCGTCCAAAGTCATCCGTTCCCAAGGGATAGGCGAGCGATGGAGACTGAAGCAAGGCCGAGTAGTTATTTTCTACAGCCATGCTGTAATCAAAAGTAAAGAAGCTGCAAATCGATATCGAGAACAGGAAAATGATAAAAAACAAACCGGACATTGCCGTGACATTCGGAGCAAGACGCTCCCACAGATCATTCCAGAAGTTGGATTTTTGTTTACCCTGTCTGCGGATTCGTCCAATGATGGAAATACCCAGCAGCAGTGCAAACACATTTCCTGTGACCGAAGTCAGAATCAGGATCACGCTCACGCCCAGCATCCAGCGTGGGATGGTCGAGGCTGACGTATACCGGGATACGATAAACAGCACCACCAGATCGATGACAAGCACAAGTACGAGCACAGCCATAGCTGGCAAAAACGTATCCGCAACATATGCTTTAAACATATTGAGTGCCGAGACCCCAATAACGAACAGCTGGGTCAGCAGCATATACACCGCAAATGTATACTCAATGCTTTTTGTTTTCTTGATCAGATGAAAAGCGGCCGTCACGATAAAGATATTGCCTGAAATGATACCCAACAGCTGGACCCAGGCGAGTCTGCGAGTCAGCACAGAGATTGTCCCCTGCCGAATCAGGTCTCTCCGAATCCGGAGCGTCAGCACACTCTGGACCAGCGTGAAAAATAGGTAGATTCCAAGCGCAGTCAGCAGAAATGGTCTGAACTCCTGAAGGCTCCAGTCATAACTGTTGAACAACAGTAACACCGACAAGAGAAGGGAAGTGACCCAGGCGAAGCTCGCCTGACTGTACTCCTGTGAAGACTTAAGCCGAAAACTCATTTCTTGTGTAAGTGAACCCGATTTTGTCATAGTGCACCTGCTTTAATATTGTTTCATCTTGGAACGAACCCTGGGATCGACAAAAGCGTACAACAGATCTACCACAACATTAATGATGGAGATTGTAATCGCTGTGTATATGACCCCGCCCATAATGCTCGGAATATCAGGGATAAACTGTTTATCCACAATGTAGCTGCCAAGTCCGCTGATATTAAATACTTTCTCCGTTACAGCCGCCCCGCCAAGCATGCCTCCGAATTGAAGACCTACAACGGTTACGATTGGAATTAGCGCATTGCGCACAGCATGTTTCAGCAGAACCTGTCGTTCACTTAATCCTTTGGCACGAGCAGTCATCACGTAATCCTCATGAATAACTTCCAGTGTGGAAGACCGAGTCATACGGGCCACCGCAGCGGTTAATCCCGTTCCCAGAACAATCGTTGGCATAATAATAGATAGCCAGTTCTGTGGATTGAAGGTAGCCGGAAGCCACTGCAGCTTGATCGAAAAATTCAGGATGAAAATCAGTCCTTGCCAGAAATTCGGAATCGATAATCCAATCAATGCAATAAACATGAATGTGTAATCAAACAGTGAATTGGGCTTGATCGCCGAGATGATGCCGATTGGCAATGCAATGACAAGGGCAAGCAGCAAGGAGATAACGGCCAGTGTTAACGTGATTGGAAACTTTCTGGCGATCGTAGCCGTGACATCTTCATTCCCTGAAAAAGACTTACCGAGATCAAATAGCGCTATGCCCTTGATATTGTTCCAGAGCTGGACAAGATAGGGCTGATCCAGGCCATAGACATGGTTAAAAGCTGCGATCTGTTCCTGTGTCGCTGTCTCTCCGAGGATGTTGGCCGCCGGATTGAATGGGGACAGGTACAAGATGGTGAATACAAGTGTAGCTACGCCCAAAATGACGAATACCGTCATCAGAATTCTTTCGAATATGTACTTTAGATAAGGATTGCCATACAAAAACATCATGGCGTACATCAGACAGCCCGGAATAACTGATATCGCAAGGAACCAAGGTTTATCAATCATCGATTGGAATGTATCAGCCATCGTCAGGCGCTGTTTTCCCTGTTTCTGAAGCTTGCTGAACGTTCGTTCCTTTAACTCCTTCTGAACGGATTCCTCCAGCCATTCCTCCGTCTGACGCTTAAACTCTGCCTCACTAACTTGCTGCCGAAAGAAATGGTGTTTACGCCTCAACTGTTCTTCAACGTCCATTCGAAGTTTATCCCGGTAAGAAGTGGAGAGCATATCGCGCTCAACAGCTTGTTGAACCACGGCCCAGTCATCCCTTTTTCGTCTTGATTGCCAGATCAGAAGCACAACCAAATTAACGGGCAGTCCGAGAATAAATAGAACATATCGATAGGAGGGATGAAGCAGCATTTTGCCATAATTAAATCCCAGGGTGTAAACAAGCTGTGACATTTTGCTGCCTTTTGCAAGATTCAAACCATGCGAGCCTCCTTTCATCTCATTTTAAATTGCATTATTCCGATTGATATAGTATATATTATTTAGAGTCTATTTAATTGTCAAGGTATGGAAGAGTATACATATGAGCACATGTGAAAATATGGATGAGGGCTGGTGATCACATGCAACCTTTGTTGAAAGTAAATGAGTTGTCCGTTTCTTTTCATTCCGGAGAGAGTGAATTTCAGGCGGTGAAAGAAGTCAGTTTTGAAGTGCGGAAAGGCGAAACGCTTGGCATTGTAGGGGAATCCGGCAGTGGGAAGAGTGTTACGGCACGTTCCATTATGCGGCTGCTTGCCTCGCCTCCTTCGCAGATGAAAAAGGGTGAGATTCTGTTTAAAGGGGTAGACCTGGTCCATAAAACGCAAAAAGAGATGGAGAGTATCCGTGGCCGTGACATCGGCATGATCTTTCAGGACCCTATGAGCTCGCTTAATCCGACTGTGAAAATCGGAAAACAGATCACCGAAAGTCTGATTAAACATCAGAAGCTTTCCAGAGGGGAAGCGAAGAAGCAGGCGATTGCCATGCTGGAGCTCGTTGGTATCACCCGAAGTGAAATACGTTTCAATCAGTACCCACATGAATTCTCCGGAGGTATGCGTCAGCGGGTGATGATCGCTATTGCTCTTGCTTGCCGTCCTGAATTGCTGATTGCGGATGAACCTACAACTGCGCTTGATGTTACTATCCAGGCCCAAATCCTAAATTTGATGAAAGATATGCAGGCACAGCTGGGAACTTCTATTATTCTGATTACCCATGATCTCGGAGTAGTGGCAGGCATGTGTGATCGGGTCGTGGTCATGAAAGACGGGCAGATTGTGGAATCCGGCACAACTACAGAGATTTTTGCAAATCCGAAGCATCCGTACACGTCCAGGCTGTTGAATGCATTACCTCGACTGGATGAGAAGAAAAAGCCGAAACTCGTCTCGTTGGTGCCACGCGATCTGGAAGATGATCAGCCTTTACTGGAAGTGAAGTCCCTCAAACAACATTTTAATTTGGGGAAAGGCAACACTTTAAAAGCTGTGAACGATATCAGTTTCGAGATTCGCCAAGGGGAGACGCTTGGGGTCGTAGGCGAATCGGGCAGCGGGAAATCGACTACAGGCAGAGCCATTCTACGACTGCATGAACCTACAGGTGGGGATGTGCTGTTTAAAGGAGTGCCGCTCAACCGCCTCTCTGCCTCAGAGATGAAAACGATGAGGAGACATATGCAAATTATTTTCCAGGATCCGTATGCCTCGCTTAATCCGAAATTTAGAATTATGGACATTATTGGGGAAGCCTTGGATATTCACCATCTTGCCGGCAGCCCCGCTGAGCGGGAAAAACGTGTGGAGGAATTGCTGGAGATGGTGGGTCTCGATCCGGCTCATGCCCAGAGATACCCTCATGAATTTTCGGGTGGTCAGCGGCAGCGGATTGGAATCGCTCGTGCGCTGGCCGTGGAACCTGAATTTATTGTATGTGACGAGCCTTTGTCTGCGTTGGATGTGTCCATTCAGGCTCAGATCGTACAGCTGCTTGAAGAATTGCAGCAGCGACTCGGTCTGACATACCTGTTCATTGCACATGATTTGTCCATGGTTAAACATATCAGTGATCGTGTAGCTGTCATGTATAATGGGAAGATTGTGGAGTTAGCAGAAAGTGAAGAACTATATTCGAACCCTCAGCATGCGTACACAAAGGCCTTGTTATCGGCTATTCCGGTTCCGGACCCGGCTGTGGAAGCGAAGAAAAAACGTCATGCTGTAAACGAAGCCCCAAGAGAGACGGTAGAAGTGGAAGATCGCTATAATCTGGAGCAGTCCCGATGGGTGGAAGTCAAAGAGGGACATTGGGTGGCCATTTCCGGATAAGGTGAAACATTCATTTTACTCGAAAAAGAACCCCGGCAATGATCTGTGGAAGGTCATTGCGCGGGGTTCTATTCATGCACATTAGGCACTGTGACAGTGAGTGTATTATTTGAACTGAACGGATTTCTTGATGTTGTCGATCTCGGCCTTTGTAGTATCATCCAAATAGGTGAAGATGAAGTTGAATGCATAACCTTCAATAATGGTGCTGTAGTAATCTTGCGTAATGGTTGAACCATTGCCCGCATCCATCGTAATTTGCATCAGATCCATCTCTTTGCCACCGATGGTTTCGGTTGTGAATTCCTTGTATTCATAAGGGAACTGGCTGTCCTCCATGAATTTCTTCGTTGCTTTCAGATAATCTTTACCGGTACGAATTCCTTGCAGCAGGCTTACTTTTTCAGCAATCGCCATGGCGGAAGGGCCAACTTGACTTCCGTCCAATGGATATTGTGAAGCCATCAACAGGTTCAGTGTTTTGGCCTGAGATAGCTCAATTTGTTTTTTCTTCGTTTCATCATCTCCAGCAATAACTTCGGAGGAAGCGTTAGTCAGCTCGTTCATGCCTGCGGCATCCTGGAACTCCCAAGCTTCGGGGAATTTCAACGAAACACCGAAATAGTCATTGTTGTAAGAGCCTTTTTCCGTAGTTCCCAATTCAACGTCTTTGGAGTTATCTGTTTCCTTGGACTCGGAAGTGGATGCTTCGGAGCTCTCCGTGTTCTCCGTATCTTCTGTCTTGGCTGTGTCTGTATCTGTGCCGGCAGTGGTTTCTGTTGCAGTGGATTCCTTCGATTTGACGTTGTTATCCGCTTTGTCGCCGCAGGCTGCAGCAACCAACAGAATCATAATTAACATGGCAAACAATGAAGCTTTTTTTGGATTAGACATATTACCCTCCTGAAAATGTGTGTGTGTTCTTGTTCTCTCTCTAATTCATGTGTACCTAAAAATCTTAGCACAGATGTTCGTGTTGACCACCTATAGGAATCTATAGGTGTACCTTTATAGATAAGACAGACGGCTGGCAATTGAAACAGCTTCCGTGCTGGATTGTACACCTAATTTGTTAAAAATCACTTTTTTATGGTGATTTACGGTGCACTCCTTTATTTTCAATTTCAAAGCAATGGCTTTAACCGTCAGTCCGTTAGAGATCATTTTCAGAATGGTTAACTGTCGCTTCGTGAATTCAATCGATGGCTGCTCTGTTACCGACGAGGCAAGGTTAGATTGATACCGATTTTGCATATGGGCCGGGATCAGCTTGGCGATTGCAATCAGCTCACTCTGGATGTCTGCATTAATGGTGGAGACGTCTAGGTAGCCAACATGTTGAAGACCGACCGACAAAGGTGCAGCGTAGCAATGCCAGTTCTGAAAAAGTGGATTCTCATGCTGTTCAGGGGACAGCTGAACAGGCCCATGTTTATCCATAGATTCGGATATGGCATTGACGCCACAGCTTCTAGCTGTAAAGATCATACCTGGGCGGATGGGTGACTGTTTCACCACTTGTTCCAGATCGGGGCTATAATCCATGGCAAGCAGAACTCCATGCGCGTCGGTGAGCAGAAAGAGATATGTGTTGGACAGGTTTTCTTTGATATCCGAGAGACTCTGCTGGAAGGCGTTAATCAGAAAATGATTAATTTTGCGAATCCTGTCCAGATTGGTTTTCGTTAAATATTGAATATGTGCCATACCGGGAGCATAATTTTCGCTCTCGGACCAGCTCTTCCGTAAGGAAGATGTTCTTGACATATGGTTACCTCCTTGTGATCAACCGATGGTTTCGATCACATGACCATCCTGATCGGTAATTTCAGTGCGGGCAATTCGAAAGAGAACGCCGGGTAGTGAAGCAATTTCAAATGTTTGCTCGACTGGGCGAAGGTTTGCAACTAACTCCGATACGGTTTGTTCATGCACAACTACCTTAATCTGGTTGCCATCCTCAGAAAATGAAGGTGTCCCCCCGGCTTCGAACGTAATGTTCACTCCTGATCCGATTAGGGACAGTGGAGCGCCTTTTGAAAAGCGGCTACGTAGTATTTTTCCGATAATTTGGGCTTGTTTTGCTCCGATCTGGAGTTCAGCGGGTACACTTTTTTGCAGTATTCTCTTGCGTGGAGATATCCAGCCCAGTTGTTGTATGAATAAAAATGCTGTACTGGAACCTTCCTCTTCAATCCCGCGCTCAACAGCCTGTATCACTGAGGGGATATCCAAATATGAATTTCTCATGAGATCCGTAACGTATTTTGGCATGAATTCAACAAAGGCTGCTAACAATCCGCGGGTGTTCCATGTTTGCATCGTTTCGAGTTCCAGACCGGTGATTCCCACCATCTGAATGAATTTCACCGTTCCATTGGGTGTGGAGATCTCTGTCAGATCAGGATCTTCAATAAAAGAAAGTGCGGTTAGTAATGTATCTGAGCCGAGACAAATGGGGCCATTTGCATCCATGTAATCTCCTGCATGAAATACGTTCCCGCTAGTAAAAACATATCGTCCAACGTTCTGTAATAGATTCAGAGCCCAAGACGGGGGTATGGACTCACCCTCACTCCGGGTAAGCCGAAACGTCATTTCAAATCCATAACCGCTATGCTCGAGATCCTCCGATTCCTTCTCATACAGTTCTGAAAAACCATAGGTAATGAAATGCCAGTGAGGTATGGGGGCATCCACTTTGTATACGCTAATTCCATTTAGCGGATCAGGTCCACCGAGCATATAAGGAATGGCTGTACCATAGTGAAGTGGTTCCTGATCTCCATATAACTTACCAACTGCTATATCAATGGCATCCCAACCGGATGTGTTTGCTTCTTCAGTCATTGTTGTGTTCCTCCTTGGCTATTCATTTTCCCGAAAAACATTTAAAATTAAGTCTACCTTTTTCCAAATCGGTTTCAAGCGGCTTAAGGATGAATTGCTTATCGTAGGACTTGGGGGTTACGATGTCTATTTCAGTGAGGGAATTTACATGAGTATGAAAGAGTTATATCTGGCGGAATTTAATCAGGGCAGTTGGGACTCATTTGTGCAACTCTTTGAAAAATCATATTTACATGTGGACCCAAAATGGGCTGAATGTGCAGAGCAGCGGGGGATTCCGGCAGATATTAGCAAGGTTATATTAGTTGAAATGGGTGAATATGCGCTAAGATGGATAGACATGAAAGTTCCTGCATTGGGCGACGAAAGTCCTGCCAGCTATCTCGAATACGGGGATACAAATGCCCTAAGAGCAGCGATTATGCGAATGCCTCGATAACGTCCAAAGGTGGTCAGCGAGTGCATAAAACGGAAAGTTGATTTTGCAAAATAGATATGTTACGCTTACATTACAAGAGAAAACAACCGAATACGCAATAACATCTTTTGATGGATTGTAACTGTGCAGACAGGCAAAACCTAAACTGATGGTGAAATGAAGGCTCTTTTTTTGCGAGCTATTTTACCTTGAGTTTAGGTTTTTCTTGTTTTTTGGCCTGAAATACAGCCGCTGTATTCGGGAAAAACCCAAATAAAATTCGAAAAGAGGTTGTTCGTTATGACCACGGCAAAAAAAGGATTCCCCGAAAACTTCCTGTGGGGAGGCGCTACAGCTGCCAACCAATTAGAAGGTGCATTTGATAAGGACGGCAAAGGTCTCTCTACTGCGGATATGATTGCGCATGTTCCCAAAGAGAAGCGTACAGGCGGACATGCCATGGAAATCTCCTCTACACGAATTGAAGAGATCCTCTCCGGCAAAATTGAAGAACGTTTCCCTAAACGTTTTGGTATTGATTTCTATCATCATTATAAAGAAGATATCGCATTATTTGCTGAAATGGGCTTCAAAGTGTTCCGTTTGTCCATTCACTGGGCACGTATTTTCCCGAATGGTTATGACCAAGAGCCGAACGAAGCTGGTTTGAAATTCTATGACGACGTCTTCGACGAACTATTGAAATACGGCATTGAACCGCTGGTAACCTTGTCTCACTATGAAACTCCGCTGGGTCTGACACAGAAATACAATGGTTGGGCAGGTCGTGAAGTGATTGGACACTATGTGAGATATGCAGAGACTGTGTTCAACCGTTATAAAAATAAAGTGAAATACTGGTTGACGTTTAACGAAATCAACGTGATGCTGTTTAGCCCATACACAGGCGGCGGTATCCTGATCGATAAAGTGGACAACCAACTGCAAACGACATATCAAGCGCTGCATCACCAATTTGTAGCTAGTGCACTGGTAACCAAGCTTGCCCATGAGATTATTCCTGGTTCCCAAGTGGGCTGTATGCTCGCTCGGATGGAAACGTACCCGGCGACTTGTAATCCGGTAGATGTTCGTCTGGCGCAACATGAGAATCAGATTAACCTCTTCTTCACGGATATGCATGCTCGTGGTCAATACCCGAACTACATGGCTCGTTATTTTGAAGAAAATAACATCGTAATTCAGAAAGAAGCAGGCGATGATGAGATCTTGCTGAACAATACGGTTGATTTCATTTCCTTCAGTTACTACATGTCTGTAACCAAATCTGCATCCGCAGACAAGGAAGAAACAGCAGGTAACCTGACTGGCGGCGTGAAAAACCCTTATCTGGAAGCTTCCGATTGGGGCTGGGAGATCGATCCGATCGGTCTGCGCGTAACGTTGAATAACTTCTGGGATCGTTACCAGAAACCATTGTTCATCGTAGAAAATGGCCTGGGTGCATATGACCGTGTTGAAGAAGACGGTTCAATTCATGACTCCTATCGTGTGGATTACCTGAAGAAACACATCGAACAAATGAAAGAAGCGATCAAAGACGGTGTGGATCTGATTGGATTTACAGCATGGGGTCCGATTGACCTCGTGAGCATGTCCACGTCTGAAATGTCCAAACGTTATGGTTTCATCTACGTGGATTTGGACGACGAAGGTAATGGAACACTCAAACGTTCGAAGAAAGATTCATTTGACTGGTACAAAAACGTAATTGCCAGCAATGGTGAGCAACTATAATTTGATCTGATTCCTGTATCTTAAACCCGGATCGCTGTAAGTAATTAGGTTATTCGAGGATTGTTACCGCATAAAGCGGGCAAAACCCAACAGAAAGCAGGCTGATTTGAAGCCCTTTTAGTTGCGCATTGTCCGCTTTTTGATGTGTTCACGGGCATAGGGTCAACCGTTTTAACAAAGAATGAGTACAACGTAACCAGAGAGGAATGACAGATATGACAACACCATTTCCGAAGGATTTTCTATGGGGCGGCGCAGTCGCAGCCAATCAGCTCGAAGGAGCCTACAATACAGATGGCAAAGGCCTGTCTGTTCAGGATGTAATGCCCCATGGGATTACGACGCCAAGAACGGAAGGACCGACAGAGGATAACCTGAAATTGATCGGTATCGATTTCTACAATCGTTACAAAGAGGATGTTAAGTTGTTTGCTGAAATGGGCTTCAAAGTATTTCGTACATCCATTGCCTGGTCCCGTATTTTCCCTAAAGGTGATGAATTGGAGCCAAATGAAAAAGGTCTGCAGTTCTATGATGACCTGTTTGACGAGTGCCACAAATACGGGATTGAACCCCTCGTAACGATTTCTCATTATGAGACACCGCTGCATTTGTCCAAAACGTATGACGGCTGGGTAAACCGGAAAATGATTGATTTCTACGAGCGTTATGTAACCGTCTTGTTTAACCGTTTCAAAGGCAAAGTAAAATACTGGCTGACGTTTAATGAAATTAACTCCATTCTGGAAGAACCATTCATGAGTGGCGGCATCTTTACACCAAAAGCGGAACTCTCCAAACAGGATCTGTACCAAGCAATTCACCACGAGCTGGTGGCAAGTGCGCTGGCAGTAAAACTGGGTCATGAGATTATGCCTGAAGCGAAAATTGGCTGTATGGTACTCAGTATGCCAACCTATCCATTGACACCAAATCCAGATGATGTGGTAGCTGCAATGCATGCAGAACAGCGGAATGACATCTTTGCCGATATTCATGCACGTGGCTATTATCCGAAATACATCAATCGTTACTTCAAAGCGAATAATATCAACATCAAGTTTGAAGATGGCGATGCTGAAATTCTGAAACATACGGTGGACTTCATCTCGTTCAGTTACTATGTAAGTATTTGTGAGACAGGTGACCCACAGAAACGTGTTGAAGGCAAAGGAAATCTGTTTGCAGGTGTACAGAACCCTTACCTCAAAGCAAGTGAATGGGGCTGGCAGATTGACCCGCAAGGCCTGCGCGTAACGCTCAATAAATACTGGGATCGTTATCAAAAACCATTGTTTATTGTCGAAAATGGTTTGGGTGCAGCCGATGAGCTGGTCACTGACGAAAATGGCAATAAAACGGTGAATGATGATTACCGGATTCAGTACCTGAATGATCACTTGGTACAAGTAGGCGAAGCGATTGAAGACGGCGTTGAAGTCATGGGTTATACCTCATGGGGCTGCATCGATCTGGTGAGTGCATCCACAGCAGAGATGAAGAAACGCTATGGCTTCATCTATGTGGACCGTAACAATGACGGATCAGGTACCCTGGATCGTTACAAGAAAAAATCATTCCATTGGTATAAAGAAGTTATTGGTACAAACGGCGCAAGTCTAAAATCCGACAACCATTAATTTCTAGTTCTAAAGACATATGTGAGCAGCATCTTCTTGTGTCATATTCAAGCACATTAACCGCTTTCACAAAAACATTGTCAGATGGATAATTATATGGTAAGATGGACCTAAGGCTAATGAATACTGGATTGTTACTGTTCAATCAGGCAAAACCAGAAGCGGGGCATGTGTTTCATGACCAGCTTTGGTTTTGCCTTTTACTACTTTGACGGTGCAAGGTGATGTGAAGAAATGAAAATTGAGAAGGTGCTGAACAACAATGTAGTTACTGTGATTGATCCAGGAGGAAACGAACTGGTCGTCATGGGACGGGGCATAGCCTTCAAAAAGCATACTGGTGAAACGATAGACGACAGTCTGGTCGAAAAAATATTCTCATTGGAAAGCAAGGAAGTATCGCAGAAACTGAAAACGCTTCTGTCAGATATTCCAGTTGAATATGTCGAATGCTCGGATGAAATTATCCGTTATGCAGAGACCGTATTAGGTGAGAAGTTGCATGAGAGCATCTACATTTCACTGACGGATCATATTCATTTTGCCATTGACCGGCATCGTCAAGGCTTGCAGATTCGTAACGCATTGTTCTGGGAGATCAAGCGCATGTACCGCAAGGAATATGCCATTGGGCTCAAGGCACTTCAGATTATTGAAGAAACATTGGGTGTCCTGCTTCCTGAAGACGAATGCGCATTCATCGCAATGCATCTGGTCAATGCCCAGATGAATGGTGAGATGAGAGAAACCATCAGCATTACGAATATCGTAAAAGATATACTCAACATTGTACGACGCAGCTTTGTCATTGAGCTGGATGAGGATTCGCTGAGTTATTATCGATTCCTGACACATTTGAAGTTCTTTGCTCAGCGCGTACTACACGGTACAGCAATTGAAGATAAGGAAGCAGATAATCCGCTTCATGATCTGGTGAGCAAACAATATCCTGAGGCACATGCTTGTGCTTGTAAGATTAACGACTATACTCGCAAGATCTATAGCCGGGTCTTATCCAAGGAAGAAATCCTATATCTGACCATTCATATTGAACGAGTTGTCAGAACTGAACAAACAATTGAATAATTGGGATTGTTACTGCAAAAAAGGCAAAACCTAAACGTTGAATAATGATAAGCTGAAACTGCTTTGTCATTATTCAGTGTTTAGGTTTTTTTTTACCTTCATTACACATAAAAGGAGCAAAACACAATGGATAAACAACAATTGTCCAAGGATATTCTGAAGCTTGTTGGTGGCGAAGAGAACATCGATCAAGTCACACACTGTATGACAAGACTCCGGTTTAACCTGAATGACAACAAAAAAGCGGACAAAGCGACGCTGAAAAATACACCTGGCGTTATGGGCGTTATGGAGAATGGCGGACAATTCCAGGTCATTATCGGGAACGATGTGCCTGTTGTGTATAATGCACTTGTAGGCAACATGTCCAAATCCCCGAATGCAGACGCTGGATCAACCAGTGCTTCGACTGGGGAGAAGAAAAAGAGAAATCCAGTAAGTGCATTGTTCGACTTTATTTCTGGAATATTCACGCCGATTCTGCCAGCGATTACGGGTGCCGGTATGATCAAAGGGATCGTGGCAATCCTAGTAGCTGTAGGTTGGTTGTCTGATACCAGTTCAACTTATATCATCTTATCTGCTATCGGTGATGGTGCATTCTACTTCCTGCCGATCATTCTGGCGATCAGTGCCGCACGCAAGCTCGGTAGCAATATGTATATTGCTGCAGCGCTGGCAGCGGGGATTATGCATCCGACGATTACAGCCTTGCTTGCCAATGGTGACACCACATTTGTAGGCATTAAGGTTATAGCAGCAACCTATTCTTCTACGGTTATTCCGATTATTCTCGCAATCTGGATTGCTTCCTATGTAGAGAAAGCGGTTGATCGTGTTACACATGCTTCGCTTAAGCTTCTGATTGTTCCAACGGTTACCCTGTTAATTATGGTTCCTTTGACCTTGATGACGGTTGGACCATTGGGTACAGTGCTCGGTAATGGTTTGTCAGGTGGTATTTCATGGTTGTTCGACAATATGTCAATATTCGCAAGTATCCTAATTGGTGGTACGATGTCACTTCTGATCATTACGGGTATGCACTATGCACTGTTGCCGATCATTGTTGGTTCGATGACATCACTTGGTTACGATTTTATTATTCCACTGATGTTTGCTGCTAACTTGGCACAAGGTGGTGCAGCATTTGGTGTTGGTCTTAGATCGAAAAATGGTAAAACGAAATCGCTTGCTTATTCCACAGGTCTTACTGCTATCATGGGGATTACGGAACCAGCGATGTACGGGATCAATATGAAGTTCAAAAAACCATTTATTGCAGCTCTGATCGGTGGAGCTGTTGCAGGTGGATTCATGGGGATCGTCAATGTTAAAGCTTATGTACTTACAGGTCTAGTGGGCCTGCCAAGTATTGCAGCATTTATCAGTCCGGCAATTAGCACGTTACTCTACGCTCTGGCTGGTGGTTTGATTGCCATCGTAGCAGCGGCAGTACTGACGTACATCCTTGGTTTCCAAGAAGACAATGCTCCACAATCGGCTGAAGCAACGCCAGCTGCTGAGCCTACAACACCAGCAGCAACGACTTCTGCTTCCGCAGTAACTGCTGTTGAAGAAACTAAAGCACTGGATCAAGACGTATTTAGCCCAATTACTGGTGAAGTTAAATCACTGAGTGAAGTTCCAGATCCTGCATTCTCGGAAGAGATTATGGGTAAAGGTTTTGCCATCCAGCCGTCGGAAGGCCGTGTGGTTTCTCCAATTAACGGTACAGTATTCTCGTTGTCGAAGAGTGGACATGCCATTGGTCTCGTTAGTGATGACGGCGCTGAAATGCTGATTCACATCGGGATTGATACCGTGAAACTGAAAGGTCAATTCTTCTCCCCTAAAGTTCAAGCAGGAGCGAAGGTTGCCGTTGGTGATGTACTGATGGAATTCGACAGAGAAGAAATCGAAAAAGCCGGTTACACAACGATTACGCCGGTTATTATTACGAACATGCATCAATATAATTCGATTGAGTCTGCCGGGCGTACAACGATTAAGGAAAAAGAATTGTTGTTCACGGCAAAAGCTTAACGAACATCAAAAAGCAGCAGTCTTGCCGGATGAAATTATTCCGGCAAGGCTGCTGCTTTTTAGTATATGGACGATATTATTGATGGTCGATGTCTGCTGGACACTATACCGAGCTTGAAGGCAGTAGCTCCTGAACCAATTGCACAAAGTGCTGCGCGGGCTTGGAAAGATGACGATTGCGATGCCACACAAGCGCAGAATCTACGGCAGATTGCGCATCTTGAATACGATAGATATGAAACGGATGCTCATGATAAAGCTGAAGAACCGTATGGGGCACGATGGAGCTTGCAAAACCGAGTCGCACAAGTTCCAACAACATGTTAATATCCGAGCATTCGCCCGCAATGGAAGGAATCACGTGATGCTCACGGAATTTCTGTAAAATCAGTTCGAACATCCCGAGTCCTTCAGTGCTAGGAAGCAAGAGAGGGATATCGGCCAACTTTTGAAAATAAATCCCACGCTCATCCGCTGACTTCAGCGGTGTGGAGGAAATATAGAAGAGAGCTTCCTGCGGTAGATGCAGCACTTCATATTGTTCTGTTTTGACAGGCATCCGCACACAGGCAAGCTCGATTTTGCCTTCACCCAAGAGCTGGCAGAGCTGTGCAGATTCATTTTGCTGAATTTTATAGGTCACCTGAGGGTGTGTTGTCCGAAACTGCTGGAGCGCCTGCGGGATCAAACGATCTGAAATGGTATTAATGCCAAGCGACAACTTGCCCCGAATACCATAGCGGAAGCTCTGCATCTCCATGACAGCTTCTTCCATGTATTTGGTCATCGTAACCGCATAATCATAGAAGCTTCGACCGGCCTGTGTCAGCTCCATGCTGCGTCCTTTGCGTTCAAATAAAGCTACGCCGAGTTCGTCTTCCATCAACTTGAGCTGCTGGCTTAAAGGAGGCTGAGCCATGTGTAGTCTGCGCGCTGCCGCCGTGATCTGTCTCTCCTCGGCAATCGCGATGAAATAGCGACATTGTTTGATATCCACGTGTGTTCTCCTTATATGCAGCGATATGTTTTTCATATGGGAAACCAACAAAACATGTATTTTTAATATACTATTATCCTATGTTAACATACATAAGGTTTAAACACTTCAAATCACACATGTAGATTATGATGTATTGAATATATGCCGTGAGGATGGCGACAAATTGGAGGGTGAAGGTGCGATGCTGAAAACAATACATGCAGCTGCTGAAGCTGGACATACGGATGATGTGCTGCGGTTTATCGCACAAGGGACTGGAGTGAATGACCGGGATGCTCGAGGACGGACACCTCTGATGGCCGCGGTACATGGGAACAAACCAGAGACGGCAAGTACACTTATTGAAGCGGGAGCGGATGTGAACATCCAGGATCAACGACTGGATAACATGCTGCTGTATGCCAGTGCGGAAGGTTTGCGAAAAATGGTCGAACTGGCTATAAAAGCAGGTGCTGATACCCGGATTACGAATCGGTTTGGGGGCACAGCTCTGATTCCTGCTTCAGATCGAGGTCATGTCGATATTGTGGAGATCCTTCTGAAATGCACGGATGTGGATGTGAACCATATCAACAATCTGGGCTGGACAGCTTTGCTGGAAGCGGTCATTCTGGGGGATGGCGGCACTCGTCATCAGCAGATCGTAGCATTGCTTTTGCAATATGGTGCTGATCCTTTCATTGCTGACCGGGACGGAGTTACAGCACTTGCGCATGCCCAGAGGCATCATTATAAAGAAATGGAGCGAATGTTAACTCAATCATGAACAGACATCAAGAGCAATCTTTGCAAAATAATATAAAGGGTGCGTCATCGCTTGCATTGGCAGGCATTCAGTGGTTCTTCTTCCTGTTTACCAACACTGTGGTGGTGCCGTTATCCATCGGACATAATTTTCAGCTTTCACCGGAGGCCATTGCTGCGTCGATGCAGCATGCCTTTTTGCTTACTGGGGCTGTGTGTATATTACAGGCGTTCTTTGGACATCGTTATGCCGTGATGGATGGTCCCTCGGGATTATGGTGGGGGCTGACACTAAGCTTAACGGCCTCGGCTTCATCAGCCGGCATGAGTTTCGAACGTATCGGGGGAGGATTGGCTGCGGGTTTTCTGTTAGCGGGTCTGACGATGATGATCCTGGGCGGACTTGGAGCAGCGCATGTGCTTCAGAAGCTGTTCACACCAATGGTCAAGAGTGCGATGTTATTTCTGATGACGATTCAATTGACCATGAATTTCTTCAAAGGCATGATAGGATATACCGAGTTCGGCAATTTTAACCTGCCTGTAGCGGCGTTGTCCGTTGCCATAGCGTTTCTAGTGGCCTTAATCCAGCTTAAGGGAAAAGGCAAGCTCGGTAACTACTCCATCCTGATTGGCATCGTGACGGGGTGGATTGCCTACAGTTTTGTATTCCCTGGACAGCATGCAGGAGCATCCGGTCATCAGAATTTAAACCTGTTTTCCTGGTTTCCGTGGGGGACGCCGAAGTGGGAACCGGGTATTGTCATCACAGCATTTTTTGTCGGGCTGGTGAATATGACAAACTCCATAACCACGTTAAGCTCTGTCGAAAAAATATATGGAGTGCAAACGTCCAGCCAACAATATAAACGATCATACATGCTTACGGGATTGTTCACCATGTTATCTGCGTGTGTAGGTGTGCTGCCGTTCGGATTATTTGCCTCTTCGATTGGTTTTCTGGAGAGCACCCGTATTCTGAAACGGGCTGCGTTTGTTGTTGGAGCAGGCATGTTATGTATATTAGGACTGACGCCTTCTGTGACAGCCTTTTTCGCACAAATTCCTCCCAGTGTAGGGAGTGCCGTGCTATTTGTTGCCTATTTGCAAATGTTTGGTACAGCTCTAAGAACACTTGAAGGCACCACTTTTAATTCCAAAACAATCTATCGTGTGGCACTGCCGGTTCTTACAGGTGTTGCTGTAATGAACATCCCTGCTGAAGCTTTTCAGGCTCTACCCATGTATCTCATTCCGATCATTAGCAATGGGCTTGTCATTGGAGTTGTGGTGTCACTTTTGCTTGAAACCACAGTGGATTGGTCCAAGATGGACAATACTACGACTGCGACCAAAGCAGCCTGAATATCTAAAATGTTGAAACAGTCCGGTTCACCGGGCTGTTTTTTTTTGTTAGGTTGGTGCTTGCCGGGTTACTTCACCATAATTTTGCCTTGCCCCGCAAGCATTCTCATTTCTCTGGATAGACGCTCATGATTACCTTGCTGGATCTCCAGCTGTACGCCGTAGTGCCATCGGTTATTCTCTTCTTTGCCCCAGCGCAGCGTTCCTTCCAAATACAAGGGGTCTTCAAAAAGCAACAAGTTCATGCCGATTCGGATGTTATTGGACTCCACATGCAGATTTAACGGAAATGAAAGCTGACAGCCCGATCGGCTGATATCGCATAATTCCGCTTGAATGGGTTTGGGTGGTGCTGAGGCGCCGTTAATGCTGAGAATAAAAATTTCGAACATTATTGGTTCCTTTAAAGTATAGCGAAAAGGTTCTCTTCTAAGGTTGATAGCCATGGTTTCCTCCACAAAATCAAAAAAAGTCAGTTATCATTATATCGTCAATTTTGCTAAAAAAATGAAGAGATTAACCTTGTTTGCTAACACCTTAATTCTTCACATGTATAACATGAATCTAGTTAACTCTTGAATGCCTTTAACCTGTGTGCCGGGCTTGATATAATGGTTGGATATGGTTCTGATTTTTCACCTGGATCAGAATGGGAAGGAGCGGATCAAATTGCGTCATTTTTCTTCAGAATTTCAGGAGAAATGAATCGATTGGGAACCGGATGTGTGCAACAAACGGTTGATCAACTGCGTGAATAGAGTTCAAAAATTGAACGATATCGTCCAAATACTGTGCGTCCATTAGTTTTCGTGGCGAGAACAAGGCGGTTGCATAGGTTTTTAACGTAGAATGCACCAGTGAAGAGGGCAGCATCGAATGATCAGCATCCGGTAGTTTGGTTACACTGAGCAGTGATTGTGGAATCATCTGACGATACACGCGCTCTGTCTCTTGAACATCGACATTTATATCTTGACCTCCAAGCACGAGATGAACAGGGCTTTGAAACGAAACGAGCCCATCTGTGGCATCCGATTCCACATTGTTGACGATAAACGTCCAACGCTCCTTGGAAATGAGTTGGTCCTTATTAGCCATGAGTTTATATTCATCATAGGTGGCCTTGTTTCGAATCAGCTGCAGAACCTGGTCATTATAGAGCTGCCTTGCAGTGATCTCTTCCTCGGTATATCCCTTCTGGAGCATTTCCTGCTGCGTGTTGTATCTGTTCTGTGTAATCCAGTTGATGGCGGGGGAAACCAAAATGCTAAATGCAATATCCGGATCTTGTTTCACAACGTTTGGAATGACCCATCCAGCCTGGCTGGCACCCCACAAACCAATTCGATCTTGATCAATAGATGGTTCTTTTCTGGCCCATTCAATGGCGGTTAAGACATCCTGTGCACGATCCTCCATGGTCTGGTCAAGCCAGTTTCCCGAGGAACCGCCAACACCAGGTTTATCCAACGAGAGGGAGGCATACCCCGCCATGGCAAGCTTTTCCCACAAAGGTCGGTATCCACCGTCATAACTGGCATTAATCGGACCATCACCATGTACAAAAACGACAAGGCCAACCTTATCTGAATGCTGTTTGGGCAGTGTGAGTATACCCGTTAATTGTCCATATGAGGTTGGAATGGAGATGCGTGTTTCTTTCATGTTGAATGTGTTCTGAATGAGCAGCCAAGACACAATAGCCAGAATGATGATTGTTACACCGATCAGCCATTTGAAAACTGGGGTCGTAAATAATCTTAGTCTAGGGGGTTGTTGTTTAAACACTGAAATGCCTCCTGTATGTTAGAGATAGGGATCATCATGAAAATCCATTCAGGTTCACGGAACAGGAATTTTCGGGAAATGCTGTTGTGTGATGATTCCACTCTGAAGTTCAATTGTTGGTAAAGACGAATGGCTTGTGTGTTGCTGCTGGATACGTGCAAAGATATATATTTACAATGGAGATGTTGGTTTGCAAACTGCTGAGCTGTAATTAGCAACTGTCTGGCAATCCCACGCTTTCGGTGACTTGAAGCTACAGCCAAATGCTCAATATAACATTCGTGTGGTCTTGGCTTATATTCCAGGGCAATCATTCCGACCATAAACATGCAGACATTGCGTAGTCCATATTGCTTGCAAAGCTTACGGAGTGGAATGTGATGGATATCCTTTTTTATCTGTAGGGGGTTTTTGAGGCACCATTTCAGGGATAGAACCCCGACAACCTGGTTTCCATCCATAGCAATGAACTGCCTACCGGAGGGTGAGTTTCCCTGCTCAACCCATATAGCGCCAAGCAAGTCAACTATTTCCGTTGGGGCGAGCCGAACAAGAGCCTCAAACTTGGTTGCAAAAGAATGGACTATTAACTTTCGGACAGCCAGTTGATGTTGACTTTGATCATCATAGTCCACAATTTGAATTGGATTCGTGAGGTTCATAATGGGTTCCTTTCTTTCACTTTAGAAGGAGTGACCTCAATTCTGGCCTGAATCTCATAGTGTAATTGATCAGTTCCTAACATGGAAAGATAGGACTTTTCAATCAAAATTATAGGGTCTACCAGCACGTAAGTGGCTTGAAATGCATATTCCTTAAGGTGATGAATTTCCTGGGCAATATTTTCTTCGGATGTCACTGTGAATGATCTGGTTAGATACAACCCTTTTTCAACAAAAGAATCGCTGATAGAATTAGAAGACGGAACACAGACTGCAACCTGGCCTAAGGTATACAAGTAGTGTAAATCAATTTCAAACAATGCAGGTTGATCCGTACGATGCTGATAAAGTGCACGGGCATGCAAAGATTCGTTTGGTTGGATGGTGATCCAAGTGGTGAAATGCCGAACAGGAATTTCCTTTATCTCATATATGGGTATACACTGATCCTGCTGTGATTGGCTGATCCATTCCTGCTGTTCCTGCAATATGCCTTGAATGAATTGTTCCATATGCATTAACGAATCAATCTGTGATTGTACAGCTTGAAGTGAATCGGTTAATAATCGGTTATAGTCATCTGCGGAATAGGAGAGCATGCACTCTTTGATTTGCTGAACAGGGACATTCAACTTGCGCAATAAAAGAATGTGAGAAAGCTGGTAGATCTCATCCATTCCATACATACGGTAGTGGTTGGTATCCACATATGCCGGGAAAAGTATTTCTTTTTCCTCAAAGTATCGAATTTGATGGATTGAAACATGCATTAATTTGGATAATTCGCTAATCGTAATGTATTTGTTCATTATGCTGGCTCCTGTCTGCTTGAATGGAATAGTTCCACTATAAACCTTAGGTCTGACCTAGGGTCAAGGTGTTTATTTTGAATTAGAAAGGAGAGATGAAGAATGAATGGGAAGTTTCAGTTCTTCACGGATACGGCAGCATTGTGCCTGTATGATCTGGCGGCGCTAAAACATCGTGTTGAAGATACACCGGACTGGTGGTCTATTGCGGAAGATGAACTGATTGAGGTAAATGCAGGCAACTGTTTGTTTCTGAATCTGGGTGAAGATGGACAGTATGAGGTGACATGGAGTCTGGATGATGCGGGGAAGGAACTGGAGAATGCACAGGTATACCATCTACGTGTCCCTTCCGGTAACGTGTATCTGGGGGCGGCGGAGGATGTCACTGGGGGCGAGCTAGAACCCGATGAGTCTTGCGGTGGTGTGTTGCTCCAGATGAAGCCCGGAAATTATGCATGTGCGGTAACGAAGAAAGACAACCAAATTTCGATTACCATCAAACCCAGTCTGCAAAGCGAAAATAGTTTGAATGACTTGATTCGAATCTGACGTTATAGGTACAACGTGATGGAAGGAGGCTTACATACATGTACAAGGTACAGTTGGAACGCATACAGGGGAAGTTGAACAAACTCCAGACTCTGGACCCGAAGCGGAATCTGTTTGGGGCAGAGAATCATCAATATGAGATGGCTCCGGTATGGACATTGGACAAAATTAAAGCTTTTGAACAGAAATGGAAGATAGAGCTGCCCGAAGAGTATCAAGCTTTTTTGCTTGTGATTGGAAGTGGTGGGGCAGGTCCTTATTATGGGCTGGAAAAGCCGGAGAACGGCATATATTTGGTGATGGATTATGATGATGAGTTGAATGCAATTTCTGAGCCTTTTCCACATGTGGAATCCTGGAATTGGGATGTGGACTGGTACGACGACAGCAAAGAAGAGGACGAGTGGGCAGCGCTTGAACATGAGTATTATGATCCAAAATGGTCGGCAGGGATGCTGCGAATCAGCGATTTTGGATGTGGCGTGTCGCTCAATCTGATTGTGAAGGGATTGTCCTTCGGAGAGATCTGGACCGATGATCGAGCGAACAGTAATGGAATTTATCCAGATCAGTATATGGGCAACACGGAGCGGCTGGGTTTTCTCGACTGGTATGAATTGTGGCTGGACCGCTCGATCAATGAATTGAATGAGCAAGAGTAATCGTTTTTACTTACTTTTAGATTAAAGGAGGTACCATGTGGGCTGGGAATATGGCATCAGAACAACAAATCCTATCATTTTACCTCGGATTGTGAAGCGACTGGGGGATTCCTTAACCTTCTCTGACTTGTATAGTCTGGAGCATTATGAAGATGGGTTTGCGTTAATTCAGGAGGGTTCATCCTGGCCTGAAGCTCTACAAGTCTCGATTGAAGTGGCATCGGGAATGGATGAGATTGTAGAGGGAGAGTTATACATATATTGTCTGTTTCATACTTGGGGTGACATCGCAGCAAACTGGCTAAGGCAGATGGAAGCAGCTGTGAATCAGGATGACAATGAGCTGGAATGGTTTGAACTTTAAATAATGATGCGGAAATCAATACAAGAGCTTCCTCCTCAGGATTAGGCGGGGCTTTTTTGTGATGGAAAATAAATAAAAAACGGTTTGGCTTGTTCATCCGTCTTAAACCACAGAAAGAGAGAGAAGAAGGAGGGGATTGCAGGGTGGAAACCAAAGCCGAGATGAAAAAGATGCTGTTTGTACAGAGCGAAGACGAGACGGCATTTGTCCAATCCATCATGGAGCATCAGGACACGCTGATCTCCATTGCCTACAGTTACCTGCGTAATCATCACGACGCGCTCGAAGCGGTGCAGGAGATGACATGCCGGGCCTGGATCAAGCGTCGCTCTCTGAAAAATGAGAAGGCGTTCAAATCATGGATTATTCGTATTCTGATCTATGTGTGCATTGATGAACAAAGGCGTCGCAAACGGGCCACACCTCTGCCGAGCGAAGGGTTGGAGGAGGCGATATCCGATTCTGCCATTGCAGGATGCAGTGACAACAGACTTGCGATGTGGTCCATGCTTGAGAAAATCAAACCTAAATACCGCCATGTATTACTGCTGAAATACTATAATGACATGACGTCGATTGAGATTGCCTCCATTCTTGGCAAACCGGAGGGCACCATCAAGACCTGGCAGCATAAAGGGTTGGAACTGTTACGGAAACAGATGAAGAACAGGGGGGATTGGCATGACAACTAGTCCGGAGGAACAGGCACTTTTCGCAGATGCTTCCCAGGTTAAGCTGGAGAGACAGCAATTGAATCCGGCGGACACGGCGTTTGCCATTCAGCGAGGTCTGGCAAAGGCAAGAACTCGGCGAATGACAGGTCATGTGCAATTAAAGTGGATTACGGCAGTGCTCGTAACAGCTCTGGCAGCCGGTTGGCTGCTAATGGGTCCGCTTGGTTCTACACCACAACAAGCAATGTACAGCCCGCCCGCACAGAATTGGGGAGTTCTTGAACCTTTTCGGGAGTTGGCTGGAAAAGAGGTAGACGGAAACACGATTTCATCCGCAATTAACAATGGTTATGTGCAGCTCGTGAATCGTTCTGTGAAATCAGGAATATATCAGTTAACCGTCAATGCAGTGATGGCGGATGAAAACAAGATGATCGTATTGTACACAGCCCAGACGGATGCTTCCCAGGAGATATATTCAGTTCCCAAAACGAATGTGGTCAATGGCATGACGAACCAATCGCTTGGCTATAGCGGTATAAGCAGCCTGTACACCCCAAATGGAAAGTATACACTTTACGGACGCAGCACCGTTGAAATGGATGGGAATACACCGCTTCCTGATCAAGTGAAGTTCGATTTTCGCATTTCATCTGTAGTTCCTGATCTGTTGGCTGACACGAATAAGGTTAAAAAAGATCCCAAATACCAATTCTCGAAACCGATGGAAGTGAGCTTCGATCTGGACCCTAAATTTTCGGTACCCAAGACAGAAAAGATCAAACTTAATCAGTTATTTACGATTGGGGGTCATGAGGTATTGTTATCTGAAGCAGAGGTATCACCACTTATGACACGGGTAAGATTTATCTATGAACCTAATCAAAAAATTGATTATAAAACTAAACTCTCCGTCAGTGATGTGGTTAACCCTATCGAAATTGTATCCACGACCAAGGACGGGCAGAAGACCAAATTGTCCGGTGTATCAGGTAATGGGACGGAAGATGGGATGGTCTATTCCTTTAGTAGTAATCTGCTGGATGGCCCACAATCTCTGGTATTAAAACTTCGCGGTGAACCCGGCAAAGTTTACGATGATTGGCAGGAAGCCGAGAAACATATGCTGGAACTGAGAATCAAATAGGATTCAGAAGAAGGGCGATACAAAGTCATGGTTTTTGTAGATGACTTTGTGTCGTCTTTTCATTTTTCTTATACGGGGACTGCTGTTGCAAAAAAATAAAAATATTGGTTAAATTGCAATTTTTGTATTGTCACATCTGATGTTACACGATATAATCAACTTGTCTTTCAGGATAAAATTATAAAGGATGGTGAAATTTTGAAGAAATTTTCGATTCTTTTACTCGCTGTAACACTGTTATTGTTGACGGTCTCCACGGCACCCGCTACATATGGTGCGGCCAGTTATCCCAACACAGGCACGAATGGTTTAACGGGTTTTGCCGGTAACGCCAAAAATGAGAGTGGTGTATCCAAATCAGCCACGACAGGTGGTAAGAACGGTCAGGTCATCTACATCAGCAATCTGAACGATCTGCGAACACATATGGCAGGCACAACAGCTAAAATACTGGTCATTGAACAAAATATTTCTTCCTCTACGTTGCAGAAAGTCGAATTTGGATCGAACAAAACGTTGGTAGGCTCTTTTGATAAACACATACTGACGAACATTCATTTCAGATCGACGTCCAGCTCAAGCAATGTCATTTTTCAGAATCTGACTTTTGAACACGCTTCCAATATTAATGCTAACGACGATATCCAGATGTATATTACTTCAGGCTCCAACTACTGGATTGATCACGTGACGTTCTCCGGCCATAGCTACAGCTCGAGCGGAAGTGATCTGGACAAGCTCCTGTACATTGGGGATCGCGCAGATTATATTACGATCAGCAATTCCAAATTTGCAAACCACAAATACGGAATTATTCTTGGATATCCGAATGATGGCAACAGCAGCTATAATGGTGTACCTCATGTAACGATGGCAAATAACTATTTTGAAAACCTGTATGTACGTGGTCCTGGTCTCATGAGATACGGTTATTTCCATATCAAAAACAATTACGCCAACAATTTTAACCAGGCCATTACCATTGGCGAGAAAGCACGTATTTATTCTGAAAACAATTATTTCGGTGCAGGCGCTGAAAAAGGCGGCATTCTGGATGATAAAGGAAACGGAGAATTTACGGATACAGGCAGTACACCTGCGTTGAGCAGCCCATCTTCTCCCCAAACAAGTTGGAGACCAAGTACCAACTACAGCTATGAAGTGCAGACAGCCAGTTATGCTCGCGAGTTTGTCACCAAGTATGCAGGTTCGTCTAACACCACACTTGTGTTCGGAAAATAAAAGGTAGCTGACCCCCTTAACATGAAAAAGCCCGTATCCCTGATACGGGCTTTTACTATGGAGAAAACCAAATAAAATTTCTGAAATATAAGTACATATTATATTCCTTCATATATTAAAAATTTATAATAAAATTCCGATATATAGTAAGTGTGTTTTCATGTTTATGAAGACCTAATGTACTATAACAAAGCCCTAGGATTTTGCGATTTATTCATAAGCAAGGACCATAGACTGATAAAAGATAGTACAGAAATGTTTCACCAGCGTATTTAATTGATAAAAAGGACGGGAAATTCATGAATCGTTATGATGAAATCATCTGGAAAAGGAACAAGCTAATCTGTATCATCCTGTGGGTTATTGTTGCCATCGGTTTTGGTATGGCCTTTCTGGAACCCAAGCTGCTTGTTTCGAGTGGGGTAGCTATTTTATTCACCGGTTGGGTAACGTACGCCAATATCAAAAAGAAGTATATTCATGTGATCCCGTGGCTTTGTACACTCCTGATTACAATCTGTGGCGTCTACGCAGGCTGGGGAAGTGTTAACATCACTTTAAGTCTGGTTATCACTTCAGTGTTATTGCTCTATCCTGACAAGAAACTGTTCACAACCGGATTTCTCGTGCTGCTTGTTATTAGTATTCTTCAGGTTGTTCTGGTGGAGACAAAGAGCTCCGAGGAGTTTATTGGCTATATTGTTGATGTAGGGTTGTTTGCACTTACTGGAGCCATTCTGATGATGGTTTCCCAGTTGAATCAAAGACTCTTTTGGGATAGCGAGGCCAGGTGGCAAGAGGTGGAGCATTCCAAAATGAGAGTGGAAACAATGCTTGTAAGGGTCAAAGAATCTGTAGATGGCCTATCTCGTTATACGGAACAACTGAAGCAAAAAGTAACCGACACCGGCTCCATTACCCATGAAGTAACGCTGGGATTCAGTGAAGTGGCCAAAGGCGTTGAATTCCAGGCTACTAGTGTAGCAGAAATTTCAGAGTCCTTGTCCTTGTCGGATCAGCATATTCGCGATGTTGCTTCCTACTCACTTCAGATGAAAGAACTGTCAGCCAGCATGGCAACCAGTACAGAAACAGGCAGCACACAAATGGATCAACTGAATGTTCAGATGCAGGAGCTGTATGAAACGATTAATACCACAGCCGATGATATGAGTAAGTTTAACGAGGAAAGTGAGTCCATGTCGCTAATGCTGAACAGTATTTCAGATATTGCAAATCAGACAAATCTGCTTGCGCTTAATGCAGCGATTGAAGCAGCCCGTGCAGGAGAACATGGACGCGGCTTTGCAGTCGTGTCGGAGGAAGTTCGCAAGCTGGCAGAGCACTCCGGCCAGTCGGCCAGTGATATTGCTGCTATTTTGTCCCGTTTGAGAGGACAGACACAGGCGTTGACGGATCGATTTGGGCGTATTCGACTCGCTTTGGAAGCAGGAAAAGACAGTGTGCAAACGGCAGAAGAAGTTTTCCGTACGATCAACAGCAATTCTCAGCAAGTATTGAATCAGGCCGCAGATATCGAGAGCAGTTCAGCCACGATGAGAGATTCCTCTACCAAAGTGGTTAATGAGGTTTCAGAAATTTCAAGTGTGACTCAGCAATCGAGTGCCGCTACGGAAGAAATTCTTGCTAGTATGGAGGAGCAGCGCAATCTGACCCAGAAGATGGTGGACAGCTTCGGAGAACTGGAGCAACTGATTGTGGACCTGAACGAGTTGGTATCGGATAAGAACGAAGTAGTTTCTCCAACGGGTACGCTGTAAAATACTTAAGCTGAAGCTAGCTTACTGCATCGGAGTCACCTGATTACTCCAATTTTATACTCGAAGTTCAGTCTATTTAGCCTGTCTCCAACCATGATGTGGGGGCAGGCTTGTTTGTTTTTTGATGGCCGATCGCTCTGACTGTTTTCAATGAAATAATTGTGGGTGTTCATCCAGGCCCACTATAATGGAAGGAAAAGAATTTGAAAAAATAATTAATGGCAGGAGGTATGGGCAATTGGGGGAGCAGAACGTGAAGAATGCAGTAATGGAAAAAAGGACGGATAGCCACGATCGTACAGATCCAGCGAAGAATGAAAGACGCGATAGTCGCGTTCGTTTCTTTGATCGGAATTCGCTCGAAGATATGGACTGGCCTAACACCGAGGATGGTAGAGATGCAAGAGCGTATTTGGAACCCATGATGTTACAAGGGACACGGGACTTCATGATAAATGCAAACACAACCTTACTCATTGCTCGAATTGACGATCTAGTGCTTCCGTTGACAGTAAATGATGCAGAGTATGAAAATTCTTACGTTTGTTCGCCTTATACACATTATGTACGGTATGCCAAGCAGGAGTTGATGCTGCTTCGGAAACCGTTGCTGGAAAAAGGGTTTTTCGCGCTGCTCAGTGTGGTGGGGTGGGGAATGCGGCAATCACAAATAAACAAAGTTGTACATATCAACAACTGGCTGTTATCAACAAACCTGTATCCTGCCATGTCAGGAGAGCAGGCGGTTTGTCTGCTTGCAGCAGTAAGGGAACGTTATCCTGAGCATGCCGTCGTATTTCGTTCCTTGTGCCCAGGACTTCACTCTGATTTCACGGGAGAGCTGCAGCAAGCAGGCTGTCAACTAATTCCTAGCCGGCAAATCTATCTGTACCGGGCGAATGATCCAAATTTCGGCAATGCGAAGTCGCGCTGGCTGCTGAAGCGGGATTACGAATTGTTGACAAAGCACGAATATGAATTCGTTTCCGGAGCGAATCTGACGGAGGAAGATATTCCGCGAATCGCGGAGCTGTACAGGCTGCTATACCTCGAAAAATATTCTTATGATAATCCGCAATTCAGTGAACAGTTCATTGCGACAGCAAAAGCTTCGGGAGCGCTGACCTTGTGTGGTCTGCGAAAGGAAGGGCGTATAGATGCGGTTATGGGATACTTCTGTCGAAATGGGGTGATGACAACGCCGTTGTTCGGTTACGATACGGCGCTACCCCAGTCCATCGGGCTGTACCGCATGTTGTCAGCTTGCCTGATTGGACAGGCCCGTGAGAGCGGTCATCTGTTGCATGAGAGTGCAGGTGCTGCGCAGTTCAAGCGCAACCGTGGCGCTGTATCGGATTTCGAGTATTCTGCCGTGTATGAGCGCCATCTGCCAATGAGCAGACGCTGGTGCTGGCTGCTGCTTGAACGGCTTTTGAATCGCGTGGGTGTACCGCTAATGCGCCGGATGAAGCTGTAAACTTGCACAACAGCGCGCTGACGCCATCCTATGTGGGGTGCTCGTGCAGGTTTGGCTCCACACAAAACAGGCCGGTCATCGTGAAACGTACACTTATTTGGATTCGCCTCAAACAATATTACGCCTTAATTATGCATGTTCAGCCAACTGCACTTCGAAGCCATCTGGATCGGCAATGTAAATAAATCGCAGATGCGGATTGGGCTGGACGGGGCCTCGTACAATCGGGATACTTAATGCGGCGAGCTGCTCCATGGATTCGTCCAGCGACCTTACCTCATAACCGATCGAAACACCGGCCTCTGGCTTGAGTGTGGTTTCGCTGCCCTCAATCAGTTCCAACTTCGTTTCATTTTCCAGTCCCAGCATGGCGATCTGCCGTCCCCGGCTTTCGAATCTGCGCTGAATCGGCAGCCCAAGCATGTCGTGGTAGAAACGGAGCGATGCTTCCAAGTCGCGTACCCGCAGTGTGATCCAGTTTAATCTGATCAACATCATGAGTCTCTCCTTTTTTACGTCATATTTATCAACGTTATGCTTATTATACGATAAGCTTGTGCGTGGGCCTACTATACTACGTTACCTTTGCATATAGAAGTTGGATTTAAAAGTGAATTCGAAAAACCGCCCAAGAATATTCTTGGGCAGTTTAGCTAAGAGTGCCGTTCAATGAGGGGGCGCTATTTTATTGAATCAGATCAATCGCATCCTGTGACACAAAGGCTTCTACGCCATTGTAGACAATTACGCCATCCAGGGTTGTCTTTTTGCCATTAACGAGCGCGATATTTTTGTAGATTTGCAGTTCAAGCTTGGTGCTACCTTTTGTTACGAGGATCTTCGGATTTTTGGCTTCCGTCAGGTCCAGCTTGTACGTTGCACCTTTGGCAGTAAAAGCCTGTTTGGCGGGCACAAACAATTGTTTGCTAACGCTATCGAGGTCAAGGTCCAGCACACGTGCCATGTATTTGGCTACATCCGTGTTGTCGATAACACCGAAAGGTCGATCATTATTCGGAGCGTACGTATACAGCACAACATCTCCGCCCGTATGACCACCAGTGGTCCAGCCGATGCCGGAACGTTTGCTGATCATCGGTCCAACCGTATAATTGAGGCTGCCGGGACTGGCCGCTTTAATTGCAGCGATTTCCTCGGAAGTCAGGTCGGTAATGCCATAGTATTGCTTCATCACAGCTTTGATATTAGTGCGTTTGGCATCCAGCTTGGATTCCAAACCTTCGCCTGTTAGCTTGGCCTTTTTCAGAGGTCCGATAAATGTGGACAACGGCTCTTTATCATAGGTGCCTGTCGTTGAAGCATTACCGATGGTCAATCCACCGTTCTGGTGATCCGTGACAGCGACAACGACAGTTTCTTGATCTTTTTTGGCAAAATCCATGGCTACTTTGACGGCATCATCGAATGCCAGTACATCACTGATAATGCCGATTGGATCGTTGGCATGTGCTGCCCAGTCGACCTTGCTGCCTTCAACCATCAGGAAGAAGCCATCTTCATCTTTGGAAAGAACTTCGATCGCTTTAGTTGTCATCTCGGCGAGACTTGGCTGTTTAGCTGGATCACGATCCATATTATAAGCCATGCCTGCCGGGGCAAACATCCCCCACAGCTTGCCTGAAGTGGAAGCTTCCATCGCTGCCGGAGTAGTCACATAATCGTAGCCCAGTGCTTTGATGGATGAGACCAGATTTTCGCCATCTTTGCGTCCCGCAGGCTCCAAATAACTGCTTCCTCCACCGAGAACAACGTCCATACCGTTATAGACCTGCTGTTTGCTCAATGCATCATAGTTTTTGCGATCCGGATAGTGGGCGGAGAAGTCAGCTGGTGTGGCGTGCATAATTTCAGATGTCGCAATAATGCCAGTTGCTTTGCCTGCCAGTCTGGATGCTTCCAGGATAGAAGCAACCGGTTTTTTCGCATCTCCCGGTGCGATGGCTTTTTGTCCAGGCATCGTTGCTTTATCAGGCAGTACTCCGACATACCCTGTATGTGATTTGTGACCTGTAGCAAAGGCTGTTCCCGCAGGGGCCGAGTCCGCAATCGGCGCATCCGCAGAGTGTGTACGAACCATGCCACTAGCCATGGAGTCCAGAGTAAGAGAGGAACCTTTGTACCAGCGAGCCAAAGCTGTTGCGTCGTTCGCCATACCGTCCGGGATCAGGATGATTACATTTTTGATCGGTGAAGCAGATGAGGTGGTGTTTTCCACAGCCCATGCTGCACTACTGCCTCCCAGCGTAGCTGTAACAATGGTCGTAACCGCGAGCATCATTTTGGCAGCACGGGTATTGAATCGATTTAACATGAACACATCCTCCTAATGATATGTATAGTTTGGTATCCAAAACCAGTGTATACAATCAATGATAAATGAGCGTATGTACTCGATTAACTAAATGTAAATTTTACGATTAGAGAAGCGCGGCTGGATAGGTTTTGGATATTCGTCATCTCATTATGGAAGGGACAAGGTGTTTCAATCAGCCGACGCTTTTTTGTTGAAGGACAGAGGGGCAGCAGATATGCAGCAAGAAGCTTTCTCTCAGTAGGGGTGTGAAGTACTTGATTAGAAGAATCGCGAAACAGGATTAGCGAGCTAAGGTATAGAATTCGTAGTGTAAAGGTGTATGCATGATGAAATAGAGAGCTTGATGAGAGAGGTGAGTGACCATGATTGATATTATTGCGCTTCGACGAGACCTTCACGAACATCCCGAGCTGGGATTCACCGAATTTCGTACGGCTGCAAAAGTCGTGCAGATGTTAACGGAACTGGGTTACCGTGTGACTTATGGAAAAGATGCCATTGATGACACATCGCGGCGAGGTCTGCCAAAGCCTGAAGTGTTGGAAGATGCATATCAGCGTGCCATCGATGAAGGGGCAGATCCAGCGATTGTGCAGCAGATGCGAGGGGGATTTACGGCAGTTGTCGCTGAGTTACAAGGAGAACAGGAAGGACCAACAACGGCGTTCCGCTTCGATATGGATGCACTTCCGATCCGTGAGAGCAAGTCAGATAAACATATACCACAAGCGGGGCAATTCCGCTCCAGTCATGAAGGCATTATGCACGCTTGCGCACACGATGGACATACAGCCATCGGGCTTGCACTTGCAGAACGTTTGAGTAACCGAAATTTCGCCGGGAAGATCCGTCTGCTGTTCCAGCCTGCTGAAGAAGGTGTGCGTGGTGCGTATGCCATGGTCGAAAAAGGTATGCTGGAACAGGTAGACCGTCTGTTCTGCATACATCTGGGTACAGGTGTGCCTTCCGGTCATGTCAGAGGGGCATCTGCCGGATTTCTGGCAACGACCAAGCTGGAAGCCCATTTTACAGGTGTGGCTTCTCATGCGGGGGCCATCCCGGAGGAAGGACGGAATG
The DNA here is from genome assembly GCF_002750415.1 of Paenibacillus sp. LK1. NCBI lineage: Bacteria > Bacillati > Bacillota > Bacilli > Caryophanales > Paenibacillaceae > Paenibacillus > Paenibacillus sp. LK1. The sequence continues at coordinate 359,657 of NZ_PEII01000006.1, forward strand.
CTTTGCTGGGAGCATCTACGGCACTCCTTAATATTCATGCGTTGCCTCGGTTTAGCACGGCAGATACACGCATTAATGTGGGTATTCTTGAAGGCGGAACAGGAGCCAATATTATTCCCGAGCACGCACGGATGGTGATTGAAACCCGTTCAACGAGTGAAGAAACGAATCGTGAGCTGGAGCGACGGGTGCGTCAGATCATCGAGCACAGCGCGGCGATGCATGAGTTAAGCTCCACGGTTGAAGTCATCGGCGGTGCAGTCCCTATTCGCTGTGATATGGAGCTTGCAGAGCTTGTTGTGCAGCAAACTGAAGGCATCGCAGGATTTACCCATGCGGAGGCTATTTCGGATGGTGCTTCACTTGGAAGTGAGGATGCCAGCTACATGATTCGGCGCGTACAGGAACAAGGTGGGAAAGCAACGTATATGATTATTGGCAGCGAGCTGCCTGCTCCGCATCACCATCCGGAATTCGATATTGATGAAGCAGTGTTGGCTCCTGCGGTAGAACTGCTGGAGAGATTGGCTCGGACGCGCTAGAAAGATATAACTACAACCAAGGAGAGGCTTTCACTTACATATCAGTTAAGGAGGTGAACGCGCTTCAAGGCAGGAGTATGAGCGAACGTACTGAGGAGACTGCATAAGCTTCACAGGCACAGCTCAAAAATGGCGTTGGAACCTTGGAGCAGAGTTGGATGAAACATAAACAAGATCAGGGGTTCAAACCTCAAACATTGCAGCAGACAAAATATGGAGCTATTGACGGAAAAATCTATGAACAATACGGTACGCTCGGCTGGTTAGGCGTTTCTTATGCAGCACCTCCGGTAGGTGCATTACGCTGGAAAGCGCCGTGTGAACCGGATGCATGGACCGGGACTCGAACAGCCAAGGAATTTGCTGCGTGCAGCTTGCAGTTATCCGGCGAAACGATAGCCGGAAGTGAAGACTCACTGTATCTCAATATTTGGCGTCCGAATACAACCAGTTCCAAGCTTCCGGTAATGGTGTTTCTGCACGGCGGCGGGAATATGACCGGATCAGGCAAGGATTTTCAGGGTGAACAGCTTGCGCGTAACACGAACAGCATTATCATATCGGTGAACTATCGTTTGGGAGCTCTTGGGTTCTTTCAAAATGCTGCATTGAAAACCGGAAATCCTCTTGATGATTCGGGCAACTATGGCTTGCTTGATGCATTCCGTGCACTCCAGTGGGTACAGGATAATATCGAGGGATTTGGCGGAGATACAGGCAATGTTACGTTGGCCGGGCAGTCGGCAGGAGCACGTAATGTTCTGGCAGCATTAATCTCTCCGCTAAGCAAAGGGTTATTTCAGAAAGCAGCTGCGTTCAGTGGTGGCCTGACCACGGCTGCACCGGAGGAAGGAGAGCAAAAATCCGAGCATGCACTTGTGAAATTGCTCGTGCAAGAGGGTACAATGACCTCTATTGAACATGCGAGAACATGGATCGGCATGCAGTCTCAGGCACAACTGGCGAGTTATTTGCATGAGTTGCCTGCGGACAAGTTGGTCACTGTATATGGTTCAACGGCGATTCGTATGCAGCCATTCCCACATCTATTCCGTGATGGAACGGTCATTCCAAGAGAAGGTTTCGATGCCATCAACAGCGGTAATTATGCACAAGTTCCTGTTCTGCTGGGCAGTTTGGAAACCGAGTTTTCCAGCTTTGCTTTCGGTGATCCATACTTTGTACCCTCATTTCATGATGAAACTCTGTTTACAGATGAAACCAAGGCCGAACAGTATGCCGCAGCTCTGAAATATGGTAGTGAGGTTTATGCAGGTTTTAATACAGAGCGGGTAGCTGAACGCTTGAAGAGTAAAGCGGGACAGCCACCTGTATACGCCTATCGTTTTGCATGGGGAACACAGGCTGGGGTCATTTCCGAAAGACTGCAAACAATGCTGGGCGCACCGCATGGCGCGGATATGGACTTTTACACAGGACACGCAGACGGCGTCGTCGCCCTTTTCCCTGAAGGTTATTTTAGTGAACAGAACAAACCTGGCCGTGAGGCATTGTCTGCAGCGATGGCAGCATATTTGAAGCAGTTCCTTTACACAGGTAACCCGGGTCGTGGTGGATCCTCGGAGTTGGCAGAATGGACACCTTGGTCAAAAGACGCCGAAGCACCAATTATGCGCTTGGACGCAAGCAGTACCACAGTTGAGATCGGCATGTCTACGCAATATAATGGAGGCAAGGATGTCGTAATGGCGAAAATGAAAAAAGAATTGCCAGACGAGACATACAAGTTGCTGACGGAGAAGGTATTTGCCGGACGTTTTTTCTGGGAATAAGTCATGTGAAAGGACACGAGAGAATGCTCTCTCGTGTTCTTTTTTAGTTGCAGGCGTATCTCCTCATTCTTCAATGTGAAAATACCATATCTATAGGTGGTTTCTGGATTTTTTTCGTATGTAGAATAGTGATCTCGTCATGGGGCTGGTCTAAAAGCAGAAATTGAGGTAGAATTATTGAGAATTATTCTCAATTAAACAAATCTCTATCTGAGAGTCATGATCAAGTTATAGACGAGGTGAGAACACATGGGTTTCGATTCGTTAGCTGTCGTATACCAGCATTACTTAACGCAGGAACCATTCAGTCAGCAAGATGAAAATACGTACCTGCTCTCTGCTAAAGCGGGCAGTGGAAATATAAAAAGAGTAACCACGTATAGTGGTATCGAAATTGTGTATTCTCAGATTAAATATAGTGAACCATGCTCTACGTTCTTTGCGTCGAATATTCCCATCATTGAGCTGCAATTTGCCTTGTCAGGTGCACGTTACGTAGATATATCTGGTCAGGAATATACGCTGGCCACTGGGCAGGGAGCACTCATTATGATGCGTGATTTTGAAGCCTGGTTCCATCCGCCTGCGCAGGAGAACTATACTTCTTTTGCCATCGGAATTCCGATCTCGTTGTTCAATTATGCGGGCGCACAATTGGCAACGAGCCAGTCCATTCGGTTTCAGGACATTTTAGGACATTGTGTGTTCAAACCGATTATATTTCAGCTGGATCACAGAATTCGAACGATGATTGACAGTCTGATTGGGGAATTGAACAACCCCTATAGATCTTCCTTAATGATGGAAGCGACCGCATTGGAGATATTGAATCGGTTTATGATTCAGCTGTTTGATCTGGCTCCTATTCCTTCAGGATTCTCCAGAGAGGATATACGGAAGTTGCATACCGCCCGGGAGATTATGGAGGCATGTATGGTAGACCCTCCATCCCTGCTGGCGTTGTCCAAACAGGTGGGTCTAAACGATTTCAAATTGAAAAAAGGCTTCAAAGCGCTGTTTGGCACTACCGTATTTGAATATTTACGCCAGATTCGTCTCGACAACGCTATGAAATTGCTGCGTAGTCAAGAAAACAACGTCACTGAGGCAGCGATAGCAGTTGGTTACAGCAATATCAGTGCCTTTTCTCAGCAATTCTATCGTAAATTCGGCGTGAAGCCATCGGAAATGAAAAAAATATATTAATAATCCGTCTAACCGTTAATTGTTCCGTATGGAGGCAGTCGAGATTCTCTCAGCCTTATATACTCCAGGTACAGTGGATACTGTACTGAAAAATAAAGGAGTGTATGAGCGTGAACAGAATCAGAGGAAGTATCTTTTTTAGCGTATTTGCAGCGATGTTGGGTCTTATGCTTATTGCTCCCATTATGCCGCCGCTTATTCGGGAACTGGGGATGAAAGAAAGTCATTCCGGACTCATTATTTCACTCGGGTCCATCGCCATGGCTGTGATGGGCCCGGTATGGGGCAGGTTCAGTGATCTGAAAGGCAGAAAACCCATCATATTGATTGGATTCATAGGTATGTCCATAAGCTGTGCGTTGTTTGCATTGGCGATGTATAGTGGATTAAATGCGTGGATCGGAGGGGGACTTCTGTTAACCCTTCTAATTGTAACGCGGAGCTTGATCGGTATGTTCATTCCGGCAGTGTTATCCTCTTCTCAGGCATATATGGGAGATGTGACGGAAGGAGAAGAGCGGGGAAGCGGGATGGCGATTATTAGTGCCGCCAATGGGCTGGGGCTTGTATTTGGCCCTGCGATTGCAGGCGCTTTTACCATTATCGGTCTCCTGTGGCCGCTTTATTTTGGTATTTTTATTGCGGTAGCGGCGTTTATCATTGCGTTGTTGCTCATTCCTGCTGCCAAGCCGGTCATTCAGGAGAAAGCGCCCAAGGTTAACCCGCTCCAACGCGGTTTGCGTATGTATCTTGCTGCCGGGTTAGTTACGATGATTGGCATTATGACGGTACAGGTTGTCGGTGGATTTTATTTTCAGGATCAACTCTCATTATCTCCAGGGGCTACAGCCCGAATGGTTTCGTTCGGACTGATGTTCTCCGGGGCTGCGATGCTGATCATGCAGGTAATCCAGATGAAGTGGTTGAAATGGCAGCCGCGGCCGATGATTTTACTCGGGTCCCTTTTTCTGCTCGCAAGTATGGTTTTGTTTCTGATCTCCAGTCAATTGGTTGTCTATTATCTCTCATTCTTCCTATTCGGCATGGGCTCGGGTCTGATGATGCCTGGTTTCATGGCGGGAGCTTCTCTTTCGGTTAGCAAAGAACAGCAGGGCGGCGCAGCCGGATTGGTTGCAGCGATTCAGGGCATATCTGCCGTAATTACCCCTTTACTCACAACAACGTTGTATCAGGTGGATAAACATATTCCATTCATGCTGGTAGCTCTGTTGGTTGTCATCATGGGTATTATTATGCTGGGCATTAAAAAAGATCAATCTGGTCCAGTGCAGGCAAAGGAGACTACACGTTCTGCATCATAGTCAGATAAAGCCAGAAGGTCAAAAAAGGTCAAAATTAAAGAAAGCAGAATCTATTTTAAGGGAATGAGTCGTGGCTTGGAAAAATCGTTCTTTTTGAGCTTTAACGGATTTTGAGCAATTTAGGGATCGATTTTATAATTAGACGTGTAAGCAACAACTAAACCAACCACACATAAGGAGCTGATTTTGATGTTTGATCTGATTCCGTTTCGCAAACGAAATGAAGACTTGTTCGGACACATGCTGAAATCCTTCAATGACATGGTTGAGTCTCCATTCCTCTCTCCATTCGGAACCGGTGTACAGTCATTTCGGACCGATATTCGCGAAGAAGAAAACAAATACGTGGTAAAAGCCGAGCTTCCCGGCATCGCCAAAGAGGATATAGACATTCAGGTTGAAGGTAATGAACTGATCATCCGTGCCAAACGGAATGAAATGACTGAGCAGAAGGATGATACGAATCGAATCATTCGGCAGGAGCGACGTTCAGGTGAATTTATCCGACGTTTCTATGTGGAGCATATTGATGAGGAAAACATCAAAGCCAGATTGGAAAATGGATTGCTGGAGCTCGACATTCCGAAACTGCCGGGTGAAGATCACAGCCGAAAAAGCATTCAGATTGACTGACACATATAAATACAGGAGCGTTATCCATCCTTCATGGCAGGCAGCAAGCAGGAAGCGTTCTTGATGATATTCCCCGGGGCCTCTCCTGGGGAATTTTCACATCTTTATTTAACCAGTCTGATTGAACATTTACAGTCTATTTCTTGGTCATTGGAAGAGCTCAATATCAGCTGATTCACGTTACTTCTCAGCCGCAACCTGCATCAGCTTGTAAATCTGGCGGGTCGTGTTCACGTTCCGAACCGTCATATATTTGTAGACCTTGGAGCCTATGAGCTTGTTCATACCACTTTTGGTAACAAGTTCTTTACTGACGGAATATAAAATGGCTCCGGGAACATATAGCAATGTGCCGATCTCCGGTTTGATGGGCAGTTTGTCCAGAACGGATGCATCATCCACTTCATCCCAGAGGAACATGACATCACTTTTGGCCGTGGCATCATTTGTCCAGTCCTCCGGTAGTGCCTGAATAACAGTTCGGACTTCATCCAAATTACGTACCATTACTTTGATCTGTAAGCCAAAATCGACAGCTATGGCTTGTTCAAGAATCTGGGATAATTCTGTATTCGCATCCACGCGTTCCTGATGATCGGCAAAGATAATATTTCCTGAGTTGATATATGTCACCACATCCAGCAAGCCGGCTTGCTCAAACGTTTCTTTTAACTGCTTCATATTGATTTTGTTATTCCCGCCCACATTAATGCCCCGCAGCAAAGCAACATAAATCATGATTCAACCCTCCGTATCTTGTGATCCTTTACTTTTAACGAAATGACAAATACTCGAATAAATGTGCAGTATGCTCTTCTCCCAGTAAATCATTCAATATAGGTTCGACATGCTCCAGATATTCGGGTATGGTTTCATAAGTTTCCTCGTCCTTCAATTCCCCTGTATGGGTCCGTGCAGCTTCAATCAGGATGGCCAGTGCATTGAAAAAGTCTGTTAATGAATCGGCAATAAGCTGAGGTTCTTCACCTGCAAAAGCAGCATATACCGGTGAGTCCGGTGCAGCTGTATCAACGATTATTGGATCATCGTTAAAATTTGCGATGACAACATGATTTTTTTGCCAAGAGTCTGACTCCTCATAAGGTTCGTTCATTCCGATCCAGCGGTGCCCCAGTTGTTGACGATAGAGATGTTCAGGTGCAACAAAGAAGATTAGAGCTGCATCACCGATCTCGACAGCTGCATTTTTCATTTTGAGTGTGCCGTTGGCCTGTTCATCCATCATCTCGTAGTGGCTGTACAGATATTGCAGCTCTGGAGAGAGCGGGATTCGTTCGTCCACTTCGGGCTGGTGGTGTTGTTCACGAGGACGTAGATCATGATTTTTGAAAAGTCCATATGCTTCATTATATAAATCTTGCTGCTCCACAAAATGGATAAGGGCGGCATTCAGCTTTTCCATCGGTGTCTGATCCCTCCTGGTGTTAGGATTATTTTTAAGCAGTTACATTCACTCATAGTCATAAGCATAATCATATATCAAAATAGGAAAAGCTTACACCCTGGTTATACAAATTCAACTAAACATTTTAATTGATAATGGGGAGCATCAGTTGAAGCATTATCAGCGTGTGATTCTCACTGTAAAATAGCCAAGAATAAAAAATAAGTACAAAGAGCCCTTTCGTGATGAGAGGGCCTTTTGGCATACAAAGTGGATTGTTCTTTATGTATCCAAAGTAATGAAAATTAATATTTCTTATCCATAACCCAACAATTTCCGATATAATAACCAGATAGGTCATAGCAAAAGGATACTACCTCAGAGAGGTGATTTGGATGACGATTGACGTCCTCGTACGTAACAATGTGAAAGTGCTGGGAAAAGGCAGCCAAACGATTATCTTTGCACATGGGTTTGGGTGTGATCAGGATATGTGGCGCTATATTGTTCCGAGTTTTACGGAGAACTACCGAGTTGTTTTATTCGATTATGTAGGCTCAGGTGAATCTCAAATTAACTATTATGATCCAAACAAATACAGTGATCTACAAGGATATGCCCAGGATGTGCTGGAGATTATGGAAGCGCTCGACTTGAGTGATGTCATATTTGTTGGACACTCGGTCAGCAGCATGATTGGCATGCTTGCTTCCATTCATGAACCTAAATATTTCAAGCAAATCGTCATGCTGGGGCCTTCCCCGCGTTATGTAAACGATCTTCCGGGTTATTATGGCGGATTTGATCGGCGTGACATTGATGAGCTGCTGGAAATGATGCAGATGAACTTTATTGGTTGGGCCAGCTATCTTGCTCCGATTGTTATGCAGAATGCGGAACGGAAAGAGCTGACGGACGAGTTGGAAAAAAGCTTCTGTTCGAGAGATCCGCATATTGCTAGACAATTTGCGGAGGTGACGTTTTTCTCGGATTGTCGGAATGAATTGGAGCGGGCCTCGGTACCTACGCTCATTCTTCAATGCTCGGATGACAGCATCGCTCCCGTTGAAGTGGGGGATTACTTGCATGCGCATCTGAAGAACAGTAGACTTCAACAGATGACGGCGAAGGGGCATTATCCACATTTAAGTCAGCCTGAAGAGACAAGCCGCTTCATTAAAGAGTATTTGCAGAGCGTGTAAAGTAAAATGAGAGGAAAGGCAATTATTTCAATGGATATTCAATTAGATATGGCTCCATGTGGCTATTTCTCAATCGCTGATTCAGGAATTATTCAATCCATCAATCAAACCCTGCTGACTCTGCTGGGATATGAACGCAACGAACTGCTGGGACGGCATATCGAGTCAACCATGTCGGTGACCAACAAACTTTTTTTTCATACGTATTTCTATCCCTACATTCAGTTATATGGACATGTGGATGAGATGTACTTCTCGTTTCGGACCAGCGACCAACAGGATGTTCCGGTTCTTCTGAACGGGGTTCGCCGGACACGCAATGGAGAGAGCGTAATCGACTGTGTTGTAGTTGTCATGCGCAAGCGAATTGAACATGAGAAGGATATAATGAACACCAAAACAAAGCTTCAGGAACTGTATCAAGCGACAAATGAGGCAAACCAGGAGCTTGAACGATTGCACGAAGAATATAAAGTGAAGCAGCAGGCATTGATTAAAGTAAATGATCAGCTGGAGACGATGGCCTCGACGGATCTGCTTACGGGACTTAAGAACCGCAGATTTTTTCAGGATAAAATGCTGGAAAGTTTGGCTCGCTTCCAGGAAACTCAGTGTGTTTTCTCCCTTCTGGTCGTTGATATTGACCATTTTAAGCATATCAACGATACGTATGGACATCCGATTGGAGATCTGGTTCTGGGTAACCTGGCAGGCTTGTTGCAATCGGTGTCACGGAGCACGGACGTGGTGGCGCGTTATGGCGGAGAAGAATTTGTCATTATTCTTGCGGATTGTGATCGACAGCAAGCTGTGACTATAGCAGAGAGATACCGTTCACAGGTCGCCTCTGCCGATTGGGGCGAGTATAACATTACAGTGAGTATTGGCGCGGCTACGGTTTCGCAGGAAGATACAGAACAGTCTTTGTTTCAAAAAGCGGACCAGGCGCTTTATGCCTCCAAAACAGGTGGGCGAAATCGGGTGACCCATGCAGCCGAAGCAGCGAGTAATGGTAGTAAACCTTCATAATTGATTAATAACTGTCGATATAATATTCAGCACTACTATCTCTATTAGAGGAAGTGAATATATTATTATGAATCAGGTTGAGGCTGTTTTGGCTGCAATACCATTTATTCGCGAAGCTACACGTCAGGATGTCTCCATATCGGTCATGGACCGGGAAAAGTTCCTGTTTTTCGAATCCGGCAACGCTTTGAAATATGATTTCAAGGCAGGAGACCCAATTGCAGATATACACAGAGACTTTAAAATGTTAAAGAATGAATCCAAGACAAGGGAGCATTATCCGGCTGAGGTTTTTGGTATCGCCACGGATTCTTATTTCCTTCCGATTAAGAATGAACAGAACGAGATAGAAGCAGTCCTTTGCATTACATATAGTATGGATACCCAGGATCAATTGAAAAAACTGATGAATCAGGCAGGAGAAGTTACAAGCAGACTGATTGAGGGTATCCAGCATGTAGCTGCTCATTCGGAAGAGTTGAGTGCAACCTCGGAAGAAATTTTGAGCAATACGAAACGTGCAGTTGAAGATTCCAGTAATGTGAACGAAGTGGTTAGTTACATAAAAGAAATTTCAGAACAGACCAATCTGCTAGGTTTAAATGCTGCAATTGAAGCGGCGCGGGTGGGTGAAGCCGGCGCAGGCTTTGGAGTAGTAGCCACAGAAATCCGTAAAATGTCCACAGGTACCAAAGAAGCCACGGGACGGATTGAGCAGTCTCTTGACGCTGTGAAAAAGTCCGTACTGAATATGGAGCAGGAGATTGCCCAGATTTCAGTTTCTTCACAAGAACAGGCCAAACTGGTCACAGAGTTTATGAATGTAATTGATCAATTGAACGAAACCAATCATGGCTTGCGGAAACTGGTCGAAAAAATAACCGACGACGCTGAATAATAATTTGCTTCGTTAAGCCTGTACTTCAAATTCTAAAGACGAAAAACGCTCAACCACCATCATGGCTGAGCGTTTTTTCGTCTTGCTTAGAGTTTCACCAATTGGAATCATATCAATCTATTCATGGCTCATAAATCCATTTTCCTTGGCAGGTGAATTGGCTTGGAGAGTGAAATCCTCGTTCGCCTCATCTACAAATTGGGGGTTCACATACAATGAATGTACGTCATTTCCTGATCCCTCCATGTAGGGGGTGAAGCCGGAATACTCCGTGTTTTTCCAGACCCACAGGGCCTCTTCTTGTGGTGCAGGGGAGTAGTACACATTATAATCAAACACATTCCCCGAATTACTGGTGTATTCATTGTAAATGAGCACGTCAGAGCTGCCCGATACGAGAATGTTTCGTTTGAACGTATTGTTCTTCGTTTGGGCTTGCAGGAATAACTGCCCATTGCCTGCATCCAGCAGGTCGTTATCCACTAACGTATTGTACATAATCGTACTATCCTCGGTAGAGCCGCGCTGCTCATCATAGCCGCCCATGGCGATGCCTGTAAGTCTGTTATGAAAAATCAGATTATCCTGCAACATAATGTTGCTAGTCGAACGTCCGGCATGTTCTGAAGCAATCTCGATCCCGATATCGTTGCGATATACCCGATTGTGGTCGATGATATGATTTTTGCCTCCATCCACGTAGATTCCTCCTGCTGAATTGCTATCATTGGGGAGAGTCGTTCCATAGGACGGATTATGATTGGAAGAGATATTATAGACCTCATTGCCCCGTACGATCCCGTTTCGCGCCAGATCATAAGTATCGTCCTCCGAAGTTCCCTCATACCCAATCAGATCAATGCCGATGTTGTCCGTATCATGGATCGTATTGTCCAGTATGGCAAACGTATCCACATTTCCGTTGACTGCGAGTGACTCACTTGAGCCTAGCACGAGATCATACAATTCATTATCCTTGATAATGATGTCCCGCAATGCTTGGGGATGCTCCGTACCATATATCGCGATTCCATGGGCATCTCTGCCTTGTAAATTGGGTCCTGAAGGTTTAGCCCCATTTGCAATGGAATGAATGGTGTTGCCCAGCAGTTGAATGTGCTCTCCTGACCCGTGAACATATATTCCAGTAGGCACTTGTCCCCGAAGTGAGGTTGTAAAGTTGCAGATTTCGAGATTTTGGATCGTAATATAGCTGGCATTTTCGACTTCAATCAGACCCTCTATGCCGCGTACCGACAGACCTTCACCATCAATGATGGCCTTCTCCTGCGGATAGCTGGAAAACAGGGTTGGATTGCCGGAGGAATTACCGCTTCGAGTGATTTTGACTTTTTGGTGATAGACACCTTCCCGCAAATAAACGGTGCTTCCCGGGGGAGCATGGTCGGCAGCATGCTGCAACGTTTTCCAGGGAGCTTGAATGGTTCCTTTGTTCAAATCGTTTCCTTGGGGTGATATGTAATACATCTTCTGGGTATCCGGTACCTGCACGGCCTCGGGAGAAGGGACGGATGAAGCCTCATCCTTCTGACAACCGGTTGCGAACAGGATCAGGGCCAGGAGTGTAATTGCAGCTATACGATACAAGTTGAATCCTCCTTAATAAATAGCTATGAAGTTCGATTATAACAGATTTAAAGGGTGAAATAAGGCGTAAGATGCTCATAGAATTCCACAATGGGGAGAGGTATTTAGAAACGAAACAGGTGGTGAGTGTGATCTCGCCACCTGTTTGTATATGTTGCTTGTTATTTTCGGTCCCAGAGCACACTGTAGCGGCAGCAGATAAAAATGATGACATTGGCTGCTGCGGCTATACCGAACACCAACGCAGGATTGGACAGCTCGGAGATCCAGCCACTTCCCCATATAGCCAAGGGCATGCCGAGTTTGAACAGAGACCCGGTAATCCCGCTGATCCGGCCTATCATGTGATGCGGCGTGGATTCCTGACGGAATGTCCAGATGCAGATCGTGCTGATGGTTTGGAAAATACCAGATAGAAACAGGCCCACTGCAAGTCCGTAGGTTGAGTGGAACAAACCAAGGATCAGAAAGGCGAAACCTTGAAGCAGTGTGGTCATCACAATCAGCACACCAGCAGAATATTTGCGGCGCAGGGAGCTTACCACCAGACTGCCGATTAAACCGCCTACTCCGGCAGCAGATAGTACAAGTCCAAGCTCCAGATTACGCAGTTTCAAAGTGTCTTTGGCATAAAAGATGACGGTTGCATCCACCATACCTGAGGTCGCATTAAGAAAAATGACCGTAATGCTGATAACCAGTAACATATGGTTGCGACGTAGCTCGATCCAGCCTTCTTTAAAGTCCACCCGGAAGCCCTGAGGAGATGTTCCTCTGGACACAGGTGCGGAGTGCAGTGGTAATAGAATCATACAGGATATCGCAAGCAGAATGGCGGTAATTAACAGACCTGTATACAAGTTGGATAACATCAACAGCATTCCTGATAGGGCGGCACCCATGATGGTAATTAACGTTGTGGTGAAACCCAAAGCCGCGTTGGCTGAGGTTAGTAGTGGCGTAGGCACCGATTGTTTGATCATGCCAGCTGATGCATTGCGAAAAACATAACTCAGTGTCATCAGCATAAAACCGCATCCGTAGAGTACATAAATGGAAGGTTGACCATATTGAAAAGACAGAAACAGCGCGAGCAGAAGAATAACCTGTAACACGATGGAGCCAATAGACCACCATTTCTTATGCACCCGGTCCATCAGTACACCGATAAACATGGCGAGAAACAGGTTCGGCAGAAATTCAATGCCACGCATGGTGGACATCGCTACAGGAGACTTTGTGAGTTCATATAAAATAAGAGGCAGAGCCAATTCATAGATTTGATTGCCAAGAGCAATGATGCCGCTGGCAGCAAACAGAATGATGAAGCTTGGATTTCTCCATACGGATGTGGCGAGTGTGGTGGTAGGTGTGGCGTGTACGTTGATTTCAGACATGGATAACAATCTCCTCTTTACGTGTGGTAATGAGGTCCATTATACTTTTGCAAAAGAGGAAGAAAAAGCGAAGCATTCACCAAGTCGACTTCGCCTTTTAGGAGGGGGAAGATGGACGCAGAAGAGCATTATCTGATCTTGCGCACTCACTTTGAGGGTGTGCCTGAGCAGGAAATGATGGAAGTCACGATGGAACAGGTCACTGAACTGCTGGATTGTTCGAGGCGTAATGCACAGCTTGTGCTGAACAAATTGACGGAATCCGGTTATTTGACATGGATACCCGGTCGAGGAAGAGGCAATGTATCCCGAATGTCTTTTAACGTATCGGTGTCGGATCTGCTTGCAGCCAAAGCGAAGCAGCTTGTGGAGAATGAGCAACTCAATGAAGCATGGCGTTTAATTGATTCTTCCGGTACGCAGCGAATGAAGGATGACTTCACCGATTGGCTGGAACGACAGCTGGGCATCTTGCGCGCCGATGGGGAGGAACGGGAGGTACTGCGTTTTCCCTTTTACCGGCCGGTCCCTCATCTGGACCCTGCGTGGGTTCAGCGGCGTACTGAATCTCATTGGGTAAGGCAGATCTTCGATACACTCCTCATATTCGATCCGGAGGAAAAACGTATTCTTCCTGGACTAGCTCATCATTGGGAATGGGACGACTCATCATCCCGGTGGCGGTTTTACTTACGTAAGGGAGTACGGTTCCACCACGGTCAGGAAATGACTGCACAGGATGTGAGATTTACATTTGAACGCATGTCAGGAAGGACATCCTCGGAATGGATGTTTTCTTTAATCAAAGCTATAGAGACTCCCGGGAGATATTGCATTGATTTTTATTTTGCCCAGCCCAATGCGGTATTTCCAGCTTTTCTCTGTACGGATCGCTGTTCGATCGTGCCTGAAGATTTGGGAGGTCCCGATAAAGCTGAATGTTTCTCAGCACTGCCGATTGGCACGGGTCCTTTCCGCATGATCAAAAATAATGAATCCCTGCTTGTTCTGGAAGCGAATGGCCATTACTTTGAAGGGCGTCCTCATCTGGATCGGATTGAGATGTGGGTGTGGCCGGACTACGAAGGACAGCCTGGGTCACACAGGACAAGCAGGGATATGCAGCTGTTATATTCGGGTGCGAGTAGAGAATCAACGAGTGAACCCTCTCTCAGCCAGTTGGAGAATGGCAGCACCTACCTGACCTTTAACCTGAACAAAGCAGGGATTCAGCAGAATATTTTATTTCGTCAGGCCATGGATCTGGGATTGGATCGGGAACGAATGATTAAGGAACTGGGTGGTCTCAGGCAGTGTGCATCGGAGGGGTTTGTGCTCAGTGGAGCGCAGCAGGATTACGCAGGGAGTTCTGATCTGGATGAAGCAAAAAAACGGATTCAGGGATCCGAATATGGCGGTCAGCCTCTGAACCTGTACACGTATGAATGGTTGGAGAATGAAAAAACGGCTGTGTGGATTAGCAGACGATGCAAGGAGATGGGGGTACAACTGAATGTGGTGAAGCTCCCGATTGAGCATCTGGCTGACCCCCAAGTGCTGGCACAGGCCGATCTGGTCATGGCTGGAGAAGTGCTTGGTGAGCAGGCAGACCTTACCCTGCTGGAGCTGTATCAATCCCGTTTCAGTTTTCTGCGTAATCACCTCAGCCCGGAATTGACCGCATATGTGGATGACAAGTTAACAGTATGCATGAGAGAACCGAGCCCGGACGAGCGAATGAAGCAGCTTTTGGACATTCAGGAAAAGCTCAAAAGTTCATCGAATGTCATCTTTCTGTATCACAGTCTTCAGAGTGCCCAGCATCACCCCATGCTTGAAGGCATTGCCTTAAATGCATGGGGAAAAATTGACTACAAGCATATCTGGGTGAAGCTTGCAACATAAAAGGAATAGTGTGAACGTATGGAGCAACTACGGCCTTATTGGATTTAAAGTAGATCGAAGGGAGAAATGATCATGCATAAATTATCCGTAAGCGAATTAGTGGATCGGGAACATCACGCTTGGGAGGAACTCAAGGAGCTATTGGACCATGGACAAAATAAGTACACCTATGTTCCTGCACAGCGGGAGGCAGGAGAGGATGCGCTCTATCGCCTCCAAGTAAGCACCAAATCCTATTTGGGAGCCGTTGCCTATGAGACAGAGGGAATCGTGTTGGATGATGGCTGGATTACGTTACTTGGATCGGGTGGTGACCGCATTTTTGGGAGTCTGACCCGTTGGAATGGTGTGGGTGACAAGCCGTGTGTACCCACATTGGAAGGCATGATGATCGTCGCCTACGATGCCGCCGGTGGGTTTTTCGGAATGGATATGGGCAAGTATGGCCGTACAGGACATGTATACTATTTTGCCCCTGACACGCTGGAATGGGAATCGACAGAACTGGCTTACTCGGGCTTCATCAACTGGTTGGCTAATGGTGATCTGGAGCAGTACTATCAGACCTTTCGTTGGAAGGGTTGGCAGAACGACATGGGACAGCTTCAGACAGGACAAGTATTTGTGTATTATCCACCGCTTTGGACGGAGGAGGGCGGCGGCGAGAGCAGCAGCAAAGCTCCTGTAGCAGTGGAGGAAGCCTGGAAAGCAGCATTGGTTGGGAAATGATGTGCTATGACAGGGCTGTAGGGGAGGGAGAGTATGAATAACTTGAATATCAATAACATTCAGAAGCATTACAGCATTGTGTTTCCGCACGAATATCTGGAGTTCCAACGGAAGACCGACGGTCAAGCATTTGATATGATTGAAAATGGAGAGGTCATCGATTGGGAAATTCGTTTCTCTGCTCTCGATGATCAGTTCATTGCAAATAACATCAATCTGGTAGACGATGTGAATCCGGATCCGAGCCGGATTATTCCGTTTGCTTGGAGTGTCAGCAGCGGCAACAACTATTTATTGGATTACCGAAAGAATTCAGAATCTCCTGCCGTACTGGTTATGGATCATGAAGAGGCGATGGTGCGTGAAGATGCTGAGAGTGAATCAGAGACCCCGGAGGAAGCTCAGCAACTGCTGGAGGAAAATGTACGAGAGATCGCTGATAATTTCAATGCATTCATAGCTTGTTTAAAAACCAGACCGAGTGATCCAGTTGAGTGATTCACCGTTTGAATATCCTCGTGAACGACAAAAGGCTCGCGCTATGCGCGGGCCTTTTACTCAATCGAATACATGAATGTTTTGATTGAATGATATAGAATACATACATCCTAGTTTGCAACCTACCCAGTCTCAGTCATCGTAACCGTAGAAGTTGATCGTGCAGCTTTGTTATGCCAGACCACGATGACTAGCGAGATCAGACAGACCAAGAGCAGACATCCATATACATAATGATAGGCTTCCTCTATCGGAACGCCCGGAATGCCGTGAAGCAGCAGCCCGCAGACAGCGACGGATACCGAACCGCCAAAAAATTGGATCAACTGTAATAAACCCATACCGGAACCGATCTGCGCTTTGGGAAGCATCCGAGATGCTTCATTATTCAGCGAAGCTATCGAGGCGGAGAGTGCCGGGGAGAAAAAGAGATAACCTCCGGTGATGATTAGGGCTGACTGATTCAGACCCAGCATAAACAGAGCAAGTACTGCGGCAAGCAAAATGTGCCCGATCATCAGAAAACGCATATTGCCATAACGGTCGATCCAGCGACCTACGAAGCGGGTACAGAATGCCGAGACGATGGCTCCAGGAGCAATCAGCAGACCAATAGCCAGCGCCGAACGGCCAAACAGATCAGCGAGCACTAGCGGCATCAGGAACAAATTGCCCAGATTTACGACCAGAACACAGAAGCCGATGAGCAGTAGCCGGGTAAACCCGGGTGTTCGGAATACATGTGGATTCACAAAAGGGAGGCTCGCCCTGCGAATATACACGATGTGCACAATAAGTGAAATGACACCGATGGTCAGCCATAACCATGACTGCTGAGTAATGGCAACCAGAAGGGTAGTTGCATTAATCACGGTTAATGCTGCACCGAACATATCAAAGGGATTCTCCGGTTTGGCCGTTTCACGCGGGAGAAAATAGAGCAGTACGGGCAGCGCAAGCAGGACAAGCACCGTAATAGCGAAAAGTCCATTCCAGCCCCAGTACTCACTAATGAGTCCACCCACAATAGGGCCAAGCCCAAACGCCATGGCACTGCCTGATGAGATCAGTGCGATGGCTGCTCCGCGCCGCTCCACTGGGATATAGCGGCTCGCGATAACAAGCCCAAGTCCGGCCATGACCCCTGCACCCGCAGATTGCAAAATGCGTGTCAGCAAAAGGATCGCAAAGCTGTGCGCAAATAATCCGAGTAATGAAGATAACCCCAGAATAAGCAATCCAACCGTCAACAATTTGCGTACCGGAATACGGTCAGACAATCGGCTGTAAATCACCGTCGACAAGGCATAACCAATCGAGTAGCTTGAAATGACCCAGGAACCCAGGTCCGATGTAATCTGAAGATCATGAATAATAACGGGTAAAGAGACGTTAAACATGGTGGTGTTCATCACAACGATGAACAGGCAGCAAGTCCAGAGAGGCATTACAATTTTATCTTTCACGTAACCATTCCTGTCTATGAATTCAATAAATCATTTTACGCTCAATCTTCTTATATGGCAATAATGTCATACGGATTCGACGATCTTCATTATCGTATGCTAGACACTTGTTGAATAAGTCTTGTTACCCTTTCTTCCTGAATTTAGATAAAATAGTCATTGTGTATACATAAATTAGATGTTAGGAGAATTTGAATGAATCATTTTTTACTGATGTCCCACAGCATATTTCCTACATTGGATATTAAGCAAACGGCTAAATTTTATGAAGAAAAGATAGGTTTCAGAGTAGTTGAGTATCTGGATACCGAGGAACCTCATGTTTGCCTGTATCGTGACGATACCGAAATTATTTTGACCCTTAGCAATGGTCAGAAGGTTATACCCAACAGGGAATTATACGGTTACGGGTACGATGCGTACTTTATCACCAAAAATCAGGAAGAGCTTCAACAGGAACTCATTAACGCTGATGTGAAAATAGTGCGCCCATTAAATCATACGGACTACAATAACAAGGAATTTGTCATTGAAGATGTAGACGGACGATGGATCGCTTTTGGCATCAAACAGGGGTAACTGTCTTGTGCAGTATATCTCGCGGAAAATAAGGTGGCTATACAAAAACGACGTCCTGACCAGGACGCCGTCTTTTGCATGTGTTCATTTTTAGGACGCAGTAGCTTGTGTGCCACGATTGCGAATCCACTTGATGACATCCATCAGAATGACCGCGGCGAGAGCAAGTCCCCCTGCGATAAGGAACTCATTCCAGCCAAAGGCTGCCGGGATGGCGAAGATGCTGCGAACCCCTGGAATCAGCGTGATTCCATACAGGCAGAGACAAACCAGGATGGAGCCGAGGACATATTTGTTGGTGGTGAAGCCGACCTGGAAAATCGTCTGTGTGTTGGAGCGCGCTGCAAAAGTTTGCAGACTCCGTGCCAGAATTAGGGTCGTAAATGCCATCGCTACACTCATTTCCTCCGAGATCCCAAGTCCAATATATTGGGACACGATGACAGCCACTCCGATCAGAACACCACGTGTAATGACAGCCTGCAACGTTCCACCAGCAAAGATGCCTTCGTTGATATCCCGCGGTTTTCGACGCATGACATCCGGTTCAGCTTTTTCCGTACCCAGTGCAATAGCTGGCAGGGAATCATTCACCAGATTGATGAAGAGCAGCTGGAGGGCTGTGAAGGGGTTCACCCAACCGACCACTAATGCAAACAAAATGGCGATAATCGCCCCCAGGTTTCCTGCAAACAGGTACGCAATGGCTTTTTTGATATTATCGAATACCATACGCCCTACACTGACTGCATTCACGATGGAGACAAAGTTATCATCCGTCAAAATCATGGCTGCCGCGTCTTTCGCGACATCCGTCCCGCTGCCCATCGCTACGCCGATGTCTGCCTGTTTCAGTGCAGGTGCGTCGTTGACGCCATCTCCGGTCATCGCTGCAATCTTGCCTTTGCGTTGCCACGCACGCACGATGCGGATTTTATTTTCAGGAGATACACGTGCATACACCGAGATATGTTCGAGCTGCTGATCGAGTTCTTCATCCGACAGTTTGTCCAGCTCTGCTCCGGTAAGGGCCAGATCATCCGGGCCTGCAAGTCCGATATCAATACCGATCGCTTGGGCTGTTGTTTTGTGGTCGCCAGTGATCATGATCGTGCGAATGCCTGCCTTCTTGGATTCTTCGATGGAACCATATACCGCTTCACGTGGTGGATCAATCATGGCTGTCAGACCAACAAGTGTTAGATCATATTCGTCCTCTACCGTGACCTGATTTTTGTCATCAAACTTTTTGTAGGCGTAGGCTAGCACACGGAAGGCCCGTTTGGAGAAAGCTTCATTCTTTTCTTCAAACTGCGTGCGAATCTCAGATGTCAATGGCTGAACTTCACCGTTCATAAATACATGACTACAGCGACTGAACAGCACATCCGGTCCACCTTTGGTCAGCAAAGCCGTCTGCCCTTCAAATGTGTGCACAGTGCTCATCAATTTCCGATCCGAGTCAAAAGGAAGCTCGGCTTCACGCGGAAACTGGTCACGAATTTCATTGTAATCCTTGTTAACCCGGTTACTGAAGGCGATGAGCGCTACCTCGGTGGGATCACCAAGTTCCTTGCCTTCTTGGTTAATATTCGAATCATTGCAGAGTACTGCAATATGTAACAAACGCCGTTCCTCTGCAGACCACTGTTTGGGATCATCGGGGAATTGATCTTTTGTGCCATGGGGAATGTAATAGTCCACCACGGTCATTTTGTTTTGAGTGAGCGTTCCTGTTTTGTCAGTACAGATAATACTGGCAGAACCCAAGGCTTCCACGGCAGGAAGACGTCTGATGATGGCGTGCTGCTTGGCCATTTTATTCGTTCCCAGAGACAATACAATCGTCACGATGGAGGAAAGAGCTTCTGGAATGGCAGCGACAGCAACGGCAACTGCGAACATTAGGGCATTCACAATGGATGGTCCGATATTTTCCGTTCCTTCAGTTAGCCAGACACGTCCTGCTTCGATGGCGAAAATAAGAATCGACAAGCCTAGGATAAAGAAGCCAAGCTTCTTACTAAAGGATTCCAATTTCCGTTGCAATGGAGTTTCCTTCGCCTCTGCATTTTCGATCAATTCGGCAATCTTGCCGATTTCCGTTTTCAGCGCTGTACCCGTAATGACGAGCGTACCCCGACCATACACCACCAGTGATCCACTGAATGCCATATTGCGACGGTCACCGATCGGAGCTTCTTCCGGGATGGCATCTGTGTGTTTCTCTGCTGCTTCGGATTCTCCTGTCAGCATGCCTTCGTTGATGCGCAAGCTGCCTGATTCCAAAATACGGCCGTCTGCCGGGACATAATCCCCTGCATCCAGCAAGACAATATCGCCGGGAACAAGTTCCCGCGCGGGAATCGTTTTTTTCTGCCCGTCACGAATGACTTTGGCTTCGGGAGCAGACATTTGCCGGAGTGCATCCAGAGAACTTTCGGCCTTTTTGGTCTGCACAACGCTGATTACCGCATTTAACAGAATGACGAGAAAAATGATTAGCGATTCGATCAGGTGTCCAAGGACGATCTGAACAGCGGCCGCGATCAGCAGCACGATAACCATGGGATCTTTAAAATTTTCAATAAATAGCTTCCAGATGGGGGTTGCGGCTTTTCCCTTTAACTCGTTATAGCCTTCCGTCTCCAGTCTCTTCGCAGCCTCAGAGGTTGTGAGCCCGTCCGTGGAACTCTGAACGTCCTGAAGCGTCTCCTCTGCGCTGTGTCTGTAATATTGCAAATGACCAGCTCCTTGGATCATAGATTTCAATATGCTTCACTTGTATTACCCTTACGGGCAAAATATAGAATCGTTCCATTCATTATTTTTTATGTACACAGTATTTTTCATAAGGAGTTCAGATATGCCTATTTTTAAATTTTTTATTTTCAGTGATGCACTTAGATGACATGCATCACTGAAATGTTGAATGAACTAACGTTGGCGAGTATGACAGATTAGATTAATCGGTAGCCGGGAGGAAGCTCACCGGTTCTTCTAATTTCACGAATCTGTGCCAGTGTTAACCGCTGATTGGAAGAAATGAGGGATTCCACATCACCTCTGCGCAAGAAGTCATCCAGTTCACGAATGATTCGATTGCCCCGCAGTACAACGAAATTGTCACGAAAACGTGAACGATCAAATAACACGAGTGTGGCGTTTGGATTGGTAGAGAAAAATTTCAGACTTTCGATCCCTGTCAGAACGGCGTCAATATCGGCAATTCCAAGGTTACCACGATATACTCTCCGAAGGCCTCTGAAATTCTCTTCGCTGTACACGGTTAATCGAGGGTGAATTTGGGAGATAGAAACTTGTTTGACCATATAATGATTCCTCCTTTGATTTCACACAAACTGTCTATGACAGAATGCGCTATTCGACAGGATATGCTGAGGATTAAGTGATGGCTTGGATGATAGTCTTGGAGTTGTCCAAAGTTGCGGTGAGTGATGACGAGTACGGCTATCTGAAGCATTAGATGTCAGTGGTGAGTACGGGGAAAATGATTCATAAAACAAGTTGAACGGAAGCATACATAGTAAGTAGCTCTATGCTTGAATTAGGTCATTATACCTTGCACAAAAATCATGAAATATAAGGTGAATTAGTTTTTTTATCCTATTGAAGTTTTTTCATGGAAATGTGTATATAGATAGGGGCACATCATAAAACTCGGGATTACCGCAGCATAAGGAGAAGGTACATATGAATGACAGTAGCATCGAACAACTCTTGAATCTCGCAGGAGGAAAGGAAAATATTCGTCTTGTACAGCATGAAGAGAACACCACTACGCTGACATTGCGTAACCGTACAGGTATAAATTTGTCCCTGCCTGTTGTATCAAATCTTGACGCAGATATTCGTATAACAGGTGATCAATGCTACATAACATTTGAGGACGAATTTTCCCAACTATACCATACGCTACAGGCCATGGGAGTGGGGAAAGCAGAAGGGGACGCAATGAAAGAAACAAGGCGTACCCGTAAAAAATCATTGTTATTTTTTGTTTCCGATGTGTTCAGGCCTCTGATGCCCGCCATTCTGGGAGCTGCAGTGCTCAAGATTGTGCTAGCCATCATTACGTTATTTAACGTTTACAGTTCTACAGATTCCTCTTCGTTGATGGACAGTCAGACGTTAATGATATTTAAATCCATTGGAGATAGTGTGTATTATCTGTTGCCAATCCTGGTAGCCTTCAGTACAGCCTTTCGGTTAAAAAGCAATGTTTATGTTGCCGCAGCGATTGCCGGACTAATGTTCTACCCGCAAATGACCGCTTTATTGTCAGGTGAAGAGGATGTTCACTTTATTGGAGTACCCATTGTGTCACAAGCGATCTTTTTTTCAGCTTCCATTTGGGTGATTTTGACGATATATGCGGCGTCCTATCTGGAAAAAGTCGTTGAGCAAATAAGCCCAAGAGCCTTCAAAGGAATTCTTGCTCCATTGTTGACGTTTCTGATTCTCGTTCCATTGGTTCTAATGATACTTGGTCCACTTGGTACTTGGATTGATCAGCAGTTACCGGATGTGGTGGATTCACTACTGAATGATGCCCCGATTTTAGCAATTATGCTGCTGGGAGCGGTTTATTCCCTAATGATGATCGCTGGATTACATTACTGGCTTTTACCTATCATAATCAATGAAATAATGGTGAATGGTTTCTCCCTCATTATCCCTGTCATGTTGGTTGCCTTTGTTGCACAAGCAGGAGCTTCACTCGCTACTGGGCTAAGAAGCAAACAGCGGGAATTCAGGAAGCTGGCTTTCTGGGCAACAGGAACTGCTTTATTAGGTACCCCAGAGCCTGCGATGTATGCGGTCAATATGAGAAAGAGGGCCTCTTTTTATTCGGCATTGCTTGGCGGTGCTGCAGGAGGACTGTATTTCGGGCTGATGTCCGTCAAAGCAGTTGCATTGGGTGGATCCGGAAGTCTGCTGGAAATTCCGCTATTTATGGAAGAAGGGAGCCTGAATCTGTTACATGCCTGCGTTGGTTTGATTATTTCCTTCTGTGTGTCAGGTGTGCTCACCTATTGGATGATAGGAAAGGAACGGAAACACGTATAAATTAAGAAAAGCCCGTACCTGATGGTGCGGGCTTTCGTGTATTGTAGAGTTAATAATAGGACAGCCACAGAAAGGATAACAAAAATGCTCAACAACATAGAGTGGATGGCTCAATGGAAGTCAACTAAGCCACTGACAGACCAATGGATGACGGCGGGCAAGCTGCATCACTTTCCTAGTCATGCTTTACTACTCATCCTCGATGGGAGAGCGATCTGGAATATTAATGGACATAGGGTTCAGGTATCTTATGGGGAGTTAGTTGCAGTGCAAGAAAACACCGTGATTGAAGTGATTGAGGGTGGCAATCTGGATCTGGCCGGATGGCATGTTCAGTTCGATACATACGCGTTGTTCCCAGACCGAGGTGAAGTAGTGAAATATGAATGGCATGTACCGTCAGGGGACACGTATCAAAAAGTAAAATTAACCGGTGGCACACTGGCGAGTCTCAGCCAACATTGGAGTGAAGAAGGTTCTCCTAATTCCAATGTAGTACATGTAGGAAATCAACTTTTGGTGTATGAACTGTTACAACATGTATACCGGGAGTTGTTAGAAGAGGAGCCTACCGTGGAACAAAGCATTCTCCGCACTGTGGACTACATGCAGCAGCATTATGAACAGGTCATCACACGAAAGCAATTAGCTGAGATAGCAGGCATAAGTCCCTGGCATTATTCCCGCAAATTCAGTGAGCGGTATGGAAAGCCGCCTCTGGATTATCTGGCTCATTACCGGATCTATCGTGCTCAAGAGCAACTGTTGTTATCAACGGCAACATCTCAGGACATTGCGAAGAGGACCGGATTCGAGGATGCTCATTATTTCAGTCGTCGTTTCAAACAGTTAACGGGTGTGTCCCCGAGAAATTATGCACAAACGTTGCCCCAGCGTAAAATCGTATGTCTTTCCCCGCTTTGTGCGGAAGTGTTGATTCACTTGGGGGTTATTCCACATGCGGTTGTAGTAACTCCCTTGCTTTTGCCTGAACATCTACGTGAACTATTTGACATGCATCAGGTGAAGATGATGGAAGTGTCGCAATATGAGCTGGATGTGGAACAGATTCGGCAAGTTCAGCCCGAATGGATTGTGGGAAATTTTTGGACAGAAGAGATCAAGCAAAGGCTGCGCACAATTGCACCCATTATAACCGGTTTAAATAACGATGTGGAGGCTCTGCTCCATCAATTGGCAGGCTTGTTTCATCGAGAAGATACAGCCCATAAACTGCATATGCAGATGAAATTGGAAGTAAACAAAGCACAGCAGCAACTACAGCATCTTGTCCAATCTTCCTCTACCGTGATGGTGCTGAGGGTAGAACCGTTCGGTTATCGATATTTGGGTGGTCATTCTAATGGGGTATCCCATTTACTGTACGAACAGCTCCGTTTAACTCTGCCACAGCCGTTGCATTCAGGGGAGGCGTGGTTTAATCCTTGCTCACTCGACTTGTTGGCCAAAGCCAATCCCGAATACCTGTTTGTGGAGAAGCGAGTTATGCAGCACTTTAGTGCTGAAGAAAATATGAAGAAGTTAGTGGAGAGCTCTCAATGGAATGGCTTGGAGGCTGTAAAAAACAACAGGGTATTTTTCGTGGATACTTGCCTGTGGGTGGATGGCCGTGGAATTATTGGACACCAAATGATTTTGAATGAAATTGTAAATAGGCTGGTCACCAATCTATGATAGAGCACAATAATCCAACTGAATACGCACCATCTCCTATGGAAGGATCTCTTCCTATTTGCTAGTATTTGATAATAATTATCATTATCAATATTGCATAAGGGGCGAGTAGATCATGTCACGAAGGTTTAAGGGTTTGGGAATGGTGCTGTTGGCGCTAAGTTTGGTGCTTTCCGCCTGTTCCGGTTCTTCTGATAAAGAAGTGGAAGCTTCAGCAAAAACGGCAGAGAAAAATGAGACGAAAGTTGTTCGGGATCAGTTTGGAGAGGTGACGATTCCTATGAATCCTCAAAATATGCTTGTACTGGATTCCATCTATGCCGAGTATTTGATTGAGATGGGCGTTACACCGCAGATGGTTATATTTGTTCCGGAGATTGAGCCGGAATATCGTGCGTCTTATTTTGAGGAACACGGGGTCCAAATGATTGAAGCGGAACAATATCAATATAATTATGAACAATTGCTGACGTTGTCACCAGATATGATTGTTAGCGCAGGCGTAGGTATGGAACAAGGCGTATATGATGAACTATCCAAGATTGCTCCAACGGTGGCTCTGGATTCCAACAGTGAAATGCAGATTGCCATGCCGAAGCTGGCTGCTGTCTTTGACAAGACAGAGGAATCTGCCAAAGTGCTGGCTGAATTTGATGAGAAGGCGAAGCAGGCACAGGAAAAAATTGCTCAAGCGATCGGCGACAAAACCGTGCTGGTTCTTCGAGTAGAGCACAATCGTTACCGTTTCATGGGTCCCAAAGGTGGAAGCAGCAGTGTCTTTTTCTATGAAACCTTAGGTCTGAACAGCCCTGAAGTCATCAAAGACTCTACAGATTGGTTTAGCCAGTTTTCCCTGGAATTTTTGCCGGAAATGAACCCGGATTATATATTTCTAGAAGACAGGACGCTGAAAGGCTATGATACGAAGCAATCCATGGATAACCTGAAAGAAAGCAAAGTGTGGGCGAATTTGAACGCAGTGAAAGACAATCATGTCTTTCCGCTGAAAACGAGTGATTTTGTAACAGGTGTGGGTCCTATTGGATCGGCCAAGTTGTTGGATTATGTCGTTGAAAAGTTGGTGCCCTAGATGAATACTGGAGCAGAGCAGCAATTGGACATTTACGATATAACGATTGTTGGTGGCGGACCTGCAGGAATGTACGCTGCTTTTTACAGCGGGATGAGAGCCATGCGTACCAAAATCATTGAAGCCAAAGAGGAATTGGGCGGATTTATGCGCACGTACCCGGAGAAGCTGGTCTGGGATGTAGGTGGAGTTGATCCGATTCGTTGTGAGAAATTGATCGATTCCCTGGAAAGACAGGCAAGAACCTTCGATCCAACTATTGTATTCGGCCAGGAAATTGCTCAGATGGAACGACGCGATGATCAACTGTTTGTACTCACCTCGAAGACAGGAAAGCGTCATTACACACGTACGATCTTGTTATGTGCAGGCAGAGGCATGACGCAGGTTCAGAAGCTGGATATTGAGGGCGCAAATCGGTATGAGCTGACGAACCTGCACTATACCATTACGGATCTTTCCAGATTCAAGGATAAACGTGTACTGATCTCGGGAGGCGGGGATTCCGCAATAGATTGGGCGAATGAGATGGAGGGATTGGCACGAGAGGTCATCGTAGTGCACAGACGACAGGAGTTTACGGCACATGAGTTGCCAGTTGCCCAGATGAAAGCTTTTGCCCAAGTCTGGACTCCTTACAGCATCTCTCGCTTATATGGTACAGGAGACAAAATAGGCCGCGTTGAACTCGCCCATGTAGACAATGGAGAAATCATGCCAATTGAAGTGGATGAAGTGGTTGTAAGTCATGGATACGATCGTGATTTCGGTAACCTTGTCCATTGGGGATTGGAACGTGAAGATTACGGTATCTCGGTTGATCCGCGAATGTGCACAAGTCAACCGGGGATATTCGGAGCAGGTGATTTCATTACCTATGGAAGCAAAGTCCGTCTGATTGCTGGTGCATTTAATGATGCCGTACTCGCAGTAAACAGCGCCAAGCTCTATCTGGAGCCGACCGCTTCCGATATGGCAGGGGTATCGTCCCATAATGCAAGGTTCTTTGAGAAAAACAAAGCCATATCTAACCTGTAAATCAGCATGTGTAGAACGTGAAGTAACAGTAAGAAGCCCGACCCATGTTGAGAATTTCTCGAACAAATGTCGGGCTTTTTTCATTAAAACATCCAATCTCAACTAACCAATACGTTATCCTTGTGCCTGATGTAATTCAATGTATGTCATAAGTTCCTTCACGCCTGCAAATTGCAGGGACAGTTGGCTGTTTAGCTTTTGCAGGGCTAGTTGGAAGGCTTTATTGATCTGTGTATAATCCTGCGTGCCGACAGTGTTCAGAAGCTCTTTCATATGTTCAATGTAGTAGACGGATTTTCTTAAGCTGCTAATGACCAATATCTTTCTTAATTCGTCCCGGGTATACATTCGATAACCGTTGTTAGGGTCTCTTTCTGAGAAAATCAAGCCTTCGGTTTCCCAATGCCTGATAGCAGAAGTGTTGACCCCGGCTGCTTCGGCAGCTTTTCCAATCGTCATCGCCTCCGTCGTTCCAACCTTTCGATCGTTAGCAAAATCCACCTGCTGCACCATCTTCCATATGTCTTCCATTCGTTGCTTCTCCAGTTGGCTGTTATATAGCTGCTGGTTTATAAGCCAGAGGGCATCCATCGTATCGCCCTGTTTTACTTTTCTCATAACCTCGTATACTACGGGAATCTCATACCCTTTCAATAATAAACGAATCGCAACAAACGCCTGAAGATGAACAGGGGTATAGTACCTATGATTGCTGTCTGTCCGTGGAACGTCTGGAATCAGGTTCTCCTTTTCATACCGTCGCAGTGTAGTTGTACTTACATCCAGCCTTGTGGCAATCTGCCCAGGTGTATATGTTCGGTTCATGTTTCTTCTCCTCATGCTTCAAGTAAAACCTTCAAGTGCTACAGTAACATACAACGCGCCAAAGTCCATATTTTATCCACATTTTATAATGAAAACCGGAAGATTGCATCCATGTTATACACTGAGGATATCAACAGTAAAGGACTGGTTCAATTGAAGAAAATGATTACATTGTTGAATGGCTCGCAGCTTGAAGTAGGTCTGACGGGAGCAGAAGATCGTAGCGCCATTATGCTGCCCATAGCCAAAAAGTCCGTAACCGGACAAGAAGCCGAAACCCTAAAGTTATGGGGGGGGGATCCTGAATTGGGTGCAAAGTTTATCGACGGACTTTCCGGTGAATTTCAGATCCTGCATTTTGATTATGAAGGCCACTATATGGCACATCCCCATCCGGAACATTTTACGCCCGAATATATCGCTCAGGATTTGTTACGAATTGCGGATCAGATGAATGTGAATCGATTTAGTTATTATGGATACTCCTGGCTGGCTCTCGTTGGACTGCAGTTAGCCCTGCGGACTGACCGTATGGAAAGTCTCATTATGGGAGGATTCCCGCCATACGAGGGGCCATATGAGGAAATGCGAGTAGTGACCACCAAGACATATGAGGGAGCATTGAAGCAGCATGAAGAATCGGGAGAAATACACTCAGCAGAAGCTCTAATGAAAGTAGAAGAACTGAGTCCGGATCAATTGGATTGGGACAACGTGGAGTTAAAGATCGATCCGGCTCAAACGAAACAATTTGCGACCTTGTATCAAGGTTTATTTGATTTCGATGATCAACGTATTCAAACTCAGTTGAATATCCCCAGATTGGCTTTTGCAGGAGAGAGAGATACGATTGTGTATGGTGAGAAATTTGGCAGTGTGACGGTGGATATCGCTGGACGATTGCAAAAGCATAAACACGTTCTTGAAAACCTCGGCTGGACCGTCCAAATCATCAAGGGAGCGGATATGGATCACACCAAAGCAATGCAGCCCAGTACCGTTCTCCCTATTATCCATCCCTGGTTAAAAGCTCATTTAAGCTGAGGATCGGCAGAAACAATGCTGGATTACTGTGTTACATCGTCTAATGCTCTTTGTTTGCGCTGCTGATAATCCAAGATGGATTCATATAACAATTGCTCGTTGAAATCCGGCCACATCACGTCCGTAAACCAGAGCTCGGAATAAGCGGCTTGCCATAATAGGAAATTGCTTAACCTTTTCTCCCCACTGGTTCGGATTAGCAGATCGGGGGCAGGATTGAGTCCGGTATACAAAAACTTTTCGAATTCCGCCTCGGAGATTTCCGAGGTTTCTTTGTTTTCTTCATTGTTTTCTACGATGTACGTTTTGATCGCTTGTACAATATCGTTTTTACCCCCATAATTCATCGCGAAATACACAGCCATCCCGCTATTCGTTTGGGTTAGTTCCACCACTTTACGCATCGCTTTCTGTGTTTCGTCTGGGAATTTCGAGATATCACCAATAAAATTAACTTTGATATTATTCTGATTCAGTTCCTGAACGGTTGTATCCTGTACAAATTCGACCACCAAACTAATGATGTAATCGACCTCTTCCTTGGGCCTTTTCCAGTTTTCCGTAGAGAAGGCGTAAAGAGTGAGCGAAGCAATCCCGTTTTTGTGGCACAGGCTTATCGTTTCCCGCATTGTCTGCATTCCTGCATAGTGCCCAGCACTTCGAGGTAATCCTTTTCGCGTAGCCCATCTTCCATTTCCATCCATCATGATTGCGATATGCCTCGGGATTAATCCGTTCCAGTCGATGGAATGGGTTGTATTCGATTTTTCTTTATGTACACGGTACCACTTCAATGAAAACTCCTCCTGCTCAAGCTAGAATGGGTTGATGGGATTACTTGTACAAATAAGACATACAAATATGTGAATAAATGGTGAATTACATACGCTTTCAGTCCATGATGATTCGTTCTCCATTATAATAAACTAAAACGGACGAGGAGATGAACTCCAGATGAAAAAACAAATGTGGATCATTGCCAGCTTAGTGGTTGTAATTGTGTTGGGGGCCTTCCTTATTGCAAACAATGTGGGGACAGAAGAAGCAGATAACGCGGAAACGCCCAATATCAAGAAATTAGTAGAAGATATCAGTACAGGCAAGGAGACACCTGAATCGGCCTCCATTAATGCCACCCAGTTAATCGTCACGGATAAAGGTAACCAAACGACAACCTACGACTTGCCTGAAAAGGAGTTTTTCCTTTCCATTGCACCCTATGTGGAGCAGACTCATCCCTGTGCAATTCATAGTTTGACCGGATGTCAGGGCGAAATGAAAAATAAGAAGTTCAGTGTGACGATCCATGACTCCGAGGGGAATACGCTCATGAAGGATGCTGAGATGAAGGCCGGATCCAACGGTTTTATGGATTTTTGGTTAGCCAGAGATAAGTCATACCTCATTCGTGTGGTGTATGATGGAAAGGTTGCAGAGACACAGCTATCTACCTATGAAGAAGATAATACGTGTATCACAACGATGCAGTTGAGTTAAATTATCGTACGGTGCATTCTATCACCATTTCAAAACAGTCGATGTGATCCAGGCCCGCCTTGAATGCGGGTTCTTTCATTTTTTTTCTGTTTATGCTGTGACAGGGAAGATATTGCAAAGAAAATAATAACTCTTTTGAATTGACAAAAAAGCAATTCTACAGGATAATCCATTAGTGATAATGATAATTGTTATCATATAAATACATATAAATAGGGGAGAAAAGAGATATGAAAAAAGGATTAAAAGGACTTTTGATCATGCTGGCGTTTGTGCTTGTCCTGGCAGGATGCGGTAAAGCCAATACTACTACAGATGCAAGTAAGGATGCTGATTCCGGAAGTGCTCCTGCAGAAGAGACAGCAGGCCCTGTGACGGTGAAGCATAAACGCGGAGAGCTGACGCTCGACAAGCCAGCAGAGCGTGTGGTTACGTTGGAATGGACATACACCGAAGATGTGGTTGCACTGGGCGTTCAACCAGTAGGTAATGCAGATAACGCCAATTACAAAGTCTATGTATCATCCGAAGCAGGTCTGGATGACAGTGTGACGGATATTGGAACCCGGAGTGAGCCGAATCTGGAAGCTATCGCTGCATTGAAACCGGATCTCATCATTGCCAATGCAGACAATAATACTGCGGTGTACGATCAGCTTAATGCAATTGCACCAACGATTGAATACGACCCGTATGATGGCGATGGCTATAATTATGACAAAATGACAGAGATCTTTAATAACATCGCAACTGCTCTGGGCAAAGAGGACAAAGCAAAGCAAGTACTGGATGAACTGGATCAGCATTATGCAGAAGCCAAAGAAAAATTGGCTGCTGCAGGTAAAGATAATTTCCACTTTGCTCTGACACAGGCATTCACGTATCAAAATGCGGCCAGTCTGCGCATGTTTACCGATAACTCGGTTGTGATTGGCACGTTGAACAAAATTGGTTTGGTTAACGATTGGCAGCCGGAAAAATTAGAAGGTTATGGTTTCTCTACAGTGGGGATTGAATCCTTATCTGATGTACAGGATAGTAACTTCATTTATATTACACAGCCAGACGATGATGTTTTTGGCACAGCAATGAAAGATAACTCGGTGTGGAACGGACTCAACTTTGTTAAGGAAAAACGCACATATCAACTGGATAGCACGACATGGACATTTGGTGGACCCGTTTCCTCCAAAGCATTGGTTGATGGCGTTGTTGAGGCGATTACCAAATGAGTTCGGTTCAGGCAACTAGGCCAGCAATGAACTGGCGTACAATAAGCATATATGGGGGCGGTCTATCCGCTCTCATCGTGCTTTTTTTTGTAAGCCTTTGTTATGGTGAGGCAGCCATTTCATTACATACCGTTTGGGATGCACTTACTGGCAGGCAGAATACTTTAGAGCACAATATGATTTGGGATTTGCGTATGCCACGTACGGTTATTGGTATTATTGCAGGAGGGGCTCTGGCTGTAGCGGGAGCGCTGTTACAGACGATTACTCGAAATCCGCTCGCGGCGTCAGACACGTTGGGCATTAATGCAGGAGCGTACTTTATCGTGGTGCTGGGAACCATTCTTTTTCCGGGCTTACTCAGTCAGTCACCTTTTCTATTTGCAGCTCTTGGTGGTCTGGTGGCAGCATTCGCAGCTTATTTTATGGGTGGCGGACGAAGATCCAGCCCGGTACGACTTGCATTGTCCGGTATGATTGTGTCCATGGTGCTTGGTTCATTTACAAGCGCACTGCATATTTTTTTCTCCATGGAAACGCAGGGGCTGTTTCTTTGGGGTTCAGGAACACTCGTCCAGAATGACTGGAGTGGCGTAGCTTATGCTTGGCCTTGGGTGATTGGTATTACCGTTATCGCGCTAATCCTGTCTAGACAGTGGGATATGCTGGAGCTGGATGAATCAACGGCGTCCTCATTGGGACAAAAGGTTGGACTCGCTCGTGCTGGCGGTTTGATTATTGCGGTATTGCTGGCTGCGGTGATTGTCAGTGTAATCGGGCCGATTGGCTTCGTGGGACTCGTGGCACCACATTTGGTTCGATTGAGTGGAGTACGCTCCAATCGATTGCTGCTGCCTGGTGTTTTTATATGGGGAGCGGCTCTCTTGGTTGGTGCGGATGTACTCGCCAAGATGGTGCATAACTCCAGTATGGAGCTGCCGACAGGGGCTGTAATGGCAATTATTGGTGCACCGTGGCTGATCTGGCTTGTACTCACACGCATGAAGGCAGCGAACGGGTCGGGCATGTCCACTTCGATGAGTACAGGAGCACCTTCACGTCGCTTTGCATTCGGCCCGATGGCCGTATTATTTTCGGTCATCACAGTAGTGCTGATCTTGCTCAGTACCATGTTTGGCGGTATGCGAATTCCGCTGGCCGATCTATTACCAAGTCTATTCCAATCAGATGGACTATTCTCCGCGTTGATTCAACTTCGAATTCCGCGTACGCTAGTTGCTGCAGGTGCGGGGGCTGCACTGGCGATCAGTGGTGTGCTCATTCAGATGGCGGTACGTAATCCGCTGGCGGATGCCTCAATTGTTGGTGTATCCTCTGGTGCTGGGCTTGGAGCAATGATGGTCATCATTTTGTTCCCAGGTCTACCAATTTATTTGCTGCCCATAGCGGCAATCATCGGTGCAGCCATCGCCGCAGTAGTTGTTTTTTCCCTCTCTTGGAAGAAAGGGCTGAACCCGTCTGCGGTTGTGTTGCTGGGAATTGCGATGTCTGCCATTGCAGGAGCAGGAATTCAGATTCTGATTGTACGTGGTGCGGTATACGGTAGTAGTGGATACATCTGGCTAACAGGAAGTACCTATGCTCGGACCTGGGATCAGGTTAAAATTATCGGCCTGTTTTTAATTATTCTGGTTCCGGTGGCTTGGTGGTTGGCTCGCAGATTTGAATTGTTGGTATTCGACGACAATAGCGCATCAGGACTTGGACTGAGCGTGCGTCGCACACGATTACTAGCGATGACGACAGGGGTGTTACTTGCAGCAGGGGCTGTTGCCTGTGTAGGGACTGTCGGCTTTATCGGTCTTATTGCACCCCATATGGTTCGCCTGCTCACGGGACACAAATTAAGACGATCGATGTTTTTATCCGCGTTGGCGGGGGCTGTCATGCTGGTGCTGGCCGATACGATCGGGAGAACGGTCATGGCGCCAACAGAGATTCCATCAGGAATACTCATTGCGATCATTGGTACACCGTATTTCCTGTATTTGATGTATCGTTCCAACTGGCGCAAGTCAATATAATGATTTTAAATTCAGGAAGCCTGCCATCGAGCAGGCTTTTTATTACCCGTTTGTCCCGTATTTCTGATTTAGAAAGGTAGTATCCCTTTTATTTACCCTGGCTGAAAATAATAAAAATCCCCCTGGTCCACAGTGTATGGAGATCACGTTAACCAAAGTGAGGCTCATACCCACTGTGTAGGACTTGGGGGATAACTCTTACAAGTAACGCTGAACTCTTATCGTGTTATAAATTCGTTGTTTTTTTCTCTTAGCATTCCACTGTTATCTACCGATAGGATCGCTTGCTGCAACGTCTCTTTATCCTGAACCAAAGCGAATCTCACATATCCTTCACCTGAAGGTCCGAATGCACTCCCAGGCGTTACGATTACACCCGCTTGTGTAACCAGATCCATGGCAAACTGTTCTGAGGTATCGTAGTGGTCCGGAATCCGACTCCAGATGAACATGCTGGCTTCGGGTTTGGCGATATGCCAACCGAGGTTGCTGAATCCTTCGCAAAGAATATCTCTGCGCTCCTCGTAGATATCTCTGACCCGCTCAACTTCACTCTGATCCCCTGTGATTGCAGCAATGGCTGCCTTCTGAATCGGAAGAAACATGCCGTAATCCATGTTGGATTTCAACTTTTTAAGCACAGATACCACATCCGGGTTCCCCACACAAAAGCCGATTCGTGCCCCAGCCAATCCATAGGTTTTGGATAACGAGTTGAATTCAATGCCGACATCCATCGCCCCGGGATAAGCAAGGAAACTACCGCATGTTTTCCCATCGAACACCAGCTCGCTGTATGCATTGTCATGAAGAACGATAATGTCATATTTCTTGGCGAAATCAATTAGATCCAGATAGAACTGATCGGGTGCCATCGCTGTCGTCGGATTGTTCGGATAGGATACAAGCATGAATTTTGCTTTGCGCGCAACAGCTTCAGGAATGTCCTGGAGTTGAATAACATATCCATGTTCTTCTTTTTGTGGCATATAATACAGTTCGGCTCCTGCAAGTAGAGGTCCATCAGCAAAGACTGGATAACAAGGATCGGGTACAAGGACCAGATCTCCTTCATCAACGATCGCCAAAGAGATATGGGCGAGACCTTCCTGTGATCCAAGCAAGGAGCAAATTTGGGTTTTCGGGTTCAGTTCGACATGGTAACGGCGCTTGTACCATTCACTGACTGCTTGCAGCAATTCGCTCTGATCATTTACAGCATATGTATAGTTTGAAGCATCTGCTGCTGCCTCGCATAAAGCCGTCATGATATGTTGGGCAGGGGGAATATTTGGTGTGCCTACACTTAAATCAATGACAGGTTCTCCATTCTCCAGTCGTTGCCTCTTGATTTCCAGCAAACGTGTGAATATCCCCTCACTGAAATGTTCCATACGTTTAGCAAACTTCATGATGATTATCCTCCATCCTGATCTCCCCTTGGGGAATAACACTTGGAGGTATTATAGCAGAGTTTTCAGGTGATAAGTAACCACGAAATGAGCTTTCAAGCTTCTAACAGGTATTAGATAATTCCGATCCCAGCTAGACCAATCAGAATCAAACCGAACCCTGCGACGCGATTCGCCCGTATTGATGTTCTGCGAGCTTTATCTTCGTAGCCTGGTTTAAAGCCGTGTTTGTAGATGAAGCTGTTTTCTATCCGCTTTTCGTTTTTGGAAGTAGCAATCATCATTACACCCGCAGCAATGGCAATAAGTCCTGTTCCAGGACCTATTAATGAACTATTCATCAGATCTCACCCCTCTTTCAAATAGATATCTCTTTATATCGGATAAATGCTCTTTAGATGTAACATTATGGATTTTAAAAGGTGATCTCTTTCTCATTTTCATGAATACACCAGTTGTTACCGAGTACAGAGTGCAGAATACAGTATTGCAATCGAATATCCGACTTCTCAATGTACTCTTCTTGATTTACAATTAAAGGAAAGCTAGACATAGATAAGTATCAGAGAATTGGAGGGTGACCAATAATGAACGAACCGTGGGCCGCTTCAATGAGTGGAGTTCCCTGGAACGAGGATAAAATGGACAAGGCTATCGTACAACTGCGGAACAGGGCTACGATTAGCTTTGTTGTCGGGTTGGACGAGATGCATGATCTGCGAAAACTGGATGAACATGTGTTTGCCAAACGACCCGATTTGATTTTAAATGTGTCCAATACAGATGTGAAGGGGCGGTATTCAGAAGAATTTCTGGAGGCACTTGCTGGTTTAAAACATGTCACCGCTTTGCAGCTGGATCTCAAGCAAACACAGGATTTAAGTATATTGAGTGCGCTGCAAAAGATGGAGTTTCTGAACATTCGCTCACCCAAAAAGCAAAACCTGGACTTCATCCGGAATTACAAATACTTGAATTACCTTGCACTTAGCGGGAAATTTCCCGATCTCTCGCCGATTGAGGACTGCATTCGGTTGAGTACCCTCGTCCTGAACTGTGACATTGATCAGCTTGATTTTGTTGTAGACTTACCATTTATCGAGTATTTGGCTCTCGATCACTGTACATTGGCTGGTTCACTCGAAGTACTGGCTGAATCGAATATCCGTATGCTGAGATTATCGTCCGTAAAGAATCTAACCGAGATCGATGCAGTAGGAGCATTACATCATCTGGTCTTTCTGCACCTTTCGCTACCCAAGATTGAGCGGTTGTGCGACTTCTCGCACATGAAAAATCTGAGGCATCTTGAAATGGATTTCATGAAGTCTCTGCAAGAGATTGAGAACCTGTGGACTGCGGATCAATTGGAGGTGCTGGAACTGAAAGAGATACATAAAGGCATCAAGGCTGAGGCATTCGAACGTTTGACTGAAATGCAAAGTTTACGACAGGTGGATTTTCGTTTTATTGATCATAGTAAAGGTCGGATTGCTAGTATGAGCAAACAAATGATTGAAGCGGGAAAAGGGCATCTGCTCTATGAACAAATTCCTGAAGAACAACGAATTCCTTCGATGGCTCTTGTGCACCTGTCCAAAATTCTAATGTAAACTGACAGTACACCAGCGCCTGCTTCCGAGCGGACGCTGGTGTATTTACAATCTACGGTTCTTGCCCGCTCACGCCTGGTTAGCCATGGCTGGAGGAGATAAATGGCTCATCACCCGCATGACGCTTGCGGTATTCTCCGGGGGTCAGCCCGTACCGACGCTTGAACATGCGGATAAACGAGTTCACATTTTGATAGCCGACCTGTGTCGCAATGTCCTGAATTCGCAGATCTACATTCACAAGCAGTTCCTTGGCCCGCTCAACCCGCAGATTGTTCAGATATTCGCTGAAGTTGATGTTAGTCTTTTCCTTGAAAATACTGGAGAGGTACCCCGATGTTAAATTCAACTTGTCGGCGACGATATTCAAATTAATGTCTTCCCCATAATGATGATCCAGGTAGTCCAGCACAAAGGTGATAACCGGATCACGCGTTTCCAGCTGGCTTCGTACTGCCGCAAGTACCGGTTGAGCCAACGCCTTAAGCCATTCCCTGTATTGCTGCATGGAATGGAAACCAGCAAATGCCTCTCCCGGAGGAGAAGAGCGAAGCTCGGATTCGATATTCGTCAAATTCAGCTTCATCACCGTCTTACTGATCTGTTCGACTGCGCCGATTGCAAATGTGCGGAAGTCTTCTGCGGCTGCATCCTTGTGTTGCAGTTGCTCCAGCTGCCGATCCAGCCAAGCGAATACGGCCTCTTCATTGCCGGATTGCAGCAGGTTGTGCAGTTCCTCCCCATAAGTGACCTTCACATGGAAGGCATTTGACGAAGAAGCACGCGGCTCCACAATAACTTGTGTCTCCCCATTCAGCCTGCGCTCTTTTAACAGCATGGACAGATTGCTGTACGCATCGGTAAACGGAATTTCTCCGGAATACACCGGACTTACCGCGATGGTCAGATAAAGGGTTTCCTCGACAGCCAGCAACTCCTTCAGTGTATCGAGCGCTTGAAGAATACCACTCTGTGGACCTGGATCGAACAGCAGCAAGAGCAGTTGGTCCTGCTCGGGCTGAATGGCAACGCTATTGGTTTTGCTGCTGGTGAACAGGCTTTGAATCAGCTTCCATAATAACAGGGTATGCTGCCCGAATTCATCCGGCTGGGATTTGAAGCCCACCTTGAACAGAATGGAGACATAAGGCTGCTCGGCATGCTGGGCATCCTCAAGCTCTGCCAAATAGGAGCTGAGCGGTATATTCTTTACTTTATGGATATAAGCGTACTGGCGTACAAGAGAGTTCTTCTGCGCAAGGTCGCTTTGAATGTAACGGTTATTCTCCAGAATAGAACTCAGGCGGTCGCCGATCATGGCGAATTCTTTTACACTGCTCCATTTGTCTGGTACGCTGTCCGAATTTCGGTCCAGAGCGGCAATAAGGCGCTGGAGCGGCTGGTTTAATCTTATGCTGAAAAACAGGGAGGAGATCATGCTAATCAGCACAGCAGCGCCAAGCAGGAAAGCCAGCAGCAGCTGCATGCCCCGCATTTCCGCGGCGATTACTGCGGCCTGGGTGACCCGGACATAGGTAAATCCGGTTTGCTTACCTTTTTCATAGAAGTAATACTGATCCCCAATACGTTCATGTTTGCTTCCGTCTGCAGGTAGCTGCGGATTTTGCAGTTCCCCCTCCATCGTGGTAAAAAGCAGGCGTCCCTCGTTGTCCAGAATGTAGAACGGATTATTAGCGGCATCGCCATATGTGTCCTGCATACGTTGTGGATCCAGCATAATAATGCCGTACACATCTTCGTAGGGAATAGCTTTCATCATGACCGGCATCAGTTGACCGAGAGAGCGGGATGAGTGAACGGTATTTTCCGTAAAAGCTGCGGCAGGCATTACTTTCAGGAACTGGTTGTTCATCGTTTGAGTTTTCCAGTAATCCGGGGGATATTCTTTACTATAATAATATTTACCGAACATATCGCTGGCACTGCTAAGACCTTCCTTCTCCAGTACATAGTCTTCTTGCTTGAAATAGAGAATGAAATTGTCGATATGCAGAAAAGGATTAGCGTACAGCGTGGAGAGGTCCGACTTCACCTCTGCGGGAATATCGTAACGGCGGTTCTCCTTAATGTGGCTCAAAATGCCCAGATTGGCTGTCCAGGTATCCGATTGGGTGAGGGCCAGAATCATGTTCTGGGTCAGTCGGAAATGATTCTCATACCCTTCAACGGTCTGCGCAAGGCCGAGTTCATTTTGTCTGACCATCTCCTGATAGACCTTGTTGCTTAAGTACAGATGGGAGAACAGATTAAATGAAGCCAAAATCAGGATGACACTGAGGAAGCTCAGCATTAGCTTGACAAACAGTCCATTCAGCGCAAATTTGCTTGTAAGCAGTCCCTTCATTATGACATTCCCCCTTGAGTACAGCCCCGGATCGAGTAGTTGATCCTATCATAGCGGCATAAATCTGACACAAACAATATACACTTTTACTGAATTATACGCGGATATCTGGAAAAAAGGAGTAAAGGCGAAAAGTTATATAACATGT